>CAVSFU010000020.1:0-360426 GCA_963727365.1 Paraconexibacteraceae bacterium | reverse complement strand
CAAGATCACAGTGGATGTGCGCGGTGAGATTCTGGAGCTCAAGAACACCATCAACACGATGGTCGACCAGCTGAATGCTTTTGCTGGAGAAGTCACGCGTGTCGCGCGCGAGGTGGGCACTGAAGGCAAGTTGGGCGGGCAGGCGCAGGTGCCGGGCGTGGGCGGCACCTGGAAAGATCTCACCGACAATGTAAATTTCATGGCCAGCAACCTGACCGGCCAGGTGCGCAACATCGCTGAAGTGGCAACGGCCATTGCCAACGGTGATCTTTCCAAGAAAATTACCGTAGACGTGCGTGGAGAGATCCTGCAGCTGAAGGAAACCCTCAACACCATGGTGGAACAGCTGCGCTCGTTTGCCGCGGAAGTCACCCGCGTGGCTCGCGAAGTGGGTAGCGAAGGAAGGTTGGGTGGCCAGGCCAATGTGCAGGGTGTGGCCGGTACCTGGAAGGATCTTACCGACTCGGTAATGCCATGGCCGGCAATTTGACCGGCCAGGTGCGCAACATTGCGGAAGTGACGACCGCGGTGGCTCGAGGCGATTTGTCACGCAAGATCACTGTCGATGTAAAAGGCGAAATCCTGGAGCTGAAGAACACCATCAACACCATGGTGGATCAGCTCAACGCATTCGCGGCAGAAGTGACCCGTGTCGCGCGCGAAGTGGGTACGGACGGCAAGCTGGGCGGGCAGGCGGAAGTTCCTGGTGTGGCCGGTACGTGGAAGGATCTTACCGACAATGTGAACGTGATGGCCGCCAACCTTACCGAGCAGGTGCGCGGCATCGTTAAGGTAGTCACCGCGGTTGCGAATGGAGTGCTGACCCAGAAGTTGACGGTGAATGCCAAAGGCGAGGTCGCCGCGCTGGCCGAGACCATCAACAACATGACCGACACGCTCGCAACATTCGCCGACCAGGTAACCACGGTAGCCCGCGAGGTCGGCGTCGAAGGCCGGCTGGGCGGCCAGGCGAACGTGCCGGGCGCCGCGGGTACGTGGAAAGATCTGACCGGCAACGTGAATCTTCTGGCCGACAACCTGACCAACCAGGTGCGCGCCATTGCTGAGGTTGCTACCGCAGTGACCAAGGGCGACTTGACCCGCTCTATCCAGGTGGAGGCGAGCGGTGAAGTGGCGGAGTTGAAAGACAACATCAACACCATGATCAACAACCTGCGCCTGACCACGGAGAGGAACACCGAGCAGGACTGGCTCAAGACAAACCTCGCGCGCTTCACCGGCATGCTGCAAGGCCAGCGCGATTTAGCACCGTAGGACGGACCTGCTGTCGGAACTGGCACTCCTGGTAAATGCGCAGCAGGGCGTGATCTACCAGATGCACAATGAAGAAGAGGCCATGGTTCGCTCTCCGCTTTCGCGGATGACGGAGACAATGTGCACCTGCGCAGGTTGAGAATCGGCGAAGGACTGGTGGGGCAATGCGCCAAGGAAAAGCGCCGGATGGTGATCACCGACGTGCCGTCAAACACTATTACCATCCGCTCCGGCCTTGTTTGAGGCCACCCCTCGGAATGTGATCGTGCTGCCTGTGCTGTTTGAGGATCGGGTGAAGGCGGTCATCGAGTTGGCCTCGCTCGGCGCGTTCACCGCGTCGCAACTCGCCTTCCTCGAACAGTTGACGACCAGCATCGGCATCGTGCTCAACAGCATTGAAGCCACCATGCAGACCGAGGGTCTGCTGAAACAATCTCAGCAGTTGGCAACCGAATTGCAGACCCAGCAGAAGGAGTTGCAACAGACGAACGAACAGCTGGCCCAGAAGGCGCAGCAGCTGGCCGAACAAAACGTCGAGGTGGAACGCAAAAACCAGGAAATTGAGCAGGCACGCGGCGCGCTGGAGGGAAGGCCAAGGAGTTGGCGCTTACCTCCAAATACAAATCAGAGTTCCTGGCGAACATGTCGCACGAACTGCGCACGCCGCTGAACAGCATCCTGGTCCTGGGCCAACAGCTCAGCGACAATCCGGGGGAATCTCACCCCAAAACAGGTAGAATTTGCCCGCACCATCCATGGGGCCGGGACAGATCTGCTCAATCTGATCAGCGATATCCTCGACCTTTCCAAGATCGAATCCGGGACCGTTTCGGTTGAGGCGGAGGAAGTCGCTTTTGCCGGGCTGGTGGAGACGATTGGGCGGCCCTTCCGTCACGAGGCCGAAAACCGGCGGCTCGGCTTCGATGTAAACACCGACCCGCAATCTGCCGCCGCAGTTTTGTGACCGACTCCAAACGCTTGCAACAGGTGCTCAAGAACTTATTGTCCAATGCTTTCAAATTCACCGAGCATGGCAGCGTTCGTCTTTCGGTATCATCTCGGGGCGGATGGACCGAGGACCATCCGATCCTCAGCCGGGCCGCATCGGTGATCTCCTTCGAAGTGGCCGACACTGGAATCGGTATACCCTACGAGAAGCAGCGAATTATCTTCGAGGCCTTTCAACAGGCAGATGCCGGCACCAGCCGCAAGTACGGCGGCACCGGTCTTGGGTTAGCTATCAGCCGTGAGCTGGCCAGTTCTGGGCGGCGAAATTCGACTGCGCAGTGTCCCCGGGAAGGGGAGTCGTCTTCACCTCTACCTGCCACAAACCTATGTGGGTCCCTCAGTCACCCCCAACCGGCCGGCAGCCAGCGAGTCCGCTCCTCGCAGGCCCCGGCCCTGCAACTCTCGCAGGTGGTCATTTCGGAACGGCCGCTGGAGCAACATCCCCGACGACCGTGACAATCTCCAGCCAGACGAGTCCGTCTTGCTGATCGTTGAGGATGATCCCCACTACGCCACGGTTCTGAGCGATCTGCTCACGACAAAGGCTTCAAGCCGTGGCTGGATTGGTGCTCACCCAGCCGGCGGGGACGACTTCGCGGACCCTGAAGCTGCCGCCCTGCTGGACTGGAAGCAATATTGTCCCAAAACGTCGGTCTTGCCGGTCGAGAGCACCTGCTGGCCGAACAGGTTGAACGTGACATTCTCGACCGGCGGCTCGCCGGGATCGCGAGCGCCGTTGCCGTTGACGTCCTCGAACTTCTGGACGGAGATGCGGGTGAGCGCGAGCGGTCCTTGCGCGGCGGCCTCCGAATGGCCGGGCGAGGCCAGCGCGCCCAGGCCCAGCGACAGACCCAGCGCGCCTCGAAACATGGGCATGATCGTTCCCCCCTGCCTTCCGTGCCGCCGCCCGCTGACGAGATGATCGAAGATGCCCCGCGCCGGCACCGCGCCGGGCGGACGAATCACCGCGCCGGCAGGTGGTCGGCTACATCACCGTATCGGCGAGGTTCGACCGATATCGCGTGTTGGTCTGGCGATCGATCGATCTCGATATAGACGTAGCTCGCGGATCTTGGCCCTCCGGCAGCCCGAACCAGATCGAGCCGAGCTGCGCCGGATTGCCGAGCGCGCAAAAGCCGTAGAGCCGATGCCCCGTCGACGAGAAGAAATCGACCCAGCTGCGCGGAAGAATTGTGATTTTGCCGCACGGCGGCAGCCCCGGCGCCGCGGCGAACATCGCGGCCGGATAGGCGTCCTTGTTGAACACATCGTAACTGTACCGGATGATAGCTCGCCACCGGATTGTGTAGGCCTCGATGCCGGTCAAATAGAGGATCGGATTGGGCAGCTCCCTCTGGCCCTGGGCCGGCCGCCGCCCCCGGCGATCACCGCCAGCGCCTCAATGCTGTCGAAAACATGGCGACCTTTTTCATCGCTTTCATGATTTGCCCCTTTCCTCGACGTGACGGACGCAGGCACTCGGAAATCGACCTCGCTCCCTGGCCGAGGATGCCACCGATAAGGTGCGCGTTCAAGAAATGATCGTTGCAGCCGCAATAACGAGCCGGGGCGCCCGCCGCCGTTCGCCGCTTTGCAGCCGGAGCGGGGCGCGTTACACGCCTTGCGACTGGCCGCCCGGTCCTTTCCGTCCACCCCGCCTCCGCCGCACCCGCTCCCGCCGCCTGGAGCCGGGCGCTGCGTCGCCGAGACGATGCTGGCGCCGTCGGACCTGATCTGGCCCCTGTTCGTGACCGAAGGCGAGGGGATCGAAGAGCCGGTGGCGACGCTGCCGGGCGTTTCGCGCTGGTCGGTCGACCGGATCGCCGAGCGCGCGAGGGAAGCGCCTCCGGCTCGGCATCCCCTGTATCGCCCTGTTCCCGAACACGCCGCCGGCGCTGCGCAGCGACGACGCGCGCGAGGCCTGCTGGATCGCCTCGACGCGCACGTCACGATGCAGTGTGATGTCGCCGCGCTCGACAAGCGCGCGGACCGCCCTACTGTGTGCAAGCCGAGCTGGGAGCCGATCGCACTTTCGGCCGGCAACACGCTCGTCGCCAGCCCCGCGGCGCACCGCCCAGTGGATCTCGGTCGCCGGGTACGTGTCCTTGATCGTGGCGAGGCTTTGCAGCTCGCTCATCGCCGAGTGGCCGGAACCGACCACCAGCACGCGCTTGGAGGCGTAGCGCTCGACATCGGCGACCACGTCAGGGATGCCGTAGTCGATTCGGTCGGCCGCTTCGTGCTCGCCGAGCGCGGGCACCCCGGCAGACCCGAGCGGGTTGTGCGCTGCGACGGTGCCGCTCGCATCGATGACGGCGCGCCCAAGCAGCCGCCTGAGGCCGCCGGCGGTCGCGACCACGAGCTCGAACGGCGCCCGCTCGCGGTCGGCGTCCTTCATCTTGTCGGTCGCCCGCCGGGTCACGGCGACGACGCGGTGCCCGGTGCGAACGCGGTCGACGAGCGCCGGGGTCGCAGCGAGCGGGAGCAGGTAGCGCTCCCGCAGTTCGGCGCCGGTCGGATGCTCGTCACCCTCGGGCTCGCTCCAGCCATGGGCCTCGAGCATGTGCCGCGCGACGGCGTCGATGCTGAAGCGCCACGGTGAGAAGAGCGGGACGTGACCCCATCCCGCGACCCCGGTCGCGACTTCGACCCCGGCCTCGAGCACGAGTGGCTCGAGGCCGCGGTCGATCAGGTGCGCTGCTGCGGCCAGGCCGACCGGCCCGGAACCGATCACAACGACGGGTAGCTGTTGATCTGACATCAGAGTCTCCTCGGCGTACTCGACTGCGTGGTCACTCGGCGGGCGGGATGTGGTGGTTGCCGACGAAGAAGTCGTCGGCGTCGTAACGCGCCTTGACCTGGCCCAGGCGCGTCCACGTCTCGTCGTCGAAGAACGCGCGGGCATCGGCCGGCTTCTCGACGAAGTTGGGGTAGTAGCCCGCAGCGTGCGGCAGCACGATCCGCTCGACGTCGGCAACCGCGTCACGCACAGGCTTGTCGAGCGCCGGGTCCGGGACGACACCCAGGGCGAACATGCTGACGTCGCCCGGGAGCGTCGCGCGAGCGCCGGCGCCGGCCGGCGTGCGCGCGAGTGCGCCACCCATCTGTCGCAGCTGCAGCATCGACAGCGTCTCGCCTCGGCCCGACTCCGGGCCGACCGCGGCGATCATCGCGTCGATCGCGGACGCGGGCAGGTCATCGAGGAGCAGGTGCCCCGACCGCATCGGTAGCGGGTCGAGCGGGTCCATCGCCAGGTCGCCCAGCACAACAGGCGGGACGATGGCGAACGAGTCGCGCACCGGCCCGAGCGCGCGCAGCGGACGCAGCAGCGTCTCGCCCTCCGCCTGGCTGCCGACGAACGCGGCCATGACGATCGCGAACGAACGCCCGCGCGCGTACGCGGGGACGTCAGGGATCGCGGGGAAGTGCAGCAGCGACGCCCAGGACATGAACTCGTCGGGCAGATCGCGCCGGAACATGTTCCACGCGTGCAGGACCTCCGACGAGCGCTCGAACGGGAAGAACAGCGCGCCCGCGTAGAGCTCGTCGACGGGATGGACGGCGAACTCGATCGCGGTCACGACGCCGAAGTTGCCGCCGCCGCCGCGAAGTGCCCAGAACAGGTCGGCGTGGTGCCCGTGATCGGCGCGCACGTGCTCGCCGTCGGCCGTCACCAGCTCGAGCGCCGTGACGGCGTTGGTCTGCATGCCGTACTTGCGCGACAGCCAGCCGATGCCGCCGCCGAGCGAGTAGCCGGTGATCCCGACGTCGGGCGAGGATCCGTGCAGACCCGCGAGACCGTGCGCGGACAGACGGGGCGCGACGCGGTCCCACTTGACCCCGGCGCCGACGCGCACCTGCCGCGCTGCCGGGTCGACGCGGACCTCCTGCAGCCGGCTGACGTTGAGGAGGAGGGTGTCGTCGAGCTCGCCGAGCGGCGCCTGGTTGTGTCCGGTTGCCTGCGGTGCGACGCGCAACCCTGCGCGCCGGGCATACGTCACGGCCGCGGCCACCTCCGCCGCATCGACGGGGAACACAACTGCCGCAGGGCTCTGGTCCTCGAGCAGGTTGAAGCCCGAGCGGGCCTCGTCCCAGCCGGGGTCGCCGGGAAGCACGACGGCGTCGCCGTGGAGCTGGTCGGCGAGCTCGATGTGAGTGGTGGTGAGCATCTCTGTCCTTTGGTGATCGGACTGCCCGTTGTGGGCCGGTCACCTCTTCGGACGCGCCACCAGTCGTATGGACGCAAACTCGTCGCTGGCCAGCGCGAGGCGCGGATGCGATCATGTCCTGACTGTGGGGGATCGGACGTGCTGCGGGGTTCCGAGCGGCCGGGAGTGCCGCTGCCAAACCGACGCCGAGGCGATCGCGGCCGCGCTTCGTGCGTACGTGGCGCGTCGCGTGCGTGACCCGCATGACGCGGCGGACGTGACGCAGGACGCCCTGCTGCGCATGTACCGCAGCGTCGGGCGCCTCGAGGAGGAGGAGGCGCTCGAAGGCTGGATGTACCGCATCGCCGCGAGCGCCATCGTCGACCACCACCGGCGCACGGGTACCCGCGCCGAACCGGTCGACCCTGCGGACATCGCCGATCGCCGTGTCGCCGAGCCGCATCCGGAGCCGCGTCCCGAGGAAGCGCTCGCCACTTGCCTGACGCCGCTTCTGGAACGCGTGCCGGAGCGGTATCGCACGGCCTTGCAGCTGACCGATCTCGGCGAGCTGACGCAGGAGGAGGCCGCCGAGCGCCTCGGGCTCTCGACGTCGGGCATGAAGTCACGCGTCCAGCGTGGACGCCAGATGCTGCGGACCGAGGTCACCCGCTGCTGCCGCGTCGAGCTCGACGCGCGCGGCGCGTTGACCGACGCGGCGCTGCGCGACCCGACGAGCGGCTGCTGAACGTGTGACTCGTCAGACTCCGGCGAGCATTTGTGCCGCCAGAGTCTCGGTTTGTTCAGCGGTACCGTCGGCTGATGCCGACTCAGGCGTAGATCGATTTCTTCGCCCGCTGGAACGACGCCGCGCGCCGTGCTGACTGCAGCGCTGATCTCGGCGTCTCGATGGCGCGGAGCCGGCGTGGCTCACCTTCCTCGGGATCGATCGTGAGCAGGCGGCCGAGTTGGAGGGGAGCAACATCACCCGCGAGGAGCTCGAGCAGCGCGCGCGCGACGGGAGCCTCGTCGTGCTCGACGTGCGTCCCGACGTCGAGTACGCCGCCGGCCACATCCCAAACGCGATCTCGATGCCGATCGACGAGCTGCAGGACCGGATCAGCGAGATCCCAGCCGACGCGGACGTCGTCGCCTACTGCCGCGGCACGTACTGCGTCATGGCCCACGAAGCCGTCGCGCTCCTGCGCAGACATGGCCGGCGCGCCTTCCTGCTCGACGACGGCCTGCTCGAGTGGCGACTCGCCGGGCGGCCGGTGGCGACGGCGCAGACGCCCGCGGCAGGGTGAACAGCGGTCCACAAAACGGTCTGTTTCTGTGGGGACCAGACGCTGTGAAGTCGTTGACCGCGCCTCCGCAGGGGAGCAGGATCACCTGCGGAGGTGCGCCACACTGATGCAGCTGTGGGTGGGGACATGGGAGCGAGGCCCGGCGTGGGCTCGCGCTGTCTCAGCGCCCTCGCGCCGGCGCTGATCGCGCTCGCGCTCGGAGTCCTCGCCACCGACGCCGGCGCTGCGGACGGCGCGGAGCTGCTCGGCGCCGCGCAGAGCACGCTGAAGCGTGAACCCCAGGTCCGGCCCGCCGAGCTCGGCAGCGACCCGATCGACGAGTTGCGCTACGGCGACGCGGCGGAGGGGGTCGACCTCGTCGACCCGCCGACCGCCGACAGCCTGGGCGACGCCACGCTCGAGCTGCCGATGAGCATCCCGCCCGGTCGCGGGGGTGTGCAGCCCGACCTCACGCTCAACTACAACTCGGGCGCCGACGCCGGCTGGCTCGGAACCGGCTGGGATCTCGACCTCGGCGCAATCGAGGTCAACACGACGTTCGGCGTCCCGCGCTACCTCGACGACGACGAGAGCGAGACGTACGATCTCGACGGCGACCAGCTTTCGCCAAACGCGGTCCGCAACGAGTTCGTGCCGCGTGTGCGTGGCCGCGCCGAGTTCACGCGGCGCGTGGACAACGAGCACGAGCTGATCATCCGCCACGGGACCGACCCGACGAACTACTGGTGGGAGGTCCGCGACAAGACGGGCGGGATCCGCTGGTACGGCGGCAACCCCGACCTCGGCGGGCCCGACGGCGACCGCAACTGCGACGGCGACCTCGCCCACAACTGGGGAGGCGTGCACGAGAACGCGGTCCTGCGTACGCACGCGGGCGGCCCGATCTATCGCTGGGCCTTGAGCGCCACGCGCGACGTCGGCGTGAACATGATGCGCCTGAGCTACCAGCACGCGACCGGCAAGCGCGTCGGCACCGGCAGCGAGGACATGGGCAAGCAGATGTACCTGCGCGAGGTGACCTACACGCGCGCCTCGAACGTCAGCTGCCATCCCGAGGACCCGGCTTACAAGGTCCTCTTCCTGCGCGACGACGACATCGACCCCAAGCCCGCGCCACGCAAGGACGTGATCCTCGACGCGAGCGGCGGGTTCCTCCAGGTCACGTCCGATCTTCTGCGCCGCATCGAAGTCTGGACGGGTGATCCGAAGGCCGACGAGAGCACACGCGACTTCGACAAGCTCGCCAAGGCGTTCGAGCTGCACTACCAAGACGGCGCCTACGGCAAGGCGCTCCTGAACCGCGTCGATCAGATCGGCTCGGACGGCGAGGTCTTCGCCCACAACGACCTCGGCTACTACGACGACGTCCGCGACTCCTCAGGCGACTACGACGGCTTCGACACCGATCGCGACTGGGACACGCACGACGACAGCCTCTTCCAAGACCTCATCAACCCGTTCGGCACGAGCGCGCTCGGATCGTCGGAGTCAAACAACGGCGACGCCCACGCCTTCCTCGGCTTCAGCCCGTCCGGTCCGACCAAGACGACGTCGCTCGGCGGCTCGGTCTCGGTCACCGGCGGCGCGAACCAGGCGGTCATCGAGTTCCTCGACATCAACGGCGACGGGCTGCCCGACAAGGTCTTCCGCGACTCGCCGGGGACCATCAAGTTCCGCCTCAACCGCTCGGGCCCGACCGGGGACCGCGTCTTCAGCCAGGACGTCTACGAGATCGACGGGCTCAGCAACCTCTCCACCGACTTCGGCGTGGGCGTCGGCGGCGGCGTCGAGGCCTACCTCGGCGGCGCCGTTCAGTTCTCCGTCGGCGGCGACGTCGAGGTTGGCGAGGAGTACTTCGAGGACGTCAACAACGACGGTCTTCCGGACTTCGTCAGCGGTGGGACCGTCCTGTTCAACCACCTCGACCAGGACGGCATCCCGACGTTCGAGCGCAGCAGCGCGGCCACGCGCGCACCGATCGGCGTGCGCGACCTCGACTTCCCCCACGTCGGCGTGATGGACCAGATCGAGGCCGCCCAGCGCATCGGCTCGCCGCTGCAGGACACGGTCCGGCGCTGGATCGCGCCGTACGCGGGGGTGGTCGACATCGACGCCCCGGTCAGCTTCGACCCGCAGCCCGACACGCGTCAGCCCAAGCCGCCGCAGTACGACGGCGACGGCGTGCGCGTGACGATCCAGCGCGGCCCCGACGAGAAATGGGCCGCGAGCCTGCCGAACCCCGGCGACAGCGCCACGCCAACCGGCGTCGACGACGTCCACGTCGACAAGGGTCAGGCCATCTACTTCCGCGTCCAGTCCGTCGACGAGGGCGTGCTCGACCAGGTGCGTTGGGACCCGGAGATCTCCTACGACTCCTTCGACGACGACGATGGCGGGCCCGGCACCGACGTCAACGGCCGCAGCGAGCGCGTGTACAAGGCCTCGAAGGACTTCACGCTCGCCGGCCGTCCGGCGCAGACGATCCCCGCGCCGCTGGAAGGCACGATCCGCCTCGACGCGACACTGACCAAGGCGAAGGCGCTGACCGACGACGTCTCGGTCGTTTTGCAGCGCAACGGCGTCGACGTGGTGCGCGACCGCATTGACGATCAACAGGTGCTGGCGGACGGCAGGCACTACTCCGTCGACTTCCACGTCGACGCTCCCACGGGCGACGCCGCCGATCTGCTGACGCTGCGCCTCGAGGTCGACTCAGACGTCGACGTCTCGGCGCTCGACTGGCGGCCGCGGCTCTACTACACGGCGGCAACGAAGGACGGTCACGACGTCCCGGTTCTCGACGCGAGCGGCAAGCGCCTGCTCGAGCTGCCAGTGCTGCCGTACATCGACCTCTACCCGACGAGCCAGAACACGGCGCCGCCCGTCGGAGTGAGCGTGGCGAGCGCCCTCCTGGACGCGAAGATCGTCACCACCGGCGCGCAGCCCGGCACGGAGGTGACGGTCGCCGTGAAGAGCCGCGACGGCCTCGAGGGCAAGCAGGTCCTGACGATCGACTCCTCCGCTCACGAGCCACGTGACGACGGGGACGATCAACGTCGACCCCAACGACGCCGACGAGCACTGGATCGAGGTCGACTTCCACGGCGACGTCCCGCCCGAGGTCGTCCAAAGCACGCGGACGTCGTGGCCGGTCGGGGGACCCGACGGCCTGGCAGTCGCGCACACCGTGCGCTTCCAGGCGCCGCAGGGCTACTTCCCGCTTCCCTATCGCGGCTGGGGCTACGCCGGCTACAACGGCCAAGACGCGCCGCCGACGGCCCCGATCGACGAGTCGGCGTTCCAGTTCAAGCGCTCAGACTTCCCGGACGACCCGCCGGCGTGGTTCGACGACGACGGTTCGATGAACCCGGCCAACGGCAAGGCCTATCCGTTCATGCCCCACCAGCTGCAGCTGAAGGCGGAGGACGGCAGCATCACGGGCACCGCTGACGTCTGGCGCGGCGCCAAGGACAACATCGTCGGCGGCGCCGGCTTCACACGTGCCTCGCGCAACGGCGTCGACGATCCCGGCATCGTCCAGCAGCAGCCTGCCGCGGCGTCCGAGGGCGGCTCGGTGCGCGCGCCGCGGCGCGTCGGGATCACGGCGCCGAGCTTCGCCCTCCAGGCGGGCGTCGGGCCGGTGGGCGGCTCGCTCGGCGGCGCGCCGAGCTTCGGTCTGGTCGACTACATGGACATGAACGGCGACGGCTTCCCCGACGTCGTCGCCCCGAACACCGTCAAGTTCACCGGGCCGCGCGGCGCGTATCGCGAGACCCAGGACGGCTTCCCGGCAGTTGTCAACCAGGACACGACGTTCGCGCTCGGCGGCGGGTTCTCCGGCTCGCCGGTCAACCCGAAGGGGGACTCGCGCGGCGAGGCCAACACGCCGCAGGGCGCGGCGGCCAACAGCTCCAAGCGCAAGCTGGGGACCGGCAGCACCTACTCGCCCGAAGGCGCCACAGGCTCAGACGGAGCGCTGTACGGCTTCAACCTCGGCGGCTCGCTCGGCATCGAGGCCGAGTTCACGAACTTCGCCGTCCCGCCGGACTGGACGGACTTCCTCGAGGACAAGAAGACACCGCCGCAGGAGTACGACTACGCCGACGTCAACGGCGACGGCCTGCCCGACCGCATCACCGCGAGCCAGTCGGGCGTCGATGTCGAGCTCAACCTCGGCTACGACTTCTCATCCTCGATCCACTGGTCTGACGGCGCGTTCGAGTCGGGCGAGGCGTACTCCGGCAGCCTCGGCGTGACGCTCGGCTTCCAATACAACTTCAAGGAGTTCGCGGGCGGCCTGTCGTTCAACGAGGGGATCGCGCTCGCGCGCTACACGTGGGTCGACGTCAACGGGGACGGCGTGCTCGACCGCGTGCGCAAGGGCGAGGACAACGACGTCAAGGTCGCGTTCGGCAACGGCGCCGGCCTGATGGACGAGGTCGACTATGGCGCCTGGGCCGACGGCTTCATCGGGCTGGCCGGCGCCGACATCCCGCTCGGGGAGCAGATCGCGCAGGATCAGAGCCGCGGGGTCGGCGGCGGCTTTGACTTCACGTTCGGCATCGGCCCGCTCTGCCTGCCGACGCCGCTCTGCTACATCATCGTCAACCCGGGCGTCCACTTCGGCCACACGATCTCCAACACCGCCGTCTCGCTCGTCGACGTCGACGGTGACGGCGCGCCCGACTCGGTACGCAGCGACAAGGACTCCGAGATCGAGGTGCGCCTCAACAAGCGTGGGCGCTCGAACCTGCTGCGGTCGGTGCACAACAGCCTCGGGGGCGAGCTGCGGCTCGGGTACAAGCGCGCCGGCAACACGCCCGTCCAGCCCGAGTCGCAATGGACGCTCGCGAGCGTCGAGGCGGACGACGGCCGCACGGGCGTGGGCGAGCACGTGCAGCTAACGACCTACGACTACTCCGACGGCGCCTACGATCCGCTCGAGCGCCAGTCGCTGGGCTACGGCAAGGTCGTCGAGCACGCTCGCCGCTACCAGCACGACGGCGACGTCATGAACGACCCGGAGCTGCGCTCGGTCGAGCGCACCTACCGCAACGCGACGATCTTCGACGCCGGCCTGCCCGCGAAGGAGACCCTGCGCACGCCCGCCGGTCACGCCGTTCGCGTGAGCGAGAGCACGTGGGAGACGGCCGAGCCCGAGAACGGTGACGCCGTCGACGCCACCGCCCTCAGCGCCGACGAGCGCCTGCGCGCGACGCTGTCGCCGCGGCGCACGAAGCTCCAGCAGCGCTGGTTCGACAGCGACGGCTCCGTCGGTGAGGAGACCTGGCAGGACTTCCGCTACGACGAGCTCGGCAACGTCGTGTGGCAGCACGACGAGGGCGAGCCTGAGAACGACGCCGACGATCTCGTCGCCGAGACGACGCCGTCCGACTGCCAGATCTCGATGTCCGACGACTTCAAGGCGCGCCTGCACGAGAGCTCCGGCTATGTCTGCGGCGGCGCGCCGCCTGAGGGCCGTATCTCTCCGCTGTGGGATCCCGATCGTTGCCCGACATGGACGAGCATCCCGGCGCGCTTTGAGGTCCGCGACGGCACGGGCAAGGTCCTGCGCTCCCGCGACGGCGCGCCCGACCTATGTGACAACAGTTCGATGACGCACCTCGAGGAGCGCACCGGCAACGGCGACGAGGTGGCGCTGACGGAGCTCGACTACGACGACTGGGGCAGCTACAACCACATCGTCTATCCGGGCCAGACCGACGACGACCGCCTCGCCGTCGACTACGTCTACGACGCGCACAACCACGCGCGCGTCGGGCGCACGGAGGACAGCCACGGCGTCGTCTCCGAGGCCACGTTCGACGGGCTCACCGGCCGCGCCGCTTCGCGCACGGACGCCAACGGGCAGAAGACGACGTACACGTATGACGCTGCCGGGCGGCTGAAGACGATCACTGGGCCCAACGACCAGGACAGCGGCCACGCGACCGTCACCTACGACTACCGCGACGACGGCGGCGCGCCGGTCGTGATCGCAAGCCACTACGACAAGTTCAACCCGGGCGACCCGATCCAGACGGTGTCGTTCGTCGACGGCCTCGGCCGCGAGATCGAGACCAAGCGCGATGCGGCGATCTTCACCGGCACAGGCACCGCGCCGCTGAACCGGATGGTCGTCGAGGACACCGTCGCGTTCGATCCCCTCGGCCAGCCCGCGCGTACGTGGTATCCGATGACCGAGCCGCTCGGCCAGGCGCACGTCTTCAACACCGCGCGCACGTCGCCCTCGACGATCACGACCTACACGGTGTCGGGGCGCATCGCCGACGTCGAGCACCCGAACGCCACCCACACGACGATGGACTATGGCTTCGGCGGGTCCGCCGAGGTTGGTGCGAAGGTGTTCACGACCACGGTCACCGATCCCGCCGGCAAGAAGCAGCGCAGCTACTCCGATGTGCGCAACAACCTGCTGGCGTTCGAGGAGCGCCCGACCGGTGCGACCGTGCGCCGCGCGACCTACGGCTATGACGCGCTCGGCGAGCTGACGAAGGTCGTCGAGCCCGGTGGCGGGACCACGACGCACACGTACGACCTGATGGGGCGGCGCACGTCGACGCGCACGCCCGACGCCGGCCTGCGCGAGCACCGCTTCGACGTCGCGGGCAACCTCGTTGCCGAGACCGCGCCACGGATGCGCGCGGAGAACGCGGAGATCACCTACTTCTACGATCGTGAGCGGCTGACCGCGATCCGTTATCCCCGCCGTCCGAAGCTTCCCGTCACCCCCGACGTGACCTACGAGTACGGCGCCGTCGGGCAGCCGAACGCGATTGCGAGGGTTGTGCGCGTCGTCGACGGCGCCCGCGACCAGCGCCTGGTGTATGACCGCCTCGGTCGCGTCGCGCGTGACACGTCGCTGATGAAGGTCCCGGGGTACAACGCCAACCCGGCGGCGGTCGCCAAGAACACCTACGTCACGAACTACACGTACGACACGTTCGGGCGCCTGGACAAGCTCACCTATCCCGACGGTGAGGTCCTCAGCCACGGCTACGACAGCGGTGGTCTGCTCAAGAGCCTGCAGGGGGTCAAGCGCGGCGAGCGCACTCGCACCTACGACTACCTCAAGCGCCTTGAGTACGACGCGTTCGGCGCCGAGCGGCTGCGTGCCATGGGCAACGGCTCGCGCACCATCTACAGCTACGACCCCGAGACACGTTGGCTTGCGCGCCAGTTCGCCGATACGCCCACGCGCCCGATCCAGGACCTCAACTACGGCTACGACGGCGTCGGCAACGTCGTCGAGCTCGACAACCGGTTGCCAGAGCCGCCGTCGGACGCGACCCTCGGGGCGGTCAAGCAGACCTACGAGTACGACCCGTATCACCGTCTCGCAAAGGCGCAGGGCAGCTACTTGCGGAGCCTCGGCAGCGATCGCGAGTACACGTTCACCAACACCTACGACCTCGCGGGCAACATCGCCTCCAAGAGCCAGACCGACAAGGTCTTGGGGCTGGACCCGCACCCCGTCGCCCCGACGACGTACACGACCGCTTTCACCTACCGCCCCGATCGCGTCCATCAGATGGTCAGCGCCGGCGTGCGCGCCCCGACCTACGACGCCGATGGGAACCTGACGGGCTGGCCCGTGCGCACGAACATCCCGAAGCGCACGCTCGCTTGGGACCTCGCGGGGCGCATGACCAGCGCCGCCGACGCGACCGTCTCGACGGCGTACACCTACGACGGCGACGGTACGCTCGCGATCGAGAACCGCACAGGCGCCGTGCGCGCGTTCGTCAACGACGTCTACGAGGTCGTCAACAGCACGAAGGCGACGAAGTACGTGTGGGCCGGAGACACGCGCATCGCCAGCAAGGGCGTCCTGCCCCCCGACCAGCTCGAGTCCCATCAGCGCTACTACCACGAGGACCTGCAGGGGTCCGTCAACGTCGTCACCGACGTCAACGGCAAGGTGACGCAGCACACCGAGTACTTCCCCAGCGGCGAGCCGTGGATCCGCGAGGACGCGATCAATGTCGGTCCGCCGCCCTACCAGCCCGGCGCCGACGTCGAGCCCTACCAGTACGCCGAGGGCTACGTGTCGTCTCCCGGCGCGATGTCGGACTTCGGGCAGCGCTGGTACGAGCCGCGCGACCAGCTCTTCACGGCGCCCGACCCGCTGCTCGTGGACGACGCGGAGGCGGTGACGGACGACCCGGCCCTGCTGCCCGCCTACACGTACGCGGAGTCCAACCCGCTGCGACTCGTCGACGACGGCGGCACCTCGCCGAGGAGCGCGCAACGCAAGCTCGTCGCGGCGATCGGGGCGCTGCGCAATCCCGGGGCTGAGGGGCTGCGCCCGCAGGCGCGGGCACTCGGCGCGCAGATGGCGCAGGCTCAGGCGCGCGCCGACGCGTTTGCCCGCGAGGCCGGTGCGGGCGCACGGCCGGCGAGCGCCGGACCGGGCATCCCCGGGCTTATGGAGCTGTCCGACAAGCCCGCCAACGCAAGCCAGCGCGACGCCTCGGGGCTCGAGCGGGTCAACGCCCGGCTCGGCTCCGTCGCCGAGCGGCTCGACGCCTATCCGTTCCTCGACATCAGCCTGCAGAAGACCGACGACGGCTGGAAGCTCAAGGGCCTCGGCATCTCGCCGTCGCTCGGGTTCCACCAGTTCAAGCCGGTCGATCGTGACTTCAAGCGCCGCAAGGCGCGGCCGCGATCCCGCGACCGCTGACGCGTCAACGGTCGCGCGGTCGCTGAGTGACGTCGCTCGCGACTCAGGTCGCGACGGCGCTCTCCCAGTCGGGCGTCCCCGCTTCCGGCGTGCCGGCGACCATCGCGGCAGCCATCAAGGCTGGCACGGCCGCGCGCTCGTCGTCCCCTGGATTGACGATGAGGTTGGCAGCCCGTTCGAGCAGGCGATCGCACAGCCGCAGCAGCTCGGCGTGTGGGTCCTCGGCGACGTGCTGGCAGCCGAGCCGGGCGAGGGCGGTCGCCTCCGCGGCGGCTTCGCGGCCAACCGACCACACGAGGACGGACGCCGCCGAGGCGTAAGTCACGACGCGCTCGAGGGCGGGGCTCCGCTTCTCGAGCCGGGTTGAACCAATCGCTGGTCCGAGGTCGAGGAGCTCCTCGCCCGCGAGCACGCGGCGGCCCTGCTCGCCTGCTGCGACCGCGCGCTGCTCGTCGCTCCAGCCCGCCGCGGCGGTCACGCGGCGCAGGAAGAACGCGTGCAGCAATGGGGCCCCGTAGGGCGCGTCGCTGGCGAAGAGGATCTGGCCCGGCGGGATCGTCGTCACGAGCGCGAGCAGGTCGGCGACCTGCCACCACGCCGTGTCGAAGAGCAGGTTCGGCAGCCGGGCAGCAGCCGGCCCGAGCAAGCCGAGGTCGCTGATGCCCGCGTGGGCCAAGATGATTCGAAGCTCGGGGTGGCGCTCCGCCAGCAGCACGCAGTCCTCGCCGAGGTTCGGGATGCCGCGGCCCGAGTGGAAGAGCAGGACGAGGCCGCGCGCCGCGACCTCAGCGGCGACGGCGTCCACGACCGGATGCGGGAGGCCGAACTGATCCGAACGCGGATGCAGCTTGATGCCGCGCGCGCCGCGATCCAGACAGCGCCGCGCCTCCGAGAGCGCGCCGGCGGCGTTCGGATCGACGCGGCCGAGCCAGTCCAGCCGCCCGTCCGCCCGCGCTGCCTCCTCACGCACGCGATCATTCGCCGCCGGATAGCCATCCGGTTCATGGGAGGTGAAGACGAGTGCCCGCCCGATGCCCGCGTCGTCCAGCGCGGCGAGCAGCTCGGCGTCGGTCGCGCGAATCCCGTCGGGGTCGCTCTGTCCCGTGTGGGTGTGAACGTCCAACCACTGCGCTCCGGGCACCGGGCAGTCCCCGCTGAGCAGCGGCTCGAGCTCACGTGCCGTGGCGGCGCCTACGACCGGCATCGGGGGACCATACTTCCGGCCGTCGTGGCGTCACGTCTCGGTCACGCCCGCCGACGCGGCGGCGGTGCGCGCGCCGTGGATCGTCGCCGTGATCAGCATGAGCGCAGCCGGCTCGAGCTCCGTCAGCGGGGGCGGTCTCTCGCTCGAGCGCGTCGCGCGCGAGCTCGCGGACCGTACATTACCCCTCGATCGTCATGAAACACCTGGTACGCAACTCGCTGCTCGCGACTCTGGCCATGCTGGCGCTGCCCCCGGCAGCCCACGCCGTGACCCCTCCCGACCAGGATCCGTTCTACGGCGTGCCCGCAGGGCTCGACGGGCTGAAGAGCGGCACCGTGATCGCGTCGCGTCCCGTGACGGTCACCGCGCTTTCGATCCCGATCCGGGCGAAGGCGTGGCAGGTCAAGTTCAAGACGCAGGACAACACCGGCGCGCCGACGGCCTACATCACCACCGTGATCGTTCCGGAAGGGACGTGGACTGGGAATGGGCCACGGCCGGTGCTCAGCTACCAGACGCCAGAGGACGGCGTCGGCCTCAAATGCGCCCCGTCGTACATGCTCACCGGCGGCCTCCAGGCGCTCGGCAACACGTCGCCGGACGCATTCACGATCGAATCGGCGCTCGCGTCCGGCTGGACCGTCGTCGTCCCCGACTACGAGGGTCCGCGGTCGATGTTCCTGGGCGCCGAAGGCCAGGCGCGCGGCGTCATCGACGGCCTGCGCGCAGCGCGCGCCTTCGAGCCGGCCGGCATCCACCCCGAGGCCAAGATGGCGCTGTGGGGGTACTCCGGCGGCGCGGTCGCCTCGAGCACCGCGGCGCAGTACCAGCCGTCCTACGCGCCGGACGTGCCGCTGGCCGGGGTCGCGCTCGGTGGCAACAACGCGAGCATCCGCGAGGCGTTGAGGGTGTTCGACGGCTCGTTCGCGGGCGGCGCGATCGCGATCGGATTCATCGGGCTCGACCGGTCTTATCCGAAGTACAACCTCTCGCAGTACCTCAGCGCAAACGGTCGCGCGAGGATCGCGCAGAGCCAGTCCGACTGCATCATCGACGCGGCCGTCCGCCATCCATTGCTGCGGATCGCGGACATCCTCACCGACCCGTCGGTCCTCGACGGTCCGGTGGGCGACGCGCTCTTCGGCGAGGCGAATCCGCTGACGTTCGGCGGCGTCCCGACAGCGCCGGCCTACATGTACCACGCGACGCACGACCAGCTTGCGCCGATCGGCCCGGCCCGCCGGCTCAGCGAGCGATATTGCAAGGGCGGCGCGACGGTCCAGTTCGTCGAGGACGCCGGCGACCACTTCACCGAGTCCGCGCTCGGTGAGCGCGGTGCGATGGAGTGGCTCGGCGCGCGCTTCGCCGGCGTGACGGCGCCGGACAACTGCACGTCCAAGCCGGACCGCTCGCCGGCCGCCGCATGCGACTCCCGCGCGGCTGGACCACGAGCGCGGCTGCGGTCTGGAGGCATCCGGCTCACGCGCCGCGGGATCGCGCTGCGCGGTTCGGCGTCGACCACGTGCGACCCGCGGCTCCCGGGCGCGACTCCGCGCGTCACGAGGGTCCGTGTCGCCATCGCCCGCGCGGCGAACGGGCGCTGCCGCTTCCTCGGCCCGCGCGGGCGGTTCACGGCGCCGCGCGCCTGCACGAGGCCCGTCGCGCTTGCTGCGAAGGGCACGAGGCGGTGGTCGTACACGCGAGCTGTTCGCCTCCCGCGTGGGACCTACGCGGTCTACGCGTGGGCCGCGGACAGCGCCGCTCGCGGGCAAGCTCACAAGCGGGCGCTCGCGCGGGTACGGATCTAGCGCTGCGTGCGGGGACCCGACAGGATCACGTAGAAGCGCTTGTGGCTGTCCTCGTTGGCGCTCGTGCTGGGGTCGTCGTTGACGGTGAACGAGCCGTCGCTGTTGCGGGGCGAGACGACGAAGTAGCGGCTGGTGTCGGTCGGCTGGCCGGTCCCGCCGTTGGACGCGAGGTCGGGCGGCGCGCACGCGACGACGCCCGCGATGGCGCACCTCGTGGCGGTGATCTCCCCGGAGAACTCGGGGTTGGCGTCCGCGCCGGGCGCGCGGCCGTTCTGCACGTTGTCGGCGTTCAGCGGGTACTGGTTCTCGAGCGCGATCGTCGCAACGACGCCGTTGTCGGCGAGGTTGGTGTCGCCGGAGTCGATGTAGACGTTGCCTTCGCCCGGTGAGCTGCGTGGGTAGGCGTTGGCCACGCGGAAGCCACCCGACTGCGCTTCGATCTGGCCGCCGCGGTTGACGAGGACCCAACGCGTCGGGCCTTCGGGGAGATGGCCCCGTGCGAAGTCGCCGCGTCGCAGGTTGCGGATGTCCGCGCCGCTGAGCGAGTTGTTGCGGACGTCGCGGCCGGTGAGTGAGCTGTCGCGAACATCGCTGCCGCCGATCAGCTTCGCTGCCTGTGCGGGGCCTCCGAGCGCGATGAAGATGGCTGCGGCCGCGAGCACCAGCGGGGGATTGAAGAGCTTGTTCATGAGAGGTAATGCGCGCCAGGCGTCCGATCGGTTCATTTCGGCCGCTGACGAACGTTTGCCGCTCGCCGCCACGGGCACTCCGGAGGATCATGAATCTGATCGTGTACCTGCTGGTGCTCGTGCTGACGGGCCTCGTCGTCGGGGCGTTGGCGCGGCTCGCGCTGCCTGGGCGCGACCCGATGACGATCGGGCAGACCATTCTCGTCGGGATCGCCGGCGCGCTGGTCGCCGGCCTAATCGCACGGCTGGCGTTCGACGCAGACGGCGCCGGGATCTTGCTATCGGTCCTCTGTGCGACGGCGATCGTCTACGTCGTTCGACGCTCGCGCGGCGGCACGTTGACGGAACCCGCAGCGCCGCCGACGCGCACGCAGCACTGAGGTCTCTGCGGGGCGGATGTCGTGCCGCCCCGAGGCGCGGCCTAGAGACTCGAGCTGTCGATGACGAAGCGATAGCGCACGTCTGACCGCAGCACGCGCTCCCAGGCGTCGTTGATCTGGTCGGCCGTGATCAGCTCGATGTCTGCGCTGATCCCGTGCTCAGCGCAGAAGTCGAGCATCTCCTGGGTCTCGCGGATCGAGCCGATCGCCGACCCCGCGAAGCTGCGGCGCTGCAGCAGCAGCGAGAACACGGGGACCGCCATCGGCTCGGGCGGCGCGCCGACGTTGACGAGCGCGCCGTCGGTCCTCAGCAGCGACAGGAAGCGGCCGATGCTCAGCGGGGCGCTGACGGTGTTGACGATCAGGTCGAAGCGGCCTGCAAGCTCGTCGAAGGTCGTGTCGTCGCTCGTGGCGTAGTAGCCGTCGGCACCGAGCCTCAGGCCGTCCTCGCGCTTGCGCAGCGACTGCGACAGCACGGTCACCTCGGCGCCCATCGCCTTGGCGATCTTCACCGCCATGTGCCCGAGGCCGCCGAGTCCGACGATCGCGACGTGCTTGCCCGGGCCGGCGTTCCAATGGCGCAGCGGCGAGTACGTCGTGACGCCAGCACACAGCAGCGGCGCGGCGGCGTCCAGCTCGATGCCGTCGGGGATCCGCACGACGAAGTCCTCGTCGACGACCACGTGGTCGGAGTAGCCGCCGTAGGTCATCGTCCCGTCGCGGTCGACCGAGCCGTAGGTCTGCGTGTTGCCCGCCAGGCAGTACTGCTCGTTGCCGGCTCGGCAGTTCTCGCACTCGCGGCACGAGTTGACCATGCAACCCACGCCGACGCGATCACCCGGGGAGTAGCGCGTGACCTGCTCCCCGACCTCGGCAACGACGCCGGCGATCTCGTGCCCCGGGATCGCGGGGTAGCGGACCTTGCCCCACTCGCCGCGCGTGAAGTGGATGTCCGAGTGGCAGATGCCGCAGAACTTGATGTCGATCCGGACGTCCTTGGGGCCGACCGCGCGGCGCTGGATCTCCAGCGCGTGCAGCGGCTGATCGGCCGCGGGCGCGCCGAACGCGCGGGCAATCGAAGTCTCGGGCGAGGGTGCGAGTTGCGTCGTCTCCGTCATGGGAACCGACGATAGGTGGCCGCACGCAGCGTGACGGGGGTTCTGAGCACCTCCCAGGCGGGTTAGCCTAGGCAGGGTGGATCGGCGGGGTCAGATACGCGACTTCCTGATCTCGCGTCGCGCGAAGATCACCCCCGAGCAAGCGGGGCTGTATGTGTCGGGCGAGACGCTGCGCCGTGTCCCCGGGCTGCGTCGCGAGGAGGTCGCTGAGCTGGCCGGCGTCAGCGTCGACTACTACGTCCAGCTCGAGCGCGGCGACATCGACGGTGCGTCTGACAGCGTCCTTGCCGCGATCGCAGGCGCGCTGCAGCTCGACGACGCCGAGCGCCTGCACCTGTTCAACCTCGCCCGCCCGCACACCGCGGCGCGCATGCCGCGATCGTCGGGGGAGGTGCGGCCGAGCGTGCAGCAGGCCCTCGACGCGTTCACGGGCATGGCGCTCGTGCGCACCCGTAGCTGGGACTACCTCGCGTCCAACGCCCTGGCGCGTGCTGTGTACGAGCACATCTTCGACGGCTCGCTCGACCCGCCCAATCAGGTGCGCTACGTCTTCCTCGACCCGCGTGCCCGCGAGTTCTTCGACGACTGGGAGCGGGTCGCCCACGACAGCGCGCGGATCCTGCGCTCCGAGGCGGGGGCAGACCCCGACGACCCCGGCCCCACGCGGCTGATCGCGGAGCTGTCAGAGCGCAGCGACGAGTTCCGCGACCGCCTGGGCGGCACACGACGTGCGGCTGCCCGCCGCGGGACGCCATCGCGTCCACCACCCGCGCGTGGGAACGCTCGACCTCGACTTCGAGGCGGCCACCTTGCGTGCCGACCCCGGACTGACCCTGCTCCTGGCAACAGCGGAGCCGCAGTCGCCGTCGGCGGCTGCGCTTCAGCGTCTCGCGCGCAGCTGACGAACGAGCGGTACCGCCGCCAGCAGACCGCCCGCCACGAGGACGACGACGAGCGTCGTCGGCAGGCTGTTGCGCGTCGCCGCCGGCGCTGCGGGACTGCGCGCGGGTCGTCGGCGGCGCTTCGCCACGTTGCAGCTCGCGCACGCGTTCGCGCTCAGCCGGGTTGGCGGCGGTGAGCGCCTCGTCGGCGGTGCGCTGCGGTGGACCGCCGGCCAGCGCGGGGGTGACGGTGCCCGGACGCTCTGCGCGTCGTTGCCCGCGGTCGGCCGAGTCCGCCGCGGCGGCGCGCGCAGCGTTGCGAATCACCTCGCGGCAGTTGCCGTACTGGTCGCTGTCGGTCGCGAGCTGCTCGAGCGCCTTGCGGTAGTCGGCCTGCGCGTAGGTGCGCGAAAGGCGCTCGTCGTCGGTGCAGTCGAGCAGCAGCGCGTCCGCGCTGGCGCTCGCCTGAGCCGGAACCAACAGGAGCAGGACAAGGGCGGCGCGAAGCTGCATGGTGAGGAGACTCGATGCCGCGCTGGAGGTTCCGGTGGTGTGGCACGATGTCGCCCGTGCCGACCGAGGACAAGCGCCTGCAGGACCTCGCGTGGCTGCGGCGCGTCCGCGACCGCATCGACCGCGAGTACGCGCAGCCGCTGGACGTCGAAGCGCTGGCGCGCGGGGCGCATATGTCCGCGGGGCACTTGAGCCGCCAGTTCCGCGCGGCGTACGGCGAGTCGCCGTACAGCTACCTCATGACGCGGCGCATCGAGCGCGCGATGGCGCTGCTGCGCCGCGGCGAGTTGAGCGTCACCGAGGTCTGCTTTGCCGTCGGCTGCTCGTCGCTTGGCACCTTCAGCACGCGCTTCACCGAGCTGGTCGGCGTGTCGCCGAGCGTCTACAAGCGCGACTACGCGGGCGCGACAGACGGGATGCCGGCGTGCGTCGCCAAGCAGGTGACGCGACCGGTCAGGAATCAAGAAGCGCCGATCGCCGGGCGCGCCTAGCCTGCTCGCCATGGACATCAACATCCACTCGGCCATGCTCCCGCACAACGACGCGGAAGCCTCCGTGGCCTTCTACCGCGACACGCTCGGCTTCGAGGTCCGCAACGACGTCGAGTACGGCGGCATGCACTGGATCACCGTTGGCCCGCCCGACCAGCCGGAGACGTCGATCGTGCTGTACCCACCGGAGGCCACGCCCGGCCTGACCGACGACGAGCACCGCCTGATCGCCGAGATGATGGCCAAGGGCACGTTCGCGAGCATCAACCTCGCCACGCCCGACGTCGACGCCACGTTCGAGCGCGTGCAGACCGGCGACACCGAAGTCGTGCAGGAGCCGACGGACCAGCCCTACGGCGTGCGCGACTGCGCCGTCCGCGATCCCTCGGGCAACCTCATCAGGATCCAGCAGACCAGCTGACGCATGGCGACCACGAAGGCGAAGAAGGCGGCGGCGTCCCACGCCGCCGACAGCCACGATCTGATCCGCGTGCACGGCGCGCGGGTCAACAATCTCAAGGACGTCAGCGTCGAGCTTCCCAAGCGCCGGCTGACGGTGTTCACCGGCGTCTCGGGCTCGGGCAAGAGCTCGCTGGTGTTCGACACGATCGCCGCGGAGTCCCAGCGGCTGATCAACGAGACGTACAGCGCCTTCGTGCAGGGCTTCATGCCGACCTTGGCGCGGCCGGAAGTCGACATCCTCGACGGGCTGACGACGGCGATCATCGTCGACCAGGAGCGGATGGGTGCCAACCCACGCTCCACCGTCGGCACCGCCACCGATGCCAACGCGATGCTGCGGATCCTCTTCAGCAGGCTCGGCAATCCGCAGATCGGCCCGCCCAACGCCTACTCGTTCAACGTCCCGTCGGTGAAGGCCAGCGGCGGGATCACCGTCGAGCGCGGCGGCAAGACCATCACCAAGAAGGCGACGTTCAACCGCCTCGGGGGCATGTGCCCGCGCTGCGAAGGCATGGGCTCGACGTCGGACTTCGACCTGACCGCGCTCTACGACGACAGCAAGTCGCTCAACGAGGGCGCGCTGACGATTCCCGGCTACAGCATGGAGGGCTGGTACGGCCGCATCTTCCGCGGCAGCGGCTTCTTCGACCCGGACAAGCCGATCCGCAAGTTCAACAAGCGCGAGCTGCACGACCTGCTCTACAAGGACGCGACGAAGATCAAGGTCGACGGGATCAACCTCACCTACCTGGGCGTGATCCCGCAGATCCAGAAGTCGATGCTGTCCAAGGACATCGACGCGCTGCAGCCGCACATCCGCGCGTTCGTCGAGCGCGTGGTCACGTTCACCACGTGCCCCGACTGCGGCGGAACGCGCCTCAGCAAGGAGGCAAGGTCCTCGAAGATCGACGGCAAGAACATCGCCGACGTCTGCGCGATGCAGATCTCCGATCTGGCCGAGTGGGTGCGCGGGCTCGACGAGCCGTCGGTCGCGCCGCTGCTGACGGCGCTGGGGGAGACGCTCGACTCATTCGTGGAGATCGGGCTCGGCTACCTCTCGCTCGACCGCCCGTCGGGCACGCTGTCCGGCGGCGAGGCGCAGCGCACGAAGATGATCCGCCACCTCGGCTCCTCGCTCACCGACGTCACGTATGTCTTCGACGAGCCGACGATCGGCCTGCACCCGCACGACATCGCGCGTATGAACGACCTGCTGCTGCAGCTGCGCGACAAGGGCAACACGGTGCTGGTCGTCGAGCACAAGCCCGAGGCGATCGCGATCGCCGACCACATCGTCGACCTCGGTCCCGGCGCGGGCACGGGTGGTGGCGAGGTCGTGTTCGAGGGAACGGTGGAGGGGCTGCGCAGCGGCGGCACGCTCACCGGCCGCCACTTCGACGACCGCGCGACGCTCAAGGAGAGCGTGCGCACGCCCGAGGGCGCGCTCGAGATCCGTGGCGCCAGCACGAACAACCTGCAGAAGGTCAACGTCGACATCCCGCTCGGTGCGCTCGTCGTGCTCACTGGCGTCGCGGGCTCGGGCAAGAGCTCGCTGATCCGCGGCTCGGTGTCCGATCGCGACGGCGTGATCACGGTCGACCAGGGAGCGATCAAGGGCTCGCGGCGCAGCAACCCGGCGACGTACACCGGGCTGCTCGACCCGATCCGCAAGGCGTTCGCGAAGGCCAACGGCGTCAAGCCGGGGCTGTTCAGCGCCAACTCCGAGGGTGCCTGCCCAGCCTGCAACGGCGCGGGCGTGATCTTCACCGAGCTCGGCGTGATGGCCACCGTCGAGTCGGTGTGCGAGGAGTGCGAGGGCAAGCGCTTCCAGGCCGCGGTGCTCGAGTACACGTTCGGCGGCAAGGACATCAGCGAGGTGCTCGCGATGCCCGTCTCCGAGGCGACCGAGTTCTTCGCCGACGGCGACGCGAAGACGCCGGCCGCGCACACGATCCTCGAGCGTCTCGCCGACGTCGGCCTTGGCTACCTGAGCCTCGGCCAGCCGCTGACGACGTTGTCGGGCGGCGAGCGCCAGCGGTTGAAGCTCGCCACGCGTATGGGCGACAAGGGCGGCATCTACGTGCTCGACGAGCCGACCACCGGCCTGCACCTCGCCGACGTCGAGCAGCTGCTCGGCCTGCTCGACCGGCTCGTCGACTCCGGCAAGTCGGTGATCGTCATCGAGCACCACCAGGCCGTCATGGCGCACGCGGACTGGATCATCGACCTCGGCCCCGGCGCCGGCCACGACGGCGGGCGCGTCGTCTTCGAAGGCACGCCCGCCGAGCTCGTGGCCGACCGCTCGACGCTCACGGGTCAGCATCTTGCGGAGTACGTGGCGCGCTAACAGATCCGCAGCCCCGGGATCGACTCGTAGTTGGCGCCGCCCGAGATATAGGTCGCCGGGAACCAGCCGTAGCCCGGCGCCTTCCCGTCGAAGAACACGTCGGCCTGGGTCCACAGCCACCAGTTGTTGCGGGCCTTGCCGATCACCGGGTTGTCGTTGGCCTTGGCCTGGCAGACGAACCACGAGCGCCCGCGATGCAGCTCACCGACGGGCGGCTGGTTGCGCCAGCCGAAGACCGTGCCGGCGCGGTAGGCGTTGCAGTACGCCGTCTTGAACTGGCCGCCGTAGGGCCCGGGCTTCACCGGCCCGGCGCCCCAGCAGCCGCCGGCGGCCTGCGCGGGGGCGGGCAGCCCTCCGGCTGACGCGACGGCGAAGCCGACACCGATGGCGATGCCCACAAGTCGCTTTCTCATGCTGATCGAGACCTCCTGCGCGGTAGTCCGCGCGATCGTTTCCGGCCGGCTGATCACCGGCATCGGACGGTCCTTTGACCGGGGTCCGCGGTTCGCCCCCCAAAGCGACGGATAGCGTGGCGGGGTGGCCGCTGCGCTCGCGCTCTTCACGTCGCTCGCCTACGGCGTGGCGAACTACGTCGGTCCGCGGCTTGCGCGCGACGTGCCGATCTTGCTGCTGCTCACGATCAGCCAGGGCGCGTCGCTGGTGCTCGCTGCAATCGTCGTCGTTGCGAGCGGCGACGCACCGCCGGACGCGGTCGCCATTGGCTGGGCGCTGCTGGCGGGTTTCGGCAACGCGTTGGGCTTGCTGTTCTTCTACCGCGCGGCGGAAGTCGGGCCGCTGACGATCGTCACGTCGATCGGCTCACTCGGTGTCGGCGTGCCGGTGGTCGTCGGGCTCGCCGGCGGCGAGTCGGTCGCGGCGGTGCAGGTCGCGGGGATGGTGCTCGCGGTGTCCGGCCTGCTGCTCGTTGCGCGGCGCCCCGCCGCGGATGCCGGCGCCAACACACCGGCACGCGGCGCGGTCATCGGCCTCGCGCTGATCGCAACGGTTGGCTTCGGCGTCTTCCTCGCCGCGCTCGAGCCGGCGTCGCGCGACGGTGCGGCATGGGCGGTGTTCGTCAGCCGCGTCAGCCTCGTGGCGGCGCTCGTCGTGATGGCCGCCCGCGCGGGCGTGCTCGACCACACGCCGGCGCGCAAGGTGGCGCTGCTGACGGTGCCCGGCGTGCTGCTGTTCGCGGGGACGCTCTCCTACGCCGCGGCGACGCGGCGTGGCGACCTGAGCGTCGTGTCCGTGTTGAGCTCGCTGTTCACGATCGTCACTGTCACGCTCGCGGTGACGCTCGATCACGAGCGGCTGCCGCGCATCGCCTGGGCTGGTGTCGTCGCGGCGATCGTAGGCGTCGTGCTGCTCTCCGCGCATTGACCGCCGCTGCATCGGGTAAGCATTGAGCATGCGAACGAAGACGCGTGCAGACAAAGCCATGGATGCGGCCAGCGACACGTTGACCAAGGCGCGCGGCGCCGTCACGAACGTGGCGGAGAACGCTGCGGACGGCGCGCTGGACGCCGCGCGCGCGGCCGAGGCGTCGCTGACCGCGAAGGCCCACGAGGCCGCGGCGGCAGCTGAGAAGGCTCGCGGCCGGCGCAAGCAGAAGGCGAAGGCCCACGCCGACGCCGCGCTGACTGAGGCGATGAGTGCGCGCTCCGACCTCGAGTCGCGGCTGGTCGAGCAGGCCAACTCGGCCGCTCAGCGCGCCGGGACGGCGGCTGAGAAGACGGCGAAATCGCCGACGAGTCGCGGCACGCGGCGCGCGTCGAAGGCCGCCGCCAAGGAGTCGAAGGCGGTCGTCAAGGCGCAGAAGAAGGCACGTGGGTCACACCCGCTGCGCAAGCTGATCCTGCTCGCTGCCGCCGGCGGTGGCGCTGCGCTCGCGGCGTCCGCGGAGCTGCGCGAGAAGGCGAAGGCTGCGCTCGGCGGGGGCGGTCAGCCCTAGCGCGGCTTGCGCTTCTTCTTGGCGGGCTTGCGCTTCTTCTTCTTGGCCTTGGGCTTCTTCTTCGCGGCCGGCTTCGGCGGCAGGATCTTCTCGCGGATCAAGCAGGCCTCGTCCGGCCGCTTCGCGCCGATCCAGCCGATCGTCTCGATCAGCGAGTCCTGGTAGTCGCCGCGGTTCCAGGTCGCGGCGGAGTGCCCGAGGTTGGTGTACGCCAGCCGGTTGAGGCCGCGGAACGAGCCGGTCCAGGCCAGCGGCTGGCGGGGGGCGTAGTTGCCGCCGAACGCGATCGCCTCGACGGGGTTGGTGAAGCCGCCGAACGCCAGCGTCACGCGGAAGTCGCGGATCGTCTTCGAGGGGTCGCGGTCGAGCGCGTAGAACTCGTCCTGCAGCAGGAACGAGCTCTTCCCGCGCCAGGGCGCGGTCGTCGGCGACTCCTGGTCGGTGACGAGGATCGTGGCCTGCGGCTCGCCCCAGCCCTCGTGGTCGGGCGTCGTGTCGTCGGCAGCCGAGGTCAGCGTGATCGGGTGGATCTTGAAGAACGCGCCCGTCAGCTCGGCCCACGCCGGCCAGTCGCGATAGGAGTCCGTCGAGGCATGGATGCCCATGTGCCCGCCGCCGCAGGAGACCCAGTCGATGTACGTGCTCTCCTGGGCGTCGCTGAACGGGGACGCGCCGCCGGTGGTGCTCAGCCAGAGCACGATGTCCGCGGCTCCGAGGCGCTCCTTCGTCAGCTGCCCGGGCTGGTCGACGTTGGTGATGCTGAAGCGGCCGGTCATCCCTGCGAGGCGCTCGAGCACCGCGATCCCGCGCGGGATCGACGCGTGGCGGTAGCCCGCCGTGCCGCTGTAGACGAGCACGCGCGGCGGGTTGGCGGCCTCCGCCGACGCTGCGCCGACGAGCGACGCGAGGATGACGGTCGCGAGGACGCGCGCGAGCATGGCCGCAAGCGTACGCGCTAGCTGAGGTCGGCGATGCGCTCGGCCTGGCGCTTGCCGAGCGTTGTGGTCATCCGCAGGAACGCGACGATCCGCTCCAGCTCGGCGACGGTGAACGTGGCGGCGAGCGACTCGACCCAGTCGGCGTAGATCGGTCCCCAGATCGCGCCCGCGCGCTCGTAGAACGCGGGCGTGACCTCGACCTTGACGCGGCGGCGGTCGCTGGGGTCGGCGACGCGTCGCGCATAGCCCGCGCGGTCGAGGCGGTCGATCACGCCGGTAACCGCTCCCGTGGTGAGCCCGACCGCCGTCGCGAGCTGGCCCGCGGTGAGCCCGCCTGCGCTCTCGATCGCGTTGAGGCAGTGCAGGTCGGTGCGGTTCACGCCGAGGTGCGCGGCCGCGAGGTTGTCGAGCGCGTCGTCCTGGTTGCCGCTCTCGCGAAAGGCGGCGACGACGTCGTCGATGAGTGCACGTTTGGATCCGGGTTGCATTTGCTTAGGAACTAAGATATATTGCGACTAAGACAAGTATTGCAGGTTCCGACCAAAGGAGCAGGACATGTCCGAGAGCAAGATCACGTGGAAGCTGGAGCTGGTTCAGGTCCCGGTGTCCGACATCGACCGTGCCAAGGAGTTCTACGTCGACAAGGTCGGCTTCGTCCTCGATCACGACCATCGCGTCAGTGACGAGGTGCGCTTCGTGCAGCTGACGCCCGCCGGCTCGGCGGCCTCGATCTCGCTGACGAGCGGCGCGCATGAGATGGCGCCCGGCAGCATCGAGGGTCTGCAGCTCGTCGTCGACGATGCCGACGCGGCCCGCGCGGAGCTGCTCGAGCGCGGCGTGGAAGCCACCGAGGTGCAGGACTTTCCGTGGGGCCGCTTCGTCTTCTTCAAGGATCCCGACGGCAACTCGTGGGCGGTGCAGCAGATCGGCTGATCCCCCGTTTGGGGGGTCAACCTGCGGCGTGGGGGCTTGACTGGCAGCATGGCGTGATGTGAACCCGCCACGGACGAGCCCCCATGCGATCCCCGCGGTCGAACTGCTCGTCGAGGTCCTCGCCGGCGTCGAAGCCGACGAGGACGGCGAGCAGTTCTACTCGCGCCTCGCGCAGGCGGTCTGCGAGCGCGCCGGCATGCGCCGCGCGCTCGTGTTCCGCTACGACGCCGCGTCACGGCGCGTGCGTGCGGTCGGCGCGCACGGCATGTCGCTCGAGCCGTTCGCGGACCGCCATGTCGGGCTGGAGACCGCCCCGATGGCGGCGAAGGCACTTGCTGAGGACCGCGTCATCGAGGTCGGTCCGCCGCACGAGATCGACCCGACGTTCGCCGAGCTGACCGGGGACTTCCCGCTGATCTACGTGCCGATGGCGGCGTCCGGGCGGATGCCGGGCGTGATCCTCGCCGAGCCGCTGCCCGAGCACACGCCGCTGGACGACGAGCGCCGCGACCTGCTGTGGACACTGGGCAAGACGCTCGCGCTTGCGTCGAGCGCGCGCATCGCCACGTTCCAGGCCGAGCGCGCCAAGCAGCTCGAGGAGCGCATCGACCTCGCGCGTGACATCCACGACCGCGTCGTGCAGCGGCTGTTCGGCGTGTCGCTCGTGCTCTCGTCCGGCGGCCCGCTCGACGGCACCGCGCGCCAGCGCGCCGCCGACGAGGTGCAGACGGCGCTGGTCGACCTGCGTGCCGCGCTGCAGCGCCCGCTCGGGCGCACGCCGCGCGAGACGGGCACGACGCTTGCCGCGGAGATCACGCGGCTGGCCGCCGAGCACCCCGACCTCACGCTGACCGCGGACGGCGACGTGCCCGACGTCCCGCCCGATCTGGAGGCGCTTGCGCAGTCCGTGCTCGCGGAGGCGGTCCGCAACGCGATCAAGCACGCGGACGCGACGACGATCGTCGTGAAGGTGCGGCGTGAGGAGGGGGTCTTCGTGCTCGAGGTCGCCAACGACGGCGTCGCCAAGCGCCGCGCGAGCGGACCGCCCGGGATGGGGTTGCGGCTTGCCGCGCTCGAGGCGCTGCACGCCGGCGGGCTGATCGAGTTCGGTGCGCGCGACAAGGGCAGGTGGCAGGTCCGCCTGGCGGTGCCGGAGTCCGCGATCGGATGCTCGCCCGACGCTGGCGGCCTCCGCGACGGCTCGTCCACGCAATGACCGAGGACCCCGAGCGCCCGTTGCGCGTGCTCGTGGTCGACGACCACGACGTCGTGCACTGGGGCTTTCGCCTGATGCTCTCCGAGCTGACGTGGGTCGACCGCTGTTTGTCCGCGCGCAGCAGCGCGGAGGCGACGGCGCTGGCCAAGCGCCATCTGCCGGACGTCGCGCTCGTCGACCTCTTCGTGGGGGAGGAGTCCGGGCCCGAGATCGTCGAGCGCCTGCACATCGCCTGCCCGGGAATCCGCGCGCTGCTGATCTCCGGTGCAGGGCGGATCTCGCCCGCGGCGGCGCGCGCCTGTGGCGCCAGCGGCTTCGTGCCGAAGGACTGGCCGGCGGCCGACATCGCGCGCGCGGTGCGGATGGTCGGCCTCGGCATGTCGATGTTCGAGCCGGTTGCGGACGAGGGCGAGCGTCCGCTGCTCTCAGCGCGTGAGATCGAGGTCCTCGAGCTCGTCGCCACGGGCGCGACGAACCGCGAGATCGCCGGCCGCTTGCACCTGTCGGCGCACACGGTGAAGGACCACACGAGCGCGGTCTACAAGAAGCTGCAGGCGCGCAATCGCGCTGAGGCCGTGCAGCGCGCGCAGCGGTTGGGCTTGATCGCGTAGCGGGTTCGTGTGGGTGGTCGGGGCCGGGTCGTCGGGCACGCCCTCCCGGGCGGCGCAGCTTCGCTGCTGGACTACTAGCCGCCCGGGAAGGCGATGCCCGCGCCCCGCCCGAACCGCCAACTGCCCGGTCGACCAACTGCCCACCGCTCAGGACCATGCGCCCGCCCGTCCTCGCGCGCGTCGGCGCCACGCCCTCCGCTCCGCACTCGGCGCCCGAGCGCCCGCGCGGCTACCGCCCGTCGTTGCGGGGCGCCTCGCACGATGCCGCTACGGGCGCGGAGGCCGCGCGCTCGTCCGAGGGACGTGCGCTGAGAACGAGCGAAAATGACCCCAGAATGAGGCGGAGGCCCACCTATTGGCAGACCTCGGCCATCGGAAGATCAGGCTGGTGTGCTCGGGGGACGTTCATCTGCTGAAGGTCTCAGCCCTGCGGTCGCCATCGCTGTCCGACCCGGAGGACAGTACTCGGTCTCAGCAACAATCCCGCGGATCTGGCCGAAAGTCCCAGTCACGTCTCGCGGCTCGCGAGCAGGCCGGAAGCGGAAGGCGGGCCGAACCGCGTCAACTTTTGCCCGGAAACCGGGCAAAACTCGACGCGCCTCCACGTGAGAGCGCAATCGGGCGATCAGACAGACGGGCGCTCAGCGCGCGCCGTCAGGTCCGGCGGAGAGGAAACGACCGAGCTCGGCTGCCTGGTCGACCGTGAGCACGACTTGTCGCGGATCGCCGAACCGCGGGCTTGCCACGGTGATGATCGCCCGCTTACCTGAGCGCCCCCAGCCAACGTCGACGATGGTGTTCTCGTCACCATCAATCCGAAGCCTCGCGCGGTCGTCGCTCATCGGCGCAAGCTACCTGCCCGGCGCTGGCTTGAACCAGCTGCGGGCACCGGTATCACGCGGAGGCAGACCGACGAAGAACGTCCATCTAGTGTCACGTAGCGACAGTGGATGGACGTTCAAGCTCGGCCTCGTAGATGAGCTGCGGAGGTGTCGCTATCCGTCCCGATGGAGCTGATCGAGACCAAGACGTTCGGCTCGCGCGTGATCCACGAGCGCTCGGGCACCGCGTGCGGAGCGGAGGGCGTGGCGCCGACGCGCGCGAGGAGGGCGGTCGCATGGTCCTGAGCGGCAGGCGGTTGGTCGGCCGGGCAGTTGGCGGTTCGGGCGGGGCGGCGATGTCCGACGACCCGGCCCCCACCACCAGCCCTGAGGGCGGGGGGTCTGGAATCCCCCGGCCGGGGGGTTTGGCTGGTGCGAGGACTGACAGCCCGACAGGGTCAGGGTCGTGCTTGGCAGAACATCTACCGCCGTTCTCTTCCCTGGGCAGGGCAGCCAGGTCGCTGGCATGCGCGAGCGTGTGCAAGCGCTGCGCCCCGATCTGCTCGAGGCCGCGATCGAGCTGGTCGGCGACGATCCGTTCGAGCGCGTCACCGAGTCGACGCGCTACGCCCAGCCCGCGATCTTCTGCGCCTCGCTGGCCGCGTGGGGCCAGATCGAGAGCCTCGTCGACCCCGACGCGCTCGCCGGACACTCGCTCGGCGAGCTCTCCGCGCTCGCCGCTGCGGGGGCACTCGAGGAGCACGACGCGCTGAAGCTCGTGGTGCTGCGAGGCATGCTGATGGCCGAGTCCGGCGAGGCGTCGGGCGGCGGCACGATGCTCGCGCTCGTCGGCGGCAACCCCGGCCGCGGGCGCTCGCTCGCCGCGCGCTACGGCGTCACGCTCGCCAACGACAACGCCCCCGACCAGGTCGTCCTCTCCGGCGCCCCCGACCGCCTGAAGCTCGCCCGCGAAGAGGCGAAGTCCGACGGCCTGCGCGCGCTGATGCTCGACGTCGCCGGCGCCTTCCACTCACCCCAGATGGCCGCCGCCGTCGAGCCGTTCAAGCTCGCGTTCGCAAGCGTCGAGTGGCGCGAGCCGCGCCTGACCGTCGTCTCCTGTGCGACGACGGAGCCGTTCAGCGACCCGAAGACCGAGCTCGCCGCCGCGCTCACCGCACCGGTGCGCTGGCGCGAGACGATGCTCGCGCTCGAGGGACGCGGCGTGCGCACGTACGTCGACGTCGGGCCGGGCAAGGTGCTCGCCAAGCTCGTCCGGCGCAACGTCCAAGACGCTGCCGTCAGCGGTCCCGAGACCCTGCTGGAGGCCGCAGATGTCGTCGCTTGACCTGCTCGAAGAGCAGACAGAGCCGCAGACGGCGCTGCCGTCGGAGTCGCGGGCGTCGGGGCAGCCGTGCCGGCCGGCGTTGTCGCAACGACCGAGATCGCCTCACGTGTCGGCGTCGAGACCGAGTGGATCACGCGCCGCACCGGCATCGAGGAGCGCCCGCGAGTCGAAGCCGGCGAGCGACTCGACCAACTGGCCGTCGCGGCCGCACAGGCGGCGCTCGCCGATGCGGACATCGCCGCCGCTGACGTCGACCTCGTCCTCGTCGCCACCTGCACCGCCGACGAGATCATGCCCAACGCCGCCGCCCTCGTCGCCGGCGAGCTTGGCTGCACCGGCGCGATGGCGTGGGACGTCGGCCTGGCCTGCACCGGCTTCCTCGCCGCCGTCATCACCGCGGCGAGCCTGATCGAGACCGGCCGCGCTCGCACCGCCGTCGTCGTCGGCGCCGAGACGCTCTCGCGCCTCACCGACCACGACGACCGCAAGACCGCCGGCCTGTTCGGCGACGGCGCCGGCGCCGTCGTCCTCACACCCGGCGGACGTGCATCGCTCAAGGGCACCGTGCTGCACGTCGACGCCGCCGACGCCCAGGCGCTGCGCGTCGACCCGATCGAGCGCATGGTCCGCATGGACGGCCAGCTCGTCTTCAACCGCGCGATCAACGGCATGGAGGGCTGCTGCCGCGAGCTGCTCGACGAGGCCCAAGTGGCGCTCGAGGACATCGCGCTCGTCGTGCCCCACCAAGCCAACCGTCGCATCACCACCGCGCTGGCCGAGCGCCTCGGCATCGACATCGAGCGCGTCGCCGACACGATCGACCACCACGGCAACACCGCGGCGGCGTCGATCCCGCTCGCGCTCGCCGAGGTCGGCCTGCCCGACAGCGGCCACGTCGTGCTGACCGCGTTCGGCTCGGGCTTCGCTGCCGCCGCGATCCTGCTGGAGATCCAGGCATGACCCGCCCCGAGGGATCCGTCGCGCTCGTCACGGGCGCCTCGCGCGGCATCGGCGCCGCCGTGGCAAAGCGGCTCGCCGAAGGCGGCTGGGACGTGGCGGTTGCGTACCGCTCCGACGAAGCCGGCGCGCGGGAGACGGTCGCGGCTGTCGAGGCGACCGGGCGGCGTGCCGTGGCGCTGCAGGACGAGATCGCCGATCCCGAGGCCGCCGAACGGCTGATCGGGGCCGCGGAGCAGCTGGGCCCCGTCCTCGCGCTCGTCAACAACGCCGGCGTACGCGCCGACGGCCTCGCGTTGATGCTTGCCGACGACGACTGGGACCGCGTCGTCGACACCAACCTCTCCGCAGCGTTCCGCCTGACGCGCCGCGCGCTGAAGCCGATGGTGCGCGCGCGCTTCGGCCGCGTCATCAACATCGCCTCCGTCGTCGGCCCGCGCGCCAACGCCGGCCAGGCCAACTACGCCGCCGCCAAGGCGGGGCTGATCGGCATGACGAAGACCGTCGCCGCCGAGGTCGCGCGCCGCAATATCACCGTCAACGCCGTCGCGCCCGGCTTCATCGAGACCGACATGACGGCCGACCTCCCGCGCGAGCTGCTCGAGGCCGTCCCCGCGCGCCGCCCCGGCCGCCCCGAGGAGGTCGCCGCCGCAGTGGCGTTCCTCGCGTCAGACCCAGCTTCTTACGTCACCGGATCAACGCTGTTCGTCGATGGCGGCATGGCCGCCTGAAAGGAGTACCTGAAGATGCCCGTTACCACTGAAACCGTCGAGGCCACCGTCTTCAACGCACTGGAGGAGCTCGGCACCGACCGCGAGCTCATCACGCGCGAGGCGACGTTTTCCGAGATCGACGTCGACTCGCTCGACCTCGCTGAGCTGGCCCAGATCGTCGAGCAGGAGTACAGCGTCGTGCTCTCCGGCGACGACATGGAGAAGATCGAGACGGTCGGCGACGTCATCGAGCTGATCTCCAGCCGCGCGGACTGACCGATGCGTGAAGTCGTCGTCACCGGCGTCGGCGCCGTCACCCCACTCGGGGTCGGCGCCCACACGCTGCATGAGCGCTGGATCGCCGGCGTCTCCGGCATCGACGCCGGCGAGGGCGCCTGCACGGACTTCGACCCGGCCGATGTGTTCTCCAAGAAGGAGGCACGTCGCGCCGATCGCTTCACCCAGCTCGCGGTCGCGGCCGCAGAGGAGGCGCTGGACAGCGCCGGCTGGGACAAGGCCGACCTGCCCTACGACCCGGACCGCATCGGCAGCATCGTCGGCACCGGGATCGGCGGCATCGGCACGATCGAGAACAACCACGACACGCTGCGCGACACCGGTGCGGGCAGCGTCTCGCCGCTGGCGGTGCCGCTGATGATGGGCAACGCCGGCGCCGCCGCGCTCTCGCTCAGATACGGCTTACGTGGTCCCGTGTTCGGCGTGATGTCGGCCTGCGCGGCCGGCGCGCACGCGATCGGCACCGCGGTCCGCGCGATCCAGCACGGCGAGGCCGACGCGATCGTCACCGGCGGCTCCGAAGCTGCGCTGACCCCGCTCACGCGCGCCGCGTTCGCGTCGATGAGCGCGCTCTCGCCGACCGGCATCTCGCGTCCGTTCGACGCCCGCCGCGACGGCTTCGTCCTCTCCGAGGGCTCCGCTGTGCTCGTGCTCGAGGACGGCGAGCTGGCGCGCGCCCGCGGCGCCAACATCCTCGGCCGCGTCATCGGCTACGGCGCAACCGGCGACGCCCACCACCTGACCGCACCGCTGGCCGACGGCGACGGCGGTGCGCGCGCGATCAAGGCCGCGCTGCGCGACGCCGCGATCGACCCGGCCGACGTGCTCTACGTCAACGCCCACGGCACGTCGACGCCGCTGAACGACCGCTCGGAGACCGCCGCGCTGAAGCTCGCGCTCGGCGAGTGCGCCGCAACCGTCCCGGTGTCCTCGCTGAAGTCGGCGATCGGTCACACGCTCGGCGCCGCCGGCGCCGTCGAGGCGGTCGCGACGATCCTCGCGCTGCGCGACCGCGTCGCCCCGCCGACGCTGGGCTACGAGCAGCCCGACGAGGGCCTTGACCTCGACTACGTGCCCGGCAGCGCGCGCACCGCTGGACCCCGACAAGCGCGCGATCGCGATCTCCAACTCGTTCGGGTTCGGCGGGCACAACGCCACGCTCTGCTTGGAGGCCGTGTGACGCTGCAGCTGGCACAGCGCCCGCAGGAGACGCTCGGCCCGCTCGAGCGTCTCGAGACGCTCTGCGACCCGGGCTCGATGCAGCTGATCCGGCCCGAGGCCGTGTCGCGGCGGATGGGCGCCAAGGCCACCGCAGGCGACGGCGTGATCGGCGCGACCGGCCGCGTCGACGGCCGCCCCGTGGCGTGCTTCGCGCAGGACCCGAAGTACATGGGCGGCTCGCTCGGCGAGGTCCACGCCGACACGATCGTGCGTGTGCTGAACGTCGCCGGCCGCGCGCGCATCCCCGTCGTCGGCTTCGTCGAGTCCGCCGGCGCGCGCCTGCAGGAGGGCGTCGCCGCACTCTGCGGCTACGGCCGCATCTTCCGCGCGCACACGCAGCTGTCGGGCGTCGTCCCGCAGATCTCGGTGATCTGCGGCGCCAGCGCCGGCGGCGGCTCCTACGCGCCCGCGCTGACCGACTTCGTCGTGATGACCCAGCGCGCCTCGATGTTCCTCACCGGCCCGGGGATCGTGAAGGAGGTCACGGGCGAGGAGATCGACGCCGCCGGCCTCGGCGGCCCGAAGGTCCATGACCGCAACGGCGTCTGCCAGCTGGTCTGCGAGGACGACGTCGACGCCGCTTGGACGGTGCGCGACCTGCTCGACCACCTGCCCCAACACGCCTTCGATGCCCCGAACCGCTGGCCCAGCGCCGACCCCGCGCCGGGCCTGCCAGACGACGTCGTCCCGCCCGAGGACCGCAAGGTCTACGACGTGCGCGACGTCGCACGGAGGATCGTCGACGGCGGGCGCCTGCTGGAGGTCTCGCCGCGCTGGGCGCGCAACATCACCACGGCGCTGGCGCGCGTCGACGGCCGTGCCGTCGGCGTCATCGCCAACAACCCGCGCTACCTCGGCGGCGTGCTCGACGCCGACGCCGCCACGAAGGCCGCGCGTTTCGTGCGCACCTGCGACATGTTCGGCCTGCCGCTGCTGGTGCTCGTCGACACGCCCGGCTTCCTGCCCGGCACCAAGCAGGAGGCCTACGGCGTCATCCGCCACGGCGCAAAGCTCGTGCACGCGTTCGCCGCGGCAAGCGTCCCACGCGTCACCGTCGTGCTGCGCAAGGCCTTCGGCGGTGCCTTCATCGCGATGAACTCGCGCGACCTCGGCGCCGACCTCGTGCTCGCCTGGCCGCGCGCGCAGATCGGCGTGATGGGACCCAAGCAGGCCGTCGACCTCGTCCACCGTCGCGAGCTCGCCGACGCCGAGGACCGCACCGCCACGCGCGAGCGCCTCGCTGCCGCCTACGCCGACGAGCACCTGACCGCCGCGTCGGCCGCCGCCGAGGGCGTCGTCGACGAGCTCGTCGCGCCGTCGGAGACGCGCGCGCGCCTGGTGACCGCCCTGCACACGCTGGCCACCCACGACCGGCCCGACCGGCCGATGAGGAACATCCCGCTGTGAACCTCCTGATCACCGGCGTCATCAACAACAAGTCGATCGCCTGGGAGGTCGCGCGCCAGGCGCAGGAGGCCGGCGACGAGGTCGTGCTGACCGGCTTCGGTCGTGCGCGGCGGATGACCGAGCGCGCAGCGAAGCAGCTGCCCGAGCCGGTCGACGTGCTGGAGCTTGACGTCAACAACCCCGACGACATCGCGGCACTCGCGGCCGATGTCGGGCAGCGCTGGGATCGCCTGGACGGAGTGCTGCACGCGATCGCCTTCGCGCCGGCCGACGCGCTCGGCGGCAACTTCATGAACACCCCGCCGGAGTCGGCGGAGACGGCGTTTCGCACCAGCGCCTTCAGCCTCAAGGCACTCACCGCCGGGCTGTTGCCGCTGCTGGAGGACGGCGGCGCGGTCGTCGGCCTGGACTTCGATGCCGCCGTCGCCTGGCCGATCTACGACTGGATGGGCGTCAGCAAGGCCGCGCTGGAAGCCGTCTGCCGCTACCTCGCGCGCGACGTCGGCCCGCACGGCGTGCGTGTGAACCTCGTGTCCGCCGGGCCGCTGGAGACGCTCGCAGCCCGCGGCATCCCCGGCTTCGGCGGCCTCGCCGACACATGGGAGAAGCAGGCGCCGCTGGGCTGGGACAGCGCCGATCCGGCGCCGGTCGCAGCAGCCGTGCGCTTCCTGCTGTCGCCGGGATCGCGCGCGATCACCGGCGAGATCCTGCACGTCGACGGCGGCTTCCACGCGATCGGAGCTGCCGCGTGACTGCGCGCCACCCCTCGCTCAGCCGAACTGGCTACTTCCGAAGGAGCTGCTCGTAGTGAGCGACGGCGCGATCCTGCTGACGGGCGCGACCGGCTTCCTCGGCATGGAGCTGCTCGCGCGCCTCACGCGCGACTGCGACAGCGACGTGATCATGCTGATCCGCGCCCGCGACGACGACGCCGCGGGCGAGCGCCTGGACGCGGTGCTCGAGACGATCATGCCCCCGGGCACGTCGCCGCGCGGCGCGCTGCGCGCGGTTGCCGCCGACATCGAGGCCCCGGACCTCGCGCTGTCGGACCGCCGTCGCCGCGCGATCGCGTCAGAGATCGGCACGGTCGTGCACTGCGCCGCGTCGGTCAGCTTCACGCTGCCGATCAGCGACGCGCGACGCATCAACGTCGACGGCACGAAGGCGATCATCAGCCTCGCCGAGCAGGCCCAGCGCCTGGATCGCGTGATCCACGTCTCGACGGCCTACGTCGCCGGCGACCGCGACGGCGACTGCCACGAGCACGAGGCCGATGTCGGCCAGCGCCACCGCAACACCTACGAGCAGACCAAGCTCGAGGCCGAGCACGCGGTCGTCGACAGCGGCGTGCCGGCCGCGATCCTGCGCCCGAGCATCGTCGTCGGCGACTCGCAGACCGGCTGGACGCCCGCCTTCAACGTCATCTACTGGCCGCTGCAGGCGTTCGCGCGCGGCCTGTTCCCCGTGGTCCCGGGCGACCCCGACACACCGGTGGACATCGTCCCCGCCGACACCGTCGCCGACGCGCTGATGACGCTCGCGACCGGGCCGCGACAGGCTGGCGTCTTCCACGTCGCCGCCGGCCAGGACGCGCCGCGCGCGGGGGAGCTCGCGACGCTCGCAGCGCAGGCATTCGACGCGCCGGCGCCGGAGTTCGTCGCGCCCGGCGACGCGCCTGAGATCGAAGCGCGCGCCGGCGCCTACCTGCCGTACTTCCGCAACCGCGCCGTCTTCGACACGACCAACGGCGACGCGCTCGGCTTCACGCCGCCGCCGCTGGACGAGTACTTCGACGCGATCATGGGCTACGCCCGCACCGCGCGCTGGGGCAAGCGCCCGCGTCCGCGCTACGACGCGATCGCCGCCTAGCACGACCTTTACATCGAACGATGTTTTATCCCGTCGGGGCTGGAAAGGCTCGTTGGGGATGGCTGAGCGCGGCGCCACCCCCACGATCTCGCCGGTGCGCCGCAAGGCGATGGGCGCGATGCGCGCGTTCTTCACGCCGCTGCTGCCCGACGACTACCTCGAGCTGATCAACCCGCTGTGGTCGACGCAGGAGCTGCGCGGCCGTATCGAGCGCATCGAGCGCGAGACGGCGAGCGCCGTCGACGATCCTCATCCGCCCCGGCTGGGAGTGGGACGGCCACGAGCCCGGCCAGTACCTGCGCATCGGCGTCGTCGTCAACGGCGTGCACCACTGGCGCGCCTACTCGCTGACGTCGGACCCGGGCCGCCCGGACGGCTTCATCTCGATCACGCCGAAGCTCTACGAGCCCGGCGTCGTCTCGCCCTACCTCGTCGAGCTGGCGCGGCCGGGGGACATCGTGCGCCTCGGCGGCGTCGAGGGGGAGTTCACGCTCCCCGACGAGCTCCCCGACAAGCTGCTGTTCATCTCCGCCGGCAGCGGGATCACGCCGATCATGAGCATGCTGCGCTGCCTGGATCGCCGCGACGAGCTTGGCGACGTGCGTCCACCTGCACTCCGCGCGCACCGAGGACGACGTGATCTTCGGGCGCCAGCTGCGGCGGCTGCACGAGCGCCACGACGGCTACGACCTCGACCTCCGCCTGACCGGTGAGCAGGGCCGGATCAAGCCCGCCGATCTCGACGAGCTGGTCCCCGACTGGCGCGAGCGCGACGACGTTCGCCTGCGGGCCCGAGGAGATGCTCGACGCGCTCACCGAGCACTGGGAGCGCGAGGGCGACCCCGAGCGCCTGCGTGATGGAGCGCTTCCAGCCCAAGATCGGCGGTGGGGAGGCCGAGGGCGAGGGCGGCACCGTCAGCTTCGCCAAGAGCGACACGAAGGCCGAGTGCGACGGCGCCACGCCGATCCTCGTCGCCGGCGAGGAAGCGGGGCTCGAGCTGCCCTTCGGCTGCCGCGAGGGGATCTGCCACACCTGCATCGGGCAGGCTGTGCTCCGGCCAGGTGCGCGACCTGCGCAACGGCGAGGTGCACGGCACCGAGGGGGAGATGGTCCGCATCTGCATCAACGCACCCGAGGGCGCCGTCGAGATCGAGCTCTAACGACCGGAGGACTCCACCGCATGATCGAAAGCCCGCTCGCCCACCTGACGCGACGAGCAGATCGAGGAGCTCGGCAAGGAGTTCGACGCGATCCACGACGAGGTCTTCGCCGAGCTCGGCGACCGCGACCGCAAGTACATCGTCGCGATGATCGAGATGCACCGCCGCCTTGCGGTGTCTCGCCGCGCGCTGCTGCTCGGCGTCGCGCTACAAGCCCGCCTGGATCGCCGGCACGACCTCCAACTCGCTGGCCAAGATCCTCGAGAACATGGAGATCGGCCACAACGTCATGCACGGCCAGTGGGACTGGATGAACGACCCGCAGATCCACTCCTCGACCTGGGACTGGGACACGGCGTCGACTGCGGAGGCATGGAAGCACTCGCACAACTACATCCACCACACCTACACGAACATCCGCGGCAAGGACAAGGACCTCGGCTACGAGATCATGCGGATCGACCCGCAACAGAAGTGGCACCCGGTCTATCTGCTGCAGCCCTTCTACAACGTGCTGCTGATGGCGTTCTTCGAGTGGGGCGTCGCGTTCCACGACCTCGACCTGGAGGCAGTGCGCACGGGCGAGAAGTCGCAAGAAGCAGGTGCTCAAGGAGCTCAAGGGCATCTGGCGGCAAGGCGCGCAACCAGATCGTCAAGGACTACGTCGCCTGGCCGGCGCTGAGCGCGCTCGGCGCCGGTGCGGCCGGGGCCGCCGTCGCTGCCGCGCGTGGCGAGCGCAAGCCCGAGCAGCTGCTGCGGCGCGCAGCGCGCGACGCACGCGAGACCTACAAGGCCGCTGCGGCCGCGAACGTCACGGCAAACATCGTCCGCAACCTCTGGGCGCACGCGATCATCTTCTGCGGCCACTTCCCCGACCAGACGTACACCTTCAGCCAGGAGGAGGCCGCGGACGAGAGCCGCGGCGCTGGTACGTGCGCCAGCTCTGCGGCGCGGCCAACATCGAGGGCGGTCCGCTGTTTCACGTCATCAGCGGCAACCTCGGCTATCAGGTGGAGCACCACCTGTTCCCCGACATGCCCAGCACGCGCTACGCCGAGATCGCGCCGCGTGTGAGGGAGATCTGCGAGCGCTACGAGCTGCCCTACAACACCGGGCCGTTCTTCCAGCAATGGGGGATGGTCAACCGCACGATCCTGCGCCTGGCGTTCCCGGGCGGCGCACCGCGACCGAAGCCCGGCCCGTATCGCGGCGAGCCCGAAGGCGCGCGCCCAGAGCCGTTCTCAGAAAAGCTGAAGCATCGGGTAGCGACAATGTCCGCATGAACCGCGTCACCCGTCGCACTGCCCTTGGCCTGATGGCCAGCTCCGTCGCGCTGGCCGCCTGTGGCGATGACGACAACGACAGCGCCACGACCACAACCACCACCGCGGACACCGCCGCCGCGGAGATCCCGGAGGAGACGGCCGGCCCGTTCCCGGGCGACGGCTCCAACGGCCCCAACGTGCTCGACCAGGATGGCGTCGTGCGTCGCGACATCTCGCGCAGCTTCGGCGACGCGTCGGGCACCGCCGAGGGCGTCAAGACGACCGTCGCGATGACGCTGCTCGACGTCTCCGAGGGCGGAGCGCCGCTGGCGGGTGCGGCGGTCTACCTGTGGCATTGCGACCGCGAAGGGCGCTACTCGCTCTACGACGACGCGGTCGTCGAGGAGAACTTCTGCCGCGGCGTGCAGATCGCCGACGACGACGGCAAGCTGAGCTTCGTCACCGTCTTCCCCGGCGCCTACCAGGGCCGCTGGCCGCACATGCATTTCGAGGTCTACGACAAGCTCGGCGGCACGAAGCTGCGCACCTCGCAGCTGGCGATCGAGCAGCAGATCTGCGACCAGGTCTACGCGACGAGTGGCTACGAGGCGAGCGTGCAGAACATGACGCAGACCTCGCTGGAGGACGACATGGTCTTCAGCGACGGCTACGCCAGCCAGCTCGCGAAGGTGTCCGGCAACGCCGACGACGAGGTCACGCTGACGCTCAACGTCGGCGTCTAGCGGATCTCCGCCGCCAGCCCGAAGCGCGGGAACAGCTGCGGGAACTGAAAGACGACGATGCCGGTGATCTGCGCACCGCGCAGATCCAGCACGTGGATCGCGTGCGGCAGGAATGCCCCGGCCGCCTCGTCCCAGACGTAGTGCGCCGTCGCGGGCTGGCCGTTGGCGCGCGTCGCGACGAACCGCCGCTTGCTCCGGCCGAGCTGCGCACGCTGCTCGAGGTAACCGGCGACCGCCTCGCGACCCGCGAACCACTCGCGCAGCGGCGGCATCGACATCGCGACGTCGTCGGCGAGCATGCGCGCGATCGCCGGGATGTCCGCAGCCTCGAACGCCTCGACGTAGCCGTCGACGATCTCGCGCAGCTGATCGTCGCCGAGCTCGCGCAGCACCGTCTGCTGGCTCTGCTGCGGCAGCTTCGTCTCGACGGCGGCGTGGGCGCGCTGCAGCGCGCTGTCGACCGACGTCGAGGTCGTCTCGAGCACCTCGGCGGCCTCACGCGCCGAGAAGCCGAGCACGTCGCGCAGGATCAACACCGCGCGCTGGCGCGGCGGCAGGTGCTGCAGCGCCGCGATGAACGCCAGCTCGACACCCTCGCGCTGGGCGTAGCGCGCCTCCGGGCTCGCGGCCTCGTCTTCGACGAACAGCTCGGCGTCGGCGATCGGCTCGATCCAGACGGACTCGACCAGCGGCTCGTCGTGCGGCTCGTGCAGCGCGGACGCCGGACCGTGGTCGGCCGGCATCGTCCGCTTCTTCGAGCGCCGCAGCGCCTTCAGCGCCGCGTTCGTCGTGATCGTGTAGAGCCACGAGCGCAGCGAGCTGCGGCCCTCGAAGCGCGGCAGGCCCCGCCACGCGTTGAGCATCGCGTCCTGCAGCACGTCCTCGGCATCGGTCGCCGACCCGAGCATGCGATAGGCGTGGGCGTGCAGCTCGCGACGGTGCGGCGCGACGAGGCGCCCGAAGGCCACCTCGTCACCGCTCTGCGCCGCGCGCAGGTCGTCGCCGGTCATGCCGGCACGACCTCCGCCTCGGGCAGCGTCGCGCCGGGGCGCCGCAGCAGCGCGGCCGCCGCGATCGCGCCGAGCACGCCGAACGCGATCCCGACGCCGAACGCCGTCTGGAAGCCGTTGGTCATCGCGGTCAAGCGGTCGCCGCCCCCCGCTGCGGACAGCGACACGGTCGAGAGGATCGCGACGCCGATCGCGCCGCCGATCTGAAACGACGCGTTGTTCAGGCCTGAGGCCAGCCCCGCCTCGGACTCACGGACGCCGCTGAGCGACGCAATCGACCCGCTGACGTACGCCGCGCCGAGGCCGAGGCCGAAGACGACCAGGCCAGCGAACACGTCGCCGAAGTAGCTGCCGCCGACCGAGACCTGCGTCAACAGCAGGCAGCCCAGGCCACCGAGCGCCATCCCGGTCGTGGCAACCGAGCGCAGACCGCCGCCGGTGGCGATCCGCTGTCCGACCGACGAGCCGACAGCGACCATCGCCGGCCCGACTGCGAACGCAAGCCCGAACTGGACCGGCGACCAGCCCAGCACCTCTTGGCCATAGAGCGTCAGCACGTAGGGCATCCCAAACGCAAGCATGCCGAGCGTCGCGAGCGTGAGGTTGCCACCTACGAGCGCGCGCGAGCGGAACACGTGCAGTGGCGCCAGCGGCGCAGCCGCGCGCGACTCGATCGCGACGAACGCTGCGAGCAGGGCGACGGCCGCGGCCAGCAGACCGAGCGTGCGCGCGTCGGCCCAGCCGACCGTCGGCGCGTCGACGACCGCGTAGACCAGCGCGACGAGACCCGCCGTGCTCGTGACGGCGCCGGCGAGATCGAAGCGCCGAGTCCTCGCCACGCGATCGCGCTCGCGCACGAACGCAGGCGTCAGCGCCGCCACACCCAGGCCGACGGGGACGTTGACGAAGAAGATCCACTCCCAGCCGAGGCCGTCGGTGATCGGTCCGCCGATCAGCCATGCGCCGACGCTGCCGATCGCGCCGGTCGAGGTCCAGACACCGAGAGCCTTGTTGCGCTCCGCACCTTCGGGGAACGTGGTCATGAGGATCGACAGCGCCGCCGGCGTCATCAGCGCGCCGGCGATGCCTTGCACGACGCGTGCTGCCACCAGCGCAGCAGGAGAGCCGGCGAAGCCGGCGGCCAGCGATGCAAGGGCGAACAGGCTTGTGCCGACGACGAACATGCGCCGGCGGCCGAGCAGGTCAGCCGCGCGTCCGCCCAGCAGGAGCAGGCCACCGAAGCTGAGCATGTAGGCGCTTATCACCCAGGACAGGTCGCCAGGCGCGAACGCCAGCTCGCTGCCGATCGAGGGGAGTGCGACGAGGACCACCGACGCGTCGACCGTGACCATGAAGAACGCGGTGCACAGCAGCGCGAGCACCTTCCAGCGATCGGGATTGGGGGAGATTTGCGAGGTCATGTCCGTTAGGAGCCCCCGCGCCACCCAGATCCATCGCTGCTGTCAGCTTGCGAACTGCAGCACCCGCTGCGCGGCGGCCTGCGCGCGCACGATCGCCCCGGGTTCGCGGCGGCTCGCCGCGACCGCAAACGCGCCCTCGACGATCAGCGCGATCGCGTCGATCGCGGCCGCATCGTCGACGCCTTCGGCCCGCACGAGCTCCTCGATCAGCGCGCGCCGCGCGTCGGTGTGCGAGCGCACGACGGGGTGGACCGCGTGCTCCTCGGGACGCATCTCCGCGCCGGCGTTGAGGAACGCACAGCCGCGAAACGCCGGATCTGCGAAGACCTTGCCGAGCACGGCAAACAGCGCATCCAGCGGTGCGATGCCCTTGTCGATGCGCCGCTGCACCGCACCGCGCAGCGCCATCATCGTCAGCCCGTCGCGCGCCGCCAGCGCCGCGCCCACGAGCGCGTCCTTGGACCCGAACTGCTGGTAGAGCGTGCGCTTCGTGACGCCGGCCCGCGCCGCGATCGCGTCGACGCCGGTCGCGGTGATCCCTTGGTCGTAGGTCAGCTCCGCCGCCGCGATCAGCAGCCGGTCGCGCGCGGAGAGCTCGCTCACGCGGTGAACACCAGCTTCGTGTAGCCGTGCTCCAGCAACGCGTCGGCAGCATCCTCGAACGCGACGACCTTCGTCGTCACGGGCGCCGGGTCGAACGCGCCGGACGCCATCAGCTCGAGCACCTTCGGCGCGTCGTGGCGTGCGTGGATGCGTCCCGTGACGAACGTCGTCGCCATCACGTACATCGACAGCAGCGGAAACGGCGGGACGACCTCCTGGTTGAAGTAGACGCAGGCGCTCGTGCAGACGCCGTCGCGGTCGAGGCTGGACAGCGCGAGGCTCAGGCCCTCGGTGGTGCCCGAGCCGTCGACGGTGATCGGGTAGCGGTGGTCCAGGCGGTCGGGGACCTCGCCGAGCGTCCGTGCCCCGTAGGCCTCCGCAAGCGCGCGACGCGCGGGGTCGGGGTCGACATAGAGCACGTGCTCGGCGCCGAGCGCCAGCGCCTGCCCGACCGCGTACAGCGCGATCGAGCCGCTGCTTGCACCGCCGACCACGAGCACCGGCGCGCCCGGCCGCGTCGCGAGATGCGGGGCAACGGTGCGGTACGCGTCCGTGAGGTTGTCCGACGCGCCCGCGGCACGTTCGCTGCTGAGCCCCTCCGGCACGCGCACGAGCATCGCGTCGGCAAACGGCACCAGCACGCGGTCGGCGAGGAAGCCGCCGAAGCGCGTCATCTCCGGTCCGAAGCCGAAGCCGTAGGTCGTCGCGATCGCGAAGGACTCGCAGTTGCCGGTGCGCCCGGCAGCGCACGCTCCGCACGTCCCGCAGCTGAGCTGGAACGGGACGACGACGCGGTCGCCGGGTGCGAACGCGCTGACGGCGTCGCCGACCTCGAGCACCTCGGCGACGCCCTCGTGCCCGAGCGCGAACGGCGCCGGGAACGGGGAGCGCCCGCGCACGATCGCGTCGTCGAGGTCGCACGTCGCGACCGCGAGCGGACGCACAACGGCGGCGTGGTCGCTGTCGAGCGCCGCATCGGGCGTCTCCTGCCACTCGAGCTGGTCAGGACCGAGATACGTGAGCGCCCGCATGGCGCGCCAGTATACCGATCGGTATACCTAGCCCTCGAACACGTCCGGATCGGGGCCGACGCGCTCGCCGCGGTCGAGGCCTTCGATCGCGCTCATGTCCTCGTCGCTGAGCTCGAAGTCGAGGACGTCGAGGTTCTCGCGCAGGCGCTCGGGCGACAGCGACTTCGGGAAGACGACGTTGCCGAGCTGCACGTGCCAGCGCACGACGACCTGCGCCGGCGTCTTGCCGTGGCGCTGCGCGAGCTCGACGATCACCGGGTCGTCGAGCACGGCACCCTGGGCCAGCGGCGACCACGCCTCCGTCACGATCCCGTGCTCGGCGTGGAAGCGCCGCAGCTCGGATTGCTGCAGGTACGGATGCAGCTCGATCTGGTTGACGCTCGGAGTGACGCCGGTCTCCTCGATGATCCGCGCGAGGTGCGCGGGCTGGAAGTTCGACACGCCGATCGCGCGTGTCGCGCCTTCCTTCCACAGCTCGATGAACGCGCGCCACGTGTCGACGTAGCGGTCCTGCGCCGGGGCGGGCCAGTGGATCAGGTAGAGGTCGACGTAGTCGAAGCCGAGCCGCTCGAGGCTGCGCGCGGCGGCGGCGCGGGCCTCGTCGAAGCCCTGGTCGCTGTTCCAGCACTTCGTCGTGAGGAACACCTCCGAGCGGTCGAGCCCGGACGCACGGATGCCCTCGCCAGTGCCCGCCTCGTTGCGGTAGACGCGCGCGGTGTCGACGTGGCGGTAGCCGATCTCCAGCGCCACGCGGACGTTCTCAGCCGTCTCCTCCGGCGGGACCTGGAAGACGCCGACGCCGAGCTGGGGGATGGCGACGCCGTCGCCGAGATCGAAGTGCTCCATGCCCCGGCACGCTAGCTAGCGGCTGCCCGATGCGGCCCCCACGCGCTCGCGCAGCGCCGGCAGCACCTGCTCGCCGTAGAAGCGCAGCGCCTCCTCGGGCGCCTTGCCAGAGGCGTTCTGCAGGCACACGACGGTCGCGCCGAGCTCCTCGATCTCGGCGATCCGCTTGCGATGGACCTCCGCGTCGGCGGAGAGGATGTAGGACTCGCGGAAGTCCTCGTCGGAGATGTCCTTCTCGCCCTTCTCGTACATCGCCTGCGGGTCGTGCCAGTCGTCGCTGAAGTACTCCGACGGCTGCGCGCCCTTCTAGACGCGCGCGCCCTCGAGCGCCTCGTCGTCGGACCCCGCCCAGGAGAACCCCGTCTGCAGGACGATCTCGCCGGGCTCCTTCTCGAGCTCCTGGCAGGCGGTGCGGTAGGCGTCGATGACCTCCGGCGCCTGCTCGGGGTCGGCAAGCGTCCATACGCCGTCGCCGTGCGCCGCGGCAACGCGCGCCGCCTGCGGCCCGAACGCCGACACGTAGATCGGCGGCGTGCGCTCGGCACGCGTGTGCAGGTACGCGGCCTTCGTGCGGAAGAAGCGGCCCTGGTAGTCCAGGCGCTCGCCGGCGAGCAGGCGCGTGATGATGTCCAGCGCCTCGTCCATGCGCTCGATCTGCTCGCCGACGGGCGGCCAGTCCATCCCGCACGGCGACTCGTTGAGCGACTCGCCCGAGCCGATCCCGATGTACGCGCGGCCGGGCGCCAGCGTCTCGAGCGTCATGAACGCCTGCGCGGTGACGGCCGGGTTGTGGCGATAGACCGGCGCGGTCACGCCGGTCCCGATCGCGATCCGCTGCGTCGCGTTGGCGATCGCGCCGAGCATCACCCAGGCGTGGCCGGACTCACCCGGCTCCCACCACGGCTGGAAGTGGTCGGAGACGTTCAGCGCGTCGAAGCCGGCCTTCTCGGCGGCCTGTGCCTGACGCACGATCTCCGGTGGGCTGAACTGCTCGGTGGCGAGCTGGACCCAGTAGCGCATGCACCTCGCCTACCCGGCGAGGCGCGCAGCGATCGTCGCGATGCCCTGCTCGAGCCGTTCGCGTGCAAACGCGTCGGGCTGCTCGATCAGCAGCCGCGCGAGGTACTCGGCGTTGCCGCGCATGATGTGGCCGAGCAGGTCGGCGTCGACGCCGTCGCCGAGCTTCTCCTCGACCAGCGCGACCATCTCCAGGCGCCAGCGCTCGCGGCCCTCGCGGATCGCCTCGCGCACGCTGTCGGGTGCGTCGTCGATCGGCAGGAGCACGAGCTTCCACGTGTCGGGCGCGGCGGCGACGCCTTCGAGGAAGACGCTGAGCGCGGCGCTGACCGCCGCGAACGGCGTGTCGACGGCGCGGCCGGCAGCGAGCGCGTCGGCGGCGAGCGCGAAGCCGCGCGCCTGCTCGCGCTGCAGCACCGCTTGCTGCAGCTTGGCCTGCGACTCGAAGATCGCGTAGGCGACGGACTTCGCGACGCCGGCCTCGGTGGCGACGCGGTCCATCGTCATCCCACGCCAGCCGTGCTCGGCGATCAGCCGCACGCAGGCGTCGAGGATCTGCTCGCGGCGGACCTCGCGGGGCTGGCGTGCGGCGTAGCGGCGGCGCGTGGAACTTGACACCGGGGTTAATGTACCAGCCAGAATGTTCGACTCGGTCTATTCGACCCGCGTCGCGATCATCGGCGCCGGGCTGTCGGGCCTGTGTGTCGGCGCGGCGCTGCGTCGCGCCGGCATCGAAGACTTCGTGATCCTTGACCGCGGCCAGGACGTCGGCGGCACCTGGCGCGACAACACCTACCCGGGCTGCGCGTGCGACATCCCGTCGGTGCTCTACTCGTTCTCGTTCGCGCCGAACAGCGACTGGAGCCGCTACTTCGCACCACAGCCGGAGATTCAGCGCTACATCCGCGACGTCGCCGAGGACCTGCGCGGCCACATCCGCTTCGGCTACGAGGTGACCGAAGCCGCCTGGGTCGACGGCCGCTGGCGGCTGAACGGCGAGCTCGAGGCCGAGGTCGTCGTCTGCGGCGCCGGGCCATGGCACCAGCCGCTAATGCCCGACGTCCCGGGCCTCGAGGACTTCGCGGGCACGGCGTTTCACTCGTCGCGCTGGGACCACGACCACGACCTGACGGGACGACGCGTCGCCGTCATCGGCACGGGCGCGTCAGCGGTGCAGTTCGTCCCCGAGATCCAACCGCTGGTCGAGCACCTCACGGTCTTCCAGCGCACGCCGCACTGGGTGCTGCCCAAGCTCGATCGCGAGGTCACGCGCGCCGAGCAGCTGCTGCTGCGCCGCGTCCCCGGCGCCCAGCGCGTCGCGCGCGGGGCGGTCTTCAACCTGCTGGAGCTGCTCAACGCCGGGATGCACAACGAGGGCGTTATGCGCCAGCTGCAGCGCCTCGGCGAGCTGAACCTGCGCCGCGGTGTGCGCGACCCGCAGCTGCGCGCGCAGATGACGCCGCGCTACACGCTCGGCTGCAAGCGCGTGCTGATGTCCAACGACTGGTACCCCGCGCTGACGCGCGACAACGTGACGGTCGTGCCGTCGGCGGTGTCGGCAATCGGCGAGCACACGGTCACCGACACGCTGGGCCAAGTGCATGAGGTCGACACGATCATCTTCGGGACCGGCTTTCAGATCCTCGACATGCCGGTCGCCGAGATCATCCGCGGCAGCAGCGGCCAGACGCTTGCCGACGTCTGGCAAGGCAGCCCGCGCGCGTACCTCGGCTCGGCGGTCGCGGGCTTCCCCAACGCGTTCGTGATGCTCGGCCCCAACATCGGCATCAACACCTCGGCGACGGTGCTCATGGAGTACCAGGCCGAGTACATCGTGCGCGCGCTGCAGACGATGCAGCGCGAGGGCATCGCCGCGCTCGAGGTGCGTCCCGACGTGCAGGACGCCTTCAACGCCGAGGTCGACGAGGCGCTGCAGGGCACCGTCTGGAACGCCGGCAACTGCGGCAGCTACTTCATCGACCGCAACGGTCGCAACGGCTTCAACTACCCGTGGACCGCGCGCCATCTGCAGCGGCGCCTGCGCGCGTTTGACCTCGCCGCATACCGGATCCACGAACAAGAGCGTTCATCTATGCTCGCTTGATGGGTCGCAGGGGTTGGGTCGTCCTCGTCGCCGCCGCATGCCTGGTCGCGACGTCAACAGCAGATGCCGCGCGCTACGACGTCACCGTCGCACGCACGCAGTTCGGCATCCCGCATATCAAGGCCAAGGACTACCCGTCGCTGGGCTACGGCTACGGCCAGGCGATCGCGCAGGACAACGTCTGCACGATCGCCGAGGCCTACGTCACGGTCAACGCGCAGCGCTCGCGCTACTTCGGCCCGAGCCGCACGTACGCGTCGCGTGGCAACGGCACCAACCCGCGCAACGACAACTCCGACTTCTTCTACCAGCGGATCATCGACAACAAGACCGTCGAGAAGCTCGTCGACGAGCCAGCGCCGACCGGACCGCGGCCCGAGCTGAAGCAGGCGCTGCAGGGGTACGTGGACGGCTGGAACCGCTGGCTGCGCCAGGTTGGTGGGCGCGACAACATCCCCGACCCGACGTGCCGCGGCAAGGAGTGGGTGCGCCCGATCTCGCTGATGGACGCCTACCGGCGCTTCTACTCGCTCGCACTGCTCGCCTCCAGCGCAGTGGCGATCGACGGCATCGCCGGCGCCCGGCCGCTGACCGGGGCGGTCAACGCGACCGAGCGCGCGAAGTCGATCCCGGCTGGGGAGCTCGATCGTCGTCTCGGCGGCCTCGGCTCCAACGCCTACGCGATCGGCCGCGCCGGCTCGCAGGACGGCCACGGGCTGGTCTACGGCAACCCGCACTTCCCCTGGCAGGGGTCTGAGCGCTTCTACCAGGCGCACCTCACGATCCCGGGCAAGGTCGACGTCTCGGGCGGCTCGCTGATGGGGGTGCCGATCATCAACATCGGCACGACGAAGGGCGTCGCGTGGAGTCACACGGTCTCCACCGCACGGCGCTTCGTGCCGTACCAGCTGACGCTCGTGCCGGGCTCGCCGACGTCCTACATCGAGAACGGCCTGATCAAGCAGATGAAGGCCGACAAGGTCACGATCGACGTCGGCGGCGGCAAGACGATGACGCGCACGCTGTGGTCGTCGGAGCACGGGCCGATCCTGACGTCGATCCTCGGCCTGCCGGTGTTCCCCTGGACCCCCGTCACCGCCTACGCGATGTACGACTCCAACGCGAACAACTTCGGCCGCCTGATGAACCACTTCTTCGACGTCAACCACGCCCAGACGGTTGACGAGATCGACGCGATCGAGCGCAAGTACCAGGGCATCCCGTGGGTCAACACGATCGCGGCAGACACCGCCGGCAACGCCTACTACGCCGACATCGGGTCGATGCCGAACGTCACGAAGGAGAAGTACGCGGCGTGTCAGGTGCCGCTCGGGCTGGTGCTCGACCGGCTGCAGCGCCTGCCGGTGCTCGACGGCACGCGCAAGGAGTGCCGCGCCGACGGCAACTTGCCGGTCGACAAGCAGCCGGTGCTGCGCCGCGACGACGCAGTGTCGAACATGAACGACTCCTATTGGCTGACCAACCCGGCGCAGCCGCTGGAGGGCTTCAGCCGCATCATCGGCGACGAGCGCACGGCGCGCTCGCTGCGCACGCGCATCGGCCTGATCCAGATCCGCGAGCGCCTGGAGGGCACCGACGGCCTGGCGGGCAAGGGCTTCAACATCGACAACCTGATGGAGGTCGGCTGGCGCAACCGCGTCTACAGCGGTGAGCTGTGGCGCGACGACCTCGTCCGCAACTGCACGAGCGCGGCCTGCGACGTGCTGCGCAAGTGGGACCTGCGCGCGGATCTCGACTCCAAGGGCTTCGTGCTCTGGAACCGCTTCATCGACAAGCTCACGGGCATCGCGCCGATCGCGCTGCCGGCACCTCTGTGGCCGTACTCGGGCGCGTTCGACGCGAACAACGCGGTCGACACACCGGCTGGGCTGAACACGATCAACCCGACGGTGCAGCTGGCGCTGTCGCAGGCGGTCGCCGATCTGCAGGCCGCGGGCGTGCCGCTCGACGCCGCGCCGCGGACGGGGCAGACGGTGACGCGTCGCGGCGAGGTCATCCCGATCCACGGCGGCACGCACTCGTCGGGCACGTTCAACGTCATCACGCCGGTGTGGACGGCGGGCAAGGGCTACCGCGAGGTCGTCCACGGCTCCTCGTACGTGCAGGCCGTGCATCTCACGCCCGGCTGCCCGGACCTGCGCATGATCGTCACCTACGGCGAGTCGACCAACCCGTCGTCGGTGCACTCCAGCGACCTGACGAAGGAGTACAGCGCCAAGCGCTGGGTCAAGCTGCCGTTCTGCGGCTCGCAGCTCGAGCGCGACCGCTCGGCCGTGCGCGTGCACACCGCCGACCTCGGGCCGCTGTGGGCGACGGTGCGCGAGGCGCGCGGGTCCAAGCGCCCGCGGATCGCCGTGACGTTGCGCTCCGGCAAGGCCGAGCGTGTCGTCGTGCGCATCCGCCGCGGGTCGCGGGTCGTGCGGCGCTACACGCGCCGCGCCGCGGCCTTCACGCTGTCGCCGCGCGTGGCGAAGGGCAGCTACCGCGTCGAGGTCACCAGCCGCAAGCGCACCGCACGGGTCAGCGCCAAGCAGCGCTGACCCGCAGGGGGACGACTAGGCCGCGTCGTACGCCGGCTCGCTGGCGTGCTCGGGGGCGGGCGCCGGCTTGAGGATCAGCGCCGAGGCGATGACCGCGACGCCGATCAGCGCGGCGCCGATCAGGAACGCGAGGTGGTAGCCGCCGTTGAGCGCGTTGGCGACGCTTTCGCCGTCGGCGCGCAGGCTGTCCGTGCGGTCGGTCGCAAGCGTCGCGAGGACGGCGAGGCCAACCGCGCCGGCAACCTGCACCGTCGTGTTGACGAGGCCGGACGCGAGGCCGGAGTCCTGCATGTCCACGCCTGACATCGCGAGCGTCATCAGGGCGGGGAACGCGAGGCCGGCGCCGATGCCGATCAGCAGCATCACCGGGGCGACGTCGACGATCCACGTCGCCTCGACCGGTGCGCGGCCGAACAGCAGCAGGCCGAGGCCGGCGGTCGCGAGGCCGATCAGCAGCGTCGTGCGCGGGCCGATGCCCATGATCAGCTTCTCGGCGAAGCCCAGCGACAGCGCGCCCATCGCGATCGACGCCGGCAGGAACGCCAGGCCAACCTCGAGCGGGTCATAGCCCAGGATCTCCTGCATGTACAGCGCGCCGAGGAAGAACATCCCGAAGAAGCCGACGACCATGAGCAGCATCGCGACGTTGGCGCCGACGACGTTGCGCGAGCGGAACAGGCGCAGCGGCATCAGCGGCGTCTCGATACGCGCCTGGCGCACGACGAACGCGGCGATCAGCGCGACGGCGACGGCCAGCAGGCCGAGCGTCTGCGTGGAGGTCCAGCCCTCCTTCTCGACCTGCAGGATCGTGTAGACGCCGAGCATCACGCCGGCCGTGATCAGTGCCGCGCCGGGGAGGTCGGCGCCCTTGTCGAGGCCGATGCCCGCGCGGTCCTCGACGACCCGGCGCGCGAGCATCGCGACGACGATGCCGACCGGCACGTTGACGAGGAAGATCCAGTGCCAGCTGATCGCCTCGGTCAAGACGCCGCCGAGCAGCAGGCCGAGAGCGCTGCCGCCGGAGGCGACGAAGCCGTAGATCCCGATGGCCTTCGCCTGCTCGCGCGGCTCGGGGAACATCGTGACGATCATCCCGAGGATGACCGCCGAGGCGAGCGCGCCGCCGGCGCCCTGGATGAAGCGGGCGGCGATCAAGACCTCTTGGGTGGGGGAGAGCGCGCAGAGCAGTGACGCGAGGGTGAAGACGGTGAGGCCGACCAGGAAGATCCGGCGCTGGCCGATGAGGTCGCCGATGCGGCCGGCAAGCAGCAGCAGACCGCCGAAGGCGATCAGGTAGGCGTTGACGACCCAGGCGAGGTTGTTCTGGGAGAAGCCGAGATCGTCCTGGATGGTCGGCAGCGCGACGTTCACGATCGTGGCGTCGAGCACGATCATCAGCATCCCTCCGCAGAGGACGTACAGCGCCATCCAGCGCGAGCGATCGGCGTCGGGGGTGGTGTTCTGGGCGGTCATGTTCCTTATGACGGGGGGAGACGACGAAACTCATCGCCCAGTATGCAAAGCCGCTGCCCGTGTCCTGGTGCGGCTACCTCCCGTTTACGCGCGAGATGCCGGCTGCGGCGTGTACGGCGGCGTGAACTGCGGCGGCTGGGGCTGCTCCTCGTCGTCGTCCTTGCGCGAGCGTGTCAGCCACATGACCAGCGCGGTCACGCTGATCGCGGTGGCAACGGCAGCCAGCACGGGGATCGGGTGCTCGCGCACCTTCGCGACGGCGTCCTCGGCCGTGGTCGCTGCGCTGGCCGCGGCTACCGGCGCGACCTCCCTGGCACGGTCGGCCAGCGCGGCCGCCAGGCGCGCGACGTCGTCACGCGTGTAATCCAGGTCGCGGCGCAGCTGCTCGGTGGCGTACTCGAGGTCGGTCATCCTCAGTCCGGTACCCGGAGGTCGCGCTCGCGATCCTCGCCCTCGCCGATGGTGAGGAACACCAGCGACACCACAAGCACGCCTGCGACGCCCAAGAGAACCGTCGCGAGGAAGCCTCTGGTGGTGCCGTCGGCGAACACAAGCACCGCCACGCCGGCAACGACGAGCACCGCGGCAGAGGCGGCCATCGCGCGGCCGGTTGTGGAAAGCATGCCTCGAACGTACCCGGGTACGCCTCCGTCATGAGCATTCTCGACAAGATCACCGGACGCGCGAAGAAAGCCGCGGGCGACCTCGCGGACGACCCGAAGCTGCGCCGTGAGGGCCGGCTCGAGGAGCGCAAGGGCGAGGCCAAGGAGGAGTTGGATCGCTCGATCGAGCGCGCAGCCGACAAGGCGCGCGAGGTGGAGACACTGGAACGCCGGACATAGGGGTCCGCGCCTAGGGCTACCCTCGATGCGTGGCTGGATACGCCCTCTTCGACACTGCGCTTGGCCCCTGTGCGGTCGCATGGGGGCCGGGCGGGATCAGCGGGTTGCAGCTGCCGGAGGGCGACGCCGAAGAGACGCGCGCGCGGCTGCTGCGCCATCACCCTGATGCCGTCGAGCTCGAGCCGCCGGCCGACGTCGCGGATGCGATCGTCGCGATCCGCGCGCTGCTGGAAGGCGAGCCGGTGGACCTGTCCGCGGTGACGCTCGATCTCTCGCGTGTGCCTGTCTTCGCGCGCTCCGTCTACGAGGTCGCGCGCACGATCCCGCCTGGGGAGACGCTGACCTACGGCGAGATCGCCGAGCGCATCGGGGCGCGTGGGGAGGCCCGCGCCGTAGGCCAGGCGCTCGGGCGCAACCCGTACCCGATCGTCGTCCCGTGTCACCGCGTCGTCGCCGCCGGCGGCAAGACTGGCGGCTTCTCGGCGCGTGGTGGCGTCGCCACGAAACTGCGCCTGCTGGACATCGAGCGGACCCACGCCGGTACGGGGCAGCTCTTCTGAGACCCCTTTGCGCAAGGATGGGGGAGTGAGCGAGCGCACCGTCAAGATCGGCGACGACGAGCGTGGCGGGTGGTCATCGGACCGTCCGCGGCGTGATGGCGCCGCGGCGCGCCCGGTCGACATCTCCACCCGTTGCCGTGTGCTGAAGGTCTCCGACCGGCTGCGCTACTCGCCCGGAAGCCTCGTCGTGGTGGTCTCGCCGTCCGAGAAGGAGCGCGAGCGTTTCGTCGAGCGCGTGTTCGAGGAGCGCAACGCCGTGCTGTCCCCGGTGCGCGTGCGTGGGCTGCTGGCGCAGAAGGTCGGCGCTGACGAGCTGGAGGACCGCACGAAGCAACTGCTGGACGCCGCGATCGCCAAGCGGATCGGCAACGGCGACAGCGTCGTCGTGCCGATTGCCGGGCTCGAGTCGGCGGACCGCGAGGCGCTCGCCCGCGTCGCACACGCCCGCCGCCGCCCGCGCCACGTGGTCTTCCTCGACCTGCCGGCCGAGGACGACGAGCAACGCGCACAGCTCAACGAGCTGCGCACGCGCCTGGAGAGCGGCGGCCTCGGCGCCGAGGGCTTTCAGACCGCGCTGCGCCTCAGCGCCGGCGCGCTGGCTGACGTGAAGCGCATCGTCTTCCGCCAGCCGCCGCGCGACGACGACTGACGCATTTGCTGCAAAGCGGAACGAAGTCCACGTCAAACGTGGACTTCGTTACACCGCACGTGCGCGGGGGACGCGTGAGGCGATGCGCTAAGGCGCCTCGGCGCCCCCGCCAGTCGACGGCGGCGGAGGCGGCGGCGTCTCGACCGGCGGCGGCGTGGTCGTCGTCGTGTCCTTCACGTTGTACTTGCGCAGCCCGTACTTCTTGATGATCGCGAGCACCTTGCTCGCGTACCTCGAGTCGGTCGCGTAGTAGCGCGCGATCGCGCGGACGAAGCGCGTGTCGCTCTCGGTGTGCTTGAACGCCGGCGCATACACCGGGTTCGCCAGCAGCCGCGCACCGTGATCGCGGATCGACGCGGTCAGCGAGCGGTACGCACGAAACGCGCCGATCTCCGTCTGCATGCGCCCGCCGACCTCCTCGAGCGTCTTCTTCAGCACGCAGCCGATCGCGTTGCCCGACCACGCGAAGACGCCGGGCGTCTTCGTCGCCTGCGCCTTCATCCCGAAGTAGTTGTTCGCGCCGGCGTTGAACTGCCCCCAACCCGACTCGAGGATCGCCTGCGCAAGCGTCACCGACGCCGGCACCTTCGTCTCGCGATCGGAGCGCTGCGCACCCGGCACCGCGGCGGCGATGAACTTGGAGTGCTCGGTGAACGGCGCGACCAACCGGACCTGCGACTTCAGCGAGCACGCCCCCGACGTCCCGGGCGTGACCGGTGACAGCGGGCCGGGTGCGTCGCACCAACCCGCGACGAGACCGTCGCCCGTGTCGACGACCGCATCCGCCACCCACAGCACGCGTCCGTTGATCCGCGTGCGGTCCCAGACCGCCGAGCGCCCGCCCGAGCCGTTGGCCGTCGGCCCGTTCATCTGGCAGCTGATCGGGATCTTGCGACCGCCGCGCAGCTTCGTGACGGCCTTGCCGCCTGGCGTCGCGCGGGCAGACACCTTGCCGGTCCCGCGAATCACGCCCGAGCCCGTCTGGGCGGACGCGACAGGCGCAAACGCGAGCAGGCAGGCAAGCGCCAACGGTGGGACGAGGAGGCGAAGCACGCCCGGAAGGATTACCAACACACCCCGCCGGAACACATCAAAGCGCTCGAAGCAGCGCCGTCACGGCCCCGGCGCTGAGCACGCACCAGACGACCGAGCGCGAGAACCACATCACGACGCCGGAGACCGCAACCCCCACGGTGTTCGCCCCGACGGCGAGCCGATCGTCGTCGGCGAACATGTGCGTCGCCACCAGCGCAGCAAGCAGCGCCGGCGCCAGCAGACGCACCACGCGGTCAAACCAAGCGGGCAGATCACGGCCGCCGAGCGCAACCGGACCCGCCGCCTTGATCGCGAACGTCACCACCGCACAGCCGGCAATCATCAGCCACATCAGCGCCGCAACCCCACGATCGCCGCGGCGCTCGCCGCGAGTACGGGAACGCCCGCCGGCGCAAACGGAACGAGCGCAAGCGCGATCACCGCGCCGAACAGAGCCACGCCGCGCGACCGCGCGTCGCGCGCCTCGGCGATCAGCAGCGCCACGAAGAACGCCGGGAACACCGCGTCGAAGCCGAGCTTGTCCGTGTCCCCAAGTGCATCGCCGGCGAGCGCGCCGATCAGTGTGCCGCTGGACCAGGTCAGGTACTGGATCGCTGTCGCCCCGAAGAGGAAGAAGCGGTCGAACGTGCCGTCCTCGCGCAACGCCATCGCCCACGACGAGTCGACGACCGTCTGCCCCTGAACCGCGCGCCACGGCGCGCGACCGGGCAGCGACGGCGCAAGCGCCACGCCCATCGGCAGGAAGCGCGAGTTCATCATCGCGGCCGCGACGATCGCGGCGCCGGCCGTCCCACCGCTGGCGACGATCGAGACCGCGGCGAACTGCGCCGACCCGGCGAACACGATCATCGACATCGCGACGGCGGCGAACGGGCTCAGGCCGGCCTCGACCGCGAGCACGCCGAACGACAGCGACACGACGACCCCGGCGATCGCGAACGGCACGGCGGCGCGTAGCCCATCCCGAAAACGTTGGCGCGCCGAGTTGTCCATCTCCCACACCCTCGCAAAGCGGCACCGCGGATAGGCTGACGCTGTGTCAAGCGACTACGTCATCGTCGGCGCCGGCTCGGCCGGCTGCACCCTCGCCGCGCGGCTGTCCGAGGATCCGGACACGAGCGTCGTCGTGATCGAGGCCGGCGGCAAGGACCGCAGCCTCAACATCAAGATCCCCGCGGCGTTCCCGCAGCAGTTCCACACCAAGCTCGACTGGGACTACGCGACCGAGCCCGAGCCCGGCTGCGACGGGCGCTCGCTGTTCATCCCGCGCGGCAAGTCCGTCGGTGGCTCGAGCTCGATGAACGCGATGCTCTACGTCCGCGGCCGGCCGCTGGACTACGACCTCTGGGAGCAGGCGGGCGCAAGCGGCTGGGGCTGGCAGAGCGTCCTGCCGTACTTCATGCGCTCGGAGGACAACGCGCGCGGCGCGTCGGAATTCCACGGCGCCGGTGGCCCGATGCGGATCTCCGAGCAACGCTCGCCGCGCCCGCTTGGCCGCGAGCTGCTCGCAGCGTCCGAGGCAGCCGGCATCCCGCGCATCGCCGACTACAACGGGCCTGAGCAGGACGGCGTCGCGATGTTCCAGACCTTCCAGAAGAACGGCCGTCGCTGGAGCGCCGCCGACGCCTTCCTCAAGCCCGCGCTGTCGCGCCCGAACATCACGCTCGTGACCGGCGCGCAGGTCCTCGGGCTCGAATTCGAGGGCCCGCGCGTGACCGGCGTGCGCTACAGCAAGGGCCGCGGCGAAACCGTCGCGCGCGCCAACCGCGAGGTCATCCTCTGCGCCGGCGCGATCAACTCACCGCAGCTGTTGATGCTCTCCGGCATCGGTCCCGCCGAGGAGCTGCGCGCCCACGGCATCGACGTCCGGCTCGACCTTCCGGGCGTCGGCAAGAACCTGCAGGACCACCCGCTGCTGACGATGCTCTACGAGGTCCGCGACAGCGACACGCTCTACGGCGCCGACAAACCCAAGCACCTGCTCGAGTGGCTGCTGCGCGGCTCGGGCAAGCTGTCGTCGACAGCCGCCGAGGTCTGCGCCTTCGTGCGCACCCGCGGCGGGCTGCCGGCCGCGGACATCCAGCTGCACATGGGCGCGCTGTACTTCGAAGACCACGGCGCCGAGGAGTTCGACGGCCACGCCGCGACGATCGGCGTCACGCTCATCTCGCCGAAGGCCCGGGGCGAGGTCACGCTGCGTTCAGCCGACCCGACCGACAAGCCGCGCATCGTCACGAACTCGCTGACCGACGACGAGGACGTCGCCTCGATGGTTGCCGGCATGAAGCTCGCGCGCGAGATCGCGGCGAAGGAGCCGCTCGCGAGCAAGGTCGTGCGCGGGCTCAAGCCGACCGACGACGAGGACGACCTCGAGGCGCATCTGCGCCGCCGCGTCGAGCTGATCTACCACCCGACCAGCACCTGCCGGATGGGTGCGCACGACGACGCCGACGCGGTGCTCGACCCCAAGCTGCGCGTGCGCGGGCTCGACGGGCTGCGCGTCGTCGATGCCTCGGTCTTCCCGCTGATCCCCGGCGGCAACACCAACGCGCCGACGATCATGGTCGCCGAGCGCGCCGCGGACCTCATCCGCGGGCTGGCTTAGCCGATCGCTACGCGAACGCGAGGTTCGTGCGGTCCGCCGGATCCACGCGCACGCTGTACTCGCTGCCGGTGGCGTACGGGCTGGTGTCGGCGCCGGCGATCAGCGTGTGCAGCGTCGTGCTGTACGGCTCGACGCCGTCGAGCGTGACGAGCAAGTCGAGGTCGAGCACCGCGTTGCCGACAAGGCGCTCGCCGGTGTCGCGGACAGCGGTGATCACCGCGCGCCCGGCGACGCCTTCGATCAGCAGTCGGCGAATCTCGCGGCCGTGCGCGTTGATCTTGTCGGTGTCGCGCATGGCTAGTTGACCTTCTGGACGCTGCGTCCGTCGACGGAGGCGCGGACGTACTTGCCGTCCTTGAAGTAGACGAGCCATTGGGCCTGGCCGCCGAGGTTCATCAGCACCATGTAGTTGAAGCTCGTGGCCGGGCGGCCGAGCAGCTTGGCGGCGCGGGCGAGCGCTCGCGACGGCGACTTCGAGCTGACGTTGTTGAGCGACACGGTCGAGACCCCGGTCAGCCGGCTCGACGTCTTGGTCGTCTGCAGGTTGCCCTCCCACGACACCGAGACGACGCGCAGGAGGTTGTCGTTGTTCAGCACGTTCGCGTTGACGCGCGTCGGATCCAGCCGCATCGTCTGCGCGCGCGTGCCCTGCTCGCGGATCTTCACAAGCGTCGGCGCAAAGGCCTCGGCGCGCACGAGCGAGCGCGGCTGCAGGCCGCTCGGCGGCTCCGCGGGTTTGCTCTGTGCGCTGCTCTTGCTGGTGCTGTCGCCCGGCGTGGGGGTCGTGATGCCGGGCAGGTTGACCTGCGGCGTCGTGATCTTCGGGAAGCTGTTGGAGACGTCCCTGGCCGTGTCCACGGCAGCGTAAACGGCGATCCCGATCCCGCCGAGCACGGCCAGCGAGATCCCGAGGACGATGAAGCGGCCGATCATGTCGGCGAGGCTGAAGCCGCTGCGCCGCGGAATCGTCGGCAGCTGCGCGGGCATCGTCGGCGTCAGCCGCGGCGCGGTCGGCGCCGGCGGTGCGCCGGCGGACATCGCCGGCGGCGTGGACGGCATCGTCGGCATCGTCGGCACGCTCGGCGCCGCGTCCGCGCTGATCGGCGTCGGCGCCGTGGCGTCCTCGCCGACTCCCCAGCCCATTTCGGTCAGCGGGTCGTCGCTGATCTCGTTCCCAAATGCGTCCCTCTTACCCATGACGCTCCGCAATCTAGGCGGAAGATCGCCCGCTGTCAGTCGCAGCGAGGTCTCAGATCGCTGCTTCGGCCAGCGGCCACAACAACGTCGACCAGCCGAAATCGTGAGCACCCATGCCGTGTCCCGTGCGCGACTCGTAGTACTCGCGAAAGCCCTCGCGCTCCCACACGGCCGCGAGCCGGCGGGCGAGATCGTCGGCCAGCTCGTGCTCACCGAGTCGGCGCAAGCCCCGTGAGACCAGCCACGTGCTGTTGACCCAGCTCGGCCCACGCCAGTGCCGATGGCGCTTGAAGGCCCCGAACGTCTCGCGGCTCGAGTACGCAGGATCGTCGATCTCGACCGCCGGAAGCGGGACCGCACCCGCATAGCCGGGTCCGCGCAGAACGTCGTCGACGAGGCGCCGCGCGATCTCGTCCGGCAGGTCGGGCAGCGCCAGCGGCGCGAGCGTGTCCCACGTGCGCGGGCGCCGCGGGCCGGGCAGCGGGCGCTCGGCGTGGCGGACGTCGTCGTAGAAGCGGCCCGTCTGCTCGTCGTAGAGCCGCTCGACGATCCGCGGCGTCAGGCTCGGCCTGCCGAGCGCCAGCTCCGACAGGCACCACGCGACGTTGGTCAAGACCTCGCAGACGACGGGATGCCCGGCGGCGTCGAGGCGTCGCGCGTCGAAGCCGTGGCCGCGGTTGCGCGCGATCAGCAGCGGGAAGAGCGTCAGCCCTTGGGCGAGCCGGCCCCAGACGTGGTCGAACTTCGGCGACGCGTCCATGCCGGACTCGTCGCCCTGGATGATCCACAGCAGCCCGTCGCCGTCGAGGTCGCGATGCGCGCGCAGCCACTCGTGGTGGCGGGTGATGCCCGGGTGGCCCGCGGGGTCGCCGACGGCCTCGGCCCACGCGAGCGCCAGCAGCGGCGGCTGGATCGTGCGCGTCATCAGATCCGCGCGGGCGGCGATGTTGTAGCGCAGAGCGCGCTGCCAATCGAGCGGGTGGCCCCAGAGGATCGTGTGCCCGATGAAGCCGTCGGGGTCGGCGGCGGCCAGCAGCGTCTCGAGCTCCGCGCGCGCGCCCGGCGGGTCCCACTTCGCGCGGACGATCGCGTGGAAGCAGGAGTCCCAGTACCACTGCCACGGATACGAGCGTGGGGAGGGGACGCTGAAGCTGTAGCGCCGGCCGCGGTACTCGCCCTCGCGGTGGTTGGCGTCGAGCAACGTGCGCGCGGCCGCGCCGATGGCGTCGACGTTCACAGCTCGAGCACCTCGCAGCCCGCGGCCGCGCGCAGCCGCTCGGCAAACCCCGCCTCGGGCACGACGCCGACGATCGCGCCACCGGAGCCCGTGAAGTTCGCGCACGCGCCCAACCCACGCGCGGCCTCGGCCAACGCGACGTGCCGAGGGTCGAGCACCGCCATGCGGGCGCGGGCATCGAGGGACCCGTCGACGCAAGCAGCAAACCGACTGTGGTCGCCCTCTTTGAGAGCGTCCCGAGCCGACCGCGCGAGCTGCGCCAGTCCAGACATCTCCGCCGCGTCGGCGTGCAAGGCCGCGTGCCACTGGTGCGACGGCGCGGCCGCGTCACGCAGCCACGCCACGTACAGCGCCGGCAACGCGGCATCGACGCGCTCGGCGTGCCACCCGTCCGCGAAGTCCATGAAGACCAGGCCACCGACAGCCTGCGCGACACGGTCCTGCGGACCGGCTGAGATGCCGAGCTCCTCGTTCTCGGCCTCCAGCGCCATCCGCGCGAGCGCCAGCGCCTCCAGCTCGACCTCGTGCCAGGCAGCAAGCGCTCGCAGCGCCGCGATCACGATCGCGCTCGAACCGCCGAGCCCGACCTCGCGCGGGATGTTCGTCTCGACCCGCAGCGCAGGTGCGTCGTCAGCGCCGCCAAAGCGCGCACGAGCGGCCCGCAGCAGCGGCGGCTCGTCGCCAACGGGCGCGTCGTCGGCGGTCACGGTGGCCGAGAACTGCGGCAGGGTCAACGCGAGCACCGCGCCGCCGAACCGATCCGACGGATTGCCGGCCAACGCCACGCGCGCGTGAGCGGTGCCGATCACGACGTCACAGCACGAAACGCTCGTACGTAGCTCTCGAGGTCACCGACGTCATGCCGCACATCGCCAAGCCGCACCGCGACCACGGGGCGGCCTTCTTCGATCAGCGTGGCCAGCGCATCCGTGAGCTGGATCTCGCCGCCACGCCCGGGCTCAACCCGCCGCAGCACGTCGAACACCTCGGGCGCAAGCACGTAGCGTGCGGCGACGGCGAGTCGGCTGGCTGACTCAGTGGGCTTCTCGACGATGCTTCGGACTCGCTCGCCGTCGAGCGTGACGATCCCGTAGCGGCTCACGGCTTCCGCGGCGACCTCCTCGACCGCGACGGCCGCGGCCGCGCGGTGAGCATCGAGGGCGGCGGAGAGTCGTGCGATGACGTCGGATCGCGCACGTCCATCGCCGATCAAGCAGTCACCAAGCGCCACCGCCACGGGCCGCTCGCCGGCGAACCCCGCGGCGCACCGCACCGCATCGCCGAGCCCGAGCTGCTCGGGCTGCTCGACGTACGACAGCGCAACCCCCGCGCACTCCTCGCCGAAGTGCGCCGCGATCGCCGGCTTGCGCGCCGACGTCACCAGCAGCGCGCGCTGCACGCCAACCGCCGCGAGCTCCTCGATCACGTGCTCCAGCACCGGCAACCGCCCGACGGGCAGCAACTCCTTCGGGATCGCACGCGTGAGCGGCAGCAGGCGCGTGCCGAGGCCGGCGACGGGGACGATCGCGTCGGCGACCACGGGAGGCGATGCTAGCGGCGGATCGCGGGTCTGCCCCCATGTTTCGTCGGGGTGAAGCCTGATCTGGGTGTGACGCCGGTCGTCACTGAGACCACCGCCACACTCCGAAAGCCGGTGTATCGCTGTCCTCTACGACATGAACTCGCTCAGCCTCACCTCACGCCGCATCGCCGCCACGAGCCTCATCGCCCTCGCCACCGGCGCTGCCGCCACGTCGTCCGCTCAGGCGGCGACCGTCTCGCTCGACCTCGGGTCGGGCCCGATCGTCAGCGTCGACACGCAGGCGGTCGTCACCACCGTCGCCGACGTGCGCGTTGCCGCGGTCGACCTCGTCCAGGCCAAGCTGCGCCAGGCCAACGCCGGTGTCGTCGCGCCGACCGCCAACCGCGTCGCCAATGTGCTGCGCGCGTCTGGCGTGACGGCGTTCGCCGTCGTCGACCGCAGCGGGCGCGTCCTGCGCGGCCCGGGCGTCGTCGGCGTCAACACCCGTCGCGGCGTCCTCGACGTCGTGTGGGCCAACGACTTCCGCGGCTGCCTGCAGGTCGCGCTGAACAACACGCTGCTGCCGCGCGGCCTGGACCTCGACATGTCGATGCCCCTGCACACCCGCGTGACCTCCGGCTCGGGCAAGGCCCGCGCCTCGCTGCGCAACGTGACGGTCGCCGTCGTCTGCTGAGACGTAGGCTGCGGCCTATGGCCGACCGTCACGTGAATCATCTGCTGATCGGCGGCGGGATCGCCGCCGCGTCGGCCGCCACGACGCTCGCCTCGGAAGCCTCCGGGGCGAGCGTCTTGCTCGTGGGGCGCGAGCTCGACCCGCCCTACCACCGGCCGCCGGCGTCGAAGGGCTACCTGCAAGGGCGCGAGTCACGCGAGGACGCGCTGATCGAGCTGCCCGACGCAGTCGAGGTGCTGACGCGCACGAGCGTGATGTCGCTCGACACGGAGGCGCGCGAGGCCGCGCTGTCGACGAAGGAGACGGTGTCCTTCGACTCGGCGCTGATCGCCACGGGCGCGATGGTGCGGCGCCTCAACGTCGACGGCTCCGGCCTGGACGGCCTGCATTACCTGCGCGCGCTGGGCAACGCCGACACGATCCGCGCCGACGTCGAGTCGGCCGCCGAGGTCGTCCTGGTCGGCGGCTCGTACATCGGCTGTGAGGTCGCGGCGTCGCTGACGATGCTCGGCAAGCGGTGCACGATCGTGATGCTCGAGGCGCACCCGTTCGAGCTGGGCTTCGGTCCCGAGGCCGGCCAGTTCTTCCGGCGCGTGCTGGAGGAGCACGGCGTCACCGTCCGCGGCGGCGTGGCGGTGGAGCGCTTCGACGGCGCCGACGAGCGCGTGACCGGCGTCGTGCTGGGGGACGGTGAGGTGATCGCGGCGGACGCCGTGGTGCTCGGCGTCGGCGCCCAGCCCGACGTGATGCTGGCGCGCAAGTCAGGCCTGGAGATCGGCGAGACCGGCGGCGTCGCCTGCGATCGCGAGCTGCGCACGTCCGCCGAGGCCGTGTGGGCCGCGGGCGACTGCTGCGAGTACGAGTCGGTCGTCCACGGCGAGCGCATGCGCGTCGAGCACGAGGTCCATGCCGAGGAGCAGGGCGCGGCCGCCGCGCGCAACATGCTCGGCGCCGCCCGCCCGTACGACGTCGTGCCCTACTTCTTCTCCGACCTCGCCGACTGGGTGTCGCTGGAGTACGTCGGCCCGGCGAAGGCCTGGTCACACGAGGTCTCCGAGGGCGACACGGGCTCCGGCGAGTTCTGGGTCCGCTACCTCGACGACGAGCGCCGCGTGCTCGCGGCGCTCTCCGTCGGCGGCTACGGCGACCTCGATGCCGCCAAGGCAGCGATGGTCAGCGGCGAGCCGATCGCGTAGCGTCCCGTGCGATGTCGCTGCGCCATGACATCGATCGCGTCGTCTCAGCCGTGCGCCCGCGCCGGCCCGACGACCGCGCTCAGTCCGCCAGCAGCCGGTAGATCGCCTTGCGCGCATCGTCGAGGATCTCGTTGGCCTTGGCGATCTGCTCCTCGGTGCCGCCACGCATCACCTGCTCGACCGCACGGACGAGCTGGGGGAGCACGACGCGGACGTCGACGATTCCCTGAGGGACGTCGCGGCGCAGAGCGTCCCACGGTGTGCCGAGCTGCTCGCGACGCTCCTCGACGTAGGCCTTGCCCTCGTCGGTCAGCTCGAAGCGCTTCTTGCCGTCGGCGTTCGTGGCGCGGATCAGGCCCTCGTCCTCGAGCTGGGAGAGCGCGGGGTAGACGGCGCCCGGGCTCGGGCGCCAGTGGCCGTCGCTGCGCTGCTCGATCTCCTGCATCAGCTGGTAGCCGTTGCGCGGTTCTTCGTCGAGCAGGACGAGCGCGGCTGCGCGGACGTCGCCGCGTCGGGCGCGTGGTCCGGGACCCGGACCCCAGCCGCCGCGGGAGCCGTGACGTCGGTGCATGGGCCGTCCTCTGTTGGTTGAGTACACGTAACAAGTCATATATCTAGATATATCGAGATACAACCGTCGCGTCAAGCGTCGCGCCACGGCCGCGACAGATATGCTCCGGCGCGTGCTGTCGGTTCTCGCCATGAGCCTCGCGTGGAAGAACACCCTCGGTCTCGGGATCGTGTTCTTCGTCGTCTTCCCGGCCCTTGCCCACGGGCTGATCGTCTACGCGGCCGCCCAGGTCGCTTCTGAGCGTGAGCAGAATCGGCGTTACCGCGAGGGCCTCGACGACGAGTCGTAGGTCGCTGGCGGTCGCCCTGCTGGCGATCGCCGCGCTGTTGCCGAGCGCTGCCCACGCGGCGTTCGACCCGGTCTACGAGGCCAAGAACTTCCTCAAGACCACCGAGCGCCTGCGCATCTACAACACGCTCGAGTACCGCACACAGCTGCTCGAGACATCCGTGCAGCGCGAGGCGCAGCTGCTGCAGATCCTCGCCGGCGACCCGGAGCGCACGCCGTTCATCCAGCTTTGCGCGCACAAGGGCGACGGCTGCGCCGGCGACGTCCGCCTCTACGGCTGGGTCACGCGCGGGGCAGGAATCGCGCTGCCGGTCGCGTTCACCGCGCGCAACGGCTCGACGCTGTCCGGTCACTTCTGGGCGACCGCAACCGGGCCGGCGAGGCGCCCGGCGGTGGTCCTCACCAACGGCTCGGTGCAGGCGCCCGAGGAGCTGTACTGGGCCTACGCCCAGGTGCTGGCGAAGGCCGGCTACGTCGTGCTGACGTTCGACCCGCAGGGGCAGGGCTACTCGGACACCTTCGGCGCGGGGCCCGACCTGATGGACGGCGTGCCCTCGCAGCAGGGACGGCCGTTCTTCGACGGCACCGAGGACGCGCTGGACTTCCTGCTCTCGACGCCGCGCACGCCGTACACGCCGCGCAAGTCCTGCACGAGCGGCACCGACCACGGCGCCAAGCAGCGCCGCCGCGTCGAGGCCGGCAAGGCATCGGCCTACAACCCGCTCGCTGGGCTGATCGACCCCGAGCACATCGGCCTCATCGGCCACTCGCTCGGCGCCGCCGCGGTCTCCTACGTCGGCCAGATCGACCCGCGTGTCGACGCGGTCGTGGCGTTCGACAACCTGGGTGCGCCGCGTCCCGGCTTCGCCGGCGACTACGAGTGCGCGTCGGGCAGCGCGCCGCGCCCGGCGACGCCGCCGCTGCGCACCCCCGCGATGGGGATCTCCAACGACTACGGGCTGCTGCCGACGCCGTTCCTGAAGGAGCCCGATCGCGACGCCAAGGTCGGCGCGTCGATGGCGTTGTCGGACGCGCACGTCGAGACGATGCAGCTCGTCATCCGCGGCGGCACGCACTTCGAGACGTCGTTCATCCCCAACCCGGCGTTCGGCGGCTCGCTGCGCGGCTATGACTTCGCGGCCTTCTACACGGTCGCCTGGCTCGACCGCTTCCTCAAGAACGACCGCAGTACCGCACGGCTGCACTCGGACCGCTGGCGCAGCGACGCCGCGCAGGCCGGCGTCGACCCCGACGGCGACGGCAACCTCTTCAGCCGCTACCACCGCTCGCGTGTCGACGCGGCCGGCCTGCGCTGCGAGTCGCTGCGCGACGGCTGCCCGCTGAAGTCCGACGGCGGCCCGCCCGGCTACGACGTCGTCGCGCTCGCGCAGGCCAAGGAGCCCTCGCCCGACGGTCCCGGCCGCGCCGCCGCGGCGCCGTGGACGATCACGACCGACCCGGCCGGCGCGAGCGGCGCGCCGCCGGCGGCGAACAGGCCGCCCGGGCCGCAGACCGCGGTCGCCTGTGCGGACACCGTCCGCCCGACCTCGAAGATCACGCGCGGGACCTCCGTCCGCCGCCGCGGCGTGCGCCTGCGCGGCACCGCCCGCGACCGTGGCTGCAAGGGTGCCCGCGGGCGCGTCGCGCGCGTGCTCGTCGCGATCGGCAAGGTCGAGCGCGGCGGCTGCCGCTGGCTTGGCCGCGGGACGAAGCTCGGATCGCGGACCACCTGCCGCCTGCCGCGCTACAACGTCGCGCGCGGCACCACGCGCTGGACGTTCAACCGCCGCGCCACGCTGCCGCCCGGCAGCTACCGCGTGCTCGTCCGCGCCGTGGACCGCGTCGCGAACGTCGAGCGCAAGGGCAAGCGCGGCGCGTACCTGCGCGTGCGAGCTAGGTAGACTAAGCGGACTAAGTCCGTTACCATCATTTCATGACCGTGGGCATCCACGAGGCCAAGACCCAGTTCTCCAAGCTCGTCGCACGCGTCGAGCAGGGCGAAGAGATCATCGTGCGCCGCGGCGACAAACCGGTAGCGATGATCGTCCCGTACGTTGCGCCGGCCCCGCGTGTGCCGGGATTGCTGAAGGGGCGCCTCACCATTCCCGACGACTTCGACGAGCCGCTCGACGATTTCGCCGCCTACACCGGCTGATGCTGCTCGACACGATGGCGGTGCTGTGGTGGCTCGCCGACGACGAGCGTTTGCCCGAGCCGGCGCGCGCGGCGATCGCCGATCGCAGCACGCACGCGTTCGTCAGCGCCGTGAGCGTCTGGGAGGCCGCGATAAAGACGTCTCTCGGCAAGCTCCCGCTTGATGGCGAGGACTTCCCCGCGCTCGTCGACGAGGCGGGGTTCGCGCTGCTGCCCGTCACACCTGCCCACGCGTGGGCCGTCGAGCGGCTGCCGTTCCACCATCGCGACCCGTTCGACCGTTTGATCGCCGCCCAGGCGTTGTACGAAGGTCTCCCGCTGATCACGAGCGACGCCACCTTCGACGCCTACGGCGTCACGCGGGTGTGGTGATCAGTCCGCCGCGGCGCGCGCGCGGCGCGCGGCCTTCACGCGGTCGGTCTGCTTCAGCGCGACCTTGCGCAGGCGCACCGCGTCGGGCGTGACCTCGACGCACTCGTCCTCGCGCAGGAACTCGAGCGCCTGGTCCAGCGACAGCAGGCGCGCCGGCGTCAGGCGCACGAGCTCGTCGGCCGTCGAGGAGCGGATGTTCGTCAGGTGCTTCTCGCGCACGGCGTTGACGTCGAGGTCGTCGGCGCGCGCGTTCTCACCGACGATCATGCCCTCGTAGACGTCGTCGCCCGGCGAGACGAAGAGCGCGCCGCGCTCCTGCATCTGAAAGCAGGAGAACGCCGTGACCTTGCCGGTGCGGTCGGCGACCAACGAGCCGGAGGGGCGCGTGCGCAGCTCGCCGAACCACGGCTCGTACTTCTCGAAGACGTGATGCATGAGCCCCGTGCCGCGGGTCTCCGTGAGGAACTCCGTGCGAAAGCCGATCAGGCCGCGTGCGGGGACGAGGTACTCCATGCGCACCCAGCCGGTGCCGTGGTTGACCATCTGCTCGAGGCGGCCCTTGCGCAGCGCCAGCAGCTGCGTGACGACGCCGACGTACTCCTCGGGCACGTCGATCGACATGTGCTCGACGGGCTCGTGGACCTTGCCGCCGACCTCGCGCGTCACGACCTGCGGCTGGCCGACGGTCAGCTCGTAGCCCTCGCGGCGCATCAGCTCGACGAGCACCGCCAGCTGCAGCTCGCCGCGGCCCTGGACCTCCCAGGTGTCGGGGCGCTCGGTGTTCTCGACGCGCAGCGAGACGTTGCCGACGAGCTCGCGGTCGAGGCGGTCCTTCACCATGCGCGCGGTCAGCTTGTCGCCGCCGCCCTGCCCCGCCAGCGGCGACGTGTTGATGCCGATCGTGATGCTCAGCGACGGCTCGTCGACGTGGATGACCGGCAGCGCGAGCGGGTTCTCGAGGTCGGCGAGCGTCTCGCCGATCGTGACGTCGGGCAAGCCCGCGACCGCGATGATCTCGCCGGGGCCGGCCTCGGCGGCGTCGACGCGATCCAGCGCCTCGGTGACGTAGAGCTCGACGACCTTCGCGCGCGTCACGGTCTCGCCGTCGGCGCGACACCACGCGATGTCCTGGCCCTTGCGGATCGTCCCGTTGCGCACGCGGCAGATCGCCAGACGCCCGACGTAGGGCGACGCATCGAGGTTGGTGACGTGCGCCTGCAGCGGGTGGCCCTCTTCGTACAACGGCGCCGGGATCGTCTCGACCAGCAGCTGCAGCAGCGGCGTCAGGTCCTCGCCCGGCGCGTCGGGCGACAGCGACGCCTGCCCAGCCTTGGCGTTGGTGTAGACGATCGGGAACTCGATCTGCGCCTCGTCTGCGTCGAGGTCGAGGAAGAGGTCGTAGACCTCGTCGATGACCTCGGCGATCCGCGCGTCCGGCCGGTCGATCTTGTTGATCACGAGGATCACCGGCAGGCGCAGCTCAAGCGCCTTGCGCAGCACGAAGCGCGTCTGCGGAAGCGGACCTTCGGAGGCGTCGACCAGCAGCAGCACGCCGTCGACCATCGTCAGGCCGCGCTCGACCTCGCCGCCGAAGTCCGCGTGGCCGGGCGTGTCGATGATGTTGAGCTTGGTCCCCTCGAAGCGCACCGCCGTGTTCTTGGCGAGGATCGTGATGCCCTTCTCGCGCTCGAGATCCATCGAGTCCATCACGCGCTCGTTGATGTCGGCGCCCTCCCGGAAGGCGCCGGTCTGCCAGAGCATCGCGTCGACGAGCGTCGTCTTGCCGTGGTCGACGTGCGCGACGATCGCGACGTTGCGGATGTCTTCTCTGCGGGCCATGGGCGACCGCGGAGGGTAGAGCCGCGCCGCCGCGCAGCTATCTCCGACCTCATTGGTAGGATTGAGCGCGGCATGATCTTCACGACGAAAGCCGAGTACGGCGTGCGCCTGCTCGTCGAGCTCGGGCGCCAGCAGGAAGCCGGTCACCCCGTCTCCCTGAAGGCGATCGCCGAGGCCGAAGGCCTGCCGCTCGCGTACCTGGAGCGCATCGTCGCGCTGCTGAAGAAGGCAGCCATCGTCGAGTCCACGCGTGGTGCGCACGGCGGCTACCGCCTCGCGCGTGACCCCGAGGAGCTCACGATGGACGAGGTCATCGTCGCCCTCGAGGGCGGCGTGACGCCGATGACGTGCTTCGTCGACGATTCCGACGGCAGCGGCCGCGTGCTCTGTTCGCACGAGGCCGACCATGGCCACGGCTGCGCCACCAAGCTGCTGTGGATGCGCGTGCAGGGCGGCGTCATGGAGTCCCTTGCCCGCACCACACTCGCCGAGCTCGTCCGCTTCAGCGCGCGCGAGGCGGCCCCGACCCCGAACCAGGAACCGACTCTTGCCTGATCTCGAGATCCGCAACCTCCACGTCCAAGCCGATGACAAGCAGATCCTCAAGGGCGTCGATCTGACCGTCCGCGAGGGCGAGATCCACGCGCTGATGGGTCCTAACGGCTCTGGCAAGTCCACGCTCGCCAACGCCGTGATGGGTCATCCCAGCCTCGAGGTGACAGAGGGGCAGATCCTCTTCGGCGGCGAGGACGTCACCGAGGCCGACCCCGACGAGCGTGCGCGCATGGGGCTCTTCATGGCGTTCCAGTACCCCGTCGCGATTCCCGGCGTGACGATCACGAAGTACCTGCGCATGGTCATGAACGCCCACCGCGAGCACCGCGGCGACCCGGAGATCTCGCTGAAGGACTTCCGCAAGACCGTCGAGGCCGCGATGGAGCTGACGAAGGTCCCGCGCGAGTTCGTCTCGCGCTACCTCAACGACGGCTTCTCCGGTGGCGAGAAGAAGCGCCTCGAGACGCTGCAGCTCGCGCTGCTGCAGCCGAAGACGGCGATCCTCGACGAGACCGACTCCGGCCTGGACATCGACGCGCTGAACATCGTCGCCAACGGCGTCAACACCGTCGCGCGCGAGTCCGGCATGGGCGTGCTGATCATCACCCACTACCAGCGCATCCTGCACCTGATCCAGCCCGATCGCGTGTCGATCATGCAGGCCGGACGGATCGTCCGTGAGGGCGGTCCCGAGCTGGTCACGCGTCTCGAAGCCGAGGGCTACGCCTGGCTGGAGACCGAGGCCACGGTCTAATGGCCACGGTCGAGGAGACGCGCTTCCCGACGCTCGAGCGTGAAGGCGTCGTCTACCTCGACAGCGGCGCCACGTCGCAGACGCCCGCCACCGTGATGGCGGCGATGGACTCCTACTACGCAGAGCACCGCGCGAGCGTGCACCGCGGCGTCTACCCGCTCGCGGTCGAGGCGACCGAGCTGTACGAGGGCGCGCGCGAGCGCACCGCCGCGTGGCTCGGTGCCGATCCGCGAGCGACCGTCTTCACCAAGAACGCAAGCGAGGCGATCAACCTCGTTGCCTACGCGTGGGGGCGCGACAACCTGGGCGCCGGCGACCGCGTGCTCGTCACGGAGATGGAGCACCACTCCAACATCGTGCCGTGGCAGATCGCGGCGTCGTGGAGTGGTGCAACGGTCGACTTCCTCCGCGTCGACGCGGAGGGCAAGCTGTCGCTGGACGAGCTCGACGCCAAGCTCGCCGGCGGCGACGTCAAGCTCGTCGCGGTTGCGCACGTCTCTAACGTGCTCGGCACGATCAACCCGGTCGCCGAGATCGCGCGCCGCGCGCATGCGGCCGGTGCGATGGTGCTGGTCGACGGCGCGCAGGCGGTTCCGCAGATGCCGGTCTGGCTGCCGGACATCGACGCGGACTTCTACGCCTGGACCGCGCACAAGGCCTACGGGCCCACGGGCATCGGCGTGCTGCACGGTCGCCACGAGATCCTCGAGGCGATGCCGCCGTTCCTCGGTGGCGGGCACATGATCTCCTCGGTTGGGTTCGACGGCTCGACGTGGGCCGAGTCGCCGGCGAAGTTCGAGGCCGGCACCTCGCCGATTGCCGAGGCCGCCGGTCTCGGCGCGGCCGTGGCGTTCCTGCAGGACGTCGGGATGGACGCCGTCCGCGCGCATGAGCTCGAGATCACGCGCTACGCGCTGGAGCAGCTGGCAGCGGTCCCGGGGCTGACGATCTACGGGCCGGCGACGGCGGAGGAGCGCGGGGCGCTCATCTCGTTCGCACTGGACGTCGCGCATCCGCACGACGTGGCGGAGATCCTCGGGCGGCGCGGCGTCTGCGTCCGTGCCGGTCACCACTGCGCGCAGCCGCTGATGCGCTGCCTTGGCGTCGCGGCGACGACGCGCGCATCGTTCGCGATCCACACGACGCGCGGGGATGTGGACGCGCTCATCGACGGGCTCGGCGAGGTCCGTCGCATCTTCGCCTGAGCGACCGATGAGTCCGTCCCGCGTGCGACGTTGTACGCGGCATGGACATGAAACTCGAAGTGGTCATCCTCCCGGTCGCCGACGTCGATCGCGCCAAGGCGTTCTACGAGCAGGCCGGGTTCAACGTCGACGGCGACCATGGCGACGGCGTCAACTTCCGCGTTGTCCAGCTGACGCCGCCCGGGTCCGGTTGCTCGGTCACCGTCGGCAAGGGCATCCCGCAAGGCGAGCCCGGGAGCGTCGGCGGTCTGCACCTGGTCGTCGAGGACATCGAGCAGGCGCTTGCCGCCTTCGCCGAGCGGGGGATCGAGGTCAGCGGCCCGTTTCACTTCGGCCCCGAGGGCCAGACGATGGGTCTGCACCCGACGCGCGAGAGCTACGGCTCGTTCGCGTCGTTCAACGACCCCGATGGCAACGGTTGGCTGCTGCAGGAGGTCAAGGTCCACGCCCGCTAGGCCAGCGCTGACGCGAGCTCGTCGCGCGAGGCGATGTCGAGCTTCTGGTAGGCGTGGGTGAGGTGGACCTCGACCGTTCGCGTCGTGACGAACAGCGCTTGCGCGATCTCGCGGTTGGTCATGCCCTCGGCCGCCATCCGCGCGACGCGCTTCTCGCTCGGCGTCAGCGCGTCCACGCCGGTTCGCATGATCCGGCGCGGGCGCGCGCCGGTAGCGACGAGCTCCTCGCGCGCCCGCTCGACGAGCGGGGTGGCGCCGCAGGCGTGGGCGAGCTCCATGCCGGCGTGCAGCGGCTCGCGGGCCTCCGAGCGCCGCCCAGCGCGCCGGATCGCGGCGCCGAGGTCGACGAGCGTGCGCGCGTGTTCGATTCGCCAAGGGGACCCTGCGAGGACATCGACGCTCTCACGCAGGTCGCCGATGCCGTCGTCGCCGCCGGTGATCAGGCCGCGCACGCGCAGCGCTCGTCCGACGGCGCCGCGCGACTCGACTCGGTGTGCGAGCACCAGCTCCTCGTCGGCGAGTGCCATGTCGCGACGCAGCAGCGCGAGCAGCGAGCGCCACGGAAAGATCGCCGGGTTGTTGCCGCGCCACTTGCGTTCGCGCTCGCCGACCAGCTCGAGGTCGTCACCCGCCTCGGTTTCGCGACCGTCCGCCATGCGCAGACGGGCGCGGGCGAAGAGCACGAAGTTGAGCATGAACGCATCGGGCAGCTCGCCGTCGAGCCCGGCGGTCTCCAGCGCGCGGCGGGCCTCATCAACCCGCCCCTGCTCGACGAGCGCCTCGACGAGCGGTGCGTACGCCATTCGCGCGATCCGGTAGCCCGGCTCCCACGCCGCGTCGATCGTGGCGCGCGCGTCGCTCTCGGCCTCGGCGAGTGCGCCGCGTTGGAGCTGGAGCATCGCGCGCATGCAGGTCTGGCGGGCAAAGCCGATCACCGACCCGCGGCGCCGGACGTCCGCCAGCGCCGTCTCGATCGCGTGCTCGGCGCGCTCGAACTCACCTGCCGTGAACAGCGCGAAGACGACGTCGACGACGAGCCCGGAGTCGCCCGGCTGCTCGTCGAGCAGGCCGCCGTCGATCGCGCGGAAGGCAGGCGGCATCGACTCGCTTGGCGGCTGCCCGTCGATGACACGCTGATGGGCCAGCGTCGCCAGCAGCATGCGCTCGCCCGGTGTGTCGCCGGCGATGTCGTCGGGCAGCGCGTCGAGGTGTTGGCGGGTGATCGGCAGCGTCTCGGCGACCAGCCGCGCACCGCAGATCAGCTCGGCCTCGACGCGCCGGGCGAGCTCGAGATCCACGGACGCCGCCGCCTCGACGGCCTCCTCGAGCATCGCGACCGCCTCGACGTAGCGGCCGGGTGCGATCAGCCCGATCGCGAGGTCGTGCGTCATCTGCGCGCGCCGCCGCGGGTCGGGCGTCGCCGCGAGCGCATCGCGCAGGTGCTCGACGGCCTCGTCGGGTAGCGCAGCGCGTACCTCCGCCTTGCCGAGATCGGCCAGCACCTCAGGCCGCGCAAGCTCATCGGGCGGCTCTTCGAGCGCGCGCCGCAGGTAGCGAACCGCAGCTTCGGGCGCGCCGCGATCGATCGAGCGTACGGCCGCGTCGCGCAGCAGCGCGACCACCTCGGCGTCCCCGCGCGGCTCGGCGGCCAGCAGATGCGGTGCGACCTGCTCTGGGTCGACGCCGTGCGTCGTCAGCAGTTGCGCCGCCGCGCGGTGGCTTGCGGCGCGCTCGGCCGGCGGGATCGCGTCGTAGACGGCGCTGCGGACGATCGGGTGGACGAACTCCAGCGGGCGCCCTGTTCCGAGCACCTGCGCGGCAACGAGGGCGTCGGTCGCGGCCGCCCCGGCGGCGTCGTCGAGACCGGCGAGCATCGTGGCGCGGTGCTGGTCGGCGTTCGTTCCGAGCACGGCCACCGCGCGGGCAAGGCTCAGCGCGTCCGGCCCGAGCGCCGCCAGGCGACGCTCGACCGAGCGACCCACGGTGCGCGCGTCGACGCCGTCGAGCATCGCGCGAACGAGGAACGGGTTGCCGCCGGTGGCTTCGTGGCACGCGCGGCAGAACGCGGGATCTGCGGCGCCGCGCTCGCCGCGGACGAGCTCGGCGACCGCGTCCCGGGTCAGCGGGGCGGGGGCGAGGCGGCGAACGAGCGGATCGGTCGCCAGCGCCTCCAGCAGCTCGGGCGCGTGCGCCTCGACCGGCGGGCGGCTGGCGGCGAGCAGCAGCACCGGCAGCTCGTCGACGCGGCGTGCGAGGTAGGCGAGGAAGCGCAGCGAGGCCGTGTCGCACCAGTGCAGATCATCCACGGCGACCAGCAGCGGCATCTCGGCGGCGAGGTTGGCCGTGAGCCAGTAGAGACCGTGCAGCGCCGCGGCCGTCGGGTCGTCGCCGAGCGCGCCCATGTAGCGCTCGGCGCTCGTTCCCGGGACACCGAGCAGTGGCGCTGCCAGCCCCGCGGCGCCCTGCAGCAGTGCGTCACGCTCGCGCGCCTCGGCGCGCAGCAGGCGCGGCTCCAGCAGCTGGCGCACGACGCCGTAGGCGAAGTCGCGCTCCAGCTCGCCGCCGCGCGCGCTGAGGCGCGCGATGCCGGCGTCGGCCGCCAGCCGGCCGGCAGCGTCGATCAGGCTGGTCTTGCCGATCCCCGCCGGACCCTCGACGACGACCGCGCCGCCGCGGCCATCGGCGGCGGCGGTCAGCAGGGCCTGCAGGCGGGCGAGCTCGGCCTCGCGCTCGACGAGCTCTCGCGACGCCTCTGCCCTTTCGGTCGCCACCGGAAAAGTCTACGGGTACTCTCGCGATGCGAAAGCCGCTCCTTCGGCGCAGGATCGTCGCATGACCAGCACCCGTTTCACGAGCCTCGTCGACTGTGCGCTGCCGATCCAGATGGCGCCGATAGGCGCCGCCGGGCAGGATCCGCGCCTGGCGATCGCCGTCGCGCGCGCCGGCGGACACGCGATGTATCCCGGCGTGCGGCTCGACGCACACCAGCTCGGCGCCGCCATCGACGACGTGCGCGCCGCGACCGGCGCCTTCGGCATCAACTTCGTCGCGCCGCTGATGACCCGCGAGTGCCTCGAGCTCGCGGCCGGCCGCGCGCCCATGGTCGAGCTGTTCTACGGCGACCCGGACCGCGAGACGGTCGCGCTGATCCACGCCGGTGGCGCGCTGGCGTGCTGGCAGGTCGGCTCCGTTGAGGAGGCGCGCGCGGCGGTCGACTGCGGCTGCGACATCGTCGTTGCGCAGGGCATGCAGGCCGGCGGGCGCATCCGCGGCCAGCACGAGCGGCTGGAGCTGCTCGACCTCGTCCTCGCCGCGGTCGACGTGCCGGTCGTGGCGGCGGGCGGCATCGCCACCGCCGAGCACATCGCCGCCGCGCTGGGCGCCGGTGCCGACGCGGTCCGCGTCGGCACGCGCTTCCTTTGCGCCACCGAGGCCGACGTTCATCCCGCATACCAGCAGGCCGTGCTCGACGCCGACGGCGACGAGGCCGTGATCACCCGCGTGTTCGCCGCCGGTGTCCCGGACTTCCCGCACCGCGTGCTGCGGCGCTCGCTGGACGCCGCGCACGCGGTCGCCGCGCCGCCGTTCACCCCCGAGCTGGCGACGCGCGACTTCGAGGGCGACGTCAGCGGGACGCCGTTCTACGCCGGTCAGTCGGTCGGCGACGTGCGCGCGGTGCAGCCGGCGGCTGAGATCGTCGCCGAGCTGGCGACCGGCGCCCGCGCAGCGACCCACGCGGCGCGCGCGACCGCCGACGGCGCGAGGAAGTTGCGCACGCGTACCGAGCGCGTCGCGTAGCGCTCGAAGTGCAGCGCCAGCCGCGGATCGCGCGCGGCACCGCCGAGCATCAGGCGCTCGATCGGGTTCGGCCGCTTCGCCAGCGCTCCGGCGTCGAGCATCCGCGCGTGGCCGGCCAGCTCGCGGTGGTGGCGGCGGCGGTAGCGGCGCAGCCCGCGGGCCAGCGGCTCGTCACCGCGCAGCGCGGGGAGCGCCGCGTCCACCAGCCACGTGGCCGAGTTGACCGCAAAGCCGCAGCCGATCGCCAGCAGCGGGTCACACGTCAACGCGGCGTCGCCGACCAGCGCGACGCCGGGGCCCGGCACCGCCGGGCGGCGCAGCGGCGCGTAGTCGGTGTACCCGACGAAGGCCGAAGCCCGGCGCGCGGCTTGCAGCGACGGTCCGCCGTCGCATTCGCGCATCAGTGCCGCGAACGCCGCGTCGCGGTCGGCCTTGAACGCCGGCAGCTGATGCTTGTGCACGAACGCGGCCAGCAGCGTGAGGCCGTCGTCCGTTGGCGAAGCGATGATTACGTCGCGGTCGCGCATCCAGATGTACGCGCGGTCGTTCGGCAGCCGCTCGACGCCCTCGTAGTAGGCCATGTAACAGAAGCGGTTGTTGCGCTTGGCGCGCGTCTGCGCGCCGGCGAGCTTGGCGATCGTCGAGTTTCGGCCATCGGCGCCGACGACCAGACGGGCCGTGAGCACGGTGTCGCGCCCGCCGCGGTCGCCCACGACGACGCCGCCGTCGCGCAGCGCCACCGCGGCGTTGCCGCCGAGATAGGTCACGCCCGGCGTCGCGATCGCGTGCGCGCGGATCAGCGGGTCGAGCTTTGCGCGGCGCAGGCTGTAGCCGTGCCACGGCTCCCCGCGCGGCGCGATCACGCCCCACGGCGTCGCGATGTCGACGCTGCCGGGCACACCGCCCGCCGCCTCGATCGCGCCGACGATCCCGAGCCGCTCGAACACCGGCGTCGCGCTGCGCTGGATGTAGTGGCCGCAGAGGCGCTTGTAGGCGTCGACGTCGCCGTGCTTCTCCACGAGCGCGACGCGCAGCCCCTCGCGCGCAAGCAGGATCGCGGTCGTGCACCCCGCGAGGCTCGCGCCGACAACCACGACGTCCGCGGCGAGCGTACGATCACCCCGACTGGAATCGCTCATGGGGTGGAGGGTGCGGCCGGTCGCCCCCGGTTGCATCGTGCGCCCCCCGAAGACATTGGGCACGCAGACCGAAACGATCACCTCTCCGCTGCTCGAGCGCGAGGCCGAGCTCGAGCGGCTCGCGGCGCTGCTCGACGACGCCGTCGCTGGCCGTGGCGCTGCGGTGGCCGTCGTCGGGCCCGCGGGGATCGGCAAGACGACGCTGGTCGCGGCGGCGCGCGAGGCCGCCGCTGCCCGGGGATTGCGCGTGCTGTTCGCGCGCGGTGGCGAGCTGGAGCGCGACTTCGCCTATGGCGTCGTGCGCCAGCTGTTCGAGCGTCCGCTGCGCGAGCTCCCCGAAGGCGAGCGCGACGTCGTGCTGGCCGGCGCGGCGGCGGTCGCCGCGCCGGCGGTGGGGCTGCCGGGTGAGCCGGCGGAGTCCGCGCTTGCCGTTGCCCACGGGCTCTACTGGGTCTGCGCCAACCTCGCCGAGCGCGGGCCGCTGGTCGTGGTCGTCGACGACGCGCACTGGGCCGACGAGGCCTCGCTGCACTTCCTGGCGTATCTGAGTCGCCGTCTCGAGGATCTCCCGGTCGTGCTGCTGAGCGCCGCGCGACCGCTGACCGAGGCGCCGCTGCTTGGGCAAGTGATCGCCGACCCGGCCGTCGTCCAGCTGCTGCCCGCGCCGCTCAGTGTCGAGGCGGTGGCCGCGCTGCTCGGGGAGGGCGCCGCGCCGCAGTTCGTCGCGGCCTGCCATGCGGCAACCGCGGGCAACCCGTTCCTCTGCGCGACGCTGCTCGCCGCGCTGACGGCCGCCGGCATCGCGCCCGTGGCCGCCGAGGCCGAGCGCGTCGCCGAGCTGGCGTCCGGCGCCGTGTCCGGCGAGGTCGTGCGGCGGATGGGTCAGCTCCCAACCTCGGCGGTGGCGGTCGTACGCGCGGTGGCCGTGCTTGGCGCCGATGCCGAGCTGCGTCATGCCGCGGCGCTGGCGGGGCTTGACGCGGCGGCCGCGGCCGCCGCGGCCAACGCGTTGGCCGACCATGGTCTGCTCGCTGGTGGCGTGCGCCTGGAGTTCGTGCATCCGCTGCTGCGCCAGGCCGTCAGCGAGCAGATCCCCGCGGTTGAGCGTGCGCTTGCCCATCGCCGCGCGGCCGAGCTGCTGCGCGAGGACGGCGTCGGCGCCGAGCGCATCGCGGTCCACCTGCTCGCCGCGCCGCCGGCCGCCGACACCTGGGTCGTCGAGACGCTGCGTGCGGCCGCGCGCGCCGCGCAGGGCGATCCCGCCGCCGTGATGCGGTTGCTGCGCCGCGCGCTGGAGGAGCCGCCGCCGCCCGAGCTGCGTGCCGCCGTGCTGCACGAGCTCGGCGTCGTCGAGCTGCACGTCGGCGAGTCGGTCGCGGCAGAGCAGCATCTGCGGGCCGCGCTGGCCGGCGCGGGCGAGGACGTGGGTCTGCGCGCCGCGATCGGTCGCGACCTCGGCCTGGCGCTGCGGATCTTGCGCCGCTACGAGGAGGGCATCGCGATCGTCGACGAGACGATCGCCGCACTGCGCGAGCACGACCCTGACCGCGCGCTGGGACTCAGCAGCGAGCTGTACCAGACGGCGATGATGACTCCGGGCGCCTATCGCGCGGTCAGCGGACGGTTCGTCCTCGGCGAGCGCGCGGTCCGCGGGGACACCGCGGGAGAGCGGGCCTACGTCGCGGCGCTGGCGACCGAAGCGTGCATCCACAACATGAGCGCCGAGCGCGTTCGCGAGTGGGGGCAGATCGCGATCGCCGGTGGTCTGATCGACGAGGACGACCCGCACTCCGGGTTGTGGGCGAACATCGCGTTTCCGCTGCTGTTCGCCGAAGGCTTTGCGCTGGCGGCGCGACTGATCTCTGCCGCCATGGAGCGTGCGCGGGGTCAGGGCTCGCCGATCGCGCTGGCGCGCGCCCACGTCGCAAGCTCGATGCTGCACCTGCGCACCGGGGCGGTCCGAGAGGCCGAGGCTGACGCACGCACGGCCTTGGAGATCGGTGGCGAGACGCGGCTGCACGTGCTGCCGATCGGCATCGGCGTGCTCGTCGAGGCGCTGGCCGAGCGCGGCGAGCACGACGCGGCTGACGTGGTGCTGCGCCAGACCGACAGCGCCGGCGACCTGCCCGAGCAGTTCCTCGTCACGTGGGCGCTCCAGGGCCGCGGCGTCCTGCACCTCGCACAGGGCCGTCTGGACGAGGCGATCGCCGACCTCGAGGCGGTCGGCCGCCGCGGGCGCGACGGCTGGCGCCCATGGAATCCTGCGATGTTCCCGTACCGCTCGCCGCTGGCGCGCGCGCTGCTGCGGGCCGGGGACGCCGACCGCGCGCGGGCGGTCGCCGAGGAGGAGCTCGCGCTCGCGCGGAAGTGGGGCGCGCCGCGGGCGCTTGGCGTCGCGCTCTGCACGCATGGCGTGACCAACGCGAGCGTCGAGGATCTGCGCGAATCAGTCGAGGTGCTGGCTGGGGCCGGCGCACCGCTCGAGCACGCGCGGGCCGTGCTGGAGCTGGGCAGCGCGATCGCGTGCAGCGGCCGGCGCGTCGAAGCGCGCGACCCGCTGCGCGCGGCGATGGAGCTGGCGCATCGCTGCGGTGCGACGGTGCTGGCGGCGACCGCGCGGGAGGAGCTCGTCGCCGCGGGTGCGCGCCCCCGGCGGATCATGCGCACCGGTGTCGACGCGCTGACGCCGAGCGAGCTGCGCGTGGCACGGATGGCCGCGGACGGCATGACCAACCGCGAGATCGCGCAGGCGCTGTTCGTGACGCTGCGCACCGTCGAGGTGCACCTGACGCACTGCTACCAGAAGCTCGACATCGCCTCGCGCGACGCGCTTCCTGCGGCCCTCGCGGGCTGACCTTTCGGTCGGATGCACAAAAGACTTCGCTGTCCACACGATGCGATGGCGGCGTGGGCGCAGCACGCTCGTGCCCATGCGAACAGCCAAACATCTCCTCGGGGCGGTGGCCGTGGTCGCTGCCCTCGGGGCGGCGCCGGCTTCGGCGCAGACGCCCCTGTCCTACAAGATCCGAACCGTCAGCGGCGGCAAGGAGGTCATCACCAACGCCCTGATCGGCGTGCCGGCGCTGGTCAATCCCGACGGCGGGCTGCTGCCCGAGCTGACCGTCGAGCTGCTGCCGAACGGCACCTCGGGGCTGATCCTCGAGGTCATCGCGCTGCGGCAGATCCCCGTGCAGGTCGAGGCGATCGTGCCGATCCCCGGCACGACACGCTCCGTGGCCCTCGGCTACGACGCGAGCCGCAGCACCGCGCCACTGCTCGTGCACCAGAGCGCGTCGACGGCGGGCGGCGACCTCGCCTACGACTTCACGCTGCTCGGTGCGCAGACGGGCATCGCGATGCGTGGGACGCTGTCGGGCGATGGCAAGGCGACGAGCGCGTCGCTGGCGTTCCCCGACGCGGTGCCGCTGACCGGCCGGGCGTCGTCGTCGACCGCGGGTGCGGTCCAGACCGTGCAGGCGACCGCCGCGCCGTCGGTGCGTGGCGTGGTGACCGCGGGCCTGACCGATGGTGACGCGCGTAAGACGCTCAGCGCCGACGTGACGGCGCTGCCGTCCAAGACGACGGTCGAGATCGAGCGCGACGCCGCCGACGAGATCAAGCGCGTCGGCTACACGGCCTCGAGCGTCGTCCAGAGCGTCGACGTGACGGCCGAGGATCGCCGCGGTGCCGATCTCGTCACACATGCCGTCGCGCACCTGCGCAATGTGCCGGCTGTGGCGACGCTGACGCGCAACGGGTCGCGGCTGGACTTCGACGCTCCCGCCGCCACGCCGGACTGGACCGCCGAGGTCGGGCTGGCGTCGAAGCGCTTGGTCGCGCTGGATGGCCGCGAGGCCTACGTCAAGGCGATGGACGTCGCGGGCGCACGCTCGGCGGCATTCAAGCTCGCCGGCGTCCGCCACGCTGCCGTTGACACGGGCAGCCCGCTGCAGGTTGAGCTCGAGCACGAGCCCAAGCCACTGCACGCGAGCATCCTCAAGGACACGCTGTCGCTGGAGGGCGACGTGCCGACGCCGCCGCGCAAGCTGCGCGTCACGTTCGACAAGGAGACCAAGAGCGGGACCGTCGACGCGTTCGGACAGCCGATCGGCAACGTGAAGCTCACCGGCCACGACGACGCCGGCATCGCGTCTGGTGCCACGGAGCTGCTGCTCGATGTCGGCGGCGTGCCGCCGTTCCTACGCTTTGGTGCGGGCAACCCCACGCCGCGGGTCGGCACGCGCAAGTTCGAGGAGGAGATCGAGGAGGAGATCGCCGGCGACGGCGGCGGTGGCGGCTCGGTGCCGCCCGACGTCATCAACCCGCCGCCGCCGATCCAGCCGCCGGTGACCAAGCAGTTCTTCGTCGAGGGCTGGAGCAGCGCCGAGGCCGCCGCCACGCCGGAGGCGGAGCCCGATGCGGCGATCGCGTCGGCGGTCTTCCGGCTGTCGTCGGAGGTCAACCCGACGTCCGACCACGACCAGGCGCTGCTCGACGACGCCGACACCGCGGGCCTCCTGCTCGAGGACACGTCCGCGCGCTTCCTGGCGTTCGGGCGGATCGACCAGCTGCGCGAGGTCCGCGTCAAGACCGTGCGCGACAGCCGCACGAAGAAGGCGTTCGTCGCCGTCGACTCGAGCACGAGCAAGCCGGTGCGGGTCGGGTTCTTCCGCCAGCCGACGTTCAACGGGCCGGTCGAGAAGACGACCGCGTCGTTGCCGAAGCTGCCGAAGGACCTGTCGCTGGATCTCGTGACGCTGACGCAGGACATCACGAGCTCCAAGACCGACCTGCACTACCGGGCCGACGAGTCGGCGCCCGAGGGGCTGACGTTCACGACGAACGCCGGACGGCGCAAGTTCATGCGTGCGTCCCTGAGCCCGCTGCCGACGACGATGGACCTGTGCACCGACGGCTATGGCTCGTGCCTGCGGCCGGTGGTCGATCGGATCAAGACCGTCGACGACGGTTCGGAGTCGCTTGGCACGGCCGTGACGTTCGACGCGTCCGAGCACGTGTCGCTGGACTTCTTCGATTGCCTCGAGGCGCGCGATGGCGTCACGCTGTGCGACGAGAAGGCCGACGCCAAGCGGGCGGTCATCGCCAACGGGTCGCTGCGGCACTTCGAGGTCGGCGAGGACGTCGATCTCGTGATTCCCAACGACGAAGAGTGGGTTTGGATCGACACGGACAACCACACGGCGCGGGCGCACGTCGAGCTGTTCAAGCGCGGCTTGTCGCCGAACCTCGTCGTCGACACGCCGTCGACGTTCAAGGCGAACGATCGGCTCGTCGGGGTCCTCCTCACGACGAAGAATCAGCGTCACCGCGCTGGCAGCATCACGTGCGGGAGCGGGTTCGACATCGACTTTGCGACGTTCATCGTCGGTGAGCTCGCAAGGCCGCTCCTCTGCAACAACGATCCGAACGCGACGATCGTCCCTTAGGGGGCATGCCGCGACGGTCGGAGCTTTCTCCGACCGTCGCGGTAGGATTAGTCGTCGATGGACGACCTCTACCGCGAAGAGATCCTCGAGCACTACAAGCGCCCTCACAACTGGGGGCCGATGGAGTCTCCCGACCTCGAGGCGGAGGACAACAACCCGCTCTGCGGGGACGAGCTGAAGGTGATGCTGCGCGTCGACGACGACGGCGTCATCGAGGATGTTCGCTTCGACGGCCACGGCTGCGCGATCTCGCAGGCCGCGGCGTCGATGACATCTGACGAGGTCAAGGGCATGAAGGTCGACGAGCTGCTCAAGCTCGACCGCTCCTTCGTGCTCGACCTCCTCGGGATCGACATCTCGGCAACGCGCATGAAGTGCGCACTGCTCTCGCTGAAGGTGCTGAAGTCCGCCGGCCTTGGCGGCGCGGTCGCCGAGTGGGAGCCGGAGACGCCGGTCGCGGCGCGCCCGGCGAACCCGGACCGCTTCTAGTAGCCGAGCTTGTCGAGCAGGTCGTTCGCCGTCGCGGGCTGCTTCTTCTTCTTGCCCTTGCGGTCGCGCTTCTCGTCCTTCTCGCCTTCGATGACGAAGCGGATCTGCGCGCCGACGCGGCCGTCCTGAGCCTTGGCGAGGTCCTCGCGCGACACGCGGTCGGAGCGGTTGGCGCGCTCCTCGTTGCGCTTGGCGCGCTCGCGGTCGCGGTTCTTCGCAGCGCGGATGCGGGAGAGGCGCTCGGCGGCCTCTTCCTTGGAAAGCGTGACGGCCCAGAGGTCCTCGAGCGAGGCGATCGCGACCTGCTGTGCGGCCAGCGCCTTGCCGATCTTGCGCGCGGCGAGCGAGCCGGCGGAGATCGAGCGCGCACGCTGACGGAAGTCGGCGTCGTCGGAGACGAGCCGCGAGATGTCGTTGCGCTCCTTCGGTGCGAGCTCGCCGAACGCGTCGCGGAGGGCCTTGCGCGAGCCCTCGAGGTCGGTGACGCACTGGGCGGCGGCGCGCAGCTCGTCGAACGGCAGCGGCTCGCGCGAGCGGCCGCGCTGCTGACCACCGCGTGACGGACCGCCGCGCGAGTGGCCCCCACGCGACGGGCCCTTCGGCCCGCGCGGCTTCGGCGTCTCGACCTTCGTCGCGATCTCCTGCGCCTTCGTCTTGGAGACGCCCCACTGCTCGGCGACCTTGGAGCCCTTGCGGCGCCGCGAGCGCTTGCGCTTGCCTTCGCCGGGGGCTGCGGCGGGAGCGTCGGCGGCGGCGGCTTCGGCGGGAGCGGCTTCGCTGGCCGCAGCGGTCGGCTCCGCGGCCTCCGCGTCGGCGATCACCTCCGGCACAGACGGCTGCTCCGCGACGACCTCCTCGGCCGCAGGCTGCTCCGCGATGACCTCCTCGAGCCGCGCAGGCTGCTCAGCCACGACCTCCTCGGCCGGAGTGGCCTGCTCCACGATCTCCTCTGCCGAGGGCGCGTCAGCGATCTCGGGCGTCTCGGGCTGCTGCTCGTCCATTCGCACCGTGCATTGCATCACGCCGGGCGAGTGCGCGCTCCGTGCCCGGATACGCTCGAAGCGTGAAACGCGCGCTGCTTGCCACGACGCTGACCGCCGCTGCGCTGGTCGCAACCCCCGCGGCGACGGCGCAGGCGCCCTCGGTGCCACCCGACGCCGCTGCCGTCGTGGGCGCGGCGCCCGTCACGATCGCGACCGTCGATCACTGGGTCGCGATCGCCGGACGCCAGTCCAAGGAGAAGCGCAGCGCGCTCGTCAAAGAGGTGATGGAGTTCCTGATCACCGCCGAGTGGGTGCACGCGGAAGCCGCCGAGCGCGGCCTCGTCGTCACGCCCGCGGAGGTGCGCGCCGACTTCGACAAGACGCGCAAGGCGAGCTTCAAGACGAACAAGGAGTTCGAGCGCTTCCTCAGCGAAAGCGGCCAGACGGTGGACGACATCCTCTTCCGCGTCGAGAGCAGCCTGCTCAGCGACAAGCTGCGCGAGGACGTCACGCGGGACGTTCGCAAGCCGACCGAGGCGCAGGCGCGCAGCTACTACCGCGAGCACAAGCGCAGCTTCGACGTGCCGCGCCGCCACGAGGCGCTCGTCGTGGGCCGCAGCAGCAAGCGTGCTGCGCAGCGCGTGCTCGACGCCGTGCGCGCCGGACGCTCGTGGCGCAGCCAGAAGGCCGAGCGCCTGCTGGCGCAGGACCTCCCGCTGCCGCGCCTGGCCTGGCACATCCGCAACGCCCGTCGCGGCGTCCCTGCCGGACCGGTGAAGTCTCTCGGGCAGTGGTTCGTCTTCGAGCTGCGCCGGATCCTGCCTGGACGCGAGCGCACCTACGCACAGGCGCGCGCTGACGTCCGCTCAACGATGTTCGCGGAGGCCCAAGAGGCCGCCCTCGGCCGCTTCGTGCAGGACTTCCACGGTCACTGGAAGGCGCAGACCGTCTGCCGCCGCGCCTACGCGATCAGCGACTGCGGGACAATCCTCGACTGAATGCCGCTGATCGACGTCTGCCCGATCGACGAGCTGCCGCCCGGCGCACGTCGCAAGTTCGAATACGAGGACCTCGAGATCGCGGTCTTCAACTGCGCGGGCCAGATCTTCGCGATGGAGGACCGCTGTTCGCACGACGACGGCGACCTCGCCGACGGTGACCTCGACCAAGGCGCGTGCACCGTGGAGTGCCCGCGCCATGGGTCGCAGTTCGATCTGCGCAGCGGCAAGCCGCTGACGCTGCCGGCCTATGAGCCGGTCGAGACCTACGAGGTCGTCCTCGAGGACGACCTCGTGAAGGTCGACGTGGACTAGGAGAAGTGCCCAGCCGCGAAGTTGCTCACGGCCCAGTGGAAGGCATCTGACGCCTTGTAGCAAAGGCCCCGCTGCACGGCCTCGACGTACTTGCGGTCGAAGACCCGCTTGCACTGGTAGTCCATGTTCGAGTGGAAACGGTCGTCGATCTGGTTGCGCCGCGTGGAGCTGGGATCGAGCTTCAGGCCGGCGGTCTTCGAGCCGTAGTTGCGGTAGCCGAAGTCATGGCGATCGCAGGACTTCACGAAGAGCTTGGCGTAGTACTTGAAGCCCTTGCCGATCGGGACCCCGCGCCACTGCGCGTTGAGCAGCTTCTCGGGAACGCTGCAGCCGTTGGTCTTCCAGATCAGGCCGTTGTTGGGGTACTTGGCCTTGTAGATGCGCCAGTTGGAGCCATACACGCGCTCGAAGGCGACCTTGTCTGCAGCGGCAGCCAGCTCCGAACGTGTCGGGCCGGCCGGCGGCGGCGGCGGCGGCTCGACGTTCGAGCCACAGCGCGGCACGCCCTGGATGAACCCGTCGGTGTAGGTCTTGAGGTAGCGGTCGGGCACGAAGAGGCCGTTGACCTTCGTCCAGACCCGCGAGCCGTAAGCGGCCTGACCGGTCGTCTGGCACGTGATCCGCACCCACTGGCCTGCGCGGACGTGGTTGACCCGCGCGACGGGGTTGAGCTTGGGCGCGGCGCGACCGTCGAGGTCGGCGCGCGCGAGGTAGGTGTTGGTCGCCTTCCAGGGCTGCAGCGAGGTGACCTTCGCCGCGGACGCGGCGGACGGTGCGGCAAGCACGACGACGGAGGCTGCGAACGCAGCGAGGTAACGAGGCATGTTCCGCGTCTCTCCACTGCGACCCCGGGTCGCACGTCGTCCTCACGGAACCCTCATGCAAAACGGCGTCGCTACACTGTGAATACCGACTTGACGAGTCGGCATTGAACCCCGGACGGGAACGCGAGATGGCTGAGATCAGCACCAAGGAACTGACCCCCGCAGAGGCAGCGCTCAAGAGCTTTGGCTCGGACTACACCGAGCGCTACGGCTTCCACGACGGCGAAGAGGGCTACCTCTACAAGGCGCCCAAGGGCATCAACAAGGAGGTCGTCGCGACGATCTCCGAGATGAAGAACGAGCCGCAGTGGATGCGCGATTCTCGCCTGAAGGCGCTGCAGCACTTCCTCGATCGCCCGCAGCCGACGTGGGGCAGCCCGATGCTCGCCGACGTCGACTACGACGACATCCATTACTTCGTCCGCGCCTCTGAGCGCGCCGAGCGCTCCTGGGACGACGTGCCCGAGGACGTCAAGAAGACGTTCGACCGGCTCGGCATCCCCGAGGCCGAGCGCAAGTTCCTCTCAGGCGTGGGCGCCCAGTACGAGTCCGAGGTCGTTTACCACCAGGTCAACGAGCAGCTCGAGAAGCAGGGCGTGATCTTCACGGACATGGACACCGCGCTGCGCGAGCACGAGGACCTCGTCAAGGAGTACTTCGGGACGATCATCCCGTCCAACGACAACAAGCTCGCCGCGCTGAACACCGCCGTCTGGTCGGGCGGGTCGTTCGTCTACGTGCCGCCGGGCGTCCACGTCGAGATGCCGCTGCAGGCCTACTTCCGCATCAACACGGAGAACATGGGCCAGTTCGAGCGCACGATCATCATCGCCGACGAGGGCTCCTACGTGCACTACGTCGAGGGCTGCACGGCGCCGACGTACTCCGGTGACTCGCTGCACTCCGCCGTCGTCGAGCTGATCGCCAAGCCCGGCGCGCGGATCCGCTACACGACCGTCCAGAACTGGTCGCAGAACGTCTACAACCTCGTCACCAAGCGCGCGGTTGCCGAGCGCGACGCGACCGTCGAGTGGGTCGACTGCAACCTCGGCTCGAAGCTGACGATGAAGTACCCGAGCGTCTACCTCACCGGTGAGCGCGCGCACGGCGAGATCCTCAGCATCGCCTTCGCCGGCAAGGGCCAGCACCAGGACGCGGGCGGCAAGATCATCCACGCCGCGCCGAACACGACGTCGAACATCTTCGCCAAGTCGATCTCCAAGGACGGCGGGCGAAGCTCCTACCGCGGTCTGCTCGAGGTCGCCAAGGGCGCCCACGGCTCGACCTCGAAGGTCGTCTGCGACGCGCTGCTGCTGGACCCGCACTCGCGCACGGACACCTACCCGACGATCCGCATCTCCGAGGACGACGTGAACATCGGCCACGAGGCGTCGGTGACGAAGGTCGGCGAGGAGCAGCTCTTCTACCTGATGTCCCACGGGCTGTCGGAGGACGAGGCCGCCAAGCTGATCGTCAACGGCTTCATCGAGCCGATCGTCAAGGAGCTCCCGATGGAGTACGCCGTCGAGATGAACCGCTTGATCGAGCTTCAGATGGAGGGTTCGATTGGCTAGCACCGTGAGCTTCCCGCCGCTGCCTGAGTTCAAGGGCCAGCAGGGCTGGGAGTTCACTCCGCTGAAGGGCCTGGACGTCGACGCCTACGCGCCTGCCCCCGGCGGCAGCGACGCCGGCGAGCGCGCGCTGTTCCCCATCGAGGCCGGCGACAGCCCCTACGTGATGGCCTTGCGCGACGCGCCGGACGAGCTGCTCGCGCGGCTCGGCAGCGTCGCGAAGGACTCACCGCTGGTGGCCCGCAACACCGCGCTGTGGACTGACGGCACGCTCGTGCACGTCCCGGCGAACACGGTGGTCGAGGAGCCGATCGTCATCACCCACGTCCACGAGCAGGCCGGCAGTGCGCTGCACACGCGCGTGCTCGTCGTGCTCGAGCAGGGCGCGCAGGCCGAGGTCTGGGAGCAGACGCTGTCGGTCGACGACGAGACCGAAGGCCTCGTCAACGGCGTCATCGAGCTGATCGTCGGCGCCGGTGCGCGCCTGCGCTATGTCGGCGGGCAGGACGCCAACGAGAAGACCTGGGTCTTCGGCGCGCAGCGCGCGATCGTCGACCGCGACGGCCACCTCGACTGGATCGTCTTGGGCTTCGGTGGCCGCAGCGGCAAGGTCTTCGTCGAGACCAAGCTCGACGGTCCCGGCGCGCACGGCACCGTCACCGGCGCCTACGCGACGCACAACCGCCAGCACGTCGACTACGACACGCTGCAGGAGCACGCGGCGCCGAACACGACGAGCGACCTCGCGTTCCGCGGGATCCTCGACGGGCGCTCGTCCGCTGTCTGGCGCGGGATGATCCAGGTCGACGAAGGCGCCCAGAAGACGGATGCCTTCCAGGAGTCGCGCAACCTGATCCTCGGCAAGAAGGCGCACGCCGACGCGATCCCGGGCCTCGAGATCCTGGCCGACGATGTCCGCTGCACCCACGCGGCGGCGATCGCGAAGATCGACGACGAGCAGGTCTTCTACCTGCGCTCGCACGGGCTACCCCAGAGCAAGGCCCAGCGCCTCGTCGTCGAGGGGTTCCTCGAGGCAGTCTCCGAGCGCTTCGAAGAGGGCCTCGTGCGTGACACGGTCGGCGGCGCGATCGAGCGCCGTCTGCAGACCGTCCTCGGTTAGCCTCGCGGCGTGCAGCGCACGCTGACGCGCCAAGAACTCACCGCCGCGCTCGCTGCGCGCCAGGGCCTGCTGGAGCAGCTCGAGCTGACCCCGGCCGCGGCGGTCGCGCGCCTTACGCCGCTGCAGGGCCAGGCGCCGCGCGCGCCCTACGTTGGGCTCGCGGCGCGGCTGCGCGATTTCGACAAGGCTGCCTACGACGCGGCGATCACAGGGGGAGAGATCGTCAAGACGACGATCATGCGCGACACGCTGCACGTCGCGGCAACGAGCGAGTACCCGGTCTACGCCGCCTTCGCGCGGATGCGCCACCGGCGCGGGTGGCGCGAGAAGTACGGCCTCGACGAGGAGCGCGCGATCGCTGACTTGACGGCGTTCCTGCAGGAGCCGCGCAGCAACGAGGAGATTCGCGCGCACATGGCCCGCCACGAGGGCGTCCCGCAGGACCACTACCGGCCGATCTTGGCCGCGCGGCACCTCGTGCCGATGGTGCAGGTCCCGCCGTTCGGGATGACCTGGGGCAATCGCAAGCGCCCGCGCTTCGTCGTCGACCCGCGCCCGCTGGTCGAGCCGCTGACGGCGGCCGTGCTCGTCATCCGCCGCTACCTCGGCGCGTTCGGACCGGCGTCGAAGCGTGACGTCGCGCGCTGGGCGGGCGTCGCGCAGCGCGACTTCGCGGCGGCATGGGAGCGCGTGCAGACGACGTCGTTTCGCGACGAGGAAGGCCGCGAGCTGCTGGACCTGCCGGTCCAGCCGCTGCCGCCGGCGAAGACCAAGCTGCCGCCGCGCTTTCTCGGCCGCTGGGATCAGGCACTGCTCGCGCACGCCGACCGCGACCGCATCATCCCGCCGGAGCTGCTGCCGCTGAAGCTGACGCATGCTGGTGACCAGACGTTGACCGTCGACGGCCGCGTCTGCGCGAGCTGGCTGCTGAAGAGCTCGGCCGGCGTCGCCCGCATCGAGCTCGAGCCGCACGCGGACATCCGCCGCTCGGCGCACGCCGCGATCCGGCGCGAGGCCAAGCGCGTCGCCGCGATCCTCGCGCCCGAGGCGGCGAAGACCGAGCTCACCGGGCTCTAGATGGTCCTACATCTAGAGCGCCGCCAGCGCCTTCTTGATCGTGTCGGTGTCGTCGTAGGTCAGCGAAAGCGGGTTGCCGTGCATGTGCGCGATGCGGCCGTCTTCGTCGACGATCACCACGGTTCGCTTGGTCACCTTCAGCCGCCGGGAGAAGACGCCGTAGGCATCCGCGACGCTGCCGTCGACGTCGGCAAGCAGCGGTGTCGTCAGCCCGTGCTTGGCCTTGAACGCCTCCTTGGAGGCGAGGTCCTTCGTCGAGATCCCGACGAGCACGGCGCCGAGATCCTCGGAGACGCTCGGCCCGGCATCGCGGTAGGAGCAGAACTGGCGCGTGCAGACCGCGGTCTGGTCGCCGGGGTAGAAGAGCAGCACGACGCGCTCTCCGCGGTGGTCGGAGAGCTTGAACGGGCCCTCGGTCCCGGGAAGCTCGAAATCCGGCGCCGGGTCGCCGACGGACAAGTTCGCCATGGGACTACCGTACGCCACCGGTGACCGACTGGATCCGCGCGCACGCCGCCACTATCGCGACGACCGCCGAGCGCGAGCTCGAGGCGCTGGTCGGCGTCTCCTCGCCGAGCGGCGATAAGCGCGCTGCCGAGGAGGCGTCGGCGGTCGCCGCCGCGCTCGCGCCCGCGCAGGCGCGCATCGAGCATGTGCCGTGCTCGTCACCCGACCACGCGCCCGACCTCCTCGTCCGCCTGGACGGGACCGGCACCAAGCGCTTGCTGCTCGTCGGCCATGTCGACACCGTCGTCGCGCACGCCGACCACGAGCCGCTGCGACGCGACGGCGACCGCCTGATCGGCTCGGGCACGATCGACATGAAGGCCGGCGACGTGCTCGCGCTCGGCGTGCTGCGCGCGCTGGCGGACCGCCCGCAGGACTTCGCCGAGGCCACGCTGCTGCTGGTCTGTGACGAGGAATGGCGCCTTGGCGAGTTCGCGCACGGGGAGCGCTTCGCCGGCTTCGACGCTTGCCTGTGCTTCGAGGGCGGCGAGATCGACGCCGACGGCACCGACGGCGTCGTCGTCCAGCGCAAGGCTGCGGGCGCGATCGAGGTCACCGCCCGCGGGCGCAGTGCCCACTCCGGATCGACGGCCCGACGACGGACACAACGCGCTGCTCGCGCTGGCTGCCGCAGCCCAGGCGATCGCCGCCTGCCACGACCCGCACGGTCCCGAGGCGCTGAGCGCCGTCCCGACCGTGATGCACGTCGGCGAGGCAATCAACGTCGTTCCGGCGGACGGACGATTGATTTGTGACGTTCGTGGCAAGCACCTCGAAGCGGTCGAGTCCGTGATCGACGCGATCCCCGCCGAAGTCGGCGGCGCGACGCTCAGCGCACGCAACCTGCGGCGCTGGCCCGGGATGGACTCGCGCGCCGCCGTTGAACCGCTACTTGCCGTCGCATCTACGCGTCTGGGCCGACCAATACTGGGTTCTTCGCGTGGCGGGGCCAGCGACGCGAGCCACTTCGCGGCCTCGATTCCGGTTACGATCGACGGCCTCGGGCCGCTCGGCGGCAGCGCCCACGCCCCGGGCGAGTACGTCCTCGCGGCCTCGCTGGCGACCCGCGCGGAGGTCGCGCTGGCGGTCGTCGACGCTGTGTTGGAGGCCTGACAGCCCGGACGTGTAGGGGGAAACCCCCACTCCGTAGGCGGTGTTCTGTATCCTGCCGTTCGACTTGAGACCAGCCGAATCCGCTGCGGCCTTGCCGTAGGGGATCGGGGGAACCACAGGTCGCACTGGACTTCTATCCGGTGCGGCATGGGGCGAATCGCCACAAGGTGTGGCGTAGGGCCAGCTCTTAGGCCCGAGTCCGACAGCTAACCCCGTAGGCACAACAAGAGCGAGGTTGCCGTACCCGATGCCATTGTCGTACCGATCGTCCGTACCGAAAACGATCGTCTGTGCCCTACTTGCGTGCTCGACCGTTTCAGCGGTCGCGGTTGCGCCTGCGGCCGCTGAGACGAAGACCCGCAAGCTCGGCGACCGCACCCTGCGGCTCGGCGACAAGGGCACGGACGTCAAGCAGCTCCAGCAACTGCTCAACATGACGGGCATCAAGGTCAAGGCCGACGGCAACTTCGGCCCGGCCACGAAGACCGCGGTCCAGCGCTTCCAGCGCTCCGCGCGTCTCAGCCCGTCAGGCACGGCCGGCCGCGGCACAATCACTGCCCTGCGTCACGCCACCAGCGGCAGCGCCGCGCAGGTCCCAGGCGGCGCCGGCTACGGCACCAGCGGTCGCAGCAAGTCGCTCGGCGACCGCATCCCCGTCAAGAAGGGGATGAGCGGGCACGACGTCAAGGTGCTGCAGGACTTCCTCAAGCGCGCCGGCGTCCGCAAGGTCACGATCGACGGCGAGTTCGGCGGGGGCACCTACCGCGCGGTCCGCAAGTTCGAGACCTCGCAGAAGCTTTCCATCGACGGCGTCGTCGACGCCAACGACATCGACGTGCTCCGCGGCCTCGTCGGCGCGGGTGGCTCGAAGGCCAAGAGCGCGCAGGCGCCGCTGCCGCTGGCGCCGGGCGACCGCGCCAAGCTCACGCCCGACGGCCTTGCGATGGCGCCCGCCAGCGCTCCGCCCGAGGTCCAGCAGATCATCGCCTACGCGAACAAGATCGCGAAGCTGCCGTACATCTACGGCGGCGGCCACGGCAAGTGGGAGGACGACGGCTACGACTGCTCGGGCTCCGTCTCCTACGCCCTGCATGGCGCCAACCTGCTGAAGGCGCCGCTCGTCTCCGGTGACTTCCCCGCTTGGGGCGACCCCGGTCCCGGCAAGTGGGTCACGATCTACGGCAACTCCGGCCACGTGTACGCCGTCATCGCCGGCCTGCGCTTCGACACCTCCGGCCTCAAGCAGGACGGGTCGCGCTGGCATGCCACGTCGCGTCCCACCAAGGGGTACGGCGTATCGCACCCGCCCGGGTTGTAGTCCTCTACGACCACGACTGCGGCTTCTGCCGCTGGTCGCTGGGTCGTCTGCTGCTCTGGGATCGCGACCACGCACTGCGGCCGGTCGCGATCCAGTCCGACGAAGGGCAGGCGCTGCTCGACAGCGTGCCCAAGGGCAAGCGCCTGCTCAGCGCGCACGCGATCGGCCCGGACGGCAAGTTGCGCAGCGGTGGCGACGCGATCGCGGTCGTCGCCGCCGTCCTCCCCGGGGGCGCGCCCGTCCGCTGGCTTGCACGGCTGTCGCCCGGGCTGATGCGCGTCGGCTACCGCGCGGTGGCCGGCAATCGCACGCGCCTCGGGCGCTTCGTGAACACACGGATGCGCGCCGGTGCGGATGCCGTCATCGCGCGGCGCGCGCGAGGGTAATCGGCCGCCGGCTCGAATACGTTCCCTCGGGTCACCCCCGAACGGAGGTTCTTCGAGATGCAGCAGCCTGAGTTGCCCCAGCGGTTGACGGTCGAGTTCATCGGCACGTTCTTCCTCGTCTTCGCCATCGGCATGGCAGTCACCCTTGCGCCCGAGGGCTTCGCACCGCTTGCGATCGGCTCGACGCTGATGGTCATGGTCTTCGCTGGTGGCCACATCTCCGGTGGTCACTTCAACCCTGCTGTCAGCCTCGCCGTGCAGCTGCGCGGCAAGCTGCCGAGCACCGAGCTGCTGCCCTACTGGGTCGCCCAAACCGCCGGCGCGATCGCGGCGGCGCTCGTGTACCTCGTGCTCCAGGGCGATGCCGACGGCGAAGGCGTCAAGAGCGTCGGCGACGCGCTGATCGTCGAGTTCCTCTTCACCTTCGCGCTCGCGTGGGTCGTGCTCAATGTCGCGACGACCGTCAGCAACGAGGGCAACTCGTTCTACGGCCTGGCGATCGGCTTCACGGTGATGGCCGGTGCCTACGCGGTCGGCGCGGTCTCGGGCGCCGCCTTCAACCCCGCGGTTGCGATCGGCGTCACGGTCACCGGCCTTGCCGACCTCAGCGACATCTGGATCTACCTGATCGCGTGCCCGCTCGGCGGCGCCGCGGCCGCGATCGTCTTCAACTTCGTCTACCAGGACCCGCGCGTCCCGCCCACGGGCGCGGCCGAACGGAGGTAGCCGCGATCATGGGGCGCATGGATCCCCATGCGCCCCAAACCGCTGACGAGGAGCTGCTCGGCGCCGAGCTGCCGACGGTCGTCACGGAGATCACCGACGCACAGCGCGTCAAGCGCATGCGCGAGGAGCTCGCGATGGGCTTCAAGGCGCTGCACGGGACGCAGCGCGCGGTGTCGATCTTCGGGTCCGCGCGGATCCCCGAGGACGCGCCCGAGTACGAGCTGGCGCGCGCGACCGCCCGCGCGCTTGGCGAGGCGGGCTTCACGATCATCACCGGCGGCGGCCCGGGGTTGATGGAGGCTGCCAACCGCGGCGCGCGCGACGTCGGTGCGCGCTCGGTCGGGCTCAACATCGAGCTGCCGTTCGAGCAGGACGGCAACCCCTACCAGGACCTGCCGCTGAACTTCCACTACTTCTTCGCCCGCAAGGTCATGTTCGTGCGCTACGCCAACGCGTTCGTCGTCATGCCGGGCGGCTTCGGCACGCTCGACGAGCTGTTCGAGGCGCTTGTGCTGATCCAGACCGGCAAGGTGAACCACTTCCCCGTGATGCTCGTCGGCAAGGAGTTCTGGGCGGGCCTGATCGACTGGGTGCGCGATCAGATGCTGAGCCGCGGCCTGATCAGCTCACACGACCTCGACCTCTTCCGTTGCACCGACGACCCGCACGAGGTCGTCCGCGTCTGCGTGCAGGCCGCGACCGATCAGCTCGGCGCTGACGCTGCCGCGGGGTAGCGCTCGCGCAGCTCGTCGACGAACGCCGCCATCTGCTCGGCGAGCGCGTGGTCGCGGATCTCGAGCACGTTCTCGGCGTTCAGCTCGCCCGAGCGGCTGAGGTTGAACGAGCCGGCGAAGACGGTGTCGTCGGCGACGGTGACCTTCGCGTGCATGTAGTCGTGGACTGCGCCCGGCGCATACGGCGTCGAGCGCTTGCCGGTGAAGCTCGCGCCCTCCAGCACGCGCTCCAGCAGCGGCGCCTTCCACGCGGAGCTGGGGTTCGCGCGCCACTGGCGGAAGACCTCGCCGGTCTGCGTCGCGTCGCAGATGCCGGCGATGTCGACGCGGCGCTCGGCGCAGACCTCGGCGAGCGTGCCGAGGATCGGCCCGGCGGTCAGCACCGGCGAGGCGATCCGCACGCGCCGGCGCGCGCTGCCGATCGCCTTGGCGATGCGATGCGACAGCGCTTCGCCGCGGCCCGGCGAGAACCACGCGCGCACCACTGAGCTGCCGACCTCGACGGGCGGGACGTCGAAGTTGCCGGAGTCCTCGACGCGCTCGCTGGTCCACAGCTCCTCGAAGTTGCGCGCGTACGCCGCCGCGATCGCAGGCGACTCGAGCGTCACGATGACGTTCTCCTCACGCGTCCACGAGTCCAGCGTCCAGTTCGCCGAGCCACCCCACAGCGCTTCGCCGTCGCGCACGACGTACTTGTGGTGCATCAGGTCCGGCTCGCCCGGGATGCCCTTCACGGGCACGCCGACCGACTCGAGCACGTGCGGCTCGGTGCGTGGCGGGGGCGGCAGCGGGTGGCGGCGGTCGTGGCGGTCGTCGTTGTAGGCGATGCGCACGGTGACGCCGCGCTCCTGCGCCGCGCGCAGCGCGTCCGCGACGGCGTCGCCGACGGGACCGGGCAGGCGCAGGTCGTACAGCGCGAGATCGAGCGTGCGGTGCGCGATGCCGAGGAAGCCGATCAGCTCTGACGCGATCGCCTCGGCGGTCTGCTCCCCGTCGATGAGTGTCCGTGCCTGTACGCCCATCGCTGCGCGGACGCTATCGGAGGAGTGTGGGCGTGCCGCGCGAATCCCCTGATGTGCGGCGCTGGCTCGCCATTCTCGTGCTGCTCGCAGCGCTCCCTGCCGTCGCTGACGCGCGTGTCGCCGTCGTCGCCACCAGCGCCAACAGCGCCGCGCTGCTCGACATCACCACGAACACCGTGGTCGCGCGGCCGGCGGTCGGCGCGGCCACGACGGCCGCGGCCTTCGCGCGCGACGGCAGCCGCGCCTACGTCGCCGGCGGACGCACGCTGGCGCTGATCGAGGTCGGCGCGATGCCGGCGGGGGTGCGCGGCGCCGCAGCACTGGACGCGAACATCGGCGTCAAGCGCCGCGCGACGCTCCCCGCAGACATCGCCGGCATCGCGATCTCCCCGGCAGGCGGACGCATCTACGTCGCCGCCGGTCCGTCGCTTCACGTGCTGGACGCGCGCAGCCTGCGGCGCATCGGCCGCGCGCGCCTGCGCGGCCAGGCCACCGCGCTGGCGCTGTCACAGCTCGGCACGACCGCCGCGGTCGCGCTGCGCAGCGGTCGCGTCGCGCTGGTCGACCTCGGGCGCAAGCGGCTCGTGCGCCGCGTGCGCGCGCGTGGCGTGCGCGGCCTGGCGTGGGACCGTGCCGGCCGCGTCTGGGTGGTGCAGCGCACGCGCGTGGCGGTGCTCCCGTTCCGTGGACGCAAGCTCGCCAAGCGCCGCGTGCGGTTGCCGCGTGGTGCCGGCGGGGCGGCGGCGTTGTCGCCCGACGGCGCGACTGTCGCGATCGGCGCTGCGCCCGGCGGGCGGACAGCGGCGCTGCTGAGCGTGGCGACGCGTCGTGTCCGCGGCCTGCGCGTCGGCGCCGGGCCGGGCGCGCCGGGCTGGTCGCCCGACGGCGTCCGTGTCTACTTCGCCGACGGCGGTGCCGGCGGGCTGTCGCTCGTCTCGCCGTTCGCCGCACGGCGGATCGGCAGCGTCGAGCTCAACGGCGCACGCGCGATCGCCGTCCAGCCGGGGCTTGCGCGGGTCGCCGGGACGGACGCCGCGGACAACATCAGCGGTACGCGCCTGCGCGACCTCATCGAGGGGCTCGGGCGGTGACGACCGCATCGGCGGCGGCCGCGAGAACGACCTGCTGCGCGGGGGAGAGGGCAACGACATCCTCGTCGGCGGCAGCTTCGACGATCGCATCGACGGCGGGCCCGGCAGCGACCACATGGACGGCGGCTCGGGCAACGATCGCCTCGCCGGCGGCAGCGGGGCGGACAACGCCAACGCCGGCACAGGCAACGACACGATCCACGGCTCGGACGACAACGACGTGCTGGACGGCGGCGACGGCGACGACCGTGTCTACGGCGAGGGCGGCGACGACCAGATCATCGAGCATGGCTTCGGCAACGACCGGCGCCTGTTCGGCGGGCCGGGCAACGACCTGATCAAGGGCGGGCGTGGGTCTGACCTGGTCAAGGGCGGCGACGGCAACGACGAGATCCACGGGCAGACCGGCACCGAGAACGTCACCGGCGGCGACGGCGACGACAACATCGACGGCGGCCCCGCGCGTGACCTGCTCGCGGGCAACAACGGCTCAGATGTCGTCAAGGGTGGGCTCGGCGACGACACGATCGAGGGCGGCGCCGGCGCCGACCAGCTCGACGGCGGCAGCGGCGACGACGAGCTCATCGGCGGCGACGCGAGCGACCAGATCGTCGGTGGGCCTGGGCCGGACGTGATCGAGGCGGGCAGTGGCGACGACACGATCCGCGTCGCTGATGACAGCCGCGACGAGGTCGACTGCGGTGAGGGCTCTGACACCGTCTTCGTCGAGCTCGACGCGCCGACGCGCGACGCGCTCGTGGAATGCGAGACGATCACCCCGGTCCCGGCCGAGGCGGCCGACGACGGTGAGCCGACGTCGGTGATCTCGGGCACGCGCGGCAACGACGTGCTGCGTGGCACGGCCGGCGAGGACTCGCTCTTTGGCAAGCAGGGCAACGACCGCCTCTTCGGCGGCGGTGGCGACGACTACGTGGATGGGGAGTGGGGCAAGGACGAGCTCCACGGCGGCGCGGGCAACGACATCATGGCCGGGCGCTCCAACGACGACGTCATCTACGGCGACGCCGGTGACGACGCGATCACCGGCGACCGCGGCCACGACCGCATCTTCGGCGGCCACGGCAACGACCGCCTGTTCGGCAACCTCGGGCCTGACAGCGTCAGCGGCGGGCCCGGCGACGACCGCATCAACGTCGTGCGCGGCGAGCACGACGTCGTCCGCTGCGGGCCGGGCCGCGACACCGTGCTGGCCGACCCCGGCGACCGCGTCGCCCGCGACTGCGAGCGCGTCAGCCGGTAGGGGGTCAGATCTTGCAATCCAGCATCTCGCGGGTTTGGGGTCAGAGCGTGCGGCCTGTGGCGGCGGCGAAGCCCGCCGTCACACGCGTGAAAACCCCGCCCGTGCTCGATTGCAAGATCTGACCCCGTTACCCTGACCCCGTTACCCCGCGCGTAATCGCCGTGCCGCCGGTTCGCTGCGACGGTGACCGGCGTCATGAGCACGCACGAGATCGCGCCCCCGCAGTTGCGCTCAAGCGCCGCGAGCGGGCGCACACCAACCGCTGGGCCGCGCTGCCGGTCCTGCTTGCCGGGACGTTCATGATCGTCCTGGACTTCTCGTCAGCACGCTCGGCGTCGCGGTGACCGGCGTGATCTTCTTCGGCGCCGCCGAGCAGGGCTACGGCCACGCCTTCGAGGTCAGCGTCCTGCAGCTCGCCGCGCTTGGTGCGCTCGTCGTCGTCCTCAGCCGGCTGCTGCCGCGGGCCCGGGGGTAACCTCGGATGCGCATGTCAGACGCAGGCGTGGGATCGATGATTCGCGAGTGGCGCCAGCGCCGGCGCCTCAGCCAGATGGACCTCGCGCTGGAGGCCGGCGTCTCCACGCGCCACCTGAGCTTCGTGGAGACGGGACGTTCCAACCCCAGCGCCGACATGGTGCTGCTGCTTGCCGAGCGCCTCGAGGTCCCGCTGCGTGAGCGCAACAAGCTGCTGCTCGCAGCCGGCTTCGCGCCGCGCTACGGCGAGCTCGATCTCGACGATCCTGAGCTTGCGCCCGTGAAGCGCGCGCTCGACCTCGTGCTTGCCAGCCACGAGCCTTACCCCGCCTGCGTCGTCGACCGTCAGTGGGGACTGGTCGCCGCCAACAGCGGCGTCGCGGTGATGCTCGCCGGCGTCGACGCCGAGCTGCTCCAGCCGCCGATCAACGTTCTGCGCCTGTCGCTGCACCCCAACGGCCTCGCGCGGCGGATCCGCAACCTCGGGCAGTGGCGCGGGCATCTGCTTGCGCGGCTGGATCGCGAGGTGACGCTGACCGGCGACGCCGCGCTGACCGCGCTGCGCGACGAGCTGCTCGAGTACCCGGGCGCGCCCTACGAGGACGACAGCGAGATCGACGGCGACATCGCGGTGCCGCTGTGCATGGAAGGGCCGGAGGGAATCGAGCTGCGTTTCTTCAGCACGGTCGCGACGTTCGGGACGGCGATCGACGTCACGGTCGCCGAGCTGTCGATCGAGTCGTTCTTCCCTGCCGACGAGGCGACTGCCGCTGCGTTTCGCGAGCTGGCCAGCGCAACGGCGGCGGCCTAATCGTCGTCGGGCGGCGCGCGCCGCCCACGTTTGCGCGCGGATGCGTGGCGCTTGGCGTTGAGGCGGCGCTCCACCGACGCGCGCGTCGGGCGCGTGGCGCGGCGCGGGCGCTCGACGTGCACGCCCGCGGCAAGGCGGTCGCGCAGCCGCCGCACGGCAAGCTCGCGGTTGACTGCCTGCGAGCGCGCGTCCTGCGCGACGGCGCGCACGACCGGGCCGAGGCGGCGCAGCAGCAGGTCGCGCTGCGCGGCGGTCAGCGACTCCGAGGCGCGCACGTCGAAGCTCGCCTCGACGCGCGACGCCGTGACGTTGGCGTGCTGCCCGCCGGGCCCCGACGAGCGGCTTGCCCGCAGCGTGATCTCGCGCAGCGGGATCGCAAGCCCCGCGGTGACGCGCAGCGGGTCGTCCACTACCGCCGGGTCTTGCGCTTGGTCGTGCGCAGCGTCGCGCGCGTCGCGAACTGCTGGACGTTGCCGGCCTTGTCCGTCGCGCGGACCGCGATCGTGGTCGTCGAGCCCGACGGCAGGTTGCGCAGCCGCGTCACGAACGTGCGCGTGTCGGTCTGCACCGGCTTTGCCGCGCCGCGCCGCGTGCGCGCGCAGGTCGTGCGGCGGCCGTTGCGCCGGCACGTGACGCGGTAGCGCGTCGTGTAGGTGAACGAGAGCGACGCGACGCCGGTGGTGAAGCCCGAGTCGTCGACGCGGATCACGACGCGGCACGCGGTGCGCGTGCAGCTACGCCCGCTGACGCTGGAGCTCGGCCGCGTCGTGTCCGTCGGCGCGGGCGGTGGTGGCGGCGGGGGCGGAGGCGGCGGAGGGGCGACCGGCTGGATCGGGCCGACCGTGTTCGAGTCGACGATGCGCGCGCCGCCGGAGGACGACGTCGCGCGCACCGAGCAGCCGATCGTCCTGTTGATGTCGCCCGGCTGGATCGTGTAGGTGCGCGTGCCCGAGAACGCCTGCAGGATCTGCGAGAGCGACGTGCCTGCGCCGAACTGGTAGGCGAAGCTCGCGGCGTTGGTCCAGTCGCCGGCGTTGCAGGTGAGCGTCTCACCGACGCGCGGCGTCCCGGTCAGAGACGGCGGCGCACTGGCACTCGGGCCGGGGAGGACACCGCCGATGAAGTCGCGGATCGCCGGGGCGGAGACCTCGGTGTAGACACCGGCGAAGTTGGCGAGTGCGCACTGCTCGCCGAAGCTGGTGATGCCGATCAGGACGCCGCCGGCGGCGAGCGGACCACCTGAGTCGCCCTGGCAGGAGTCCTTGCCGGGTGCGGACGCGCAGAGCATCACCGCAAGGTCCTCGGCCGACAGGCTGTAGTTCGTCGCGCACGTCGTGTCGCCGTCGGGGACGACGTTGACCTGCGCGCCGAGCAGCGTCGAGGACACCGAGCCCTCGAACGACGTCGTGCCCCAGCCCGTGACGAGCGCCGTCGTCCCGGCCGGCGGCGTCGACCCCGCCACCGGGATCGGCTGCACCGCCGGACCGAGCGTCAGCGGCGTCGCGAGCGTCAGCAGCGCGGCGTCGTGCTGCGCGGAGATCGGGTCGTAGCCGGGGTGGATGTCGAAGTCCGACGCGGCGATGCGCTGGGCGGGCGGCGCCGGGCCGTCGAGCTGCGCCGTGCCCGCGGTCACCTCGATGTTGCCGGGCGCGGGCACGCCGTCGACGCAGTGCGCCGCCGTCAGGACGTGCGTCGTGTCGAGGATCGAGCCGCCGCAGAGGAAGGTGCCCTCGAACGTGACGATCTTCAGCTGGACTTGGTAGGGCACGTCCGTGATCGCGACCGGTGAGCCACCGACGATCCGCGGCTTGGCCGCGGCCGTCGTGGGAGTGAGCGCGACAATCAGGAGGGGCAGGACGAGGAGGCGACGCACGGTCGCTGGACGGTAAGCCACGAGCCCTGAACGGTCCAGTCAGCCCGGAGTTGCGGCGCCGAATAGCATCGGCACATGAGCCTTGCCGAGAACCTCACGCGGACGGCGCAGCGGTCCCCCGACGCGCCCGCGATCAAGCTCGACGATCTCGTCCTGTCGTACGCGGCGCTCGACGGCGCCAGCGCGCGCATCGCCGGCCTGCTGGCCGCGAAGGGCATCGGCCCCGGCGACCGCGTCGGGATCATGCTGCCGAACGTCCCCTACTTCCCCGTCGTCTACTACGGGATCCTGCGCCTCGGCGCGACGGTCGTCCCGATGAACGTGCTGCTGAAGGGCCGCGAGACGACGTTCTACCTCAAGGACCCGGGCGCGAAGGCGGTCTTCGCGTGGTCGGACTTTGCCGACGCCGCGAAGATCGGCGCAGACGAGTCGGGCGCCGAGCTGATCGAGGTCAAACCCGGCGAGTTCGAGGAGGTCGTCGCCGCCGCCGACCCGCTCACCGACGTTGCCGCCCGCAGCGGCGACGACACCGCCGTGATCCTCTACACGTCCGGCACCACCGGCACGCCGAAGGGCGCCGAGCTGACGCACGACAACCTCACGCGCAACGTCGAGGCCTGCCTCGGTCTGTTCTCGCCGCAGGAGGGCGACGTGATCCTCGGCTGCCTGCCGCTGTTTCACTCCTTCGGGCAGACGTGTGCGATGAACACCTGCATCGCCGCGGGCGCGACGATGTCGCTGATCCCGCGCTTCGAGCCGGGCAAGGCGCTCGAGATGTTCGGCCGTGACGACGTCACGATCTTCATGGGCGTGCCGACGATGTACGGCGCGCTGCTCAACGACGCCGGCGCCGACGGTGCCGACACCTCGAAGCTGCGGCTGTGTGCGTCTGGTGGCGCCTCGCTGCCGGTCGAGCTGATGCGTGCGTTCGAGGAGAAGTTCGGCTGCAAGATCCTCGAGGGCTACGGGCTCAGCGAGACGTCGCCGGTGGCGTCGTTCAACCATCCCGACAAGGAGCGCAAGCCGGGCTCGATCGGCACGCCGATCGAGGGTGTCGAGATGAAGGTCGTCGACGACGACGGCAACGACGTCGCCACGGACGAGCCTGGCGAGATCGTGATCCGCGGCCACAACGTCATGAAGGGCTACTGGAACCGCGCGGACGCGACCGCCGAGTCGATCTCCGACGACGGCTGGTTCAAGACCGGCGACATGGCGAAGGTCGACGAGGACGGCTACTTCTTCATCGTCGATCGCAAGAAGGACCTGATCATCCGCGGCGGCTACAACGTCTACCCGCGTGAGATCGAGGAGGTCCTCTACGAGCACCCGGCAGTGCGCGAGGCGGCCGTCGTCGCGATGCCCCACGACGAGCTCGGTGAGGAGGTCGGCGCGGCGGTCGCGTTGAAGGAGGGCGAGAGCGTCTCGACCGACGAGCTGCAGGCGTACGTCAAGGAGCAGGTCGCGGCGTACAAGTACCCGCGCAAGGTCTGGCTCGTGGACGATCTGCCGAAGGGGCCGACGGGGAAGATCCTCAAGCGCGAGATCGACGTTCCGGACTCCTGAGGGCTTCACGGCATAACCACATGAGCGCGGTGGGCTGGCCTGCTACCGTCCCGTTCGTCGTGTCGGGCGACGGATGCTCGGCGAAAGCAGTGCAGGCGTTGGAGGGGCGGCTTTTGTTCTCCGATGGCGCAGCACGAAGCAACAATCGGAGGACTGGCCCACATGGCCACAGGAACCGTCAAGTGGTTCAGCGACGACAAGGGTTTCGGGTTCATCACACCTGATGAGGGCACCCGCGACCTGTTCGTCCATCACACCAGCATCGTCGCCGACGGCTACCGCTCCCTCTCGGAGGGCGCGAAGGTCTCCTACGAGGAGGAAGCCGGGCCTAAGGGCCCGAAGGCGATCAACGTGCAGAAGATCTAGTAGGCGCCTGCGCTTACGAGACTTTGCGAAGGGCCCGGGCAACCGGGCCCTTCGTCGTTGTGCGGCGGATCGCGGCGGTCCAGGCGCTTGGGTCGCTTGGCATCGGCAGCGTGCTGGGCAGCGGCTCGCGCGCGAGCGTGAAGATCGGTGCTGTGATGCGCAGCGGCTGCGTCGGATCGCGGTCGCCGACGAGCACGGTGGCTGCGACGCCGTCGGCACCGACTGCAGCGACCGCGGCGGCGAGGTTGGTGAGTCGCTCGGCGGGCAGCGTGATCGAAACCCACGGTGTGCGGTCGACGGCGAGCTCCAGCGCGAGCATCTGCAGCGCGACGCCGGCGAGCGTGCCCCTCGCGCTCGCGTCGACGAGCAGCACGCCGGACGCCGCGTGCGGTGACGGCAACCCGCCCGCGATCCGCTCGATCCACGACGCGGTCCAGCTGTCGGCCAGCGCCGTGGTCGCGTCGTCCGGGGCCTCCTGTTCCAGCACGCGCGCCGCGCCGTAGAGCTCACGCGCCACGCCGATGCGCAGATCGCCTGTGCGGAGGTTGAGACGGTCGCTGATGATCGCGTCGGCGCTGCGCAGGTCACACACACGCAGGCACGCGAGGAGGTCGTCGGTGCGCGACTGCCACGTGCGCTTGGCCCAGCCGAACGCGACCGGATACGCATGCCCGCGGTGCAGCGCGGTGTGGATGAGGTCGAGTTGCTCGAGCGGGTAGCGGCGGTGGCCGCCGCTGGTGCGGATCGCGACCGGGAAGCCGTGGTCGGAGACGAGGCCCCTGAAGACGCTGGCTGTGAGGCCGAGGTGGCTTCCGGCTTTGCTGATGGAGAGCGCGACGCTCTCGTTCCCCCATTGCGACCCCATTGGCGCGGAAGTGTTGCTGGGCGCCGCGGATCCCACAAGCCCTTGGTGTCAGTGACGTGACAGCACAAATCTCTGCGATTTTGCGAAATCGCGCGGATATCGCCTGTCGCCTTGCGGGTGGCACGGGTTGTCGAATACGCATCCGGCATGCTCGCGCGTGGGGTCGGGACGGCCGTCGGGACGGGGATCGTGACGCTGGTGATCGGGGCATCGGTCGCCCTGACCGCGTTGGCGGCGGAGCCGGCACCACCGCCCGCAGGCTCGACCGCGGCCGCCATCCGCTCGCTCGCCGAGACCGAGACGCAGTCGCGCCGCGCGGCGCGCGCGCAACTGCCGGCCGACCCGATCGAGGCGGCGAAGGCGCTGCATCCGCAGCTCTTCGCCGAGCCGGCATGGGCCGGGCTGCAGGCGGCGGACGGCGACACCGTCCACTACTCCGACGACAACCGCAGTGCGGTCATCGAGCGCAAGGATGCGAGCAAGAACGTCGTCGTCAACGCGACGCTGCCGTTGCGGGCGAAGGACGCCGACGGCAAGCCGGCGCCCGTCGACCTGTCGCTCGCCGACCGTGAGGCGGGTCTGCAGCCGCGCACTCCGCTGGTCACGGCAACCTTCCCGCAGGCGCTGAACGCGGCCGCCTCGATCGGCGACGTCTGGCAGGTCGCCGTGAAGGGCGCGGTCGCCAAGGGCCGGCTGATGGGACCGCTCGTCGCGTACCCCGACGCGCTGAAGGACGTCGACGCGCTGTGGAAGCCGACTGCGCTCGGCGCGACGCTGTTCACGCAACTGCGTGCGCCCGGAGCGGTGACGCTGACGCTCGCCGCCCGCAACGGCTTGACGCTGCGGGAGCGCGACGGCGCCATCGAAGCGGTGGAGAAAGATCAGGTCGCCGGGAGGCTGCTGCCGCCGCGTGCGATCGACGCCGACGGGCGCATGCTCGTCGCGCATTACGAGCTCCACGGCGACTCGCTCACCGTCACGACCGCCACCGACCAGCAGACCGCCTGGCCCGTGATGGTCGATCAGCGTGTCGTCGTCGGAGGCGATGACGCGCCAGTCGCCAAGGGCTGGGCGACCGCGGTCGATCCCGCCGATGCGAAGTTCGAGCTCGCGGCGCCGGGGCGCGGGATCACTGCGGTGCGCGACCACGACTACGGCGATGCCGGGCAGACCGGCGAGTGGCGCTTTGCCCCGCCGAATGCCAACAGCTTCGTCTCGCGCTTCGAGCTGATCGCCAGCTGGACGACCGGCGGCTCGTCGCGTGTCGTCGCCGGCATCGCTGCCGACCGCACCGCCGGCAAGCTGCTCTCCGCGACGAGCGCGGCGTCGGCGTTCGTGCGGCATTGCCAGCTGGCCGACTGCTCGGGCGACCCGAAGGAGAACGCGGGCGGCGTGCCGGCGTTCTTCCAGCTGACTGCCACGGGCTCCTACGACCAGAACGCCCAGCTCCCGCAGATCACGACGGAGGCGGTCACGATCTACCAGGGCGACAAGCAACCGCCCACCGTTGGCGACCGCGTCGAGCTCAAGCCGGCCGGCTGGACCAACGGCGACATCTCCGTGACGGCATCGGCCAGCGACGAAGGCCTAGGCATCGTGGACCTCGGCGTGCGCGTGGGCGACGACGTCATTCGCCAGGCGAGCACGGCCGCGCCGTGCGGCACCCCCAACGCCGACCCTTGCCCGGGATCATTCGACGCGACGCTGTCGTTCACCGGCGAGGAGGGCGTGCAGAAGGGGCTGGTCGAGGCACGCGACCGCACGCTCAAGACCGCGACGCGCGAGTTCTCCTACAAGGCTGACCGCACCGCTCCTGAGGTCGCCGAAGCGGACATCGACGGCTCGCGCACGTGGGTCGGCGGCGACATCTCCGTCACGGCCAAGGCGACCGACGCGCACGCCGGCGTGCGCGTGCTGCGCCTGCGCCAGGGCGGCAAGGAGATCGCCGCGAGCGACCCGGCGTGTGCCGAGGGTGCCGACTGCCCCGCGGAGCAGAGCCACACGTTGACCGTCGATCGTGCGGCGCTGGCCGAGGGCGCACTCGACTTCGACGTCGTCGCGGAGGATTCCGCTGGCAACCGCAGCGAGCCGCGCGCGCTCGGAAGCGTGCGCGTCGACCATCGCGCACCTGCAGTGATGATGTCGGGCTCGCTGGTCGAGGCCGGCGGTGCCGAGCTTTCGGGCGGCACCTACACGCTGCAGGTGAACGCCAGCGACGGCTCGTCGCGCTCGGGCGTCAAGCGCATCGTGTTCCGCCTGGACGGCGAGGTCGCGCGCACCCATGACGTCGCCGAGTGCAGCGACGCGAAGTGCCCGGCAGACGCCGCCGCGCAGTTTGATTTCAAGCCCGAGAAGGAGGGCACCGGCAAGCACGTCGTCGAGGTCGAGACGACCGACCTGGCGGGCAACACCGACACGCAGCAGGTCGGCGCACAGGTCGTCACCGTGCTCGCCCTCAGCCAGGAGAGCCTCGGTTTCGAGGACTGGCTGACCTACGACTCGATGGAGACCGGCGCGGGCGGACGCGCCTCGGTGAACCTCACGAGCGGCAACTTCCTGTGGACGAAGACGCCGGTCGCGATGCGCGGCCGTGGCCTGTCGCCGTTCGTGCGCCTCACGTACAACTCGATGGAGCCGAACCCGTCCAGCGGCAAATACCTCATGGCCGGCCGCGGCATCTCGGTGCAGGCCAGCGGCCTGACACGCCTCAACGAGCCGCTCGACGTCAGCAACGCGGCCACGCAGATCAACCTCACCGACGGTGACGGGACGCGGCACGTCTTCACGCGCACGCTCGACGGCGGACGCGAGCGCTACGTCTCCCCGAAGGGCGTGCACCTGTGGCTGCGCCGCTTCACGAACCCGCCGAATCCCGACACCGCCGACGACCCGAAGCGCTGGGCGATCACGCGCCCTGACGGCGTCACGTACTTCTTCGACAAGAACGGCTTCCAGCGCTCGATCGTCGACCGCAACGGCAACACCATCACGTTCAACTATGCGGACGTCTTCTTCCTCGGACAGACCACGTGTGGCATCTCCCCGTCAGGGTGCGGAAGGGCCGTCAGCTCGATCACCGATGCGACAGGGCGCCAGCTGACGTTCGTATACGGAGGCAATCTGAACGGGCCGAACGGCGACAGCCCGCGCGGAACCATCACCTCGATCACCGATCACACCGGGCGTGTTACGCGCTTCGTCTACACCGGTGACGACGAGGGCAGCGGCCCGGCATACCTGTCCGAGATCATCGAGGCACAAGCGACGACCGCCGAGCGCACGACCAAGCTCGAGTGGACGACGTCCTCGACGCTCAAGCAACTGATCAAGATGTACGACCCGCGCGCCAAGTGGACGCAGGTCACGTACAGCGGAACAGGCGTCTCGGCGCGCGCCACGCGGCTCGATGACCGCCGCAGAACGTGGAACGGCACGGGCGGCAACCGCCGCAACTACGGCTACGCGACGAGCGGCGTGAACACCGTCACATCGGTGGGCGAGCCATTCGCTCCACCGGCCTGACGTCGTCTGGCACGCGCACGACGACGTACACGACCGATGAGCGCGGGCGGCTGATTCGCCTCGTCGACGGTCGCGGCACGGTGACGACGCAGACGTGGGACAACGCCACCTCGGGCGGCACGGGGCAGGACAACAACAACCCGGTCCGGGAGGTCGTCAACGCAGAGGACTCGGCCGACGGCGCACCCGGCGGCGACCCGCGCACGCGCGCCCGTGCGGCCGTCACCGACTGGCGCTACAACGACACCGGCGAGGACCACGGGGCGTCGATGGAGTCGGTCACCGACCCGAACAACCACAAGACGTCCTTTGAATACCAGCGTGGCTCTGGCACGCAGATCGCCACTGGCACGAGCGGCGGGCAGGGCAACGACGCCGGCCGCAACTTCGTCATCGACCTGCACAAGATCATCACGCCGCGTGGTAACGAGAGCGGCGCCAACCCCGCAGACCACACGACGACGTTCGACCGCGACACGCGCGGCAACGTGATCGCGCGCACGGTCGCTGGGCACCAGCCGTTCGAGACGGTCTACGACGCCAACGGCAACGTCACGCTCGAGCGCGACGAGGTCGACAACGAGACCAACTACGGCTGCTTCGACCCGAACGGGCAGCCGCGCAAGCGCACGGACCCGCGCGGGAAGGTCTGGCTGACGCAGTACGACGCGGTCGGCCGCGTCAGCAAGGTCACCGATCCTCGCGGCGTCCTCAACCCGACCGATTGCCTGACGATCACGAATGCGTCGTCGTTTGGAGGCGGCGGCCAGTACACCGCGACGTTCACCTACGACGCGCTCGATCGCAAGCTGACCGAGCAGATGCCGAAGGAGTCGACGAAGAACCCGGCGGTGTTCACCAACCGCTCGTGGACGTACGACTCGAACGACAACGTCCACACGCGCACAGACGGCGCGGGGAAGGTCTGGACGACGGAGTACGACGAGGCCGAGCAGCCAATCGAGCAGCGCGAGCCGGGCAGCGAGCAGCTTGGCGGCGATGCCGTCACGCGGTATCAGTACGACGAGTTCGGCAACGTCAAGCGCGAGGGCAAGCCGCTCGACGCCAACGGGGAGTACGCGACGCGCTTCTTCTACGACGCCGCCGACAACCGGATCCTCGAGGACCGCACGACGGGCCCGACGCTGTTCGGCGCCGATGACCTGCTCACGGGGATGGCGTACGACCGTCGCGGCAACCTCACCGGAGTCAGCGACCCCAAGCACAACGACAACGCCACGGGGACTGCGGCGGTCGCCAACGCCTCCACACCGGCCGGTCAGCGCTGGGTCTATGAGTACGACAAGGCCGACAACCGCACGGCAAAGGTCGAGGATCCCGACGACCACCGCCTGCGCACGACGTACGCATACGACGCCAACGATCAGCTCGCGTCGCAGATCACGCCGCGCGCGTTCGACACCGACTTCGACGGCAAGGGCAACGTCGACGGGGGCGGCGCGTTCGTCGCGCCGCTGGCTGGGTTCGCGACGACCTACGCCTACGACAACCGCGATCTGCTGACGGACGTCTTCGCGCCGGAGAACGCGCACACGAAGTACGTGCTGCGTGATGACGGCAAGGTCACCGACATCGTCTCGCCGAAGGGCAACGCGACGACAGGGATCGGCGAGGAAGCCGGGGACTACACCACCCATCTGGACTACTGGCCGACGGGCGAGGTCAAGTCGCGCTCGATCCCGTGGGACAAGGATCAATACGACGTCGTGCAGAGCTGGAAGGTGCAGTACGAGCTCAACGACGCCGGCGACCCGACGCTCGTCACCGACGCGCGCGGGGAGAACTTCGCGAACACGTTCTACGACACCGGTGAGCTCAAGACGACCGGCCGGCCGTCGTGGTGGATCAAGGACGGCCCGACCATCCGCGAGCGCACGCCCGAAGATCCCAAGCCCGGTCCGATCGGCGCGATCAAGCTGCCCGAGAGCATCGGTGGCAGCGGCGACCTCGGCGACGTCGACCAGATGGAGCTGCCCGAGGCGATGCCGCGCAAGGGCCGCGCGCACATCGCCTACGACGGCGAGATGCGGGTCACCCAGGTCACCAACGTCGAGGGCCTCGACGGCAACCAGGAGCCGACGACCGAGAAGCAGCATCAGCAGCGCTTCGCGTACGACGCGGTCGGCCGCGAGACCATCCACAGCTTCGGGTACGACCTCGAGCAGCGCATTGCGCTGGGCACGACGTACGACAAGCACGGCAACGTCAAGGAGACCGTGCAGGGTTGGGAGGGCTTGCCCGGCAACGTCGACGGCGAGACGACGTACTTCGCCTACGACAACTTCGATCGTCTGATCTCGTTCACGGAGCCGGGCGCGGACGAAGGCGCGCGCACGACGACCTACGTCCTGGACGCGAACGGAAACGTCGCGACGCATCAGACGCCACGCACCGGCTTCAACCGGACGATGACCTACGACGAGGTCGACCGGATGCTGATGGAGCGCGATCCGCAGACCGGTAACGATCCGAAGACCGAGAAGCAGTACCGCTACGACGCCAACGACAACCGCTCGCGCTTCATCGCGTCGCGCGGGTTGACGTCGGCGGCACCGACGCCGGCGGAGATGGAGGTCTACACCACGCGCTACGCCTACGACGGCGCTGAGCAGCTGACGCGTGTCACGCTGCCGTCCGCGCCCGGGATGACGACGGACGCCAACCGCCAGATCACCTACGCCTACGACCTCAACGGCAACGAGACCGAACGTCTCTCACCAGGCGCCGCACCCGACGCGACCGCGGAGGACACCGAGGCCGACGTCAACCAGCAGCGTCGCGTGCGGCGCTGGGACGGCCGCGACCAGCTGTGGACGGAGACTGTCGGCGCCGGACTCACGGCGACGACGACCGTCACCGAGTACGACGGCAACGCCAACTTGCGGCGGACGGTCAACCCGAAGGGCGTCGTCAGCGGGTTGCCAGAGGTCAACAGCGATCCGCACGGCACGGTTACGACCACGACCGACTCCACGCGTCACGCGACGGTCCGCGAGTACGACGAGGACGGCCTGCTGACCGACGTCAACATGCCGTGGGGTCTGCGCGACAGCGAGGACGAGAAGCGCTATCGGCAGGAGTATCAGTACAACTCGCGCGGTTTCGTGACCAACGTCGGGACGGTGTTCCACTGGACCGGCGCGAACCACTCGGGCTTCAGCCAGCACTACGTGTCGTACAACAACGGCTGGCCGGAGACCTCCAACGAGGATCTCGGCGCGAGCTACTCGCAGTCCATCAGGTACGAGTACGACGAGCGCGGCAACCAGACGTTGTGGAGCTCGGAGGGCGGGACGCGCCAGATCAAGCGCGCGTACTGGCCGTCGAGCGAGGTCAAGCGCCGCGAGGCAGTCCGTTACCAGTCGGCCGGAAGCTCGACAGCGCTCGACTACCGCTCCTACGACTACAGCTACAACCAGAACGGCTCGCTGACGAAGATCGTCGACAACCAGCCGCCCGAGGCGCCCTCGTCGTGCCGCACACCCAACCCGGCGGGGACGTGCCCGAAGCGCAACACGACGATCTCGCGCGACGGCAGCGAACGTCCGCGGACGATCAACGAGTCGTGGGGGACGGGCAAGGACACGCGGTACCGGTATCTGCCCGGCGGCTTGGTGGACCAGGTCCAGGTCGACGGGCGCGTGGCGCCCGACGGTGTCGCGTACAACGGCGGCGCGACCCACGACCACGCATGGGATGAGCGCGAGAACAACACCCAGACCAAGGTCACGTACGGGTCGTCTGATCACACGACGAACATGAAGTACTGGCCGTCGGGCGCCCTGTATCGCACGCAGACGCCGGCCGATCGCATCGAGCGGCGCTACTACGCGACGGACGGGAAGGTCACGCACAAGCGGATCGGCAAGACGACCTCTGTGCGCTACGCATGGGAGTACGACGGCAACCGCAACCGCAACGTCGAGACGAAGCGGACGTTCGACTCGGGCGGCGGCGAGACCGGCAGTGCGCAGACGACGACATGGTCGTACAACGCGCGCGATCAGCTCGTGGAGTGGAATCGCCCGGGCCTGGGTCAGCGGGCGTCGCACAAGGTCGACTACACCCTCGACGGCGACGGCCAGATCCGCTCGAAGGTCGATACCTACGGGGCAACGTCGGACACGGCCGCTACGACGGTGACCACAACGAGCTCCTACACCGGCGATCGCCTCGATTCGTCGTCGAGTGTCCAGTCTGGGTTCCCGACGAAGAACACCGACTTCAACTACGACATCTTCGGGTCGCAGACGCTGATGCAGACCACGGCTTCGGGATCTCCCGACGAGTTGACGCGGTACAAGTACGACCCGTTCGAGCGTCAGACGCGGTCGTGGTCCAACAACGACAACGACAACCCCGACAACAAGGACAACGCGTACTGCTACGACGGCCTCGACCGTCGTGACCGCCGGATCCTGCTGGACCACGACCTCAACGGGTTCGTCGGCTCGGGCGGCGCAGTGGATGCCGAGGCCAACCCGTGCTCGTCGAGCTTCCAGGGCGCGACGGGGTTCGACTACTCGTACATGGGGCTGTCGGAGAGCCTGACGCGCGAGGTACGGCCGCAGGGCTCGGGCTCGGATATCAATCGCTACGAGTACGACGGCGAGACCCGCAAGCTCGGCCGCGGCAAGCAGCCCAACAGCACCACGACGCCGACCTACCGCTCGTATGAGTGGGACGCCAACGCCTCGGTCGTCGGGGTGGAGGATGCGACGTCGGGGATCGCTGAGGGCGACGACCGCTACGACTACGACCCCTACGGCGAACTGGAGCCCAAAGACTCCTCTGCGTCCAACGCCGAGACGGAACTCTCGTCTGACGCGAAGGAGAACCCGGTCCGCTTCCAGTCGTTCTATTACGACAACTCGACGCGCACCTACGACATGCAGGCGCGCTCATACCGGCCCGACATCGAGCGCTTTCTGACCCAGGACCGCTTCGAGGGCGCCGGCGCAGACCTCGCGCTGAACGCCGACCCGTTGACGAACAACGCCTACGCGTTCACCGCGGGCAATCCCGTCAACCGGATCGAGTACGACGGGCACTGCGGCAAGGCAGAGAACGAGCCCTGCGCGCCGATGGGTCGTAAGCCCACCTCGAGCGAGCGACAGCGCCGACGCGCCATCTCGCAAGGTCAGGTCACGGCCAACAAGCCGGCGTGGGACACCTACTACGACAGCACCGAGTACCTGCTGCCAATCGGCGCGGTGCCACTCAGCCCCACACCGCCGCCGAAGGCACAGATCGACCGACGCCAGACCGGTGCGGCCAAGGCGAGCGGGGACGGGGTCGTTGGCTTCATCGAGAGCCTCCCTGACCGTGCAAACGATGCGGTCCGAACGCTCACCGGGTTCGAGGCGCGCCTTCCCGAGATCGGGCCGCACTGTGTCCTCCTACAGCTGTGCATCGCCCCGCTCCAGCCGGCCGGCGAGAGCACTGTCGAAAAGGGAGTCAACATCCTCGGGGCATTCCCGGTCGTCCGCGGGGGGAAATTGGCGAAGGGTGCTCTCGGCACGACTCAGAGGGCGCGGCTTCCACGCTTCGACGGACCGAAACCAAAGTACGACGTGAACCCGCAGCACGTGCCAGGACGAGGCTTGCGTCGTGGGAAGACTCCGCTACCTCCGGATGCCGAGGACGTGTACCGACGCGCGGTGCCCAACGATCCTGTAAACCCGACAGCCTGGTTTGGAAAGAATCAGGCTGGCCAGGTCTACCGTTACTCGGCAGACAACGCCGGAGGCGCGCACTTCAGTGGCATCGAAGGAGACGGGTCCGGCGTGAGGAACGTGAGCAAGTACGCGCGAGAGAGACTAGCCGGGGGCTAATGCACACCGTGGTTGGAGAGTCGGACCTTCTCGCCATCGAGTTCGAGCTAGAGGAACCGCAGGATGCGCGCTGGATGTTCGGGCGATTCCGGCTCCGTGCGCTAGGTCAGGTCATCGGCGATGCGGACGACGTCGTGACACTCCGAGCCGTCGCGAACTGGTGGCACACGTTCGTCGCCACGAGCGTCATCCGATGGGACCGTCAGCTAGAAGGCCTCGCGGCCGAGGAGGTCTTTCGCATTCTCCGCGATGTCGTTTACGGCGACATCGCGGACGACGGGTTGGACAACGTGTTCGCGCGTTACCACATCAACCAGCTAGGCATGTCCGCGTTTGATCCGTACGTCGTCTTGCTCGTAGAGCCCCCGGGCCAGCGGCAGTGGCTTCTATGGCGACGCGAGGACAGCGCTGACTCCGTTCACGAAGCATGGCTTCCCGCAGGCACCTTGCAGGCCGTTGGCGCGGAGTTCGTCTCGACGCTCAGGCAGCTTGCGCGTGGCGAAGGGTGACCTCGGTGCTCTCGGTCGCCGAGGGAGTACTACGCCTAGAACGCGCGTGAGAACAACGTCTGCACAGCCGTTAGCTACGGCTCGGGATCACCACTACGCGACCGACGGAAGGATCACGAACAAGCGGATCGGCAAGACGACGTCGGTGCGCTACGCGTGGCAGTACGACGTCAACCGCACCGCAATCGCAATCGCAACGTGGAGACGAAAGCGCAGCTTCGATTCGGGCGGTGGCGAGTACGACGGCGAGGCGCGCAAGCTAGGCCGCGGCAAGCAGGACACGACCAGCACGCCGCCGACATACCGCTCCTACGAATGGGACGCCAATGGCTCGGTCGTCGGCGTGGAGGACGCGACTTCGGGCATCGCTGAGGGCAACAGGTGGTTCGCCTCGGCCGATTCACGATCGGGTCGCGGGGACGCAGGTTGGGTGGATCTCCGAGAACGGCCGGCGCGTGTACCGATTCCCGCAGCGAAAGACCTCAGGACCATCGGCTGGCGACATCCAAGCCAACTTGATTGACAAGATGCCCGGGGCGGAATCTAACCTCCACGTGACGATCCTCCCGTGACGCAACACGCACGTGCATTCGACGCCCAGCTCAAGGGTATGGACAGCGCCTACCTGCCGGCTCCCGCGCAGGAGCCGACGGATCCCGTTAACTGTCGCATCGAGACCACGGTCAGGGTCGGCCCAGCAGCCGACGACAGTGGCGACGACTTCACACTGTTCTTCGTACGCCCTGGTGGCTGGCTCGGAACGTCGGACCAGACGGGTTTCGCGTGCTGGAGTACACGGTTGTCGTCTCGCGGTTCCAGTGGCCAATCGCTGAACGCGCCGCTCGAGAGCTTGTAGCGTCGATCGAGGCGCGGTCGTGGGAGGAGTTCGTCGACGCCTTCTCGCGCATCGCGTATTGGGAGTACTCAGACCGGCCGCCACCGGGTTGGTGAGGACTTTCGGCCGCAACAGCTGGTGACGCACTTCCTTGATCCGGAGTCCGTGCTTGACGCAATTTCCGATTGATCTGGCAGCGTTATTGGTGGATGGAAGCGCAGCCCAGGCCAACTCCAGAACGTTCTGACGCTTTGAGGTCTCTGACCGTGCCCGCTATCGCGATCACGCTCAAGGGCGACGAGGCGCTCGTGCTCTTCGCGTGGATCACTCAGTTCAACAAGAGGCCCGACGTTGCGCTCGCCGACCAGGCCGAGCAACGCGTCTTGTGGGATCTGGAGAGATGCGCTCGAAGCTGCCCTCGTAGCGCGGCTCGGCGATGACTACGACAAGCGCTTGGCCACGGCACGTGCGTTGGTGCGCGATTCCGAGGACTGAAGGCTCGGGGATCAGCCGCGTTCCCCGTCGAGTCATCGCACCCGACCACGCATGATCGGTACATCAGGATCGTGGCGAGGGCTTGATGCGTTGACGCAGCGGCTAGTGGCTCGCCACAGTCGCGCCCTCGGGCACGAGGGGGCGACCCTCGGCGTCCCAGGCGACGATGCCGCCGACCATCGTCCGCGCATCCAACCCGGCGGCCTTGAAGGCCTCAGCGGCCATCGCTGAACGTGAGCCGACGCGGCAGTAGAAGATCACCGGCTGGTCCTGGGGGATCGAGCTGGCTTCGGCGGTGAGGCGGTCGAGGGAGATGTGCGTCGTGCCGTCGATGTAGCCGGCTTCGCGCTCGTAGGGCTCGCGGACGTCGATGACCGTCGCGCTGCCGTCGGCGAGCGCGGTCGCGGTGTCGGCGGGGGAGACCTCGAGAGACATCGCTCCATCCTAGAAAGGCGTGAGATGATCGGCCCGGCGATGCGCCCTGCGGTGCTCAGCGCGTTGGTGGGCCTGCTGGTGGCCGGGTGTGGATCCGGCGGGGACGATGACGCCCGCGACGCCGCGCCGCAAACGAACGCGCGGGCGACCACGGCGCCGCCGCAGGAGCAACCCCCGCCGCAGGAACAGCGAGACCCGGGGGCGCTGCCGGCAGGTGTGCCGCAACGCGCGACGGGCGCCGCGGACCCCGAAGCGGCGCATGTCGTGCGGCGCTGGAGCGCCGCGCTACGCAAGGGCGATGTCGCCAAGGCCGCGTCCTACTTCGCGCGGCGAAGCAAGATCCAGAACGCCTCGCCCGTGATCAAGCTCACGTCCCGCGCGCACCGGGTCGCGTTCAACCTCTCGCTGCCGTGCGGCGCCGTCCCGACGAAGTTCGGCGCGGCCGGGGAGTACACGATCGTCACCTTCCGCCTGACCGACCGCGTCGGCGGCGACTGCGGCGCTGCGAAGGGCAACAGCGCTCGCTGCGCGATCCGCGTCAAGGACGGCCACATCACGCATTGGTTCCGCTTGGCGGATCCCCCTCAATCCTGACGACAAAGACCAGCCGTTGTCCACAGCCGGCGGCGCGGTCTAAACAACTAGGATTTCCGACTAATGAGCACGACCGCCGAATACGCCGAGATCTATTCGATTCCGCAGGAGCTCCTCGACTTCCGCGCGACCATCCGCCAGATCGCCGAGGAGAAGATCGCGCCGCGGGCGGCGGAGATCGATCGCGCCAGCGAGTACCCGTGGGACGTCCGCAAGCTGCTCGGCGAGCAGGACATCCTCGGCCTGCCGTTTGCGACCGAGTACGGCGGGACCGGCACCGGCACGCTGATGCTGCAGATGGCGGTCGAGGAGATCGCGCGCGCCTGCGCTGCAAGCGCGCTGATCCTGATGATCCAGGAGCTGGGTTCGCTGCCGATCCAGCTGTTCGGCAACGACGAGCAGAAGCAGCGCTGGCTGCCGCGCCTCGCGAGCGGCGAGTGCTCGCCGGCGTTTGCGCTGTCTGAGCCCGAGGCCGGCTCCGATCCCGCGTCGATGCGCACGAACGCCGTCAAGGACGGCGACGAGTGGGTCATCAACGGCGAGAAGAACTGGATCACCAACGCCGGGGTCGCCGACTACTACGTCGTCTTCGCCAAGACCGACCGCGAGAGCAACCGCATCAGCGCGTTCATCGTCGAGAAGGAGCGCGAGGGCTTCTCGATCGGCGGCTATGAGCACAAGCTCGGCATCCACGGCTCGCCGACCGGCTCGCCGGTCTTCCAGGACGTCCGCGTGCCGGCGGAGAACCTGATCGGCCAGGAGGGCAAGGGCCTCGGCGTCGCGCTCGGCACGCTGCAGCGCACGCGCCTCGGCGCCGCCGCGCAGGCCGTCGGCATCGCCCAGGGCGCGACGGACTACGCCAACGAGTACGCCAAGGAGCGCATCGCGTTCGGCAAGCCGATCAACCAGCTTCAGGGCCTGCAGTTCAAGCTCGCCGACATGGAGACCGGCACCGCCGCCGCGCGCGAGCTGCTCTACAAGGCCTGCGCGATGTGCGACCGCCCCGAGCCGCCGTCGGATCTCGGCAAGTACACCTCGATGGCCAAGCTCTTCGCCTCGGACAACGCGATGAAGGTCACCGTCGAGGCCGTCCAGGTCCTCGGCGGCTACGGCTACGTCAACGAGTACCCCGTCGAGCGCATGATGCGCGACGCGAAGATCACGCAGATCTACGAAGGCACGAACGAGATCCAGCGCGTCGTCATCGCCCGCGCGATGGCCGGCTAGCGCAAAGGGGTCAGATCTTGCAATCCAGCATCACGCGGGTTTAGCGCCAGAGCTCGCGCGCCCACGCGCGCGGAAGTCCGGAATCGCGGGCGCAGAATCCCGGCGTGTGCGCGATTGCAAGATCTGACCCTCTTGCACGCACCTCGGGCGAGCGCGCGGCCTTCATTCCCGGAGCGGAGAGGATGGCGCCGACGCGCGCGAGGTCCAGCCGCGGGCATCGTCCTGAGCGGCAGGCGGTTGGTCGGTCGGCCCCAACAGCCAGCTGTGGGCCACTACCCTTGACCGATGCCGTCCGGGCGTCGGATCGCGATTGCTGCCGTCCTCTCGCTGAGCCTTGGGCTCACGACGATCGTCATCCTGGACGGCTGGCACCACACCACGCTGCTGCGCATCGTCGAGACGATCGCGGTCTGCATCGTCTTCGGCTCCGCGCTCTTCGGTGGCATGGCCGCCATCGGGCTGAGGATGGCCGGTTGGAGCGACCCTGAGTCCGAAGCGGACTTCGACCGCGTCGTCATGCGCGCCGAGCGGCTCGCGAAGGAGGGCCTGGCGGTCGAGCCCGACGAAACGGAGTTCATGGACCTCGATCCGTACGACGACGAGGACTTCGAGGAGCTTGTGCGCGACGCGCTTGACGAGCTGCCCGACCTGCTCAGGCCGCTGATCGAGAACCACAACGTCGCCGTCGTGATCTCCGACGGCGGCCGCCGTCGCGGCGCCTACGGCCTCTACCACGGCGACGGCGCGACGCGCGACAACGTCGCCGACCGCATCGTCATCTACCGCGACACGCTGCGCCGCGACTTCGGCCACGACCCCGAGCTGCTGCGCCAGCAGGTGACGATCACCGTCCGCCACGAGCTCGCCCACCACATCGGCTTCGACGAGCTCGGCGTCCGCGACCTCGGCCTCTAGTGTCCCGAGTCGGAAATTCGCGGCAGCCTGCCGCGCGGAGACGCCTGACGGCCGCCGACTCGCTCGCCGTACCACCGGTACGGCTCCGCTCCCCGTCGACCGTCAGCCGCCCCCGTGCATCGGCATTCTGCTGGCGATTTCCGACTCACGACACGTACTCCATCAACGTCCCGCGCCTGCGCCCGACGCTGATCGCCCAGCGCAGCACGAGGACCGACGCCGGGAGCAGGACAGCCGTGAAACCGAAGAGCTTGAGCAGGTCGACGCCCGCGCTGTGCGTCAGTGGCGTGCCGACGAGCGTGTGGCGCAACAGCTCGGTCGCAGGGGTGAACGGCTGGACGTCCGACGCCCACTGGATCCAGTCGGGCAGCAGCGTGACCGGGAAGTAGAGCCCCGCGACGAGCGAGATGCCGGCGATCACCCACGTCGTCCCGCTCGCGGCCTGCTTGACGAGCAGCACGAGCGCCAGCAGCAGCACGCCGAATGGCAGGAACGCCAATGCGCCGGCGGCGGCGAGCGGGATCGCAAGCGGCGCCGTGTCCCACTCGATGTTCAGACCGAAGACGATCCCGGCGAAGACGAGCATGATGATCGCGTTGATCAGCGCGAAGACGAACGGGAACAGCAGCGTCGACACGAGCGCAGCTATCGGGCCGAACGGCGAGACATAGAGGCGCTCGAACGTGCCGGCCATCAGCTCGGCGCGCACCATGCCGGGTGGCCCGGCGAGCACGGAATTCAGCACGGCCAGGATCACGAGCCCGACGACGGCGTATGCGTAGTAGTCGTCGGGGCCGTTGAACGGCTTGACGCCACCGCCGACGAGGCGGCTGAAGTAGTACATCAGCGTCAGCGTGAAGAACGTGCCCAGCAGCACCGCGATGAATCGCAGGCGGTAGCTGACGAAGATCAGCCAGTCGCGCCGGATCATGGTGGCGGCCGCGGCGAGGTGCTCCCTCATGCCGTCTCCAGCAGACCATCGACGATGACCTGCGCCGAGTCGTGACGCAGCTCCCCGAGCGCAAGGCTCGGCGAGCACCACAGCGCCGCGCCGCCGCGCGCAGCGTGCGCGTCGAGCTGGCGCGCGAGCCGCTCGAGGCCCGACTCGTCGAGCGAGGTGTGAGGCTCGTCGAGCAGGACGACGTCGGGCTCGTGCAGGAACGTCATGGCCAACCGCACGCGCTGGCGCTGGCCCATCGACATCCGGTCGACGCGTCGGTTGCGCAACTCCTCGAGGCCCATCTCGTCGATCATCGCGTCGATGCGCTGCGCGCGCCGACGGGCCGGCACGAGCGCCAGGTCTGACCACAGCCGCAGGTGCTGGGCGACCGTCAGCCGGGCGTAGACGCCGCGGTCGCCGGCCGCGAGGAAACCCAGCCGGCGCTGGTAGGCGCGGCGGTCGCGCGCGGGATCGAGGCCGTCGAGCGTCACCGTCCCGCGCTCCGGCCCGACGAGGCCGATCGCGACGCGCAGCAATGTCGTCTTGCCGGCGCCGTTGCTGCCGCCGAGCCACGCGATCTCCCCGGGACGCAGCGCCAGGCTGATCCCGCGCAGGACGGGGCGGCCCTGGTACGAGCGTTCGATGTCGGTGAGCGTGAGCAGACGCTGGATTGGATCAGGTCTGCCGGGCGTCGCGTCGCGCGCGCAGCCAGGAGATCGTCACGGGCACCGCGTTGGCAAGCAGCCAGCCGGCGCGGCCGACGTATGCGGCGGCCAGTCCACCACGCCCGCGCCGCGCCAGCGGCGACCAGCGCCGCAGCGTCGCGGGCTCGGGAAAGAGCGCGTCGGCGAGCACGCGTGCCCGTGCCCGTGCGGACGGCGCGGAGGCGACGCGCTCCACCCACACCACGCCCGACCGCGCGTACGACGGTGCGCGCAGGTACGCGCCCGGCCCGGAGAGCGTCATCGCGATCGCCGCGCCGTCGGGGTCGAGCGCCATGCCGTCCGCCATCTCGCGGACCGCGTCGATGTCGTCGGCAAGCTCAGCCGCGTGCAGCCAGGTGGCACGGTCGGCCGTGGCGATCGCGCGGCGCAGATCCTCCAGCGGCTTCTCGTGGTGATGATCGCGGTGCTGCGCGGCGTGGATCGCGACGAACAGCGCACGCGCCGGGATCGTCGGGACGAGCACCTCCGCGCCGCCGACCCGCATCGTCTCGCTGTAGCCGTCGCGCACGAACTGCCACTGCCGTCCCGCCGGAACCCACGAGCCGAACAGCGCATGGTGCAGATCGACCTGCGCACCGTCCTCGCGCTGCCAGTTGGTCGTGTGCTTGCCCGGGTCGTTGGGCGCCACGTAACGCTCGAAGCCCAGCTCCTCCAGCACGGCATGCGCGGTGGCGTTGTCGCCGGGGCGTACGAAGAGGTCGGAGTCGCCGTAGGCGCGGACGCGATCGTCGCCGTAGAGCCAGCTGGCGACGGTGGGGCCCTTGATGAGGATCGCCTCGACGCCGCGTTCGCGCCAGGCAGTGACGACGGCGGCGGTGACACCGTCGATGAAAAGACAACGGGCCGCAGCCTCGAGAGGCGACGGCCGTCGCTGAACCATCTGCATCATGGCCCCCGTCGAGGGACCATGAGGAGTCCTACGGGAGGACGCCGATGCTGAGGTCGATGATGTCGCCGACGCCGACCTGAACGGTCTTGCCGATGCCGTCCTCGCTGACCAGAACGCCGGCAGCGGCGGTCAGCTCGACCAAATCACCGTAATCAACGACTTGCGGCTTCTCGTAGTTCATGAGGTACCCCCCGATGTTGCCCCGAAATGGCTGAGACCTGTCGTCCCAGCTCCCCTGACGAGCCGCAAGTCTCCATGCCTGACTCCGGAAAGTCAAGTATCAACCGCTGGTTGTCAGCCGAATTGCGGCGGGCTGTGCAACGCGCTCGCGCAGCCCGGCGATCTCCGCGGGATCCTCCAGCGCCCGCAACCACAGCTCCGCGGTGAGCAGACGCCACGAATAGACGCCCCAGCCCGTGCGAGTGCGGCGGTCCTCCGGCGGACCGGACAGCAGGTCGCGCGTGACGACATCTGGCTGCACGTACTGGCGCGTGCGCGCGTCGGGCGTGCCCAGGAGCGCCGCGACGAGCTGCGCGTCGGGGCCGGCGAGCGCGTCATGGAACGGGCCGTCGAAGTGGCTCTTGCCGCGCCGCAGGCGCACCTCCTCAGGAACGCGGCCGGCGACCGCGGCGCGCAACAGCGGCCGGCTGTGGCGCCGGTGGTATGCCATCTCGGGCGGGATCTGCACGAGGCAGTCGACGACCCCCGGATCGGCGAGCGGATGGCGCGAGCTCAGGCCGCACATCGCGTCACGCCGGCGAATCTGGTCGTAGGCGAGGTTCGGCCCGATCCCGTCGGCGGTGCTCGACATCAGGTGCGCCCACCAGCGCGGCCAGCCGAGCTGCTTCCACGCCTCCGGCGGCTCCTCGGCGTAGGCGAGCTTCACGACGTGCGGCGCGAGGTGCGGCAGCTCGGCAGGCGGCGTGCGCCGCAGCGCACGTCGCGCTGCCGCCAGCTGTGGCGGCAATGCGGCGCGCAGCCCGTAGCGGTTCAGCCAGCGCAGGACGAGCTTGCGTGGCGGGTTGCCGTTTGCGCCCGGGATCTCGCCGACGAGCCGGATCGCGCCGCGCAGGTTGCCGCGGACGAGGCGGTCGGCGACGAGGAACGGGGAGGCGGCGAAGACCTCGTCGCCGCCCTGGCCGTCGAGCATCACCTCGACGCCGTCTGCCGAGGCGCGCCGCAGCAGCGGCAGCCAGAAGCTGAGGTTCGGCGACACCGGCGGGTCCAGCCAGCGCTCGACGTATTCCAGCGCGGCGTCGGCGATCCCACCCCCGGAGACCGTGATGCGCGTGCTCTGCAGCCCCAGCGCGCCGGTCGTCGTGGCGATCAGCGAGGTCTCGTCGGCGGTCGCGAAGTCGGGGAAGACCGCGGAGTACGAGCGCCGCACGCCGTTGGCCGACGCGAAGGCCGCAACCGACGAGGAGTCAAGGCCGCCGGACAGCAGCACGGCCGCCGCGTCCGCGCCGCTGGCCGGCAACGAGCGCGCGACGGCGTCGCCGAGCGCATCCTGCAGACGCGCGGTCGCCTCCTCGAAGCTCAGGCCACGCGCGACCGCCGGGCGTGGCAGCCACCAGCGCTCGGCGTCGACGCGTTCGCCGCGGATGCGAACCCGGTGGCCGGCGCGCACGCGCCTGACGCCGTCGAAGAGCGTGCGGTCCGACGGCATGCCCGACACCGCGAGCCAGTGGGCGAGCGCGACCTCGTCAGGGCCCGGCGACGCCGGCAGCGCAGCAACCAGGTCCGCCGGCTCGCCGGCGACCAGCACGCCGCCCGCGTGGCGCGTCCACACGCCGCCGCGCAGGCCGAGCTGGTCGCGCGTCACGACCGCCTCGCCGCGCTCGTCCCACTCGACCAGCAGGAACGAGCCGCGACGATGCTCGTCGTCGATCGTCCCGTCGAGCAGGGAGCGCCCGCCGAGCGGCGGGCCGGTGTAGGCGAGCGTCACAGGGCCGTCGCGCAGCACCGTCGCGGGCTGGCCGCTGCGACGCTGCACGGCCTGCTCGAGACGCTCGGGGGCGATCGCGCTGCCGAAGGACGCGACGAACGTGCGCTCCATCAGAGGTCCACGAGTCGCTGGAACTCGTGCGCGTTGCGCGGCAGCAGCGCGCGACCGTCAGGCAGCTCGACCCACGCGTGGGCGCCGAACGCGGCTCCAGGCGCGACGCCGATCACGAGCCGGCTTGCGAGGCCGCGCTTGGCAAGCAGCGCGCTGAGGACGAGCGACTGCGAGAGGCAGCGAGTGTCCCCGGGCAACAGCCGCAGCGTGCGCTGCGTCGCGCGTGCGAGGCGCCGCGCGACCAGCAGCGGCTCGTCCGGCGGCTGAGGCGCCGCGGCCAGCGGCTCGTCGCGCAGCGTTGTGACGACGTTGCGCACGTCGGGGTCGTGGACGCGGCGGCGCACGCGCAGGTAGGTCGTGGCGACCTCGGCCGCCAGCTGCGCCTTCTCAGCGGGCGACTGGGCCTTCACGCCAGCTCCGTCAGCAGCGCGTCGGCGAGCGCCGCCGGCGTGACCTGCACCGGTGCGCTGAGCGCCAGCAGGCGAACCTGCGCGGAGACGGCGGCGAGCAGGTCGAGCTGACTGGCGAGGCGCTGCGGGTCGCGCCGCACGGCCTCATAGCCCGCCGTCAGCAGCGGGCGCGGGTCGTTCGGCGAGAGCTCCTCCATGCTGAGCTTGTCCGTGACGCCGCGGCGCAGCAGGCAGACGGCGTGCAGCGGGGCCGGCCCGGCGATCTCCTCGCGCGGCCGCGAGCGTCTCGCCGCCACCGGGCTCGACGATCGCGGCCAGCGCCGGCCCGGGATGGGCGGTGACGCGGCGCGCGTCGTCCATCGCCAGCGCGACGACGTCATCGGCCAGGAAGCGCGCCCCGGCATCGACGCAGGCGCGAACGAGCGTCGTCTTGCCCGTGCCCGACGGCGCGCAGATCGCGACGGCGCCACGCTCCGTGACGATCCCGCCGGCGTGCAGTAGCTCGCGCCCGTGCAGGCCGGCGACGAGCGGCAGCACCTGGCCGTACAGGTAGCGCACCCAGCGCGGGCCGATCGGCGCGTAGCGGACCTCGCGCGCACCGGGTGGGACGACGAAGAGCCCGTAGCCGACGCCCGTGAAGCGGTGGCCGCCCTGCTCGTGCGCCTCGATCGTCATCACGGCGCGCCGCGCGCCCTCGCGGCGCACGGTGGACAGGCGCTGCGCGCCGCGCGCGGGCCATGCCGAGTCGAGCTCGCGCCGCGCGGTCTGGCGAAGGACAACGGTGGGGGCGCCGGGCGACGGTGGTGCGGCGTGCTCGGAGAGACCGGGGGTGGGCGTCGTGCCCGCGACCGTCAGGCCGAAGGCGGCCGCCGTCCAGCTCGCCTCAGGTGTCGACATCCATCTCCAGCAGACCGCGCTCGCTCAGCTCCGCGCACAGATCCACGAGGTCAGCCTGGATCTCGGCCTCTGGATGGTCGTACTCCTTCGCCAGCTGCGCGGCGACGCCGTCGAGCGACCCGGTCTCCTCGAGCAACTCGAACATGCGCCGCCCCGTGCCGTTCAGCCCGTGGTAGCGCCCCGTTTGCAGGTTGAGCACGACGGATTGCTCGCCGAAGCTGCGATGCACCACGTGTTCGGGTATGCGCACGTGGCCGTTGGCCCGACGGCGAGTCATGCCCGGACTTTTAGCTGTGGCGGCGGCCTGCGCGCAACTTTGACGCGCAGGGCTCCGTTCCAGATGGTCAGTCGACGCCTACGGAACGCAAGTGTCGATGCGAATCCGCGTGATCGGATCGAGCGGGATGTACGTCGAGTTGCCGTTGCAGGACGGGACCTCGGCGGCTTCGCACGTCTTGATCGTGACGTTCACGACGGGTGCGAGGTTGATCGGAATCACCGCTGCACACCCTGTCGGCGCGGGAACAGACTGTGCCTGCGCCCCTGACGGAATCGCCAATACCGCAGCCACACCTACGGCACCAACAAGGCCCAAGAACTTCTCGGTCATATGAACTTCCCCCTGATCGGTTGTCGCGCCCGCCCTACCCCGATCGGGCGTCTGCTTCATTCCGAGGTCTGAAAGTACAACGCTGTGCTGCCGATAGCAAGGCCGTTCACGGGGTAGGGACCTCCACCGGCTGCTCCGCGTGCTCGGTGATACGCAGCGCGTTGCCGAACGGATCACGCAACGCGCAATCAATCCCGTAGAAGCGCTCAGTCGGCTCCTCGGTGAACTCGACGCCCTTGGCACGCAGCGCCTCGTAGGTGCCCCGGCAATCGTCGGTGGCAAGGATGCCGAGGCTGAGCGCGCCCTTGGAAAGTGCCGAGCGGAGCTCGGTCTCGGTCTCGGGGCTGTAGGCGGGCGGACCGGGGACCATCAGGACGATCTGCTGCTCGGATCCCGGCAGGCTGATCGTCAGCCAGCGCCAGTCGCCCATGTCGGCGTCGGTGTTGACCTCGAAGCCGAGCTTCCCGACGTAGAACTCGAGTGCTTCGTCGTAGTCGGTGACGAAGACGAAGACGTGTGAGAGGGCGTTGAACATGCCGCGCACGCTACGTGCGCGGGCGCTCCGCGGCTTCTCCGAAAGTGCTCGATGGGCGATCCCACATGCGCGTCACGCAGCCGGGGACGTCGCGCGGCTCGCTGCGGGCGCGGTACTCCGTCGGCGAGACGCCGACGATCGCCCGGAAGGTGCGCCCGAACGTGCCCAGCGAGGCGAAGCCGACGTCGAAGCAGATCTCCGTGACGGAGCGGTCGGTCTCGCGCAGCAGCGCCATCGCGCGCTCGATGCGCCGGCGCTGCAGATAGCGGTGCGGCGGCTCGCCGAAGGTCTGGTGGAAGGAGCGGATGAAGTGCGCGCGCGAGAGGTGGACGGACCTCGCCAGCGCCTCGACGTCAAGCGCGTCGGCGAACGCGCGATCCATCGTGTCGCGTGCGCGCAGCAGGCGGCGGTTGTCCGCCTCACCCACGATGCAGCATCTCCGCGACGAGGAAGGACAGCTCCAGCGCCTGCTGGGTGTTCAGGCGCGGGTCGCAGGCCGTCTCGTAGCGCGAGCCGACCTGGTCGTGGGAGATCTCCTGCGCACCGCCGAGGCACTCGGTGACGTCCTCGCCGGTGTGCTCGACGTGGATGCCGCCGGGATGCGTGCCGAGGTCGCGGTGGACCTCGAAGAAGCCGACGACCTCGTCGACGACGCGATCGAAGTGGCGCGTCTTGTGGCCGCTGGGCGTCTCCTCGGTGTTGCCGTGCATCGGGTCGCACTGCCAGACGACGACGTGACCGGACTGCTCGACGGCCTCGACGATCGCCGGCAGCTTGTCACGGACGTCGCTCGTTGCCCATCCGCGAGACCAGCGTGACGCGGCCCGCGACGCGCTCGGGGTCGAGTGCCTCGACCAGCGCGACGGCGTCGGCCGGCGTGGTGTTCGGCCCGAGCTTGACGCCGACCGGGTTGGCGATGATCGCCGCGAACGCGACGTGCGCACCGTCGAGCTGGCGCGTGCGCTCCCCGATCCAGTGCATGTGCGTCGAGAGGTTGTACAGGCGGTCGCCCTCGAGCCGCAGCAGCGCGCGCTCGTAGTCGAGCATCAGCAACTCGTGGCTGGCGTAGACCTCCACCGTGCGCAGCGACGCTGTCGTCGACGCCGCACGCAGACATGAACTGCAGGCTGCGGTCGATCTCCCTGGCAACGCGCTCGTAGCGCTCGCCCGCGCTGGACGCGCGCGACGAAGTCCATGTTCCACTCGTGCAGGTGGTGCAGGTCGGCAAGGCCGGCGCCCGTGATCGCGCGCATCAGGTTCATCGCAGCCGACGCGTTGGCGTAGGCTCGCAACATGCGCACGGGGTCGTGGCGGCGCTCGTCCGGCGTCGGCCTCGAGCGCGTTGACCATGTCCCCGCGGTAGGACGGCAGCCCGAGCGCGTCGAGGTCCGCGCTGCGCGGCTTGGCGTACTGGCCGGCGATGCGCGCGATCTTCACGACGCGGCATCGCCGTGCCGTAGGTGAGGACGACGGCCATCTGCAGCAGCGTGCGCAGCGAGCCGCGCAGGTGCTCCTCGGTGTTGTCGATGAACGTCTCCGCGCAGTCGCCACCCTGCAGCAGGAACGCCTCACCGTGCGCGACCGACGCCAGCCGCGCCTGCAGACGGTCGACCTCCGCCGGGACGGTGACCGGCGGCACCGCCTCGAGCAGCGCCGCGGACGCGCACGACGTACTCGGGGTCCGGCCACGTCGGCTGCTGCAGCGCCGGGCGCGCGAGCGCGTCGTCGAGCGCCGTGCGCAGCGCGGGCGGCAGCGGCGGCAGCTCGGGGAGCTCGTCGACGGGGATGTCGATCGTCCAGTTCACCGTGCAAGCGTATGTAGACTGGAGTGTGAAAGGCCCCGTGGAGTGCGACCGCCGGGGGATAAACCTGCCCGTGGAGTGCGACCGCCGGGCATCTCTCGAAAGGACCTTTCAATGCCTGAAGCCGTCATCGTCGACGCCGTCCGGACGCCGGTCGGCCGCGCCTTCAAGGGCTCGCTCGCGACGCTGCGCCCGGACGAGACGCTCGCGTTCATCATCGACCAGCTGCTGGAGCGCAACCCGGGCGTCGATCCCGCCGACCGTCGAAGAGCTCGATCGCCGGCTGCGGCCTGCCGCAGGGGCTGCAGGCCAACAACATCGCGCGGATCGCGGTCCTGCTGACCGACAAGCTCGACCCAGACCACCAACGGCACGACGATCTCGCGCTACTGCGCGTCGGGTCTCGACGCGATCCGCATCGCCGCCAACGCGGTCCAGGCGGGCCAGGGCGACGTCTACGTCGCCGGCGGCGTCGAGTTCGTCTCGCGCTACAACGAGCGCGCAGGAGGCCGCGCACCCGGAGGACCAGAACGAGAAGCTCCAGGGCAACAACCCGGCCAGCCCAACGCGTACATCGCGATGGGCCTGACCGCCGAGAACGTCGCCGAGAGCTACGGCGTCTCGCGCGAGGAGCAGGACGACTACGCCCAGCGCTCGCAGGAGCGCGCCGTCGCGGCCCAGGAGTCCGGCGTTCTTCGATCGCGAGATCGTCCCGCTCACGCTCGAGGACGGCACCGTCGTCTCCAAGGACGACGGCCCGCGCGCCGGCACGACGCTCGAGAAGCTCGCGACGCTGAAGCCGGCGTTCAAGGAGGACGGCACGGTCACGGCCGGCAACGCCTGCCCGCTCAACGACGGCGCCGCCGCGTCGTTGCTCATGAGCGCGGAGAAGGCCGCGGAGCTCGGCCTCAAGCCGCGCGCGCGGATCATCACCGCGGCGACGTGGGGCAACGAGCCCGAGTACATGGGCGTCGCGCCGATCGGCGCGATCAAGAAGGCGCTCGACCGCGCCGGCATGACCATCGGCGACGTCGACGTCTACGAGCTCAACGAGGCGTTCGCGGCGCAGGTGCTGCCGATCGCCGACGAGATCGGGTTCGACTTCGACAAGCTCAACCCGCACGGCGGCGCGATCGCGCTCGGCCACCCGTTCGGGATGACCGGCGTGCGGATCATGACGACGCTGCTCAACGACCTCGAGACGCTCGACGGACCATCGGCCTCGAGACGATGTGCGTCGCGCAGGGCCAGGGCGAGGCGATGTTGGTCGAGCGTTTGCGCTGACGCGTTGGGGGCGGCGGCGCGCCGGGTACTTACCCGCAATGCGCGCCGCCGCCCTTGCCGGGCTGGTCATCGCCGCCCTTGCGGCTGTGCCTGCGGGCGCGACGGAGGGGTCGAAGTTCCACGACGGCACCAGCACACGGCTCGGCGTGATCGCGACCGAGTCGCCGGCCGCGGCGCGCGTCGGGCGCACAGTGCTCGAGCAAGGCGGCAACGCCGTCGACGCCGCGGTCTCGACGGTCTTTGCGCTGGGCGTCACACGGCCGCAGTCCTGCGGCATCGGCGGTGGCGGCTTCATGGTCATCCGCAGCCGCACCGGCGCGGTGCGCACGCTGGACTTCCGCGAGACCGCGCCGGCTGCGATCCGCGCCGACCAGTTCGTCAACGATCCGCTGGCCAAGCAGTTCACCGGCCACACGACGGTCGGCGTGCCCGGCACCGTCGCCGGGATGGCCGCGGCGATCAAGCGCTACGGCTCGCGGCCGCTGGCCGCCGCCGTCACACCGGCGGTCGTGCTCGCAACGAACGGCTTCAAGGTGCCGACGTCGTTGTCGGGCGCGATGACGTCCAACCGCGCGCGGCTGGCGAAGTACCCGGCGTCAGCCGAGCAGTTCCTCGACCCCGTCGGCCTCGCCTATCCGCCGGGCACGATCCTGCGCCAGCCCAAGCTCGCAGGGACGCTGCTGCGGCTCATCCGCTACGGGCCGAATTCGTTCTACCGCGGCCACATCGCCTCGCAGATCGTCGCCGAGATGGGGACGAGCGGGCTGATCACGCGTGCTGACCTCGCGGCCTACCAGCCGAAGTGGCGCACGCCGCTGGTCGGCACCTACCGCGGCGTCGAGATCGACACGATGGGCCCGCCGACGTCGGGCGGCATCGCGATCCTGCAGATGCTCAAGCTGCTGGAGGGCTACGACCTCAAGGCGATGGGCGCGTTCAGCGCGCGGATGATCCACCTCACCGCCGAGGCGCAGCGGATCGCGTGGGCCGATCGCGCGGCGTTTGTCGCCGATCCGGACTTCGTGAAGGTGCCGACGGCGACGCTGACCAGCGCGGGCTACGCGACGCAGCGGCGCAGCGAGATCGACGAGACGAAGACCAAGCCGCACAGCGCGGGGCCACTGCCGCCCGACACGTCGGGGTCGACGACGCACGTCTCGGTGATCGACCGGCGCGGCAACGCGGTGGCGGTCACGTGCACGATCGAGCAGGAGTTCGGCTCGGCGGTGACGGTGAAGGACGCGGGCTTCCTGCTCAACAACGAGATGACCGACTTCGGCGCGCCCGGCAGCGCCAACCAGCCCGCGCCCGGCAAGCGGCCGCGCTCGTCGATGAGCCCGGTGATCGTGGTCAAGGACCGTCAGCCGTTGCTCGTCAGCGGTGGTGCGGGCGGGGCGGCGATCATCATGGGCGTGCTCGAGACGATCCTCAACCGCGTCGACTTCGCGATGAGCGTGCCGCAGGCCGTCGACGCCCAGCGCTTCGACACGCAGGGTGGTTCGACGCTGAGCATCGAGCACGTGCGGATCCCGCCGCTGGTGCTCGAGGATCTGCGCAGCCGCGGCTGGACGATCAACGGCCTTGGTGAGTACGGGGTGCGCCCGCGCATCCAGCTCGCCGGGACCGACGGCCGCGTCCATGCCGCGGTGTCCGACTCGCGCTCAGACCACGGGTCGCTCGCGCAGCGGCGCTAGCTCGTCCAGCCCGGCGCGCAGGTGCTCGGCGGCGAGCTCGACCGGCGGGTCGAGGTCGCGGTCGGCCAGCAGCCCGAAGTGCACGCCGCCGTCGTAGCTGAGCACGCCGACGCTGAGGCCCTGCGTCGCGGGGTTCAGCGGCACCGCGGGGTAGGCCTCGAGCAGGCGGTGGCCGTTGAGGTAGAACGGCTGCTGTGGGCCGGGCACGTTGGAGACGACGAGGTTGAACGCGCGCACGTTGCCCATCGCGCGGGCGAGTCCACCGGAGACGAGGGGCGGCGCCCAGCCCGAGGCGCCGACGAGCAGTGCGCCGGCGCGCACGGCGGCGGAGTCCTTCAGGCGCGTCATCGTCGCGTTGATCGTGGAGACGCGGCGCGGCGCGTTCTCCTCGGCGACCGGCAGGTCGACGAGGACGGTGGAGATGCGGTTGCCGCCCTCCTCGCCCTCCTTGCGCACGGACACGGGGACGACGGCGACGAGCGGCTTGCCGATGTCTTCGCCGGCGCTGATCAGGTAGCGCCTCAGCATCCCGGTGACGGCGGCGAGGATGACGTCGTTGATCGTGCCGCCGTACTCCCTGCCGGCCTGCTTGAGGTCGGCGAGCTCGGCGCGCAGCATCGCGTAGCTGCGGTTCGGGCCGAGGCCGCGGTTCAGCGGCGTCATCGGCGCGGAGGGGCGCGTTCGGGCGAGCTCGGTGAGCAGCTCGGTCGCTTTGAAGAGGTCGGAGGCTGTGCGGCGCGGGTCGGGCGTGAGCGCACGCTGCGCGGACTCCAGCGCCATGCGCTGGGCGCGGACGAACGGCGTCAGGCCGAGGCGCGCGAGGTGGCGTGTGCGGTCGTAGGGGCGCGGCTCCCATGGTCCGTCGGGCGCGGGGATGTGCAGCGGCTCGGGCGTCGGGTCCAGCAGGACGGTGCCGATGTCGATCGCGGCGAGGCCGTCGACGAGCGCGTGGTGCATCTTCGGCAGCAGCGCGGTGCGCCGGCCGGCCAGGCCCTCGACGAGCGTCATCTCCCACAGCGGGCGCGTGCGGTCCAGGCGTCGCGAGAGCTCGCTCGCGACGACATCGGCGAGCTGGCTGTTGGAGCCGGGCTTAGCGAGCGCCGCGCTGCGCAGGTGCCAGTCGATCGCGAACGCGTCGTCGTCCACCCAGACGGGGTTGGTGACGCCGGGGGCCAGCATCTGCAGGCGCTGGCGGTAGCGCGGGATCAGGTGCAGGCGCTCGTCGACGCGGCGCGTCACCTCCGCCTGGTCGAGTCCGGGGCCGCCTTCGAAGATCAGCACGCCGCCGACGCCCATGTTCACCGGGCCCTGCTCGGCGGCAAGCGACGAGCGGTCAGCCGGGCTGAGCTCTTCGGCCATGTGCCCGAGAGGTTATTCCGCGGGAAGGATTCGTCCTGCGCGGCGTCTTGGGAGTCAGGCTGTGACGGTGGCGGGCAGCGGCACTCCTACCCCGCCGCCGCTCCCACCGTCATAGCCTGAAGTCTTGTTGGGGCGGGGGTGTGGCACATGCCCCCTCCGCTCCGCACTCGGCGCCCGGGTCTTGCGCGCTGCTCACGCCGCGACGCTGGCGGGCGCCTCGCACGATGCCGCTCCGGGGGCACGTGCCACACCCCCGCGCAGCCCCGGCGCCGGCAGCCAGCCAACCACCCGCCGCGCGCACCGCCAGCGCCGGCGGCGCCCGGGCGCGCGGATCGTCCCGACCCCTCCGCTCCGCACTCGGCGCCCGGTCGCGCCCGCTGCTCACGCCGCGACGCTGGCGGGCGCCTCGCACGATGCCGCTCCGGGGCCGGAACCCGCGCACCCGGCCGAGCGTGTTGAGCGGGTGCACGACGGAACCGCACGCGCCGTGACGTTCGACCTCGCTCGGCTTCGGCGCGGCACGCGGAACGAGCAAGCAATCCCCGTGCTCGCCATCACGCGAAGGCAGTGGCGGGCAGGTCGGCGGCCTCGTGCGCGGGCATCGCGGTGGACCGGTGCGGTGTCGCGGCGTGGTGTTGTGCTTGGGGGACGGCTGGACCGGCTAGCGTCGAGGTGTGAGTGGCGCTGTCGCACACGTCCGAGTCACGGCTTCGCTTGGCGACGTGGCGACCTCGCGACTGCTGCTTCGTAGGCTGGAACAAGAGGACGTCACGCGGCTGGCGCCGGTGTTCGCCAAGCCGGATGTGTGGCGATTCCCCTATGGGCGCGGCCTGACCGTTGCGGAGACGCAAGCCTTCGTCGACACGCACACACAGCACTGGACCGACGCTGGATTTGGGTTGTGGGTTGCCGTGAGCGAGCGAGTGATCGCATGCTCGGATTCGTCGGCCTTTCCACGCCGACGTTCCTGCCCGAGGTGCTCCGAGCGGTGGAAGTCGGCTGGCGGCTTGATCCGGTGGCGTGGGGCAACGGATATGCAACCGAGGCCGCCACGGCGGCGTTGGACGAGGCGTTTGGGACCCTTGGGCTCCGAGAGATCATCTCTGTGCCCCAGAGCGACAATCCGGCCTCCGTCCGCGTCGCGCAACGTCTTCAGATGCGCCACGCGCGATCAGTCGAGATCCCGCCGAGCACGGCGCGTGGCGGGCTGCGGGGCGAACTGTTCGTCATGACCCGCGACGAATGGCTCACCCGAAGAACGACAAGCCTGCACGCGTGAATGACAATCGCGGTAGCGGGCTCGCCCGCACGCGAGACCACGCGGATGCAGAAGCGCGCACGCTTGTCGGGAGCAGTGCTGCCGATACAGTCGGCGAGCCATGCAGCCGTTTACCACGGAGGCTGGGGACGCGCCGCTCGCGCGTATCCCGGAGGACTATTTCGCGGGTGGCGCGAGCCGCTGGTTCGTTTTGTCGGAGGGTCCGGATGCTGGCAAGAAGGTGTTCTTTCTCGACCGTCGCCTCGGTGAGGGCGACGGTCCGACGATCCTGCTTGTCCACGGCAATCCCGAGTGCTCATACACGTATCGCAAGGTGATCTCGGCGCTCGAGCGCCGAGTGCTCCCGGCGGGGACGCGAGTCATCGCGATGGATCACATCGGCTTCGGGCTCTCCGATCAGGCGAGTTACGAGATGGTCGACATGCACCACGCGCGCAATCTCTCGCACCTCGTGCAGGCCCTCGATCTGCGCGATGTGACGCTGGTCGTCCACGACTGGGGAGGCCCGATCGGCATCGGCGCGCTTCTGCAAAGCCCCGAGCGCGTGAGCAATCTCGTCGTCCTCAACTCCACGGTCTTCCCGATGCCGCCAGATGGCCTGACCTATGAGAACTTTCCGATCCCGGTCTTGATGCCGTGGTTCCGTAGCGCCCAAACGGTGCCCGACCGTTTGTGGGGTCTCGTGGCAGCATTCGTCGTCACAGCGGATGCCGCGAGTCGCACACAGATGGTTCCCGCCTTCGCCCGGTTCCTGCGCGCCTATCGGCGACGGCGGCATCCTGACGCGAAATCAGACGCCCTCGCCGTCTTCAGCGGTCAGTTCGCGTCGAGGGCGAACGCTCGCAGCTCAAAACGAATGGTGCGCCAGACGCCGGTTTGGGGCCACGGCTACACGTACACGGACGGAGTGCTCGGGCCTCAGGACAATCACGCCTTCTACGCCGAGATCCAGCAACGCCTTGGTCCCGCCTGGGGACCGGCCGGGCAAGCCATTGGCGTCGCCATGCTCTGCGGAGCTTGGGACCCGCTTGCCAAGGCCAGCGTCATCGACCAGTGGCGCGGCGCGCTCCCCCAGCTCGCGGGGGATCTGCATGTCTTCGACGGGGAATCTCACTTCATCGAAGAGCGCCGCCCCGAGGAGGTCGCCGACGCGATCACGCGCCTCATCGCTGCTTCGACCTAGGCGAGCGTCGCCCCCACGCGAAACCAGCACTCTCGAGTGCGGCCGAGGCGGGCGGCTCACAGCGGCCGATGCGGACCCGTCTGGCGTAGCGAGTAGCTCTGCCCTGCTCCTGGCGAAGTGCAGGGATGCGTTCAGCGCGCGCCGCACGCCGCGGTTCCTCGCGAGTGCTGGTCCTAGCGACGCCGCGGCTGCGCAAGCGTGGCGGCTGCGAGGGTGCGTGCCGAGCCGCGCATGAGCTCGACGGCGGCGTCGCGGCTGAGGCCCCCGACGTCGGTGAGCCAGACGAGCGCCTCGATGCCACAGGCTGAGCGGATGGCGAGCGCGAGGCGGTGGATCTCCTCTGCGGTGAGGCGGTCGCGTGCCGGCGCGAGGGCATCTTCGAACCAGGCGATGGCGCGGCCCTTTCGCAGCGGGAGGTCCGCGGCGTCGTGGCCGGCTTCGAGGGAGAGTCGCAGCTGGGCACGAAGCTCGTGTTCGTACGTGAGTAGCTGGTCTGCGAGGTGCTCGAGGGCGACGTCGAGACGGGCCAGCGGGTCGGCCGACGTGTCGTCGTCGAGCAGGCTTGGCGCGTCGAGCTGCGGATACACGGCGACGATCAGCTCGCGCTGGTTGGTGAAGTAGCGGTAGGCGGTGGTGCGTGAGACGGCGGCGCGGTCGGCGGCCTGCTCGACGGTCGGCGACTCGCCGGCTGCCAGGAGCTCGCGCGTGGCGCTGATCAGTGCGGCGCGGGTGCGCTGCTTCTGGTTGGTGCGGCCCGTTTGCTCATATCCGCTGGACATGTCGACAACATGGTACTACAGTGCGCCTTATGGACACTACAATCCCACAAACGATCGTCAGGCAGGCCGGCGAGGGCGAGCGGTTCTGGTTCGCCGGTGGCGGGACGTTCACGATGAAGGCCACCGCAGCGCAGACGAACGGCTCGGTCTCCATCTGGGAGGACGTCATGGTGCGCGGCAAGGTCACGCCGCTTCACCAGCACCCGACGTTCGAGGAGGCGATCTATGTCCTCGAGGGCGAGATCCTCGTCCATACCGACGGCGAAGAGCACACGGTCGGCGCTGGCGGGGTCGTGCTCTTTCCGCGGGGCGTCGTGCATGCCTTCCTCGTCACCTCCGACACCGCGCACGTCCTCGCGATCGCCACGCCGGGCGTCGGCGAGCCGTTCTACCGCGAGTGCAGCGACCCCATCACCGCACCCGAGGACGCCGACCGCCCACCCGACTTCGCGCGCCTCCGTGCCGCCGCCGCGCGATCCGAGCACATCGAGCTCCTCGGACCGCCACCGTTCGACCTCGACTGAAAGACAGCCCCCAGCTCCCTCTGCGACGCGCATCTACGCGGCACCGCCAACGCACCCGCTTGGCGCGGAAAGCGAGAACACGCGATAGGAGAGGCGACTGTGAGGACGTGCGCCCCGCGCGAAAGCGGAACTCCCGGGAAGCTCAGGGCTCGGGTCCTTCGTCGCTGCGAGAACCCGTCAGACGCGCGGGAGATAACCGCGCTCGGCATAGGGGAAGTCCGCGAGTTCGCTGTCGGCGACGCGGTCGTCGGCGTAGTAGGCACGGATCTCAGCGATCACGCCGTCGCGCATGACATACCACTCGGTGCCCCGAGTCATCACCCATTGACCCGTGTTGGACGGCCTCCACCGCAGGCTCCATTCGCTTACCACCAGGTCGCCGGCGCCGATGATCTGGTCGATGCGCCAGGTGGGTTCCACCGTCCGCTTGGTTACGGCCCAGAACCGCGCCAGATGCTTGGAGCCGCGAATCGTCGGGACGCTCTCGGGCAGGAAGTAGTGAACGACGTCCTCGGCGAGCGTCGGGAGCAGGTCGTCGGCATCGCCGGTGTTGCACCCATCGAAGTAGCGGAGCACGACGTCGACGTTGTGCTGCTCGGCGGGCTGCATCAAGAACCTCCGTGCGTCAGAACGGAACCGATGCTATCCGTGCTGCGCCGGTTCGAGGCAATAGCGGCATCGTGGCCGACCCCTTTGCGCAACAGCCACCACGCGTGATGGAGAGCACGGGGATTGCTTGCTCGTTCCGCGTGCCGCGCCGAAGCCGAGCGAGGTCGAACGTCACGGCGCGTGCGGTTCCGTCGTGCACCCGCTCAACACGCTCGGCCGGGTGCGCGGGTTCCGGCCCCGGAGCGGCATCGTGCGAGGCGCCCAGCGAGGCCGCGGCGTGAGCAGCGGGCGCGACCGGGCGCCGAGTGCGGAGCGGAGGGGGCGGGACGATCCGCGCGCCCGGGCGCCGCGGGCGCTGGCGGTGCGCCCGGCGGGTGGTTCGCCGGCTGCCGGCGCCGGGGCTGCGCGGGGGTGTGGCACGTGCCCCCGGAGCGGCATCGTGCGAGGCGCCCAGCGCACGCCACGGCGACAGCAGCGGGCACGACCGGGCGCCGAGTGCGGAGCGGAGGGGGCGCGTGCCACACCCCCGCCCAACCAGAACGTCTACCGCGGCGCCATGCGGATCGCGCCGTCGAGGCGGATCGTGTTGCCGTTGAGCATCGGGTTCTCGATGATCGACTGCGCCAGCTGCGCGTACTCGGAGGGCTTGCCCAGGCGCGAGGGGAAGGGGACCTGCTTGCCGAGCGAGTCCTTCGCCTCCTCCGGCAGTGCGGCGAGCAGCGGCGTGTCGAACAAGCCCGGGGCGATCGTGTTGGCGCGGATGCCGTTCTGCGCGAGGTCGCGCGCGACGACGAGCGTCATCCCGACGATCCCGCCCTTGGACGCCGAGTAGGCGACCTGGCCGACCTGGCCCTCGAAGGCTGCCACGGACGCGGTCGCAATCAGGTTGCCGCGCTCGCCGCCCTCGTCGGGCGTGTTGCCGAGCATCGCCGCAGCCGCAAGGCGCCAGACGTTGAACGTGCCCGTGAGGTTGACGCCGATGACGTTGTCCCACAGGTCGAGCGGGTGCGGGCCCTTGGAGCTGGCGACCTTGACCGCGACGCCGACGCCCGCGCAGGCGACCGCGATCCGCAGGCCGCCGTCCGCCTTCGCGGCGGCGTCGACAGCGCTTTGGACCTGCGCCTCGTCGCGCACGTCGACCTTCACGAAGCCGATGCCCAGCTCGTCGGCCAGCGCCTGACCCTTCTCGTCGTTCCAGTCGGCGATCGTCACGACCGCGCCGGCGTCGTGCAGCCGGCGGACCGTTGCCTCCCCAAGCCCCGACGCGCCACCGGCGACGAGCGCTCCACTTCCTTCGATGTTCATGCCCGGCAGCCTATGCAGGCGAGGACAGCGACAGCCCGAAGAGGCCGCGCTCGTCGGTGTAGAGCTCTTGCAGCTCCAGCCCGGCTGCCGCGAGGTCGCCGTGCAGGCGCTCGCGGCGTGAACTTCGCGCTGATCTCGGTGCGCAGCTCCTCGCGCGCAGCGAAGGTGACCGTCGAGACCGAGCCTGCCGATCGCGCACCGTGTGGCGGTGGCGCGCGCAGGCGCATCTCGATCCACTCGCGCTCGCGGTCGAAGAACGCGACGTGGTCGAACGCGTCGGGCTCGAAATCGGCGTCGAGCTCGCGGTTGAGGACGCGCAGGACGTTGCGGTTGAACTCGGCGGTGACGCCGGCGCTGTCGTCGTAGGCAGCCTCGAGCACGTCGGGGTCCTTGACGAGGTCGGTGCCGAGGAGCAGGACGTCGTCGGGTCCGAGCAGGCTGCGCCATGCGGCGCAGGAAGCGCCGCCGCGAGCCGGGCGTGAAGTTGCCGATCGTGCCGCCGAGGAAGGCGACGATGCGCGGGCCGGCAGGCCTCCGGGACGCGGTTGAGGTGACGCTCGAAGTCGCCGACGATCCCGTGCACTCGCAGCCCGTCGAACTCCTCCACCAGCCGCCGCGCGTGCGCGCACCATGCTCTCGGTGACGTCGAGCGGGACGTAGCGGTCGCAGCGTGCCGGCCTCGTGCAAGAGCGCTGCAGCAGCACGCGCGTCTTGGCGGCCGTGCCGGAGCCGAGCTCGACCAGCTCGGCGGCGCCGGTCGGCGCCGCGATCTCGGCGGCGCGCGTCTCGAGGATCGCGCGCTCGCAGCGCGTCGGGTAGTACTCGGGCAGGTCGCAGATCTGGTCGAACAGCTCGGCGCCGTGGGCGTCGTAGAAGTGCTTGGGCGGCAGCTCCTTGAACGGCCGCGTCAGGCCGTCGAGCACGTCGTCGGCAAGCGTGCGCTCGTCGCCGCTTCGAGGTACGGAGCGACCTCGACGGCGGCGTCGGGCACAGGATCGGTTCCATCCAACTGCCCTCCGGGTCGCGGGCCAGCCGCACGCCGGCAGAAGATCTGCCGGCGCTGCGGGCAGGTCCCAGTTGCGGAACGTGGTGGTGGCGACGCGCGGTGTCGGCGGCCCAGGACCCGCCGCGCAGGACGCGGTAGTCGTCGCCGAAGAAGACCTCGGAGTACTCGCGGTACGGGTGGGCGACGAAGCCGGGATAGCCGCCGAACGTGCTCGAGGTCCACTCCCACACCAGTCCCACGCCGTCCACGGTGGTGGTCCTGCTCCAGGTCGATCCCTTCTCCCATTCCGCCTCGGTCGGGAGACGTGCGCCCGCCCAGCGGGCCAAGGCTTCGGCCTCGAACCAGGAGATGTGGCAGGCGGGCGCATTTCAGGGGCCCGTCCGCCTCGCCGGTCGCTTCGTCGTGGGTGATGTCGTACTCCTCCTTCCACGCCCAGCCCTCGTCTGACCACCACTCGCGGCGCACGTAGCCGCCGCCCTCGACGAAGCGCATCCAGGTGGCGTTGGTGACCGGGCGCCGGGCGATCTCGAAGGCCGGCACGTCGACGCGCGTGGCGCGGGCGCTCGTTGTCGTAGGCGAAGCCGGCTCGGGACCGGCGCCCATCGCGAACGGCCCGGCGGGGATTCGTCCAGGCGAAGTCCGGCGTCGCCGAGCGCAGGCAGCGCGCCGTCGTCCGGCGGGCAGCAGGCCGGCGAGCGCCATCGCCTGGCGCATCGTCTCGGTGTGCTGCAGCTCGTGGCGCAGCACCATCTCGTGGATGATCGGCCGTCGCCCGGGCCGTGCTGCTCGAGCACCTCCTCGGCCGTGCGCTCGCGGACCTCGGCGAGGTACTGGCGCGCGCCGTCGGGCCCAGGATCCGCAGGTCGCCGCGGACGGCGCGCGGCGTCTCGAAGGCGTCGTAGAGCGCGGCCAGCTCGGGCATGCAGCAGCTCGCGGCCGCCGTGGCGGTGGACGAGCCAGAGGTCCTCGTAGGCGGCGATGTGGCCGAGGTCCCAGACCAGCGGCGACATGAGCGGATCGATCTGGCGCTCGAGGTCCGCGGGGGTGAGGTGGGCCACGAGGTCGAGTGTGCGCTCGCGCACGGCCGCGAGGTCGGCGTGCCGAACTGGCATTCCCCGACAGTCTGCCCACACCGGCGGGCGTTACAACCTGTCCTTACGGCGTTGTTATCCGTCGGTGCCGAGCTGGCCGCTGTCGACGCACTGCTCGAATTCCAGCTGCGAGCGCGGCGGATGGCACTGCAGCTCGCCGCTCGGCTCGGTCGTCGCGGGTGGTGGTGGCGGGGGTGGCGGTGGCGTCTGCTGTTGCTGCTGGGGATCGGCGGAGACGTGCGTGGAGGCGGTCGCGCTGCGCCCGCCGCCGCTGACGACGGCGGTGTAGGTGCCGAGCACGGTGTTGCCGCCGGTGCGCGCGAACGTGTGCGAGCCCTCACCGCTCGCGTTCGTGCGGAACGAGTAGCGCTCGACGACGCCGTCGGGGCGCGTCAGCGTGATCGTCATCGGCGTGTTCGCCGGGAAGCCGCTGGCGTACAGCGTGTAGGTGTCGCCGACGGTGCCCGAGGCGGGGCTGAAGGACGCGCGCGGCGTCGCTTGGGCAGGCGGTGGTGTTTGCGGCGGTGGCGGGGTGGCGCGGCGTGGGCCGGTGTAGACGTTGATGTACGTGACGGTCGGCGGGTCGGGGTAGGCGGTCCAGCAGTCGTCGAACGGGCCGCGGCGCGAGCGGCGGATGAAGATCTCGTCGTAGCTGACGTTGGTGTACTCGCCGTGCGGCGTCCAGCGGCGGCGGTAGGTGGTCGTGCGCTTCCAGTACTCGCAGACCTCGGTCGGCGGGGTGTAGCGCGGTGGGCAGCCGTAGCACTTGGCGGTTGGGATGTGGACCGGCTCGCTCAGCGGGTTGCCGCAGCGACAGCGCACGACCGGGCGGCCCTTGTCGTCGACGAGGACCGCGGTGCCGGCCTGGAGGATCGACTGGAACGCGACGGCCTGCCCGTTCTCGTAGGTGTGGTTCGTCACGCGCGTGTCGTGCTTGAGCGTGACCGGGTGCAGGCGCGCGATGTAGCGGCGCACGACGCGGAAGCTCGGCTCGATGCCGAGGGCGCGCGCCCATGCGCGCATGCGCTCGGGGTTGGCGCGCAGGTAGCGGATGAGACGGTCGCGGTCGCAGACGGCGTTGGAGCCCGACCCCCCGAACGGGCCGCCTCCCGAAACGCTCGGTGTGACCGCGACCGTCTCACGTCCCTCCCTCTCAGCAGGCTCGGTGAACGGTTTGGGGCCCGGGTCCGTGGGCTTCTGAAACGAGACGGTTTGCGCGTCGTCCACCGTTTGGGCGGCTGCCGCGGGCGGATCGGAATCGTCACCGCCCGCGAGCAGCACGCCGGCCGCCACCCCGACGGCCATGAGCAGCAGGACCGCCAACACGCCCCAGAGGGGCACAACGGGGCCGCGCCGACGTGTGTCGTCCTGATCGCTCACCGGCCCAGTTTGCGCGGGCCGGTGTGGCGCTAGCGACGGGGAGGCACCCTGCTATCAGGCCAGCGGCGCGGACTCCTCGTCGCGGATCACGTGCATGACCGCGTTGATGAGCGCCAGGTGCGTGAAGGCCTGCGGGAAGTTGCCGAGGTGGCGGCCGGTCGCGGCGTCGAGCTCCTCGGCGTAGAGCTCGAGCGGGCGAGACGAGCGACAGCAGGCGCTCGCAGAGCTGGCGGCCGCGCTTGCGCTCGCCGATCTCCAGCAGCGCGGAGACCAGCCAGAACGAGCAGATCAGGAACGTGCCCTCCTCGCCGGAGAGGCCGTCGTCGGTCTCGTCGGTGCGGTAGCGCAGGACGAGGCCGTTCTCGGTCAGCTCGTCGGCGATCGCCATCACGGTGTTGCGGCACGCGCGCGTCGTCGTGGGGGAGGAAGCGCACGAGCGGCATCAGCAGCAGCGAGGCGTCGAGCGCGTCGGTGTCGTAGTGCTGGGTGAAGACGCCGCGCTCGTCGATGCCGCGCTCGCAGATCTCGGCGTGGATCTCGTTGGCGACCTCGCGCCAGCGGTCGGCCAGCTCGTTCTTGCCGCGGCGGGCAGCGAGGCGCGCGCCGCGGTCCAGCGCGACCCAGCACATCAGCTTGCGAGGACGTGTAGTGCTTGGGCTCGCCGCGGGCCTCCCAGATGCCCTGGTCGGGCAGCTGCCAGGTGTCGATCGCGTGCTCGACCTGGTCCTCGATGACCGGCCACAGGCGCTGGGAGTTGTGGCCGTACTCCTTGGTGTGCAGGTAGATCGAGTCGAGGACGGCGCCGAAGACGTCGTTCTGGCGCTGGCCGTAGGCGTCGTTGCCGATCCGGACCGGGCGTCGCGCCCTCGTAGCCGGTGAGGTGGTCGAGCGTCGTCTCCGTGCAGCTCCCGCTCGCCGCCGATGCCGTACATGATCTGCAGCGAGCCGTCCTCGTTGCGCTCGGCGTCGGCGACGAACTGGATGAAGTCGTCGGCCTCCCAGTTGAGGCCGAGCGAGTTCAGCGCGCTGAGCGTGAAGGTCGCGTCGCGCATCCACGTGTAGCGGTAGTCCCAGTTGCGCTCGCCGCCCGGCGTCTCGGGCAGCGACGTCGTCGGGGCGGCGACCATCGCGCCGGTCGGCGCGTAGGTCAGGCCCTTGAGGACGAGCGCGCTGCGCTGCAGATGGCCGCGCCAGCGGTGGTCGGGGAACTTGCCGTCGGCCAGCCAGCCGCGCCAGTACTCGCGAGGTGGTCTGCAGCGCGTGCGGTCGGCCTCCTCGGCGCTGCGCGGGCCGTCGAGCAGGCGCGACCACGACAGCGCGCAGTAGCGCGTCTCGCCGGTCTGCATGCGGTGGCGGGCGCGGGCGACGGACGCCCTCGATGCCGAGGCGCAGGTCGCTCATCAGCCGCATGCGGCGGTCGTCGTCGCCGTCGGTCGCGTCGACGGACATCGGGTCGCCGACGACGCGCTCCCAGGTGGCGGGGACGCGGCCGTAGTCGAACATCGGCTCGCAGAGCAGCTCGATCTGCGCCTGGCCGTGGATGCAGCGTGATCGTGCGGACGAGGCACGTGGTGGGACTCGTAGTCGGTCGGCGGGCGCGTGTGCGCGGTCGTCGGCGCCCTGCGTGCGCTCGCGCCAGCGGGCCGATGACCAGCGCGTCGCGGACGACCAGCCAGCCGGTCGGCGTCATCCACGTCGTCTCGAGGATGTTGGTGCCGGGCTCGTAGCGGCGGCCGGCGGGGACGCCCATCGCGCTTGGGCCGAGGCGGAAGCCGCCGGCGCTGCGGTCGAGGATCGCGGCGAAGATCGACGGGCGCGTCGAAGCGCGGCGGGCAGAGCCACTCGACGGTGCCGTCCGGCGCGACGAGCGCGGCGGTGTGGCAGTCGCTCAGGAAGCCGTAGTCGGCGATCGGCGGGAACGGGGACTGCTCGGGCAGACGCTCGACGAACGGCGTCGGGTCCGCCTCGAACTTGTTGTCCATGTACGGGTCCATCGCGCCGCGACGCGGCGGGTGGACCGGCTTGGGGGGTGGGGCAGGCGAGCCGTTGCCGCGGGCGGTGGTCTCGTCCTCGGTGCGTGGGTCGGAAGCCAAGGACTGGATGGTAGGCAGTCCGCCCGCGCTGGTGGGAGGGGGTCAGATCTTGCAATCGAGCACTCCGCGGGTTTGGGGCCGGAGCTTGCGCGTTGGGAGGGAGCGGCTGCCCGCGGTTGAGCGTCGGGAAACCTGGGCGATGCTGGATTGCAAGATCTGACCCCAGTCGCCCGCGCCTAACGCGCGTTCCAGCGCAGCAAGGCGCGCGTGTCGCGCTCGTAGCCCAGCACCGAGACCGTCGCGGTCTCCAGCACGAGCCGTGCGCCGAACTGCGGTGGTTGCTCCAGCCAGCGCGCGGCGAGGATTCGCAGGATGTGGCCGTGGGCGATCAGCAGCACGTCGCCGTCCGTCGCCTCGGCGTCCGCGATGACGCCATCCACGCGCGCGGCTGCGGCATCAAGCGTCTCGCCGCCCGGCGTGTCGTGCGTGAACACCGTCCACCCGGGCACGGTCTCGCGGATCTGCGCCGTCGTCAGACCCTCGTACTCGCCGTAGCCGATCTCGCGCAGGTCGTCGCGCGGCTGCGCGGCAACCCCGGCGAGCTGCGCGGTGTCACGCGCGCGCCGCAACGGGCTGCACCACACCGCCGCGAACTCGTGCCCTGCCAGCAACGGCGCGGCCGCCCGCGCCTGCTCGCGGCCGACATCGGTCAGCTCGAGGTCGGTGGCGCTCGTGTGGCGGCGGTCGCGCGACCACTCGGTCTCGCCGTGGCGGACGAGCCAGATCACGTCAGGTCGCTGATCAACAGCAAGCGGTCACGGGCCAGCAGCGAAGCCGGCGTCGCGTCGTCCGGATCCGCGAGCACGCGCTCGAAGGCCGCGCGCTTCTCCTCACCGGACACCGCGAGGACGATCTTCGTCGCGACATTGATCCGCGGCAGCGTCAGCGTGATGCGTTCGGGAGGCGGCTTCGGCGAATCGTGAATCCCGATGACGCTGCCCTCCGCGAGCAGCCCCGGATGGTTGGGAAACAGCGAGGCCGTGTGGCCATCCGGCCCCATCCCGAGCACCACAAGGTCCAGCGGCGTGTCGCCGAGCTCCTCGGCGTAGGCGGCAGCACCGGCCTCGGGACCGAGCTCGCCGCGCATGCGATGCCACGTCGCTCCGGGCGCGTCCAGGCGCGCCGCGGCCTGGCCGTAGTTGGACTCGGGATCGTCGGGCGGCACGCAGCGCTCGTCGCCGAACCACAGGTGCACGTCGCTCCAATCGCGTACGAGCGGGCCGAGCAGCTCGTGCGCGCGCATCGGCGTCGTCCCACCTGCGAGGACGACGTTGCGCGCGCCGCCGTTGATCTGGGCTGCCATCTCCTCGGCCAGACGTGCGGCGACGTCCATCACGCCTCCTCGCGGCTTGCATCGAGCGGCAGGTTCTCCGCCATGATCTGCTGGTCGGCGCGGATCACGTGCATCACGGCGTTGATCAGCGCGAGGTGCGTGAACGCCTGCGGGAAGTTGCCGAGATGCCGGCCCGACCGCGCCTCGATCTCCTCCGCGTACAGCTGCAGCGGCGAGGCGTACGACAGCAAGCGCTCGCACAGCGCTCGCGCGCGGTCGTGCTCGCCGATCTCCGCCAGCGCCGACACCAGCCAGAACGAGCAGATCGCAAACGTGCCCTCCTCGCCGGACAGGCCGTCGTCGGTCGTCTGCGTGCGGTAGCGCAGGACCATGCCGTTCTCGGTCAGCTCGTCCTGCACCGCGTTGACTGTCGCGACGACGCGCGGGTCGTCCGCCGGCAGGAAGCGCACGAGCGGGATCAGCAGGTTCGACGCGTCGAGCTCCGTCGTCCCGTAGTGCTGCACGAAGACGCCGCGCTCGTCGACGCCGTGCTCGCAGACGTCGCCGTGGATCTCGTCGGCCACCGTCTGCCAGCGCCGCGCGTTGTCGTGGTCCTCGCGCAGCCGCGCCAGGCGCGCGCCGCGATCGCACGCAACCCAGCAGAAGACCTTCGAGGAGACGAAGTGCTGTGGCTCGCCGCGCACCTCCCAGATGCCGCGGTCGGGCTCGCGCCAATGATCAACCGCACACTCCACCTGGCGCGAGAGCAGCGGCCAGACGGACTCCGGCAGCTGGTCGCGCGACTTCGTGTGCAGATAGACGGAGTCCAGGAACGCCCCCCAGACGTCGTGCTGCTTCTGGTCGTAGGCGCCGTTGCCGATCCGCACGGGACGTGCGCCCTCGTACCCGGAGAGATGATCCAGCGTCGACTCGTCCAGCTGCTTGTCGCCGGAGATGCCGTACATCACCTGCAGGTCTGCGCCGTCGCTCCCCATGTCCGTGATGAACGCGAAGAAGTCGTTGGCCTCGGCGTCGAAGCCGAGCGTGTAGAGCCCCCAGAGCATGAACGTGGAGTCACGGATCCACGAGTAGCGGTAGTCCCAGTTGCGCTCGCCGCCCGGGGTCTCGGGCAGCGACGTGGTCGCCGCGGCGGTCATCGCCCCGGTCGGCGCGTAGATCAAGCCCTTCAGCGTCAGCGCGCTGCGCTGCAGGAACGTCCGCCACGGATGGTCGGGGAACTGCCCGCGCGAGAGCCACTCGTGCCAGAAGTCAGCGGTGCGGACGAGGCGCGCGTACGCGTCGTCGAACGTCGCCGGACCGCCGTGCTCGGACCACGACAGCGCGACGTAGGCGACGTCACCGTCGTGCAGCGTCGTGCGGATGCGCGCGTGGCCAGCGTCGAAGCCGAGGCGCATGTCGGTGTCGAGGCGCAGCTGCAGGTCCTCGCCCTGTGCGGTTGCGATGCCGATGCCGTAGCCGTCGTCGCCGTACTCCCACGTGACGCGCTTGCGGCCGTAGTCGAGCTTGGGTCCGCAGTCCATGACCATCTCGACCGACCCGTTGACGCAGCGCAGCGTCCGCAGCAGCACGTGCTCGGCGTCGTAGTCGGTGGGCGCGCGGCGGTGAGTGCGCGAGCGGTCGCGCTCGTGATGCCAGGGACCGACGAGCAGGACGTCGCGCACGATGACCCAGCCGGTGCGCGTGCCCCACGTCGTCTCGACCATGTTCGTGCCCGGGATGTAGCGCCGGCCGGTGGGGACGGTCGTGTCGGACGGGCAGAGCTTCCACAGGCCGGCGTCGCGGTCGAGCATCGCGCCGAAGACCGACGGCGAGTCCATCCGCGGCAGGCACATCCACTCGACGGCTCCGCTCGGTGCGATCAGCGCGGTCGTCTCGCAGTCCGAGAGGAAGGCGTACTCCGCGATCGGGGGGAACGGACTGCCGCCGAGCGCGACGTCGCCGGTGATCTGCCTCACGCCGCGAGCTTAAACGCCGCGCTGATCGACTCGAATCCGTCGAGCGTCGCACCGGCGAGCTGCGCGTTGGCCGCCGCCTTGGCGCGGACCCCGTCGGCGTCCAAGCCGTGCGGCTGGTCGACGGCCGCGTGGCGCTCACCGTCGCGCGTGGTGACGGTGACCGCGCCCGCGAACGTCGACGGCTCGTCGCCTGGCGGCCACGTGTGCAGCTGGACCTTGTGGGCGTGCTGCATCGCCACGGCGTCCACACTGGCGAACGTCGTGGCGTCGACAGCGCCGTGCACGAGCTGTGCCGCCAGCGCGTACGCGAGGCTGAAGCGTGCGCCGTACGGCGTCCGCGGCTGCGTCTCGCTGACGATCGCCGCCCCTGCTTCGCTGATCGTGGCGTCGATGCGCTCGACCTCGTCCGCGCGCAGCGGGCCGACGTCGCGCAGCGCGTCGAGCGCGCCGTGGATGTAGTGGCACGCGGGGTAGGCCTTGAACGCGATCTGCGGCGTCTCCCAGCGTTGGCCGAGGTCGCCGGTTTCAATCGGGGCGTCGGCGTCCGCGTACGCGGCGAGCAGGCCGAAGCGGTCCTCGAAGATCGCCGCCGGGCCGCGCAGCCCGTGGGCGGCAAGCGTCGCGGCACGAATCCCGGCGGACGCTGCCAAGCCGGCGTGCAGCGGCTTGGTCGGTGAGCCGTCAGAGAGGTAGGCGAACAGGCCGCTCGCCATCGAGCCGGCCAGGCCGAGCGCGCGCTCGATGCCCGCCGCGTCGAGGCCGCGCAGCTTCGCGGCGGCGACGGTGGCGCCGAAAACGCCGCAGACGGACGTCGGATGAAAGCCACGGGCATGGAAGCCGTGCTTGGCGGCAGCGCCGATGCGACAGACGACCTCGTTGCCGGCGACGATCGCCGTGAGGACGTCGTCTGCAGCCGCAGCCTCACCAGCGGCGATCGCGGCAGGCGTGACGACGGCCGAGACGTGGCAGATCGACTCGTCGTGGGTGTCGTCGAAGTCGAGGCTGTGCGCGAGCGTGCCGTTGACGAGCGCGGCGGTCGCGGCCGGGACGCGGTCACTGACGCCGATGGCCGTCGCCTGCGCGGCGCCGCCCTCCTCGAGCGCCAGCGCACGGACCGCGGTTCCCTCGCCGACGCCGTGTGCGGCAAGTGCGCAGCCGGCTGCGTCGAGCGCATGCAGCTGGGCGGCATCGCAGACCTCTGCGGGCACGTCGCCGGCACGCAGCGCCGCGGCCCAGCGTGCGATCTCCTGCGCGGCGGTCACGACGCGGACTCTATGTGTCGGCCACGAGGTACATTCTCGCCGTACCTATGGGTACAATCTGACTGTACCTATGGTCAATCCGTTCATATTCGATCGCCCCCTTCGGCCCGGCGACGCCGTGGGTCGCCCCACGGAACTCGAGCAGATGCTGGCGTTCGCGGTGGGGGGTCAGTCCGTGCGCCTCGCGGCGCCGCGCCGCTACGGAAAGACGACGCTGCTGGCGGAACTCGCGTCCGTCGGGTGGGAGGCCCACGAACTCGTGCCCGCCATGGTCGATCTCTCCCGCGTGACGAACCTCGATGACGTGGTGATCCGCATCACCCGCGCGTACGCCGAAGGCCTCGACCGGGGGAAGCTGCGCAACGCGTGGCGGACAATCCGTTCGCGCCTAAGCGCGCAGGCTCAGATCGGACTGCCCGGGGCTCGCGTCGGCGCGAGCATCAGTCAGTCGACCTCGACCGACCGTTTGGCCGCTCTCCACGAGGTGCTCGATCTCCCCATCGCGGTGCATGAGCGGACGGGCCAGCGGTGTCTGGTCGTGTTCGATGAGTTCCAGGACCTGCTGACCGTCGACGAGCAACTCGACGGCGTCCTGCGCAGCCACCTCCAACATCACGCCGAGGCCGCGTCGTACCTGTTCGCCGGTTCGCAGCCGTCGCTCATGGCGACGTTGTTCGGCGATCGCAAGCGTCCGCTATTCGAGCAAGCGCGCGCGATGAGCCTCGGACCGCTCCCACTCGTCGAGTTGGAGGACTACGTCGTTGCGAGGCTCGACGACGCTGGGCGCACCGACCTCCTCGATGACGCTGCCGCGCTCGTCGCCCTGAGTGAAGGTCATCCACAGCGCGCGATGTTGCTCGCGCACATGCTGTTCGAACAGCCGCCGTCTGCCGTCGACCCGGTCGGCGGCGCCATGGATGCGGCCGTCCATGAGGCATCAGACGCCTTGGAGCAGACTTGGCGCGCACTGCCCGCGCCGCAGCGGCGCCTTCTCGCGGCGACGGCGGCCGGCCACACGAGCCCGCTGTCGAACGCAGCTCTCGAATACACCAGCCAGGGCAAGAGCACGCAGCAGCACGCGCGAGATGCGCTCGTCGCAGCGACGCACCTGCGGATCGACAGCGGCAGGGCGGCGTTCGTCGATCCGTTGATGGCGCAGTGGCTGCGCGGCCGCTAGGCGCTGCGCCGTCGCGCCCGCAGCGTCAGCGCAGCCGTCCCGCCGAGCAGCAGGAAGCCGAACAACGTCAGGCCCGGTGCGTCGGCCGCCGCCCCGAAGAAGATCGCGAAGACGGCGATCGCAGAGGCACAGACGCGCAGGACGACGTTGCCCGGATTGCGCACGGCGTACTCGAGCAGCAGGCCGCTGGTCGCAAGCAGCGCACCCATGAAGATGAAGTCGAACACGCCCCACACGACCTCGTCGGTGAACTGCATCGCGACGAGCGGGATCAGCAGGATGAACGTCGTCACCGCTGCGACGCGGGTGACGGAACGGCGATCGGCGGGGCTCATCTGCCCGCGCCATGACGCGTCCGCCGCGACGCCGCGCAGCATGCGGCCGGTGATGCCGGCGGCGGTGCGCCGGTCGCTCGTCCCGCGGGCGCGTTCGTGGGCGATGTGGTCGTGCAGGTCGGCATCGATCTCCTCGATCCGGCGTTCGGCGATCGGCCCTGGCAGACCGCGCGTGTAGAGCCGCACCCAGCGCCGGACGATGCGCTCGGCCCTCATGCCGGCCCCGCTTCGACGCGCAGCGCGCCTCGCGGTTGCCGGTCGCGGTGCAGCGGCTGCCGCACCCTTCCCGGTCAGCTCGTACAGGCGCCGGCGCGGGCGGCCGGTGACGGCGGCGGCGTCCTCCCAGCTCGACGTCAGCAGTCCGGCTTCCTCGAGCCGCGCGAGTGCCTTGTACAGCGTCCCGTGGCTCGTCAGCGCGCGCGATCCGCTGTGCTCGCGCATCGCTTGCGCGAGTCCGAATCCGTGAAAGCTGCCCGGCATCGACGACGCCACGCCGAGGATCTCGAGCTCGAGGGGAAGCAGGGTTCCAGGCTTGCGCCGCGGCATCGCGGCCAAGAATAGGAAGCTATCTTCCTATTTGTCAAGCGACCAGCGCAGACGCCGCATCCAACGCCGGCTCGTACGTCACATCGCGCAGCAGCGCCTGGCGAATGCCCTCGCCGAGGATCCCCGCCTCGCCGCGCGACGCGCCGAGGATCGTCCACGTGCGCTCCGTCCCGCGCGTGTGGCGATAGGACGCGCGCAGCCCGCCGGGCCCACGGTCCAGCCGCAGATGCCGGCCGGCCGCCGTCTCGACCACGATCCCGGCCAGGCCACGCACCTGCTGCTGCGGCGCGACCTCCAGCCGGATCGCGACGTCCTGGCGGCGCCCATGCCCAGTGCCGTGCAGGCACATGCCCGACCCGACCAGCGGCGACAGCTGCCAGCCCAGCCGCGACGCCAGCCAGCCGACGAGCAGCAGCGCGCTGACCTGCGAGGAGGGCTGGTGGCGGATCGTCAATGCCGACAGCTGCCCGAGCTCAGGCCGCAGCTTCACGGGGTCGAAGGTCGCGGCGATCCGCTCGCGCCACGGCGTCGAGCGCAGCCACGCGAGGTCGACGACGTACGCGCGCTCGCAGAGCTGCTGCGCGCGCGCGATCGCGTCCTCGGGGTCGGGCTCGTCGACGGAGTCCAGCAGCACGACCTGGCAGAGCTTCAGCAGCGAATCGACGGCCTCGGGATGCCCGTGCGGCGCCCACACGAGCGTCGGCAGGTCCGTGACGACGAGCGGGTCGACGATCGTGTCGAGGTGCTTGAGGTGCTTGGTCCCGATCTCGACGAGCACGGTCTCGCGCGTCGGCACGAACTTGCCGCCCCCGGTTTCCGCGGGAGCCGCGATCGTCGCAACCGCGTCGAGCTGCGTGCGCCCGCGGTTGACCGAGCAGACCACGGTGCGCGAGGGATGAAAGCGCCCCACGTGGCGCAGGCGATTGGCGATCTCCCCGGAGTACTCGTGATCGACGATGCAGATCAGGTTGAGCACGCGCGCCGGCACGTAGGACTCGTTCGCTGCGTGCGCCTTGACGAGCAAGCCGCGCAGCGCCGCCTCGATCTCGTCGGGGTGCGTGTCCTGTGCGCTCCAGTGCAGGTCGGTCGTCGCCATCAGATCGCGCGCCAGGCGTCGCCCTCCACCAGCAGCTCGTCGGCCTCCGCAGGGCCGGCCGTGCCCGCCGCGTACTGCGGCAGCGGCCCCGGCTCCTCCTCCCAGCGCGAGACGACGGGATCGACGATCCGCCACTGCGCCTCAACCTCGTCGTTGCGCGTGAACAGGGTCGCGTCGCCGCGCATCGCATCCATGATCAGCCGCTCGTAGGCCTCGGGCGACTGCGACATGAACGACGTTCCGTAGAGGAACTCCATGTTCACCGGGCGGATGCGCATCCGCGTGCCCGGGATCTTCGCGCCGAGCGACAGCGAGACGCCCTCGTTGGGCTGCACGGTCAGCACGAGCTGGTTGGGCTTGACGCCGACCGAGCCCTCCTGCTTGAACGCAAGGTGCGGCACCGGCTTCAGGGTCACGGCGATCTCGGTGACCTTGCGCGCCAGGCGCTTGCCGGTGCGCAGGTAGAACGGCACGCCGGCCCAGCGCCAGTTCTGAATGCCGAGCCGCAGCGCCGCGTAGGTCTCGGTGTTCGACTCGTCCGCCACGCCGTCCTCGTCGAGGTAGCCGACGGCCTCCTCGCCGCCGACCGTGCCCGCCGCGTACTGCGCGCGGATCGTCGCCTCGGGCTGCGGCGGCGCGATCGAGTGCAGGACCTTGACCTTCTCGTTGCGCACCTCGTCGGCCGAGAAGTCGACGGGCGGCTCCATCGCCAGCAGGCACAGCAGCTGCAGCATGTGGTTCTGGATCAGGTCGCGCAGCGCGCCGGAATTGTCGTAGTAGCCCGCGCGCGTGCCGATGCCGATGTCCTCGGAGGCGGTGATCTGGACGTTGTCGACGAACTGGCGGTTCCAGATCGGCTCGAACATCGTGTTGGCGAAGCGAAACGCCAACATGTTCTGCACGGTCTCCTTGCCGAGGTAGTGGTCGATGCGGAAGATCTGCGACTCGTCGAAGACCGACAGCACGCGCTCGTTGAGCTCCTGCGCCTCGGCCAGCGTCGTGCCGAACGGCTTCTCGATGATCACGCGCACCTCGGCGCCGTCGTTGGCGCCAAGGCCGTGCCGGCCGAGCGCCTCGATGATCACCGGGAAGAACTCGGGTGCCGTCGACAGGTAGAAGGCGCGGTTGAGGTTCTGCCCGGACTGCTCGTCGAACTCCTCGAGCGTCTCCTTCAGCTTCTCGTAGACGCTCTCGTCGTCGAAGACGCCGGGGACGTAGCGCACCTCCGACAGCAGCGCGTCGAGGACCTCGCTGTCGGCTTCGCGCCGGCTGAACTGCCCGATCGCCTCGCGCGCCTCCTTGGCGTAGTCCTCGTGCGCCTTGTCCGAACGCGAGACGCCGACCAGGTGGAAGCGCTCGGGCAGCGCGCCCTCGTGGGCGAGGTTGTACAGCGCCGGCAGCAGCTTGCGCTTGGCGAGATCTCCGGTCGCGCCGAAGATCACGAGCGTCGTGGGGTGGACCGGCAGGCGCTCGAGCCCCTCGGTCAGCGGGTTGTCGGGCGTCACGTCTTCTTCCGCTCCACGGCGTGGCCGCCGAACTGCGCGCGCAGCGCCGCGTTGACCTTCGCGGCAAACGCGTTCTGGCCGCGTGAGGAGAAACGCTCGTACAGCGACGTCGTGATCACCGGCGTCGGGACGCGCTTGTCGATCGCGTCCTCGATCGTCCAGCGGCCCTCACCGGAGTCCTGCACGTACGGCTCGAGCTGAGCGAGGTCGTTGCCCTCCTGGTCGAAGGCGTTGGCCGCCAGCTCGCACAACCACGAGCGCACGACCGAGCCCTGCATCCAGAGGTGCGCGATCTTCGCGTTGTCGAGCTCGTACTCGGACGCGTCGAACAGCGAGAAGCCCTCGGCGTAGGCCTGCATCAGGCCGTACTCGACGCCGTTGTGGACCATCTTCACGTAGTGCCCTGCGCCGACCGGGCCGAAGTGCCCCCAGCCGGGACCGTGGACGTCGTCGGCCGGCGGTGCGAGGACGTCGAGGATCGGCGCCAGCCGCTTCACCGCCTTCGCCGGGCCGCCGACCATCATGCAGTAGCCGACGTCCAGCCCCCAGACGCCGCCCGACGTGCCGACGTCGACGTACTGGATGCCGAGCTTCTTCAGCGCCGCCGCGCGCGCCTTGTCGTCTGACCAGCGCGAGTTGCCGCCGTCGACGATCGTGTCGTCCTTGTCGAGCAGCTTGCTGAGCTTGCTGACCGTCGACTCGGTGATCTCCCCGGCCGGCACCATCAACCACACCGTCCGCGGCGGGTCGAGCTTCTTCACCAGCTCGCCCAGCGTCCGCGCCGAGCGCGCGCCGACCTTCTCGGCCGCCTTGCGCGCCTTCTCGTCCGGGTCGAACGCGACGACGTCGTGGTCGGAGTCGCGCTTGATGCGGTGGACCATGTTGCCGCCCATGCGGCCGAGGCCCACGAACCCGATCTGTGCCATCTAGAGGAGCCCTTCGATGCGTGTGGTCAGCGCGCGGATGTCGTCGGCGGGGTCCTCGCTGCGCAGGTTGATCCGCGCGACGGGGAGCCCGTGTTCCTGCAGGGTCTGCAGGTCGCCGGCGGCCTGCGCCTGCTTGAGCGTCTCGAACGTGTACGGCTTGTCCGGGACCTCGACGTCGGCGACGACGTCTGAGACGAGCTGCAGGAAGCGCCCGGTCTTCGGGCCGCCCTTGTGCAGCTGACCCGTCGAGTGCAGGAACCGTGGGCCGTACCCGAACGTCGTTGCCATCTTCGTCCGCGCACGAATCGCCACGCGCAGCTCGGCGGCCGCCGCGTCGACCGCCGCGCTCGGCGCGACGTAGGCCATCGTCGCGAGGTAGTGCGGCGGGCCTGCGGTCAGCAGCTCGGCCAGCGCGTCGTCGTCGGCCTCGATGATCTCGGGGAGGCCCTCGTCCAGCACACGCTGCGTGTTGTCCTTCGCCTCCTGCACGTTGGGCTGGTCGAACGGGTTGATCTGCAAGACCCAGCCGGCGACAGCGGTCGCGAACTGCGCGACGAAGAACATGCGCCCGAGCTCCGCCGGATCCGCCGTCTCGAGATGCAAGAACGCGCGATCGTCTCCGTAGACCTCGGGCTCGCCGGGGGGTTCGTCGACGACGGGCAGGATGCCCTTGCCGTGCTTGCCCGTCGATTCGGCAATGAGCTGCTCGACCCAAAGCCCGAAAGAAGCGAACGGCTCGTCGACGATAAATGTCAGCTTGTCTTGGCCTGCGAGCGCAAGCTCGCCGAACTTCGTGCCAAGCCGCAGCCCGTCCTCAGACCCGGCGGCCTGCGCGTGCTCGAGCATCCCGCGCACGTCAGCACCGATCAACGCCGCAGGGACCATCCCGAAGTACGACAGCGCGCTGTAGCGCCCGCCGATGTCGGGATCGTTCAGGAAGATCTTCCGGAAGCCGTGCTGCTCGGCGAGGTCCACCAATCCCGAGCCGGGGTCGGTGATCGCGGCGAAGTGCGCGCCGTCGGGCTTGAGCGACCAGAAATGCGCGAACGCGCTCAGCGTCTCGATCGTCCCGCCGGACTTCGTCGACACCAAGAACAGCGTGCTGTCGAGGTCGACGGCGTCCTGCACCGCGTGGACTGCAGCGGCATCGGTCGAGTCCAGCAGGTGCAGCTGCAGGTAGCCCTCGCGCGGCCCGAACGTGCGCCAGATCACCTCGGGCGCCAGCGACGAGCCGCCCATGCCGAGCAGCACGAGATCGCGCATCCCGGCAGTGATCACCTCTTGCGTGAACGCCTCCAGCTCCGGGACGGCGTCGACCATCCGCTCGGCGATCGTCAACCAGCCCAGGCGGTCCGCGACCTCAGGCTGGCCGGCCGGCCCCCAGAGCGTGTCGTCCTTGCTCCAAATCCGCTCGGCGACGTCGCTCACGACGCCTCGTGCTTGGACTCGATGCCGGCGAGCAGCTTCTCCATCGGCGTGACGAACGCGTCGATGCCGTCGCGCAGCAGCTTGTCCGTAACGTCGTCCATGTCGATGCCCGCGTCGGCAAGCGCCTGCAGCACCGGTGTCGGATCTTGGTCGGCCGTGGCGCCGTCCACCTCGGTCTGCTTGCCGGCTGCCTCCAGCGTCGCCTTCGGCATCGTGTTCACCGTCTCCGGGGCGATCAGCTCGTCGACGTACATCGTCTCGGGGTAGTCCGGGTTCTTCACGCCGGTCGACGCCCACAGCGGCCGCTGCACCGGCGCGCCGGCGGCGAGCAACTCGGCGTAGCGCTCGCCGTGGAAGATCTCCTTGAAGCGCACATAGGCCGCGCGCGCGTTGGCGATGCCCGCCTTGCCGCGCAGCTCGGCGTGCTCGTCGCCGAGGCGCTTGTCGACCTCGGTGTCGACGCGGCTGACGAAGAACGACGCGACGCTGTGGATGTCGAGCGACAGGCCCTCGGCCTTGCGGCGCTCCAGGCCGCGGATATAGGCCTCGGCGATGCGTGCGTAGGACTCGACGGCGAACAGCAGCGTGATGTTGACGTTGATGCCCTCGTAGGTCGCCTGCTCGATCGCGGGCGTGCCGGCGTCGGTGCCGGGGATCTTGATCATCAGGTTCGGCCGGTCGACGGCCTGCCAGTACTCGCGCGCCTGCGTGATCGTCAGATCGGTGTCGTGCGCGAGGTCGGGGTCGACCTCCAGCGAGACGTAGCCGTCGTAGCCGCCGGTGTCGTCGTAGACGACGCGCAGCACGTCGGCGGCGTCCTGCACGTCGCGGGTCGCGACCCCGCGGTAGATGCCGCGTGCGTCCTCGCCGTTGGCGACGAGCTCGGCGATCTGCTCGTCGTATTCGGAGGAGCCGAGGATCGCCTTCTCGAAGATCGCGGGGTTGGAGGTCATGCCGCGCAGGCTGTGCTCCTGGATCAGCCGCAGCAGCTCACCGCTCTCGATCATCGAGCGCTGGATCTGGTCGAGCCACACGCTCGTGCCCGCGGCGGTGAGCGCCGCGAGGCGCTCGTTGACGTTCTGGGTCTGGCTCATGTCTACGTGATCTCCGGTGTGGGGTTGTCGAATCCTCGGCGCTCCAATTCGGCGACCTTGCCGAGGCGGCGCACGTGGCGCTCCTCGCCGCTGAACTGGGCGTTCAGAAAGGCTCTGGCGCAGTGCTCGGCGTACACGGGACCGATCACGCGTGCGCCGAGGCAGAGCACGTTGCAGTCGTCGTGCTCGACGCACTGGGCCGCCGAGTAGGTGTCGTGCGCGCAGGCCGCGCGGATGCCCGGCAGCTTCGTGCACGCCACCGCGATGCCGGCGCCGCTGCCGCACAGCACGATCGCGCGCTCGCCGCGGCCGTCGTGGATCGCGCTGCCCGCGAGCAGCGCCGCGTCGGGATAGTCGCCGCACATCCCGAGGTCCAGCGGCTCGTTGCCTGTCTCGCGGATGACGCCGGCGATCATCTCGGCGTACGGCTCGCCGGCATGGTCGTAGGCAACGGCAACGTTCACTGGGCGACCCTCGCTGACTCGTGTTTGGCAAGCAACGCTGCGCCACGCACGCCGGCCGACGGGCCGTAGCGCGCGAGGCGGATGCGCGTCTGCGTTCCGACGCCGGGGAGCGTGAACTTCCACGCCGTCTCGATCGCCGGCTGCAGCAGCAGGTCGCCGGCGCGCGAGACGCCGCCGCCGAGCACGACCTCAAGCGGCTCGAAGGCGTTGATCACCGTCGCGACGCCGATGCCGACGCGTTCGCCGAGGATCGCGAACGCCTCCATCGCGGCGGCGTCGCCGGCCTGCGCGGCGGCGAGGCAGGCGGGACCGTCGGCAAAGCCGCGCTCGCTTGCGAGGCGGTCCAGCGCGCGGCCGGACGCGGCGCGCTCGAGCGAGCCGGGTTGCGGGAACTTCGCCGACGGCTCAGGCGCGCCGGGGTCGAAGTCGGCCTCGACGATGATGTGTCCCAGCTCGGGCGCGGCGCCGGTCGCGCCGCGAAAGATCTTGCCGTCGATGATCACGCCGCCGCCGACGCCGGTGCCGATCGTCAGCAGCACGAGCGAGTCGACGGCGACCTCGCCGTCGTCGTCGCAGGCTTCGGCGAGCGCGGCGACGCTTGCGTCGTTGTCGACGACGACGTCGAGCCCGGTGCGCCGTCCGAGCTCCGCGCGCAGCGGGACGTCGGCGATCGGGATGTTGACGCTGTAGCGCGCGCGGCCGGTCGCGAACTCGATCACCGACGGTGCGCCGATCCCGACGAGCGCGCCGCTGTCGCCGGCGGCCGCAGACGTGATCGCGGCGGTCAACTGCTCGAGCAGCGCCTCGCTGCTGGACGTCTCGGTGGGCTGCAATACCGGCTCTGAGAACGTGCTTCCGTCGAGCACGGCCGTAGCGACCTTCGTGCCGCCGACGTCCACGCCGATGAAGCGTTGTCCCATTACCCCGATCCTAGCCAGTAGCTTGCCCGCTGACGGTGAACGACGAGAGCGAGCTTCTCGAGCGCCTGCGCGCGAAGGACGAGTCTGCATTCGCAGAGCTCGTGCGCATGTGGACGCCGTCGCTGACGCGCGTCGCGCTGATGTACGTGCCCTCACGCGCGGTCGCCGACGAGGTCGTGCAGGAGACCTGGCTCGGTGTGCTGAACGGTCTCGATCGCTTCGAGGGCCGCTCGTCGCTGAAGACGTGGGTCTTCCGCATCCTCGTCAACCGCGCGCGCACGCGCGGCGAGCGCGAGCACCGCACGATCCCGTTCGCGTCGATGGCCTCACGCGAGGCCGGCGACGGGGAGAGCGCCGTCGATCCCGACCGCTTCATCAGCGACGCCAACGAGGGCCAGCCCGGCGCCTGGGGGACACCGCCGCGGCGTTGGGAGACCGATCCCGAGCGCGCGCTGGAGTCCGCGGAGACCGTCGCGCTCGTCAAGGATGCGATCGCGACGCTGCCCGAAGCGCAGCGCACCGTCATCACTCTGCGCGACCTCGAGGGCTGGGATGCCGAGGACACGCGAAACGCCTTGGAGATCTCCGAGACCAATCAACGGGTACTTCTGCACCGCGCGCGCTCCAAGGTGCGCGCGGCACTGGAGGAGCACCTCGCATCATGAGCCTGCTGACCCGCATCTTCCGCCGCCGTCCCGCGCCAATGCCCTGCCAGGAGCTGGTGGAGCTGGTGACGGACTACCTCGAGGGCACGCTGCCCGCGCAGGACCGTGCGCGCTTGGAGGCGCACCTGTCGGCGTGCGAGGCCTGCTCGATGTACATCGAGCAGATGCGCGACACGCTGCGGATCATGGGCGCGATCGAGCCCGAGCAGGTCTCCGACGCTGCCTACGCCGAGCTCGCCGGCGTCTTCGCCACGTGGAAGGCCGAACGCGAGTAGTGCAGCCCGGCGAGGCGATCGCCCGCTATGCCAGCGGCTGGTTTCCGATGGACGACAGCCCCGAGGCGCTGGAGATCCCGTGGTACGCCGCGGACGAGCGCACGGTCTTCGAGCTCGACGCCGAGAGCCGCGCAGCGCTCAGACGCAAGCTTCGCCGCAGCCTGGCGCCTAGCGCCGAGCTGCAGTTCGTCGTCGACGCGCACTTCGACGAGGTGCTCGTGCGCTGCGCTCAGCCGCCCGACGGCGACGGCGTCTGGATCACGCCACGCCTGCAGGCGCTGTATCGCGAGCTGCACGGCGCCGGCTTTGCCCACTCCTTCGAGCTGGTCGGCGACGACGGAAAGCTCGCCGCCGGCATCCTCGGCATGGTCATCGGGCGCGCCGCGATGCTCGAGTCGATGCGCCGCGTGCGCTCGCACGCCGGCAACGCGCTGCTGAGCCGCACGCTCGACCACCTCGCAGAGCACGGCGTCGTGCTCTGCGACATCCAGCTGCCGACCGAGCACACGCTGCGCCTCGGCGCGCGGCTGATCCCGCGCGCGGACTACGAGGCGCGGCTCAGAGCGTCGATCAGCCCGGGCAGCTGATCGGGCGTCGTGATCGGCGTCAGCACGAACGTCGTGATGCCGGCGGCGGCGAACTCGTCCATCCGCGCCTTCATCTCCTCGGGCGTCCCGAACAGGAAGATCTCGCGCAGCAGTTCCTCGCTGACGAGCTCCAGCGCGCCGTTGCGGTCGCCGCCGTGCCATGCCTCGGCAACCGGGTCGATCGCCTCGGCCCAGCCGAGCCAGCGGAAGAACTCCGTGTACACGGGCACGGTCCCGTAGGCGGCAAACATCCACTTCGCCATGCCCATCGCCTCCGCGGCGGGCTGCGGGATGCAGAAGAAGCGGCAGACGAGCTCCTTGTCCTGCGCGCCGAAGGCATCGGCCACCTGGCGCGCGCCGCGACAACGGCAGCCAGTTGGTGAACGCGCCGTCGCCGACCTCCGCCGCGAGGCCGAGCATCTTGCCGCGCAACGCCGCCAGCACGATCGGGATCTCGTGCGCCGGCTTGGTCTCGAGCTTGAAGCCGCCGGGGCCGCGCTCGCCCGCGAAAATCGGGCGCAGTGCCTCGACCGCCTCGCGCACCTTCGACAGCGGCTTGACGAACGGCACGCCGTTCCAGCGCTCGACGATCACGTTCGAGGAAGAGCCCAGACCGAGCACGAAGCGCCCTCCCGAGGCGTCCGCCAGCGCGGCCGCGTGCTGGGCCAGAACGGGGATTCCGCGCGTGTAGGGGTTGACGATCCCGGTCCCAAGCCGCATGGTTGTGGTCACGGCCGCGGCGAGAGCCAGTGGGGTGAACCCGTCGGGGCCGTTCGTCTCACCAGTCCAGAGGTCGTCGTAGCCGGCGGCCTCGGCCCGGCGGACGAGGTCGGGGTGGTCGGCCAGGGACACGGCCGGAAATGGGAGGGTCAACCCGTATCGCAGGTGTGGCACGGGTGGCAAAGTAACGGAACGCCAGTGTCCGAAATCGTTCAGCTAGAGAGCATCGCTGCCGCCGACGAGCTGCTCGGCCGGGCGTTTCCCCTGCCCTCGCGGGCGCTTCCGCTCGTGCGCTGGGTCGAAGTGCATCGTGTCGGCGAGGACGGCGCGGAGATCGCCTGGAACTTCGACGACTCGCGCGGGGGCAGCCCTGGGCGCCTGGCGCTGTTCGCCGGGCACTCCAAGCCGCCGCCGCAGGTGGCGGATGCCGATCTCGAGGTCAAGGCGTCCAACGGGATGCTCGTGCGGCGCGCTGCGCTGGACGAGGCCGAGCCCTCCCTGCGCCCGGTTGTGGAGATCAGCTGGCGGCGCTACGGGCTCGACCTGCGCCTCACCGCTCAGGGCCCGTGGGACCTCGCCGAGGTGCTCGGCGTGGCCGACAGCGTCGGCGCGTAGGACCGGTACGACCGTCTAGCCTCTCGTCGGGCATGACGCCCCGACGGATGTACCTCGCCGGACTGTCTCTGCTCGCTGCTCTCGTCGCGCTCCCCGCGCCGGCACACGCCTCACCGCAGCAGGAGTCGGTCTTCATGGATGACAACCTGCTGCTGTTCCGCGGCGACGAGGTCGCCGACCGCACGCTGCGCGAGCTGAAGGACCTCGGCGTCGACCGCGTCCGCGTGAGCGTCCCGTGGCGCAACTTCACGCCGGACCAGAACAGCACCAAGCGCCCGTCGTCGTTCACCAACGGCAGCGACCCCAAGCAGTACGAGGCACGCGTCTTCGACCTGCACGACCACCTCGTCCGCGTCGCAAACCAGCTCGGCATCAAGGTGCTCTTCAACGTCGCCGGGCCCGCGCCGCTGTGGGCCAGCGCCAGCGTCAAGGGACGCAAGGTCAACGGGACCTACAAGCCCTCGCCGACCCAGTTCGCGCGCTTCGTCGAGATGCTCGGCAAGCGCTACGACGGCCGTCACACGGACGAGAACCAGGGCAACGCCTCGCTGCCGCGCGTCGAGGCCTGGTCGCTGTGGAACGAGCCCAACACCGGCGCGCACCTGCAGCCGCAATGGGAGCGCTCGAAGGGCGTATGGGTGCCGGTCGCCGCCCGCGTCTACCGCGACCTCGCGCGCGCGGCGATCGGCGCGCTGCGCCGCAGCGGCCACGGCAGCGACACGATCCTGCTCGGCGAGACCGCGCCGATCGGCCTCAACGACCGCGGGCGCACGCGCTCGCTGCGTCCCGGCATCTTCCTCAACGGCCTGTTCTGTCTCGACGCCCAGACGCGCCGCGCGCTGCGCGGGCGCGCCGCCTCACGGCTGGGCTGCAGCGACTACCGCCGTCACGGCCAGCTCGCGGTCAGCGGCTTTGCGCACCATCCCTACTCGGTGAAGTCTGCGCCGGACCTCGTCGACCCCAACCCCAACAACTTCCGCCTCGCCGACCGCGCTCGGCTCGGCACGCTGCTCGACGCCGCCGCGGCGCTGCACCGCCTGCCGCGCGGACTGCCGTTCTGGTGGACGGAGTACGGCTGGCAGACCAACCCGCCGGACCCGATCCGCGGCGTCGGCTTCGACGAGCAGGCGCGCTGGATCGCGCAGGCCGAGCAGATCACGCGCGCCGACGCCCGCACCGCGGCGCTGACGCAGTTCCTGATGCGCGACGACGTCCCGCGCAACGAGCCGGGGCAGACGCTCGACCGCATGTGGAGCACCTACCAGAGCGGCCTGCGCGACGCCGACGGCAACGCCAAGCCCGCGTATGACGCCTACCGCCTGCCGCTTGCCGCAACCAAGGTCGGCAGCACGGTGAAGCTGTGGGGGCTCGTGCGCCCGCGCATCGGCGCCGCCAGCGTGCAGGTGCAGTTCGCGCCGAACGGCTCGCAGGACTTCCAGTCGGTGGGCGGGCCGGTCACGTTCGACGGCTCGACGCGCGCCTTCGACGTCGACGTGACGCCCGAGCGCAGCGGCCTCTACCGCTTCACCTGGGCGGGCCCGACACCGCCGACGCCGCCGCGCACCGGCCTCGGCTCGCTGTTCGGCCCGCCGCCGCAGACACCGGCACCGACCTACACATCGGTCGTCGTGGCCGTCACTGTCGGTTAGGGTCGGCGGGTGCACTTCGAGAAGCTCGACCGCGGGGAACTGATTGCGATCGTCGGCGGCCTGGTGCTGCTGCTCGGGCTCTTCCTCAACTGGTACGAGAGCGTCAGCCCGCTCGCCGAGATCGGCGGCGAGCGCGGCGAGGGCACGTACTCGGCCTGGGACGTCCACTCGCTCCTGCGCTGGCTGCTGATCGCCGCCGCGCTGGCGCCGCTGATCCTCGCCTGGATCGTCGTCCGCGACCACGCGCTGTCGTGGCCGCGCGGGCAGGTCACCTCGATCGTCGCGATCGCAGGCTTTGGGCTGCTCTTCTACAACGGCATCGTCGACCGCCCCGGCGATCCGAGCTCGCAGATCGAGCTCGAGTGGGGCTGGTACGTCGCGATGCTCGGGATCATCCTGATGTTCGTCGGCTCGGTCCGCCGCCAGCAGGAGCACGGCACCGTGCGCAAGCCACCTGGCGTCGCCTGACGCCCTCGCCGTCATAGGCTGCCGCCAATGAGCGACCAGCAGCCCGACCGCCCAGACCGCAACCTGGCCCTCGAGCTCGTGCGCACGACCGAGGCCGCCGCGCTGGCCGCCGCGCGCTTGGTCGGCATGGGGGACAAGATCGCCGCCGATCAGGCTGCCGTCGACGCGATGCGCCACGTCCTGCACAGCGTGCAGATGGACGGCGTCGTCGTGATCGGCGAGGGCGAGAAGGACGAGGCGCCGATGCTCTACAACGGCGAGCACATCGGCGACGGCTCGGCGCCGCAGGTCGACATCGCCGTCGACCCGCTCGAGGGCACGACGCTGACGGCGAAGGGCATGCCGAGCGCGCTCAGCGTCATCGCGCTCGCGCCGAAAGGCACGATGTTCGACCCCGGGCCCTGCGTCTACATGGCCAAGATGGCCGGCGGCCGCGAGATCGCCGACATCCTGGACCTCGACCGCCCGCTGGCGCAGACGCTCGGCCTCGTCGCCGAGCGCAAGGAGATCGACATCCGCGACGTGATGGTCGTCGTGCTCGACCGCCCGCGCCACGAGGACGGCATCCGCGAGATCCGCGAGGCCGGCGCGCGCGTGCGGCTGATCTCCGACGGCGACGTCTCCGCGGCGCTGCTGGCCGCGTCCGAGGACACGCCGGTCGACCTGCTGTGGGGCGTCGGCGGCACACCGGAGGGCGTGATCTCTGCGGCGGCGCTGAAGTGCATCGGCGGCGCGCTCATCGGCAAGCTCTGGCCGCGCGACGACGACGAGCGTCAGGCAGCGCTGGATGCCGGGTACGACCTCGACCGCCAGCTCACGCAGGACGACCTCGTCTCCGGCGACGACTGCTTCTTCAGCGCAACCGGCGTCACCGACGGCGACGTGTTGCAGGGCGTGCGCTACGTCGGCGCACGCGCGGCAACGACCGACTCGCTCGTGATGCGCTCGCGCTCGGGCACGGTGCGGCGCATCACCGCGCGCCACCAGCGCGCGAAGCTGCGCGAGTACGGCGCCGGCCTCTACGGATAGCGCAGCAGCCGCGAGCGCGCTCGCAGCACCGTCTTGCCCTTGCGCGCTGTCACGTGCGCGCGCACGCGGCCACGCGTTGCGCGGCGAACCGTCAGCGTGGCGCGGAACGCGCGCAGCTTGGCGGTGACCGTGCGGCGGGCGACCGTCTTGCTGCCGCGCTTGACGACGATCGTCACGCGGTAGCCGCTAGGGGCGTTGCCGTAGACGACGACGCGGCGCCCCGCGCGTCGCGCGATCCGCACGACGAGCCGCGGCTTCTGCACGCCGGGCTTGCCGACTGGCGCTGCCGCCGGCCGCGCCGTCAGCGCGGGCGGCAGCGCGAAGTCGCCGCGCGTGTTGCCTGTGATCGTCGCCTCGCTCAGCGTGATCGGCGCGTTCTCCATGAACTGCGTCAGGCGCAGGGCCGGGGTGCCCGGCAGCTTCTCGTTGCGGATGTAGCGCAGGAACGGCAGCCGGATCGACGCGTTGGAGATCGTCACGCTCTGCAGCGTCGGCAGGTGCAGCCACTGGTCCATGTTCGAGCCGGTCAGCAGCACGCCGATACGGTGTCCTGCCTGGATGGCCCAGTCGTTGCCATAGAGCGGCAACGACACGCGACCGCTGGAGTCGACCCGCCGCGCGGCGTAGGCGATCATCGTCGCCTTGCCGTCGGGCGCGATGTCGTAGACGTCGGCGACGAAGTTCGCACGCGGCAGCGACACCGCGACATCGGCGGTGACGACGGGCACGCCCGCAAGGTGTGCGCGGTGCGACAGCGGCGGGCTGATCGTCCAGAGCCCGTTGCCGGGTGTCGCGAGCGGCTGCAGCGAGCCCTCGTTGGTCGCGACGTTCATCGCGTCGTCGCGGTAGCTGCCGCCGGTCAGCGCGACGTCGAGCGGTGTCGCGTCGTCGGGCGGCCAGTGCTGCTCGGCGCGCCAGCTGCCGTCGCTGGTCTGGACGGCGACCGGTGGGTCCTCGTTGGTCGGCGCGTCGAGGAGCGGCACGTCGCGGACGTGGTGATCGAAGAAGCGCATGACCTCCTCGAACCAGCCCGGCCGGCCCATCTTCAGCGCGCCGGTCTCGGCGTCGACGTCGTTGCCGCGGACGTGGTCCCACATCCCGAACCAGGCACGCTTGGGACCCTTGATGTTGGTCCAGAACTCAAACGCGCCGTCGGCTTTCGTGTTGTTCTCGAGGAAGCCCTGCGTGAGGAAGAACGGGACGTGGATGTCCTTTGCGCGCTCGATGAAGTTGCGCGCCTTCCAATAGGCGCTGTGGTGGTCGTCGTCCTGCTGAGCGAGGTAGTTGCCGACCCAGCACGGCGGGCTCGTCAGACCGTTGAGCAACGCCTGTGGGTCGTCGCCGAGCGACGGGCCGCCGGTCGCGTCGATCAGCTCGTAGAGCACCGGCGTCAGCAGCGAGTTCTGGCGGCGGATGCCGTCAGTCCAGAGGTAGCGGTAGAGGTCGTACACCGGTTCGCTCGAGACGACCGCCGCGAGGCCGTGCGCGCCGGACTCCGCGCCGATGATCCCGGTGACGCCGTCGTAGGACTTGCCGTACATCCCGACCTTGCCGGTGGACCATGGCTGGCGCGCCGTCCACTCGACGGCGGCTTTCACGTCCATCTGCTCGCCCGGCCCGCCCCAGTCCAGGCAACCGCTCGAGGCGCCGAAGCCGCGCAGGTCGAACTGGATCCACGAGTAGCCGCGCTGCATCAGCCGCGCGCCGTCGACGAAGTCACGGAAGCGGTCGTTGAAGCCCGCTTCCTGCGTCGGGTCGTACTCCGTGCTCTCGATCGCGCCGGCAGCACCCGTCTGCCCGGCGTGCCCGAAGTACGGGCCGATCGACAGGATCACCGGCGTCTTGGCGTCTTTCGGAAGGTCCTTCGGACGCAGCAGGTCGTAGTGGAGCTTGGTGGCGTCGGGCGCGGTGATGAAGCCCTGCGAGTACGTCGCGCCGGCCGGGGTCTCCCATGCGTGCGCGGCGGGAGCCAGCAGCGCTGTGGCCACGAGCGCGAGCAGCAGCGCGCGTCTCACGCCGCCACCTCCGCGAAGCGGCCGGTGACCGACTGGTCGAGCTGGCGGCGCACCAGCCGGCGCAGGAAGCCGTGGGTGACGATCACGTGGATGCGCGACTGCGTGTTCGTGTAGACGACCGTGCTCAGCGCACGCGCGACCTGCGGATAGAAGTTCGCGACGCTGACCTCGACGTGGATGCGTGCCTTGCCGGGCTCGGGCGGCGGCAGTTTGCAGACCTCGACCTGGAGGTAGCCGTCGCCACCGTGCGCGCGGGACTGGACGAGCAGGCCCCTGGCGATGCGCCAGCGCACGACGCCGCGGTTGTCGTCGATCTCGTACTCGGGCGGCTCGAACGTCAGCAGCGGAAACAGCCGCAACAGCTTCACCTGGCGCTCTTCGTCGGTGTAGTGGACCTTGATCGTGCCGAGCGTACAGTCGCTCAGGAAGCTCCAGTAGGTGCGCGCGAGGCGCTCGAGATGTTGGGCGTCCCAGATGTCGTCGAGGATCTCGCTCGGCAGCACGATGTCGGCGCCCTGCACCGAGCGCACGGCGCCCTCGGCGTCCATCCGGGTGTCGTCGGTGGGCGTGTGGATCACCGCCCCGCCGATCGTGGTCGTGCCCCGCAGGATCCGCTTGATGCCGGCGACAAGGGCCACCAGCGCCGCTGCGATCGCGACCCCGATGCCGACGACGACCACCACGCTCCGGAGCCTAGAGCAACGCCACTTCGACGGTGCTGCCCGCCGCTAGCGCGCCCTCGCCCGCGGGGATCCGCGCGAGCCCGTCGGCGCCGAGCAGGCTCGTCAGCACGTGCGAGCCCTGCGGGCCGGTCGGCGTGGCTTCGCTGCCGTTCAGGCGCACGCGCACCATCTCGTCGCGATGCGGCGTCTGCGGAACGTCCTCGGTCAGCCGCGCCTGCACACGCCGTTGCTCGGCCGGCGCGCCCTGCAGGGCCGCCAGGACCGGCTCGGCAAAGAGGAAGAACGTCACGACCGTGGACACGGGGTTGCCGGGCAGGCCGAGGACGAGCGTGTTCTTCGTGGTCCCGAACCAGGTCGGCTTGCCCGGACGCAGCGCGACGCGCCAGAACCTCTCCGTCACGCCGAGCGCCGACAGGGCCGGCTTGACGTGGTCGTGCGGGCCGACGGAGACGCCGCCGGTCACGAGCAGCAGGTCGGCGGCGGCGAGCCCGTCGCCCAGCAGTCGTTCGGTGGCGCGCTGGTCGTCCTTGGCGTGGCGCAGTAGCACGACCTCCGCGCCGGCCGCGCTCGCCAGAGCGGAGAGCGTGATGCCGTTGGAGTCGTGGATCTGCCCGGGGCCGAGCGGCGCGCCCATCGGGACGAGCTCGTCGCCCGTCGTGACGATCGCGACGCGCGGCTGCGTCGCGACGGCCAGCCGCGGCGCGCCGGCATTGGCGGCAACGCCCAGCTCCGCAGGTCCCAGCCGCACGCCGGGGTGCAGCACCGTGGTCCCGGCAGCGACGTCCTCGCCGGCCCTGCGGATGTTCTGGTCGGGCGCGGTCTCCTCGACGACGACCACGCCGTCGCGCTCCTCGGTGCGCTCGACCATCACGACGGCGGTGGCGCCCTGCGGCAGCGCTGCGCCGGTGCTGATCCGCACGGCTTCGTCGTGACCCACCGCGACGCTGGTGGGTGCACCGGCGCGCGACTCGCCGACGATGCGCAGCTCGCGCCCGCCCGGGCCGTGCTGCACCGCGAAGCCGTCCATCGCGCTGTTGTCGAACGGCGGGACGGCGGTCGCGCTGACCACCGGCTCGGCCAGCACGCGGCCGCGCAGCGCGGCGGTCAGCGGCAGCGTCTCCGCGGGCAGCGCCCGCACCTCGGCCAGGACCGCAGCGCGCGCCTCGTCAACCGAGAGCATCGCCGCACCCTACGCGACGAGTGACAGCGATCCGTCCTATAGCAACGCTTAGCTGTCACTCGTGCGCGCGCCCCGTCCCGTCGCCGGCTTGCCGGCGCTCGACCCGTCCGAGCTGGCACATGCGTGGCTGGTCGAGCTCGTCACCGATGGATCGCTGCAGGACGCCGCGCAGATCGACACCGCCGCCTTCGCCCGCGACGCGCCGCCGTTCTGCGCGGCCGTGCTCGCGGCACTGCAGGACGACGTGCCGCTGCCGCCCGCGCCGGCCGACACCGAGGCGCTGCGCCAGGCCGCGACACGCGTCCTCCGCAGCACCATCCCCGACCGCGAGATCGCGATCGATGCGATCGACCGCCTGGCCCACGTTGCCCTCAAAGCCGCGGGTGCCCCGCCACTGGAGACCGCACTCAAAGCGCTGACCGAGCCGTTCGCGCTCGTCGCCGCCGAGCTGACCCACCGCCACGACGATCCCGAGCCCGCGGCCGGCACCCTCCGCGCGCTGCTGCACGCCGGCGACCAGCTGCTCGAAGCCGAGCGCGGTCGCTGGTGGCTGCTGTTGCCCGGCGCCGACGCCACCGCAGCGCGCAGGCGCGTGGCCGACATCACCGACGGCACGCTCGCGTTCGGCATCGCCGCCTGCCCGCACGACGGCGCCGACCCCGAAGCGCTGATCGCCCACGCCGACGAGGCGCTGTTCAGCGCCCGTGCCGCGGGCCTCCCGGTCGCCTAGCGCGAAGACGCGACGCGAGCGGCGCCGATGCGCGCCGTGTGCGTGAAGTTGAGCGCGTCGGCGGTCGCCTTGGTGAGGTCCCAGGTCTTGCCGTCGGCAAACGGCCCGCGGTCGATCACCGGCACGGTGACGGTGCGGCCGTTGTAGTAGAGGTCGACCTTCGTGCCGCACGGCAGCGTGCGGTGCGCGACGCCGACCGTGCGCTTCGTCAGCTTCTGCCCGCAGGCCGTGCGCTTGTTGTAGAAGCCGGGGCCGTACCACGTCGCCAGCGCCGGCTTGTAGACCGTCACGCGACCGGACGCCTGGTTGCTCGCGGCAAGCGCGGCGGCCTGCGCGGCCAGGGCCGGCAGCGCCCGCAGCTTGTGGCGGCCGACGTGGTTTGCGCGCCACGTCGTCTCGAAGCCCCCGCCGGCGCCGGCCGTGGCGCTGGCGATCGTCTCCCAGCCGCCCTTGCGCAGCAGGCGCTGCACGACGACGGGCGTGCCCGCGTTGGCGGTGGCAACGGCGCCGGTGATCCGCAGCGTGCGGTTCAGCAGCGTCGCGCCGTGCACGACGACCGAGTCGCTGACGGGGGTGCCGTAGCCAAGGCCGCCGGACTCCTGGGCGGAGGCGGGAACGGCGCAGGCCAGGCCCACGGCAAGCAGCGCAGCCGCCTTCGCGGCGATGGGGTGGGGTCGCAATGTCCTCGGGAGCTTTCTTCCTCGTCAACGGCCTGCGGGGTGAGCTGACGGGCTCGCGACGACGATTGCCGCTACGTCTCAGTCGAGACGATTCGCCCCGGCGAAGTCCGGAAGGGCTTCGCAGTGGGTCCCCCGCTCTCCGCGTTGTGAGGCAACGCGGCGATTCGGCGTGGCGGAATCCTATACATAAGCCGCGGTTGCATAAAGTCCGCGTTCATGTGGGCGGAGCTGGCAGCGACGGCGGCGATCACGTTGGCCCCGGGTGCCTACGGCGGCGGAATCGTCCCCACCGCCTCACAAGCCAACGCCGGCGCGCGGCTGGCGCTGATGAGCTTCCGCGTCCACGCCGACGGCAAGACCGCCGACCTCTACGTGACCACAACCGCTGCGTGCGGTCGCCGATACGGCACGTTCGAAGTCGAGCTGCGCGACCGCGTCACGTTCGACGACAACGGCGTGCTCGACCACGAGGACGACGGCGACGCGACGTTCGACAACAGCGGCGGCAAGCTCGACAACTCCTGGGACCTCGACGCGAAGTACGCCGACGGCAAGCTCTCCGGCACGCTGCAGCTGACCAGTCGCCGCGGCCGCACGCGCTGCAAGACCGGCAGCAAGGGGGAGTGGCAGGCGCGCAACCCCGCCGTCGGCACGAGCGCCGCGGCGCCGCAGCCGGGCACGCCGTACTTCGGGGTCACCTCGCAGACCGTCGCCAAGCACTACCCCGCGCCGATCGTGCTGCGGACCTCCGGCAACGGCCAGCGCGTCGACGGCGCCCAGTGGCTGGCGTCCGCGCGCTGCCAGCGGATACGCAACGACCTCTTCGTCAACACGACGCCGCGCACGACGATCACCGGCACGAGCTTCGAGCGCAACGAGCGCTTCTCGATCCGCTACATCGAGGGGCTGGCGGACTTCCGCGCGCGCCTGGACGGCGGTTTCACCGACGTCGGCGCCAACGGGAACCTGCGCCTGCGCGAGGTCTGGCACGCCCGCCGCAACGACAAGCGCACCGTGGACCGCTGCGACAGCGGCGTCGTCAGCTGGCGTGCCGCGCCCTAGGGCCGCGGCACGTTTCGCAAGATCCCGCGCAGCACCTTGCCGCCGAGCTCGACGAGCTCGCCGGTTGCGCGGACAGCGGCCGCCGCAAGCTCCGCGGGGCTCGGATCGGTGCGCCCGACCGGCTGCGGCGCCTCCGGGGCGGGCGTCTTGACGGCCCGCGGCTTGGGCTTTGGGGCCGGCTTGGGCTTCGCCGCCGCGGCCCGCGTCTTCGCCGCCGCGCCGTTCTTCCCCGCCTTCGCGCGAGCCGCCTCGCGGCGCGCGCTGCTGCGCTGCGGGCGCTTGCGCGGCAGGCCGGAGAGGACGTCGTCGGGGCCGGCGGGGTCGTCAGACATGGCCGGATGATCGCTCAAGCGCGAGGTTTGCGGTGTCGACCTTGCGAGAAAGCTGAAACGAACGGGACCCTGGCACGTAGTACACGTGTAGAGGCCGGTTTCCGGGGCTCGCTCGTTGACTACAAAAAGTAAAGCGACTACCCTCGAAAACCAGGTCCCTGTCGATAGGTTGGGCGTGCTGACTGCCCAGCCCGGCGGGGTTCCCTCCCACAGAGCGCATCTAGCCCGGCGTGAACTCTCGCGACCGGGGTACCAGAACGGACACGCATGTCAGTAGTTGAATTGCAGGAACTCGAAGAGATCAAGGGCCTCCTGAACCGTGGCGCGCAGCTCGGCGTGCTCACGTTCACTGAGATCGCCACGGCGGTGTCGGAGCTCGATCTCGACGAGGCTGACGTGGAGGAGCTTCACGGCTTCCTCGAGAAGTCGGAGATCGAGCTGGTCGAGGACATCGATCCGGCAACCGCAGCGTCCAAGGAGGTCGAGCGCGCGCCCGATAAGCGCGGCCGCCGCCAGAAGAAGACGACGCTGGACCTGCGGCCGGACATGACGACCGACTCGCTCCAGCTCTTCCTCAAGGACATCGGCAAGGTTCGCCTGCTCACCGCGCAGGAAGAGGTCGACCTCGCCAAGCGCATCGAGAAGGGCGACCTCGACGCCAAGCAGAAGATGGTGGAGTCCAACCTCCGCCTGGTCGTCTCGATCGCCAAGAACTATCGCAACCAGGGCCTGCCGTTCCTCGACCTGATCCAGGAGGGGACGCTCGGCCTGGTCCGCGCGGCGGAGAAGTTCGACTACCGCAAGGGCTTCAAGTTCTCGACCTACGCCACGTGGTGGATCCGCCAGGCGATCGCTCGCGCGCTCGCCGACAAGGCGCGCACGATCCGCATCCCCGTGCACGTCGTCGAGAAGCTCAACAAGATCGGCCGTGCCGAGCGCAAGCTCGTCACCGAGCTCGGTCGCGAGCCCACGGCTGACGAGATCGCCGAGGTCACCGGCATCGACCCCGAGGAGGTCGAGTCGATCAAGCGCTCGGCGCAGGCCCCGGTGTCGCTGGAGAAGCCGGTCGGCGACGAAGAGGAATCGGAGTTCGGCCAGTTCATCGCCGACGAGCGTGCGGAGTCTCCGTACGAGCGCGCGGCGGAGATCCTCACGAAGGAAGCTCTTCGCGAGGCGCTGGAGAACCTCTCCTACCGTGAGCGCCGTGTGCTCGAGCTGCGCTACGGCCTGGGCGGCGAGCACCCGCGCACGCTCGACGAGGTTGGGCGCACGTTCAACGTCACGCGCGAGCGCATCCGCCAGATCGAGAACCAGTCGCTGAAGAAGCTGCAGAGCCTCGCTGAGGCGCAGAAGCTTCGCGACGTCGCTTGACGCCGACGATCTTCGAGTGGGGCGGCGGAACCGAGGCGTTCCGCCGCTTCCTCGACGCGTTCTACGACTTCGTTGAGCAGGACGAACTGCTCGGCCCGGTCTTCGGTGGCCGCGTCTCCGAGGAGCACCGCGACCACGCGACCGCGTGGTGGTGCGAGGTCATGGGCGGCCCGGAGCGCTACACCAGCGAGCTTGGCGGCTATGAGCACATGCTCGCCAAGCACATCGGCCTCGGCATCTCCGCTGAGCAGCGGCTGCGCTTCGTCACGCTGCTGAGCCGCGCTGCCGACACGTCCGGCTTGCCCGCCGATCCCGAGTTCCGCGCGGCGATCATGGGCTACGCCGAGTGGGGCAGCCGCCTGGCGCTCGAGAACTCCGCGGAGGGCGCCGCCGTCGCCGAGCACGCGCCCGTCCCGCGCTGGGGCTGGGGCGTGGCCCCGCCCTACCAGCCCGGCTAGGCCCGGCGACCCGCGCTCAAGCCCGCCGCCCTGCCGGCCGATCTGGTGGGGGATGTTCGACATCGACGACGCTCTTCGCACGCTCGTCGCCTCAGGCGGCTCCGATTTGCACCTGAAGATCCCGTCGCGCCCGCTGATGCGCGTCGACGGATCGCTGCAGGTGCTCGATGGGACGACCGAGCTGGAGCCCGAGGACACCGAGATGGCCGTGCGCCACATGCTCAAGGAGCAGCGCAAGCTCGACGAGTTCGCCAACGAGGGCGAGGTCGACTTCGCCTACTCGATCCCCGGCCTGGCGCGCTTCCGTGTCAACGCCTTCCGTCAGCGCGGCGTCGTCTCGATCGTGATCCGCGCGATCCCCGTCGCGATCCGCACGATCTCCGAGCTCAGCCTGCCGCCGGTGATCCGCGAGCTCGCCGAGGAGGAGCGCGGCATCGTCCTGCTGACCGGCACCACCGGCTCGGGCAAGTCGACGACGCTCGCCGCGATGGTCGACCACATCAACACGACGCGCTCGCGCCACATCGTCACGATCGAGGACCCGATCGAGTTCCTGCACCCCGACAAGCGCTCGGCGATCAACCAGCGCGAGGTCGGCATGGACACCGCGACGTTCAACACCGCGCTGCGCCGCGTCCTGCGCCAGGACCCCGACGTGATCCTCATCGGCGAGATGCGCGACGCCGAGTCCGTCCACGCCGCGCTCTCAGCGGCGGAGACCGGCCACCTCGTCTTCTCGACCGTCCACACGGTCGACGCGCCCGAGACCATCAACCGCATCATCGACTTCTTCCCGCCGCACATGCACCAGCAAGTGCGCGCGATGATCGCCGGCACGCTGAAAGGTGCCGTCTCCCAGCGCCTGGTTCCTGCCGCGGAGGGTCGTGGCCGTGTCCCGGTCTGCGAGGTGCTTCGCATGACCGGGCGCGTCCGCGACATGATCATGGACCCCGAGCAGACCGGTCGCCTCACCGAGGTCATCGCCGACGGTGGCTTCTACGGGATGCAGACCTTCGATCAGGGCCTCTTCAACCACCTCAAGGCGGGCCTGATCACGATGGAGCAGGCGCTGGAGTACGCGAGCGTCCCGCACGACTTCAAGCTGCTCGTCGCCTCCGACGGGCGCCGCGGCACGACGATGGACGACCTCGCCGAGATGGAGCAGCGGCGCGCCGACACCGTGGGCGCGCCGGCTGCCTCAGCGCTGCGCTAACCGCGGCTGAACGGCAGGGCGTTCGTCAGCCAGGCGATGAACTCGCTCGGGTTGCGGCTCTGGATGTAGAGCTCGGCGGGCCCCTGGAAGTCGAGCACGAAGCCCTCGCCGGACTTCAACGTCTGCATCAGCCCGCTGGTGACCTTGCGCGTCGTGTACTGCGCCTCGGTGCTGAACGCGACGAGGTGGCCGGAGTCGACGACGATCGACTCGCCTGCGGCGAGCTGCACGCGCTCGACGGCGCCGTAGCAGGCGAGCGCGACCTTGCCGGTGCCCGAGGCGTGGACGAAGAAGCCGCCCTCACCACCGGCGAGGTTCTTGAAGCCGCCCCACTTCGTGTCGATCGTGATCGACCCCTCGCTGCACAGCCAGGCGCCCTTCGTGAGGTTGTAGGAGCCGTCGACGTCGAGCACGAACGCGTCGCCAGGCAGGCGCGCGGCGCAGTCCACCCAGCCGCCCTCGGCGGGCGCGGTCAGCGTCGTCATGAACAGCGACTCGCCGCCCAGCACGCTGCGCTTGAGGCCCTTCATCAGGCCGCCCTCCATCTTCGACTCGACGCCGATGCCCGCCGACGTCGCCATCATCGCGCCGGACTCGGCCTTGATCGCCTCGCCCGGAGCGAGGATCGCGCGCGCGACTGCGAACGACGGGTTGTGCCTGATCTGGATGTCCATGCGCAGGCTTCTATCACGGGCGCGTCAGCGCACAGTGAATGCCACGCGGTTGCGCTTGCCGTAACCGCCCTCGGCCAGGCCCTTGTCGTCGGTCGCGAGCGCGTAGGCGACGTAGCGGCCCTTCGGCAGCGCCTTGCGCAGCTTCAGGCTCCAGCGCGTGGTGCCCTTCGCCGTCAACAGGATCGGCGCCGTGCACTTCGCGAGCTTGCGGAACGTGCCCTTGGCGGTGAGCCCGTGGCACGACTTGCCGCGCAGCCGGACGATGCCCGCGCGAACCTTCGCGACTTTGCCGTCGTCCTTGGCCGTGCCGCGCAGCACAGTCACCTTGCCGCGCGGCTTGGTCAGCGTCGTCGTCGGCGGGAGGTTGGCCGGCGGCGGGGTGCCGCCGGGGGGCGGCGGCAGCTCGACGGGCGGGTCGAGCTTGGCCGAGCCCTTGAACGTCCCGGCGAAGGAGATCGCGGCGCGCACGCGCACGAGGTAGTAGCCGGGCTCGACGTCGAGCGACGTGGTTTCGTCGGTGGTCGGGCCGGCGCTGGACTTCAGGATGTCGCCGTCGACGCCGGCGGCGTCGGACCGGTGGACGTAGAGGTCGAAGTCCGCCGCGCCCGCGCCGGGCTCGCCGATCTTGACGCTGAGCACGCCGGTGGCGTCGACCTTCAGCAGCGTGTCGTCGCACTCCGCGATCCCGGCGGTGCAGCCGGTCAGATCAGAGATGTCCTGAACTGCGGCGATGCCGTTGAGCGGTCCGCCGTCCCAGGCGTACTGGCCGCCGACGGCAAGCGTGCCGCTGTGCTGCGGCGCCGCGGACGCAGGGGCCGCCGCGAGCAGCGTGGCGGCGGTGAGGATGGGGAGGAGCAGGCGCACGGTCATCGGATCCGGAAGTTGATGGCGTTGCGGCGGGTCTCGTGCTTGCCGGCCGAGTCGACCCCGCGCGCCCAGGTGACGTAGCGGCCCGCCGGCAGGCGCTTCTTGACGACGAGCGTCCACGTCGCCCTGCCGCTCGCACGCAGGAACGAGCCGCGCGTGCAGCTGCGCGCCGCGGTGAACGTCCCGTTGGCGCGCAGGAACTTGCAGCGCTTGCCGACACGGCGGCCGACCGCGACCTCGACGCGTCGTGCATCCGTCGCCGTGCCGCCGAGCTGCAGCCCGCGCCGCGTCGCGCGCAGCGACTTGCGCGTGATCTTCGTGCGCACCGCCTTGCGCAGCGGCACGAGCTTGCCGCCGCAGGGCAGCGTGAACTCCTGCGTCTCGCCGCGCCAGATCTTGACCTGCTTGGTCTCGTGGACGGTGGCGCCGTCCTCGCAGGTCAGCGTCCACTCGGTGTCCTGCCCGTTCTTGTGCATGAACGGCGCCGAGGACGGCGTGACGAGCCACGAGAAGTTGCCGTTGGCGGGCACCTTCGTCGTGTACTCGAGCTTGTCGTCGATCAGGATCGGGTCGCCCGGCGCGATGCAGTCGGTGATGTCACCCAGCGGCGCCGGCAGGCTCAGCGGCAGCACCTGCGCGATCGCGCAGACCGGGCTCGTCGAGGTCTTGAACGTGCGCTTGACGCGCAGCGTGCGACCGGGCGCCGCGCGGCCCTTCAGCGTCGAGAACTGCTGTGCGTCGGTCGCGGCTTCGACCAGCCGCAGCATCGCCTGGCGCAGGCCGCGCCCGCGGCGGCTGCCGGTGCCGGTCCACTCGTCCACCACACCCACCTGGTAGGGCATGTGGAAGTCGCCGTTCTCCGGCCCTATCTCGATCGTGTAGCCAAACGTGCCGGCGGCGCCGTAGTTCCAGTCCTCGGTGGTGCCGGACGTGTCGTAGAGCTCGTAGCCGAACTGCGACGTGTAGCCGGTGTCCGCACCCATCGCGTCGCCGAGTGCCTTCAGCGCGGCCTCGTCGGGCGCAGTGCCCTCCTTGCTCGTGCCGGGCGGGCGCAGCACGAGCGCCGCGACGTTGTGGACGGTCATCAGCGACGTGACGTTGTTGACCTGGCTGAACTCGTGGACGGACTGCGTCTCGGTCTCAGACCACGGGCTGGGGCCGCGGTAGCTCTGCGACGTCGGGTCGGTCGACGCGCCGAGGCCGCCCCAGTTGAAGCCGTAGTTGCGGTTGGGGTCGATGCCGTACTGCAGGATGCACGGGACCGTCGCGGGGAACGCGCCGCGGCAGTTCTTGCGGCGGTAGGCGAGGATTCCGCCGAGGCCGACGCCCTCGACCGTCGTGAAGAGACCGGTCGGGTCCAGCGTGTCGGCAATCGAGAACGACGTACGCGAGGCGAGGAAGCCGTCCGGGTTGATGATCGGCACGATCACCACGCGCGTGCGGTTGAGCAGGTCGGTGATGACCTTGTCCGAGCCGTAGCCGTTGGCGAGGTAGAGCGCGAGCTCCATCGGCGCCTCGGCCGCGGGCCACTCGCGCGCGTGGTGCAGGCCCATGATGAAGCTGACGGGCTTCTGGTCGTCGCTCGCGTTGACGTTGGAGGAGATCTCGACGCCGGCCTGCTCACGCCCCTCGAAGGTCTTCTTCGGCAGCGTCACCGGGCGCACGATCGCGGGGAACTGCTGCGCGAGCTTCTTCAGCTCGGCGTAGTAGTCCTCGAGCATCCGGTACTGCGTGCGCCCCGAGGGCAGCGGGCTGCCGCCGGCCTGGCGCATCTTCGCCGTGTACGCGCGGTCGGCCGCGCGGTCGGCGCGGTCCTTGGCGGCGAGATCGGCGATTCGCGTCTCGAAGCGGATCCCGAGCTTGCGCAGGAGGTCGAGCTCGCGCGCGTCGCGGACGATCGCCGAGACGCCGGTGCGGTGCTCGTCGTGGCCGAGGTCGAGCCCGAGGCTGCCGACGAGCTTGCGCTCGGCGTCGTTGCGCGTCTTGATCTCGATGAGCGACTGGCGCACGGGCTGGCCGGCCGTGGTCGCCTTCGGGAGCGTCGCGGTGGCCACGTCGAGCGTGAGCGAGCTGCTGCGGCCGCTGACGCGGCAGGCCTGCACGGCGAGCTGCTGGCCGGCCTTCGCGACGACCTGGACGACCTCGTCGGCGCCCCAGCTGCCCGAGCCGCCGAGGCGCTTGCCGCTGGCACGGTCGAACACGGCGAGGTCCCAGTCGCCGCTGCCGCGCGTGCGGAACGTCACCGCGCCGTCAGCGCCGGCCGTATAGGACTGGGTCTGCGCACCCGCGCCGCTGACCTGGCGCAGCGCGCAATCAGCACGCTCGACGGCCTTCGGAACAGTGAACGCGCTCGCCGGAGCAGCGATTGCGAGCGCTGCGAAGGTGGTGGCTACGGCGGTAATGCGCTGCATATCGGTCCTAACGTAATCCAGCGGAAGAACTGGCGCCTCACTTCAGTTGGTAAAGTCTTGGTCGATGGCCGTCGACGACAGCTGCCCTGTCTGCCGGACCGCGGAGATCGTCTGCGGCAAGTGGACGTTGCTGCTCGTCCGCGACCTCTCGGAGGGCCGCTCGCGCTTCTGCGAGCTGGAGCGCTCGCTGGCCGGCATCTCCCCACGCACGTTGTCCCTGCGGCTGCGCGCGCTGGAGGAGGAAGGCATCGTCGAGCGCCACACGTTCCCCGAGGTACCGCCGCGCGTGGAATACGCGCTCACGCCCAAGGGACTGGCGCTGCTGCCCCTCATCGACGACATGCGCTCCTACGGCCAGCGCTGGCTTGGCGGCGAGTGCGCCGCCGACCAGCCCGGCGTGCCTGAGATCGCCGCCGTCGCCTGAACGACGACTTGCAGCGGTAGGGCGCGCAACCCGCGCCGTCGAAGCGGGTTGACGATGGAGATGCCGCTGGGCAAGCAGGTCACACGCCGTCACGCACTCGCCTTGGGTGCGGCGACCGGCCTCGGGGTGCTGCTCGCCGAGCCGGCGGCAGCGTCTTTTGCGCTGCGCGCTCGCGGCGGGGAGGTCTTGCGGCCCGGTCAGCGCTTCGACCTCGTCGGCGTGCGCGGCGCGCCGCCCGGCGTGCAGCTGCGCGCACGACGCCGCGGTGGACAATGGAGCCGCTGGACGAGCGTCGCCTCCGGCCGCGCGCATGCGCCCGACGACGCGCCGCGCGCGCCCGCGTCCGATCCGGTCTGGACCGGGCCGGCCGACGAGCTGCAGCTGCGCGGCACCGGCGGGCGCGAGGTCGAGCTGCTGCTGGTCAGCGCCGGCGGCGGATCGCGTGTCGCGCGCGCCCGCGCGGCGCAGGGCACCGGCGGCGCGCCGGTGATCATCACGCGCCAGCAGTGGGGCGCGAAGGCGCCGAAGACCGACCCCAGCTACGGGCAGATCGGCGTCGCGTTCGTGCACCACACCGACAACGCCAACACCTACACGGCGGGCGAGTCGGCATCGATCGTGCGCGCGATCCAGCGCTACCACCAGGACCACAACGGCTGGAACGACATCGGCTACAACTTCCTCGTCGACCGTTTCGGGCAGGTCTTCGAAGGCCGCGCCGGCGGCATCGACCAGGCAGTCATCGGCGCGCACGCCGAAGGCTGGAACTCCAAGTCCACCGGGATCGCGACGATCGGCGTCTTCAGCGCCGAGCGCACGCCCGAGGTGGCGACCGCCGCGCTCGTGCGGTTGCTCGCGTGGAAGCTCGAGCTGCACGGCGTTCCCGCGGTCGGCACTGCGACGCTCGTGTCCGGCGGCGGCAAGGCCAACCGCTACAAGTACGGCACGCGTGTGACGCTGCAGCGCATTTCCGGGCACCGCGACGGCTGCACCACCGACTGCCCCGGCAACGGGCTCTACGGCCAGCTCGGAGAGCTGCGCGCGCGTGCCGCCGCGCTGCAGGGGACGATCGCGACGCAGCCGAAGCTGACGCTGGCGTCGACCGCCTCGCGGCTGGTCTACGGCGAGGACGCGGTCTTCAACGGGCGGCTGCTGGGTGCCGACGGCGTGCCCGTGGCGGGGTCACGCGTGAGCGTGCAGAAGCAGGGCGCCGGCGGGAGATGGGTCACGCTCGCCGCGGCGACCACCGACCCCGACGGCAGCTTCAGCACGCGCTTGCCGTGGCGGCGTGCGGGCAACGTCAGCGCGCGGGCCGTGCCGCCGGGGACGCGCAGCGCGATCCGCTCACCCGTCGTGAGCATCGCGCTGACGCCGATCCTCGACACGACGCACCCCGCCGAGCACTCGCGCGTGAAGGCGGGCGGGACCGTGCGCGTGCGCGGCTCGGTGCGGCCGGCCGACCCGGTCACGCTGATCGTCGAGCGCCAGGCACGCGGCGGACGCTGGGTCCGCACGCAGGCCGTGCGCACGCGGCTGGACGGCCGCCGCTTCGGCGCGACGGTGCGCCTGCGCAAGGCCGGGCTGTACCGCATCACCGCCCGCACGCCTGACGCGCGCGCGAAGCCGATCTTCGTGCGCGCCGTGCGCTCGGCGGGCGACGTCGGTGGCGCCGCGGCCGCGGTGGACTAGCGCAGGGAAGTTCAGGGCGGCGGTTCGGGGAGCTCCCTGACGCGCTCAGGGTGCTGCGGCGCGAGGGTCCGTCGCGATGGATGACCACCCCCGAGCCGACGCCTCGCGCACGCTTCACCTCCAGCTTGAGCTGGACGTGGACCGCCGCCCCATCAGCGGCGTGCTGCGCACCACCGACGGCGCCGAAGAGCGCTTCGTCGGCTGGCTGGGCTTCCTCGGCTCGCTCGCCAACCTGCAAGGAGCAGACACATGAAGCCGCATCCTGGCTGGACGCTCGCCCTCACGGGCGCCGCCCTGTTCATGACCGCGCTCGACAGCCTCGTCGTCGGCGTCGCGTTGCACTCGATTCGCCTCGATCTCGGCGGCTCGCTCGAGTCGCTGGAGTGGACCGTGAACGCCTACACGCTCGCGTTCGCCGTCCTGCTGATCACCGGCGCCGCGCTGGGCGACCGCTTCGGTCGCAAGCGCATGTTCGTCATCGGCGTGAGCATCTTCACCGGCGCCAGCGCGCTGGCCGCGATCGCCCCGTCGGTCGACGCGCTCGTCGCCGCCCGCGCCCTGCAGGGTGTTGGCGCCGCGATCGTGACGCCGCTGACCCTGACCCTGATCAGCGAGGCCTACCCACCCGAGAAGCGCGCCAAGGCGCTCGGCATCTGGGGCGGCATCTCCGGCATGGGCGTCGCCGTCGGGCCGTTCGTCGGCGGCGCAGTCGTCGAGGGGATCTCCTGGCAGTGGATCTTCTGGGCCAACATCCCGATCGGCCTCGCGCTGATCCCGCTCGCGATGCGCTACCTCACTGAGTCGCAGGGCCCGGACCGCGCACTCGACCTGCCCGGGCTGACGCTCGCGAGCACCGGCCTGCTGAGCATGACGTTCGGCCTCGTCCGCGGCGAGTCGCTGGGCTGGACCAACGGCGTCGTGCTCGCGACGCTGCTTGGCGGGATCGCGCTGCTGGGCGCGTTCGTGGCCTGGGAGCGTCGGACCCCCGCGCCGATGATGCCGCTGTCGTTCTTCAAGTCGCGCGGGTTCAGCGCGGCCAACGGCCTGTCGTTCGCGATGTTCTTCGGCGCGTTCGGCGCGATCTTCCTGATGAGCCAGTACTTCCAGACCGCGCAGGGCTACGGCCCGCTCGAGGCCGGCGCGCGGACGCTGCCGTGGACCGGCATGCCGATGGTGATCGCGCCGCTCGCCGGCGTGCTGGCGCAGCGCTTCGGGACCCGGCCGATCATGGCGACGGGGCTTGCCCTGCAGGCGATCGCGCTGGCCTGGATGGCCGCGGTGATCGACCCGACGACGCCGTTCAGCCAGATCATCGCGCCGTTTGCGCTGGCCGGCATCGGCATGGCGCTCGTGTTCCCGACCGCGCCGGAGGCCGTGCTTCGCTCGGTGCGAGCACGTGACGCCGGCAAGGCATCGGGCGCGACGAACGCGATCCGTGAGATCGGCGCGGTGCTCGGCGTCGCCGTGATGGCCTCGGTGTTCGCGGCCAACGGCGGCTACGAGAGCCCGCAGGCGTTCACCGACGGCCTCGCCGCAGCGCTGCCGATCGGCGCGGCCGTGCTGGCCGCCGGCGCGCTGCTTGCGCTGCTGACCCCGGGCGCTCAGGCGCTGCGGCGCACACCCGCGGCCGCCGCCGCGACGACGTAGGCGCCCACGAGCGCCAGCGCGATCGACGCCCCGGCGGCGGTGCGCGCGTGGTAGCTCACATACATCCCGACGATGCCAGCGAGCGCGGCGATTGCCGCGCTCGCGGCCATCATCGGCCCCATCCGCCGCGCGACCAGCCGCGCCGCGGACGCCGGCGCGATCAGCACCGCGACCACGAGCAGGTTGCCCAGGCCCTGCACGGCGACGAGCAACGCCGCCGCCAGCATCGCCAGCAGCGCCGCGTCGACCGGCAGGGTGCGCACGCCGAGCCCGGGCGCGTTGAGGCGGTCGAAGCCGACCACGAGCAGCCGCGCGTGCGCGATCCACAGCGCGAGCACGAGTGCGGCCGCCAGGCCGGCGGCCAGGGCGAGGTCGCCACCGTCCACCGCGAGCACGTCGCCGAACAACAGGCCCTGCAGCCCGGGCGGTGTCGACGGTGTCAGCGCCAGCAGCGCGCCGAGCCCGAAGAGCGTCGTCACGACGACGCCCGTGGCGGTGTCGCCGTCGATGCCGCGCACACGTGACGCCAGCGCGACACCGGCACCTGCCACCGCGAGCCCGAGCGCACCGCCGAGCAGCAGCGGCAGCCCGACGAGTGCCGCGAACACCAGCCCGGGCAGCATCGCGTGTGCCAGCGACTCCGCACCGAAGGCCAGCTGGTAGGCGACCAGCCAGCAGCCGAGCGCGCCACCGGAGATGCCGAGCAGCACGACCTCCGCGAGCGCGCGCTGGGAGATCGCCTCACCCCACGGGTCAACGAGCCAGCCCAGCATCAGTGCTCGTGGTGGTGGGCGGGCAGCACGACGTGGTCGTGGCCGTGCTCGGCGCAGTCGATGTCGACGATGTCGCCGCCGTAGGTCGCCTCGAGGATGTCGCGCGTCAGCACGTCGCTCGTGCCGTAGGCGATCTGGCGGCGGTTGAGGCAGAGCACGCGGTCCCAGCGCCGGGCCTGCTCGACGTCGTGCGTGGCGATCAGCAGCGCGCGGCCGTCCTGCGCAAGCGACACCAGCAGCGCCTCGAGGCGCTCGGCGCTCGTCGCGTCCAGGCCGGTGAACGGCTCGTCCAGCAGGATCAGCGGCGCGTCCTGCACCAGCGCGCGCGCCACCAGCACGCGCTGGCGCTGCCCGCCGGAGAGATCGCCGAACGTGCGCTGCGCCTCGTCGCGCAGCCCGACGGCGTCAAGCGCGTCGAGCGCTGCGGCGCGGTCGGCCTTGGTGGGCCGGCGCCACCACGGCAGGCGCGAGACGGCGCCCATCAGCGCGACGTCGAGCGCTGAGACGGGGAAGTCCAGGCGCGAGCGCTCGGTCTGCGGGACGATCGCGCAGCGCGCGACGTCGAGCGTGCCCGCAAGCGGCTCGAGCTGGCCGAGCAGCATGCGAAACAGCGTCGTCTTGCCACCGCCGTTGGGACCGAGCACCGCGACGCGCAGACCTGGCTCGACCGCGAAGCTGACGCCCTCCAGCACGGCGCCGTTGCCGTAGCCGGCGGCGAGGCCGTCGGTGCGCACGAGCGTGCTCATGCGCGCACCAGCGCGACGACCGTGAAGACGCCGCCCGACAGCACGGCGATCGCCGGACCGGGCGGGGCATTGAGCTCGACCGCAAGCCACAGCCCGGCGACGCCCTCGAGCGCGACCAGCGCCATCGTCGCCAGCTGCCAGGGACGCAGGCGGTCGGTGAGCAGGCGTGTCGTCGCGGCCGGCACGACCAGCAGCGCCGCGGCCAGCAGCGCGCCGAGCGTCGTCAGGGCCGCGACGGCGACGAGCGTGATCAGCCCGAGCAGGACGGCGTCGGGCAGCGCCGAGCGCACACCCAGCGCGGGCGCGGTCTGCGGGTCGAAGCCGCTGACGAGCCAGCGCTCGCCGAGCGCGAACGTGCCGGCGACGACCGCGACGGTCGCGACCGCGGCCAGCGCGATGTCGCCGCCGTCGACCAGCAGCAGCGAGCCGAACAGCAGCGTCTCGACGTTTGCCCCGGACGCGTAGACGTCTGAGGCCAGGATCACGCCGAACGCCAGCGCCGCGACGAGCACGAGCGCAGTCAGCGAGTCGTAGCGCTCACGCCCACCCGGTCGGCGCGCGAGCCACCCGACCCCCAGCGCCACCAGCACGCCCGTGCCGGCGGCGCCGAGCGTGGCGGCGAAGCCGATGCCGTCGGCGAGCACGAGCCCGGGGAAGGCGGCGGTGCCGACGGCGTGCGTGTAGAACGCCAGCCCGCGCAGGACGATCCAGGTGCCGATCAGGCCGGCGCCGATCGACAGCGCGAGCAGCTCGATGACGCCGCGCTGGACGAAAGGCAGGTCGAACGCCTCGAGCATGCCGCCGCAGTCTAGCTGGGACTGGTTCTTATCTGGCAGGAAGCCCGGCGAGATCCGCGAAGCCGACGACAGATGGCCGATCTCTCCCACCTCTGGGCGACACGTTCGGGACGCCCGCTCGTGCTGGCGGCCGCCGCGCTGCTGGTCGCGACCCTCGTCGGGCTCGTCGCGCTGTGGCCCGGCGAGCGGCCCGAGCAGCGCTCGCAGGCGTTCGGCGGCCCGAGCGTCGAGGCCAGCGTCACCGCGGCGCGGACGCTGAACTGCCCAGGCCAAGACGTGCAGCAGTGCGCGCAGATCACCGTGCGCATCGGCGAGGGACGCGACGAGGGCCGCAGGTTCCCCGTGACGCTTGGCCCGGTCGACCTCGTGCCGGACCTGGGGCCGGGCGACGACGTTCGCGTCGTGCGCAACGATGCCGGGGCACCGCCGGACACGCCGGGGGTCGAGCTCTACACGTTTGCCGACGTCGACCGTCGCGGGTCGCTGCTGTGGCTGGTGGGCTTGTTCGCCGCGCTGACCGTCGCGCTCACGGGGCGTCGCGGCGTACTCGCGCTCATCGGCTTCGCGGCCAGCCTGCTGCTGGTCGTGAAGTTCCTCGTACCCGCGCTGCTCGACGGCAGCGAGCCCGTGTTGGTGGCGCTGGTCGTGTCGCTGGCGGTGATGTTCGTCACCCTGCTGCTGACCTATGGCGTGGGCGCCGCATCGCTGGCGGCGGCGCTCGGGATCGCCGCGAGTCTGCTGCTCGGCACGCTGCTGGCCCGCGCCTGGGTGACGCTCGCAGACCTCGACGGGCGCACAGGAGAGCTCGCGAGCGCGCTGTCGCAGCAGAGCGGCGGGCTGTCGCTGCAAGGCGTCGTCCTCGCCGGGATGGTGATCGGCGCGCTCGGCGTGCTCGCGGACAACGGCGTCACCCAAGCGTCCGCTGTGCTCGCGCTGCGCCGCAGCAACCCGGCGCTCGGCGCCGCGCGCCTGTACCGCGAGGCGTTCGCGGTCGGCCGCGACCACCTCGTCGCGATGATCCACACGCTGGTGATGGCCTACGTTGCCGCCGCGCTGCCGCTGATCCTCGTGCTGTCGGCAACGCACGCGCCGCTGGCCGACGCGATCAACACACAGGAGATCGCCGAAGCGATCGTGACGACGCTGGTCGGCGTGATCGCGCTGCTGGCCTCGGTGCCGCTGACGACCGGGCTCGCGGCGTTGCTCGTGGCGCGCGTCCCGCCGACCGCGCTGGGCAGCGGCGAGCACGAGCACGCTCACTGAGATACTCGATCGCGTGTGCACGCAATGCCTCATGGGTGCGATGACGGCCGGCGCCGGCGCCACCGGCGCGCGCAGCTGGCTGGCGACGCGGCGCTGGTCGTGGCTGACCGAGCAGCGCTTGCGGCGCATCACGTACGCGCTGCTGGGGACCGCGTTGGTTGCGGCGGCGACCTTGCTGAGTGGCTCGGGCTAAACGAGACTCGTTCTTATCTTGTGTATTGTGGCGGCCCATGCGCCGCTCCTGCCTTGCCCTGCTCGCACTCGCCACGCTGCTCGCCGCCGCCGGCTGCGGCGACGACTCCTCGTCCAGCGGCGGCGACGGTCCGCGCGTCGTCGTCACGACGACGCAGCTCGGTGACATCACGCGTGAGATCGCCGGCTCTGACGCAAGCGTCACGCAGCTGCTGAAGGCCAACACCGACCCGCACGACTACGAGCCGCGCCCCGACGACGTGCGCGCGACCACCGACGCGGCGCTGGTCGTCGTCAGCGGCGGCGACCTCGACCATTGGATGGAGGAGGTCGCGGAGCAGTCCGGTGCCGATGCGCCCGTGCTCGACGCGAGCGCCGACATCCCCCACGCGATCGCCAAGGACCCGCACTGGTGGCACGACCCGCGCAACGTGCAGGAGGCGACGAGCGCGATCGCCGACGCGCTCGCGAAGGCCGATCCCGACCATGCCGACGGCTACCGCTTGCGCGCCGCGGCGTACGAGCGCAAGGTCGCCGCGCTCGACAGGACGATCGCGGGCTGCATCGCGACGATCCCCGCGGCACAGCGCAAGCTCGTCACCGATCACGACGCGTTCACCTACTTCGCCAAGCGCTACGGCCTCGAGGTCGTCGGCGCGGTGATCCCGTCGCTGACGACGCAGGCGCAGGCCAGCGCCGGCGACGTCGCGGAGCTGGTGCGCACGATCCGCCGCGAGCGCGTGCGCGCGGTCTTCCCCGAGGAGTCGGTCAACAGCCGCCTCGCGGAGACGATCGCCGCGCGCAGCGGCGCGCGCGCGAACCTCAAGCTGTTCGGCGACACGCTCGGGCCGGCCGACTCACGCGGCGCGACGTACCTGAGCATGGAGCAGGCCAACGCCGACGCGATCGTGCGCGGCCTCAGCGGCGGCACGCGCGGCTGCGGCTAGCGCTGGCAGGCGCCGCACTCGCCGCGCAGCGTGATCTCGTGGTCGGCGACGGCGAACGTCACGCGGTCGGCGACGCGGTCGAGCGTGCGCTCGAGCTCGTCGTCCTCGAACGGGATCACGTCGCCGCAGCGCCGGCAGACCATGTGGTGGTGATGATGCGCGCCGTTGGGGTCGATCGGCTCGTAGCGGGCGATGCCCTGCCCGACCTCCAGGCGCGACACGAGCTCCAGGCTGACGAGCTCGTCGAGGACGCGGTAGACGCTGGCGCGGCCGACCTTGCGCTGGCCTTCGCGCAGCACCTGTTCGATCTCGAACGCCGACAGCGCGCAGCTCTGGCGCGCAAGCAGGTCGATGACGGCTTGGCGCGCGCCGCCGCGACGGTAGCCGGCCTCGGAGAGGCGGTCGGCGGCGTGCTCGGCCCAGGCCGAGCCGCTGGCGTGGGTGTGGCTCGTCGCGGCCATTTACTCCTCTTCGATGCTACTCGTGCGCCGGCCACGAACGGTTGCGATGCCGACCGCGAGCAGCACGAGCAGCACCGGCAGGCCGAACGTCAGCAGCGGCGAGGTCCCGCCGCCGCGCTCCCCGCCGGCCTCGACGTCGGGGACCGCGACAGGCGTGCCGTTTGCCTTCGCAAGCTCGCTCACGGCCTGCATGGCCGTCCGCGCGAGCGTCTCGCCGTCGGCGTCGCTTGGAACCGTGATCGCGCCGAGCGCATCACCGGCCTTGTCGCCGAGGTTGTTCCCACCGATCCCGGCCGGCAGCACGACGAGCACCTTCGGCGTCGTGTTGAAGGAGATCTCCTTCGTCAGCAGGTCGGCGTACTGCTGAGGCTGGCTGAAGAGCTGGGGGACGCCGCCGAGGTCGGTCGGTGCGGCGATGATCGCGACCTTGATGTTGTAGCCCTTCGCCTTGGTCTGCTTGAGCATGCCGTCGAGCGCTTTCTGCAGCGGCTTCGCGACCAGGTTCGGCGCGTAGGGGTAGTGGGCGTCGGCGTAGAGCAGCGTGTCGCTTGCCGGATCGGCGTTGGCGTGCGCCTGCGCGACCGGCAGCAGCGCGAGCACGGCCGCAAGGAGGGCGATGCGCCTCACAGGCCGTTGGCGAAGCGGTAGCTGGCGTGGAACGGGACCTCAGGCCCGACGACGAGCGCGATCGAGGCGTGACGGCGCAGCACGATCGCGCGCGGGTCGCCCGTGACGCGGCGGCCGTCGACATACGCCCGGACAGGGCCGCGGAAGTCCAGCAGGCGAGCGCGGCTGAGGCGCGCGCCCCAGACGTCGAAGAAGTCGCCGAGCGTCGCGTGGCCGCGGACCTCGATCACGCCCGTGCGGTCGCGCGTGCGGACCGGGTAGCTGCAGCTGCCGGCGAACCCGACCTGCGGCGGCACGACGACAACCCGGCGCGCCGCGAACAGCTCGAGGTGGACGCCGTGGCGCGGGCCGGCGTCGGGCAGGCAGACCATGCCGCCGACGCGGCGTCCGAGCAGGTCGGTGCGCCCCGCTGGCTTGAAGCGCGCGTGGCGGCCGATCGGCACGGCGATCGCTGCGCTCGGCGCCGGTGGCAGCTCGGCGCGCAACTGCATCGGCGCCGCCGGACGCACGTGCGCCGTCTCACCGCAGGCGGCAAGCAGGACGGCCGGCAGGATCAACAGCGTGCGGCGAATGCGCGCATCCTGCCAGTCAGAGACCCTCAGGGTGCCGCACGACGAAGCCGTCGCTGCCGCGCATCGCGGTCTGCCAGCGCGAGCCGGCCGCGCGCAAGCCGGAGGTGTCGAAGCGCAGCCCCGCGACGACCATGTAGACGTGGCTCTTGTGCGCGTAGACCGTGATCCACGCGCCCGGCCCAGCCGCACCCCACGACTCGAGCTCGCCCGAGGTCATCGTGCGGTCCAGCAGGCCGGCCGCGTGCAGCGCGTAGGAGACCGAGCCCGAGCAGTCGTAGGCGTCGTCCTCGAAGTCGCCGTGGCCGCCGCCGTAGCGGTAGGGCGTCGTCGCGATCCGGTTGGCCGCCTCGAACAGCGCGACGATCGCGGGCGGCGCGCCCGCTGGCGGTGTCGCGCTGCCGTCGGCGTTGACGCGCGCCGTCTCGCCCGGTGGGGCAGGGGCGGGCGGCGGCGCCTCGGCGCTGAAGCCGCCCGTCGGGGCGGCAACGGACGCCGCGGCAGCGCGCAGCGCGCTGACCGTGCGCTTGCCGACCGCGCCCGACGGCTGCAGCCGCGCCGCGACCTGAAAGCGCTTGACGCTGCGCTTCGTCCCCGGCCCGAAGGCGCCGTCGATCGCCGTGCGGAAGCCGGCCTTCGTCAGCAGGCCCTGCAGCGTGCGGACGTCCTTGCCGCGCGAGCCCTGGCGCAGCCCACGGTCGCCGAGCGCCGCGGTAGCGGGCGCCGGTAGCACCAGCAGGCACAGACACGCGACGAGAAGGCGCATCTCGCCTCTGGAGTTCGCTGTGGCGGCGCCGGAGCCTGCAATCCCGCGTGCGCCGACGAGGAGCCACGGCCGCGGCGACAAACACTGCGAGATGCGCAACCGCCAGTTGTGGTCGGCGCTGCACGCGTTCGCCGAGGAGTCCGCGTGGCAGCTTGCCTCCGACGTCCAGGAAGGCCACGAGTTGGCCTTCGAGGTCGTGGAGTCGGGTGGCCGCCGCCGCGACACCCCGCTCTACTGCTACCGCCCGTTGACGGCGGACTTCATCGATCGCCGCCTGAGCATCCTCGCGCGCCTGCCGTCCTACCTGCCCGCGCTGCACGCGCTGGCCGCCGGCGGTGGCCTCGACGACTACCTGCGCGCCCGCGTCGCCCGCGGCGCCGTGCCGCGCGACGCCCGCGAGCGTGCCGAGCTGGCGCTGCGCGCGTTCCTCGGCGCGGTGTTCGAGGACACGACGGAGTTCGTGCTCGACGAGGCGCGCTTCGAGCGCGCCTACAACGACCTCGAGGACGTCGTCCACGAGGGGCGCACCGAGACGATCGTCGTCGCGCCGGTGCTGGGCTTGGAGATCGAGTCCGACGAGATCCCGATGGGCGACGGTCTGGCGCTGATCCGCGGCGACGTGCTGGAGGACGCACCGACGCAAGCGGCGTGGACCGAGCGCGGTGAGCCGATCGTCGTCGCGGTCGTGCGCTGGGAGGCGACGCCGGGCGACGAGCAGCCCCTGCATCACGCCAGCGTCAAGCTCGAGCGCCTGATCACCGCCCTGCGGCTGTTCGACGCGGCCGGGGTGACGGTTGGGCCGGTCGCATGGTCGCGCACCGCCGGGGGCCCGTGGTCGGCCGCCGCGGTGGGCGCGCTCAGCGGCGGGCGCCCGGTCGACGTCTGCGTCGTCACGCCCGACCAGGAGGACGAGCTGCGGGCGTTCTGCTCGCTGATCGACCGCCGTCGCCCGCGCAACGGCGAGCTGGCGTGGGCGCTGCGGCGCTTCGAGCTGGGCTGCGCGCGCGAGCGCGCGGCGGACACGCTGTCGGACCATCTGCTCGCGCTGCGCGCGCTGCTTGAGCCCGAGGGGACCGCCAGCGGCCGCCTGGCCGGCCGCGTCGCCGCGCTCTGCGCCGAGCCCGACGAGCGCGTCGCCCTCACCGAGCGGATCGCCCATGCCGCCGAGCTCGAGCGCGCGCTGATCACCGGCACGGCGCTGCCCGAGCCGCGCGTCGCAGCGGATCTCGTCGCCGAGGTCGCCGACCACCTGCGCGCGATCCTGCGCGACGTCCTCTGCGGGCACCTTGACGCCGACGTGCGCCGCGTCGCCGACGACCTGATCGGCGCCAGCGCAGCCGTCTAGGCGCACCGGCGGCGCGATCCGGCGACGCAGCCGCTGCAGTGGCCGATCGATCGCGAGCAGGAAGGCCGTGGTGATTGCCACGGTCGCCAGCAGCGTGACCTCGCCCTGCCACTCGCCAAGGTCGAACGCCGTGAAGATCGCCGCGTTCACGGCGAAGTGAAAGAGGTAGATCGGGTATGAGTAGTCGCCGATCTTGCTGTCCCAGCGCCAATTGCTCGTCAGGTAGAAGACGAACGGCAGCGTCACAGCGAACGCGACGAAGAACCACTGCTGCGCGCCCGGGGCTTGCGCGCCGAACAGCTTGTGTCCGCTGTAGATCAGGATCGCCGCGAACGCCCATATCGCCGCCGAGGCGGCGACCTTCGTGCGCTCCGCGATCTCCCAGTCGCGCAGATAGCGGTAGCCGTGGTACGCGAGGCCGCCGAGCAGGAAGTACTTCAGCTGGATCGCGAAGATCGCCGACGGGTCGATCGGGACGCCCACGGCGAGCAGGCGGTTGTGCATCCACGTCGTCAGCAGGAACAGCCCGATCGTGAGCAGCAGCAGCCAGACGGGTCGCAGTCGCCGCATCAGGTAGGGAGCCAGGAGGTAGAACTGCAACTCGATCGCGAGTGTCCACGCCTGCGGAACGAACAGCAGGTTCTGGCCTCCACCGACGCCCTCGTGCATGAAGTTGGGCCACGAGATGCCGAGGTCGGATTGACCTGGATGTAGCGCGTCAGGTCCATCCCGAGGAGCGTGACGTTGCTGAAGGCCGACCACCAGATCCAGCTGTCGTCGCCGGTCAGCCTGACCCGGTCGTAGCTCGAGATCGGGTTGTGCGAAGGGAACTCGATCGACGCGAACACGACGATCGAGAACAACAGCGCCGCGATGTACGGCACGTACACACGTAGCCCGCGGTTGACGAAGAACGCCTTCGTCTCGGTGACGTACTTCTCCGACAGGATCAGCGTAATCAGAAAGCCCGAGATCACGTAGAAGCACGTGACGGCGAAGTCGCCGTTCAGCAGGTTGATCCCGAAGATCGGGTCGGCATGCGTGATCAAGACCGAGACGGCGAGCAGGGATCTGAGCGTGCCCATCGCTTCGCGTCACCGGACCGTCGTGAACTCGAGCGCAGCCTCGGCGATCCCGGAACCCGGCACGTGGTCGTTGTGCACGAGCTCGACGCGCAGCCGATGACGGCCAGGCGGGATGTCCTCGTAGACGAGCACGTCGTCCACGAGTGCGGAATAGCCAGTCTGCCCCTCGGCGTTGAACAACGACGAGCTCGAGTGCTCGGGCGTGTCCCACTTGCCCTCGTCGAGGAGCGCGTGGAGGTGCACGAGCCCGTCGCGGTCGTCTTTGCGGACCTGGTCGTGCCGGGCAAGCTTGGGGTCGACGCGCAGGCGCACGACGACCCGTGTGCCCTTGATCGTCGCGCCCTGTTTCGGCGAGGTGATGGCGAGTGGGCCCGACGGTTCGCTCGGCGCCACGCCGTCGGCGCCGTTGCTTTGGCGCGGCTGTCGTCGGTCACCGCTCGAGCGATCAGCGATCAGCAGCTCGAGCAGGATCAGGGGGACGACGACACACGTGGCGATCGCGACGAGATATGGCAAGTGTCGCTTCGTCAACGCCACGAGCGCGGGAACATACCTGCTCGCGCACCAGCTGTGTGGCTTCGGCGGCGGTCGTTGACCGGCAGCGGCGCAGCACCAGCGCGGATGACCTGATCGGCTCAACGCACCAGAAAAGCGATTGCCGGCCGCCGGCCAGTTCGGGTTGCTCGGCGCCGCGTGCGTCGGTTGCCGAGAGGTCGCGTGCGGCGGCCGCGGACGATGGAACCCGATCAACGCGACAACGTCGGCGCGTCGATCGGAACAGGCGGTCTCCTTCTTACGACCGCTGGGTGTTAGTAGTCCAGATAGGGGTGTCGCAAGACTCTTGTTTACGGTGTAGTGTCGGAGTCGCGCTCGCAGGTGAGAGTGGCGCATAAACAACTTGACAGCTCACCGCACAGTGACCAGTATGCCCGCCGCTGGGTGGGGGACATAAGGTCACGAGGCGCCGTGCCATTGATGGCACGGCCCGGTTCGTCTACACGTGGAGGTCGGGATGGGCCGGAAGCTCGGGGGCTCGCGACGCCGTGCGCACGCATGGGTGGGCGTCGTACTTAGTGTGCTGTCAGCGTCGTTCGGCCTCGCTCCGACGATGGTCAACGCCGCCACGACCGAAGTCAGCTGCGGCGACACGGCCGGACTCAGCGCCGCGATCATCGCCACCAACGGCGACGCGGCCGCCGACGTCATCAACGTCATGGGCGCGCCGTGCACGTTCTCCATCACAACGCCGGCCTACACCGGAACGAACGCCAACAACACCGGTCTCCCGATGGTCACGCAGCCGCTCACGATCAACGGGAATGGCGCCACGATTCAGCGCAGCAGCACGACGACCACGCCGTTTCGCATCTTCGCGGTGGTCGCGCCAACTGGCGCGCTCACGCTGCGCGACCTCGTCATCACCGGCGGAAACCTCACGAACGGCAACGTCGGCGCGGGCGTCGTGGCGTACATGGCGCCGCTGACGCTCGACCGCGTGACGCTCAGCTTCAACCTCGCGAATGGGACATCTGGCGGGGTGGGGGCGCAGGGCGCCGGCCTCGCGACGATTGGCGGAACGCTGTCGGTCGACCGCTCGACTTTCGCGTACAACCACGCGAACACCGGCGGCGCGGTTGCGACGACGCTCACACCGGGGACCATCCGCCGCTCGCTGTTCCTGAGCAACCGCGGCACGAGCACTGGCGCGGCGATCATCCAGGGCGAGGCGGTGACGCTCGAGAGCAACACGTTCTCGGCGAATGTCGGCGACGACGGCGTCGGCGGGATCTCCGTCGTCAACTCGGGAACGACCGCTGGCGTCGCGACCGTGGCGTCGTCGACGTTCGTCGACAACGGCAAGACGAGCCGCACCGTGCCCGGCGGCGCGCTCCTCACGTACGCAAACGGCGGCGGCGCGACTATCAACGTGAGCGACACGATCATCAGCGACTCTGACTCGACCGCAACCGCCGACTTCCCGGCGTGCATGACGTACGGCGGGTCGATCGTCGACCAGGGCGGCAACCTCGAGTGGCCGCACTCCACGTGCGCGATGGGGACGCATGCCAAACCGCAGCTCTCGGCACTCGAGGGCAACGCCTTCACCTGGTTCTATCGGCCGTTGCCTGGTAGCCCGGTCATCGAGCTTGGTGGCGCAAATTGCCCGACGACGGATCAGGTCCTCGACCCTCGCGCTCATGGCAATCAGTGCGACGCAGGCGCCCGCGAGATGCAACTCCCGGATACCGCCGCAGCAGGGCCGGCGACACGTCTAGGGCTCGCGTCCAACGCGCCGCATGCAACCTTCGAGTGCCGTGTGGACGGCGCCGTATACGCCGCGTGCCGGTCGCCGTTCGAGCCGCAGCTGACTGTCGGCTCGCACACGATCGAGGTACGGGCAGTCGACCACGGCTACCCGGATCCGACGCCGGTGTCGATCACTCGAACTGTCGAGACCACACCGCCCGACACATCGATCGTGAGCGGTCCGTCGGGGACGACGTCCAGCACGACGAGCAACTTCTCGTTCGACGCGAACGAGACGAATAACACGTTCGAGTGCCGGCTAGACGCGGACACGTGGCAGGAGTGCCAGAGCCCATCTGAGGAGTCGAGTTCAGTCTCGGCGCTTGGCGGCCAGCACTCGTTTGCGGTGCGTGCCGTCGACTCCTCTGGGAACGTCATCCATCACCGGCCCAGCGAACTTGGACGATCGACGTCGGCGATTCGCAACCGTCCGGTTCGAACCTCCTCTCGGCGATGAACCCAAGCTTCGACGGGGATCGCGACGGCTGGAGCTTCAGTCACGAAGCCCAGCTCTCATCGGCCTGGTCGGCTGGCGACGATGCGTGCTGTCGCTCGATGCGGGTGCACGGTTCGGTCACAAACGGCGACGTCAGCGCATGGTCGACATACGTCCCTGTAGCGGCGGGCGAGACGTACTCGGGCAGGATCACGGGCCGGCTGAACTCGTCGATCACCGGGATGCGCGTCCGCGTCGAATGGGCAGGTGACGGCGATCGGATCGGGTACGTAACGGGTGCGGCAGCTACCGGCGGAGTTGGCGACGTGCGCACGGCCTCGGTGACCGGCGTCGCGCCCTCCGGCGCAACGCGGGCTCGGTTGCGTGTGTACGACGATGGGACCGGCACGTGGGACGCGAACCTCGACGCGGCGATGCTCGTCAAGGGCGGAGTGCCCGGGAGCTACAAGTCATCGCTTCCAGACAACCTCCTGGCTGCGGTGAATCCATCGTTCGGCTGGGAGCTCGACGGTTGGACGTTCACGCATTCGGCGGCCTATACCTCCGACTGGAGCTACGACGCGACGAACGACAAGTCAGCGCGCCTGACCGGGACGGTGAGCGGGACGAACGACGTGAGCGCGTGGTCGTCGCTCGTGCCGGTCGATGCTGCGAAGACGTATTCGGCACGAATGACGGCGCGATTCCTAGCCGGATCGTCAATCGATCGATTCAAGTTGCGGATCGAGTGGTACGACGCTTCGGGGCAGATCGCAGACGTCACGAGCGACGCGGCTGGGGGCGTCGACGCAACGGCATCGCTGACGGCGGTCGCTCCGGCTGGTGCGACGCGCGCGCGACTCCGGGCGTACGGGGTGGGTACTGGCGCGAGCAGTAGCACCCTCGACGCCTACTTGGACAGCGCGATGCTCGTCGAGGGCGGCATCCCAACCAGCTACTACGACACCCCGCCGCCGCCGAATCTGCTCGCCGCCATGAACCCGAGCTTCGAGTGGGAGCTCGACGGCTGGACGTTCACGCACAGCGGATCCTGGGCGACGGACTCGGGGTACGACGAATCGAACAACAAGTCGCTCCGCCTCGTCGGTTCCGTCAGCGGGGCGAACGACGTGAGCGCGTGGTCGGGCTTCGCGCCCGTCGACGCCGGCAAGCGCTACGGGGCCCGCATCACGGCGCGGTTCAACGCGGCTTCGTCGATCAATAGCGTCAAGTTGCGGATCGAGTGGTTCGACGCATCCGGACAGATCGCGACCACCACCGGTTCCGCTGCAATCGGCAATCCTCAAGGGACGGCATCCGTGAGCGCGGATGCGCCGGCCGGCGCGACGCGCGCGCGGTTGCGCGTGTTCGGTGTCGGGACGGGAACGGGCACGAGCACGCTGGACGCCAACCTCGACAGCGCGATGCTGGTCGAGGGGGCTGTCCCGAGCAAGTATCACCAGACGCCGCTTCCCGCGAACCTGCTGGCGGCGATGAATCCGTCCTTCGGATGGGATCTCGATGGCTGGAGCTTTACGCACTCTGCTTCGCCTACCGAGGCGTGGCACTATGACGACGCGAACTACAAAGCGGTGCACGTGACAGGCTCGGTCGCTGGGGCGAACGACGTCAGCGCGCACTCGTCGCTCGTGGCCGTGACCGCGGGCCGGGTCTACTCCGCGCGGATGACCGCACGATTCCTGTCGGGGTCGTCGATCAACAGCTTCAAGCTGAGGATCGAGTGGTTCGAACGCGTCCGGGAACTTCGCGGACTCCACGGGCGGGCCAGCCGCGGGCACGGAGGCGACCGCGTCCGTGACGGCGACCGCTCCGGCAGGTGCGACGTCGCACGGCTTCGCGTGTATGGCGAAGGGACGGGCAGCGGCACGAGCACGCTCGATGCTTACCTCGACGGTGCGATGGTCGTCGAGGGGGGCGTTCCGAGCAAAGCTTACCACTACGACCCGCCGCTCAACTTGCTGTCGCGCTTCAACCCAAGCTTCGAAAGCGGCCTCGGCCACTGGAGCTTGACCCACACGTCGCAATCCGTCAGCGACTGGAGCTACGCGGGCACGAAGTCGGCATACCTAACCGGCGCGGTCACTAACAACGATGTAAACGCCTACTCGGCATTCGTGTCCGTCACGCCCGGTCGGGCCTACTCCAGTCGCGTTACCGCCAAGATCCAACAGGCCCTGCAGGGCATGCGCGTTCGGATCGAGTGGTGGCACGACTCCGGGCAAATCAGCGACACGACTGGACCGCATGTCGGGGGAACTCCGGGACAGTTAGCACGGCGTCCGTCACCGGCGTTGCTCCGCCGGGCGCGACGCGCGCACGACTGCGGGTCTTCGACGCCGGCACCGGCACCTGGGAAGCGCGAATCGACGCGGCGATGCTCGTCGAGGGCGGGATCCCGTCCAAGTACTACGTGGCGAGCGAAGGCGACGCGCCGAGCGTGACGGTCAGCGGTGGGCTGTACGACGCGCGGAACGCCCCCGTGCTGACGAGTCGCAATCTCGCGGTTTCAGCGGACGACGATTGGTCGGGCGTCCAGCGATCGCGCTGCACGACAAGATGCCTGACGGCTCGCGGCGCTGGATAGCGGGCGTCGAGCGCGACTGCCCCGAGGCGCGTTGCCCGACGACGAGCATGCCCGCTTGGCACTACGAACTCGATCCGAAAGCCATCGGCTGGTCGTATGGCGTCCACGAGCTTGACGTCAACGTCTGGGACAACGAAGGCAACCGCACCGACGTGACGTGGTCCGTCACGTACTTCCCGCCGACGACGTGCAGTACGGCGGCGCCGACCACGACATCAACACGGATGCGGAGTACGACGCCGTCGGCGCGCGCTCGCGGCGGCCTCCGATGTGTTCTCAGTTTGGGAGGGCGTCTCCCACGAGGACAAGTACGAACTCCTCTCGAACGTTGACGCCTCTTCGCGCAATGGGCGCCACGGATCGACCGGAACGGGCCGTCTGCTCCTGCCGATACAGACTTCGGTGACGTCGATTTCGGCAGCCGCAGCGGACTCGCGATCTGGGAGTCAGGTGACGATCCCGACGTTGAGCCGGGCATCGGTGGAACCGGCGTGCGGCCGCTCAATATCGATATCGGGAGTCGAACGGCGACTGGCACCCGTGGGCGCAGACTGACGAGTTCGGCTTCGAGATGGAGTACGTCGACCCGAACGACACGTTCTACGTCGAGATCCGCGAGTACGACGCGGCGGGGAACCCCGGTCCGACGGGATCGTTCGTTCTAGCAGCGCCGAGCGCCACCGCGACGCGCGCGTTCTGGGTTGCGCCGGTGCTCGCTTGCCTGCGGTTCTGTCCGAAGGGCATGAAGTACGTCCTAAAGAAGAAGACGCACGACGTCGCCAAGGTCGCGAAGGCAACGGCGTCCGTGTCACCGCTAACAATCGGCTCACTACAAGCGGTCTGGGATAGCAGACGCATGTCACGCTCCGGCGCGGCAAGAGGCTGCGCAGAAAATCATGGAGGAGGACCCCAAGAAGGCGGGAGGGGAAGGCAAGGTCGCCCACCACATCGTCGCCTGGGGCCATCGTGTCGCCCGGCGCGCACAGGAGATCATGGCGCGTGCGACGTAGATCCGAACGAAGCGGCCAACGGCGTGTTTCTTACCAAGGAGCTACACGACCGGACGCTCCCGAACCTCTATTACGAGAACGTCAATCGGCTGTTGGAGCCCTTCTGGGAGATGTGTGCGCCGGGAAGCTTCCCCCCATTCGGCCTGTCGCGCTGCGGGCTACGCTGGACGACATCGCGGAACACCTCAAGGCGGGGCGTACGATTTTCCCCTCATGATGCCACTCGACCCGACGCAGTGGGCGGCGCTGGAGGGTGCCTACGAAGAATGGAAGGCCATGCGGAGTCAGCCGTGGTCGAGTGGCGGTACGCACCGATTGCGGCGAACTGGCAACGGCCGATCCCGTATTGGAACGCGATCCACGGCCTGCCGCTGAGCACCCGCGCGCGCTCGCGCCCCCCTGCGAATCCAGCGACCGCAGAGCACTATGGCGTCGACGTGACCGGACGGATCGTCGTTGCGCGCAGCTTCGACGGCGGCGGCCATTTGGCATCGAAGAGTTGTTCGACCCTTCGGCGAGAGAGGCCCGTCGCTGCTGCTCCGATACACCAATGTGACCCCGGATGGAGTGTCACAGCGCGCGAGTTGCTCACCGTGTCCGTCCAGCGCTCGGAGCCGGACGGCCAGATCAGCTACGCGCGCGTGTCGGAGGCCGGCCGAAGCGAACGGCGATACAAGCCCACGTACCGAGACGGGCGGATCGTCGGCCTGGTGCGGGAGAGCAAAACACACGCTCTCGCAAAAGTCATTCGTAGCAAAGCTCGTAGTCAAAGCATCGTAACGTAAAATAGCGCATCAATCTCCAGTACTTCACACACACAAGTCTTGAAAATACTTCCAAACAAAAAACAACCCCCAACAAAAAACAACAACACCAAAAAAACACAAACAAAAAAACACCACAAAAACAACCAAAACCAAACATAACCACACAAACCCCACCACCCGGCGGGCGCCCGGTCGACGTCTGCGTCGTCACGCCCGACCAGGAGGACGAGCTGCGGGCGTTCTGCTCGCTGATCGACCGCCGTCGCCCGCGCAACGGCGAGCTGGCGTGGGCGCTGCGGCGCTTCGAGCTGGGCTGCGCGCGTGAGCGCGCGGCGGACACGCTGTCGGACCATCTGCTCGCGCTGCGCGCGCTGCTGGAGCCCGAGGGAACCGCGAGCGGCCGCCTGGCCGGCCGCGTCGCCGCGCTCTGCGCCGAGCCCGACGAGCGCGTCGCCCTGACCGAGCGGATCGCGCATGCCGCCGAGCTCGAGCGCGCGCTGATCACCGGCACGGCGCTGCCCGAGCCGCGCGTGGCGGCGGATCTCGTCGCCGAGGTCGCCGACCACCTGCGCGCGATCCTGCGCGACGTCCTATGCGGGCATCTTGACGCCGACGTGCGGCGTGTCGCCGACGACCTGATCGGCGCCAGCGCAGCGGTCTAGCTACCCGAGCGTCACGGTCGCTCGCAGACCACCGGCCGGCGACTGCGTCAGATTCACGTGTCCGCCGTGGCGCGCCGCCTGAGCGGCGACGATCGCCAGCCCGAGGCCGGTGCCCGGTGCATCGGCGCCGGCGCCGCGCACGAAGCGGTCGAGCACCGTCGCGCGCTCGTCCTCGGGGATGCCCGGGCCGTCGTCGTCAACGGTGATCGTCGCGTCAGAGGCGACCGTCACCGTCACGTGCCCGTCGGCGCGCCCGTGCAGCGCCGCGTTCTCGAGCAGGTTGTCGAGGATGCCGCGCAGCCCGTCGGCGTCGCCTTCGACGACCGGTCCGCCATCGGGCGCCTCGAGGCTCAGCGTGAGCCCTGGATGGCGCGCGCGCACGGCGTCGATCGCGGCGTCGGCAAGCTCGCCGAGGTCGACGGGACCCGCGTTGGCGCTCAGGCCCGCGTCGCCGCGCGCCAGCGCCTGCAGCTGTGCGACGAGGCTCGTGAGCCGGGCGAGGTCGCCCTCGGCGCGCGACAGCGCTGCCTCGCGCTCGGTGCTCTCGCCGTCGCGCCCGAGCGTCGCGATCGACGCCGTCAGCGACGTCAGCGGCGTGCGCAGCTCGTGCCCGGCGTCGGCGGCGAAGCGCTTCGCTGAGGAAAGCGCCTGCTCGCGCTCCGCGGCCGCACGCTGCAGCCGCGCGAGCATCGCGTTGAGCTCGCCGGCCAGCTCGTCGGTCTCGGTGACGTTGCCGCCCGGCTCGATGCGTGCCGCGAGGTCGTCGGTGTCGTGCACGCGCGCGGCGCCGGCTCGCAGCCGCGCCAGCGGCGCGAGCGCCGCGCGCGAGAGCGCAAGCGCAAGTCCGGCGCTGCCGAGCAGCGCGACGACGAATGCGAGCGCGACGATCGTGCGCAGCCGCCGCCGGCGCGATTCCAGCGGCGCCAGGCGTGCCGCCACCTGCAGCGTCGCGCCGCTGCGGTCCAGCGCGACGCTCTCGGTGCGCCAGCGCTCGCCGTCGACCTCGATCGTGCGCAGGCGCTCGTCGCTCGGTGTCGTCGGGAAGTCGTCGGGCACCGTGGCGCCGTCGGCGCGCAGGACCGTGCCGCCCGCGCCGATCACGCGCGCGAAGCGGTCGATGCCGGGGTCCAGCGGTGGCCCGCCGGGCTGCGGGCCGCCGGCGGGTCCCCGCGGCGGTGGGCCGGAGCCCCCGCCGTGCGGCGCGCTCGGCGCCCGCCCGCCGGAGCTTGGTCGCCGGCCGGGACCGACGTCGCCGCGCGCGCGGTTTTCCGCCGGGCGCACGAGCCGCTCGGCGCTGGCACGTACGTCGCGGTCCAGCGCGCGGCGCTCGGCGCGGTCGGCGGCGACGAGGACTCCGATGCCGGCGAGCGCAAACGCCAGCGTCGCGGCGGCGGCCGCGGCCAGCGCGGTGCGGCCGGCGAGGCTCCTCATCGCAACGTGAAGCCGACGCCGCGGACGGTCTGCAGGATGCGCGGCTCGCCGTCGGCTTCGAGCTTGCGCCGCAGGTAGGAGACGAAGACGTCGACCACGTTGGCGTCGGCGTCCCAGTCGTAGCCCCAGACGAGCTCCAGCAGGCGCTGCCTGGAGAGCACGACGCCGGCGTTGCGCGCGAGCACCTCGAGCAGCTCGAACTCGCGGCGCGTCAGCTGCAGCTCGCGCTCGCCACGCTTGGCGATGCGCGCCGCGGGGTCGACGGTGAGGTCGCCGACGGCGATCGGCTCGGCCGGCGACGCGTCGGCGTCGTCGCCGGCGCGCCTGAGCAGCGCGTGCAGCCGCGCGACGAGCTCACCCACCGCAAACGGCTTGACGAGGTAGTCGTCGGCGCCGGCCTGCAGGCCGGCGATGCGGTCCTCGACCTCGTCGGCGGCTGAGAGCATCAGCACGGGGGTGCGGACGTTGTCTGCCCGCAGGCGTGCGCAGACCGCGCGCCCGTTGAGATCGGGCATCACGACGTCGAGCACGATCGCCGCCGGCGGGTCGCGCGCGATCAGCTCCAGCGCGCGACGGCCGCCGGACGCGGTCTGCACGGTGAAGCCCTCGAGGCGCAGTTCGCGCTCGAGGGCTTCGCGGATCGAGGCGTCGTCGTCGGCGACGAGGATCAGCGGGGCGCCTTGAGCCACCCCGCGATCATCCTCGATCGAGCGGTCAGGGACCGGGCGGCGGGCCACCGGGACCGCCAGGCGCGCGGCCACCCGGGCCACCGGGACCGCCGTGCCCGCGCCCGCCACCACGGGCGGGACGGTTCGCTTCGAACGCCTTCTTGACGTCCGCGGTCTCCTTGCCGAGCTTCTTCGCGACCGCCGCGTAGAAGGCAGCGCGGTCACCGCGCTTGCCTGGGCCGCCGTGGCCACGCCCGAAGGCCGGGAGGTTGGAGCGATCGCACGTCAGCGGCGCGGCCTCGCACGCCTTGATCGCGTCGGCCTGCGCCTGCGTGAGGCGGTTGGCCTTGACGTCGGCAGCCAGGTCGTCGTCACGGACGCCCTTCAGCGCGTCCTTGAGGTCGGCCAGGCTCACCGACAGCGCGTCGCCGACCTTCTTCAGCTGCGCATCGCGCGCGGCGTCACGCTTGGCCTGCTCCGCCTTCAGCGTCGGCGGCGGACCGCTCTGGGTGGTGGTGGTGCGCGTCGTTCGGGTCTTCTTGCTCGTCGCTGCCGTGCTGATGGCGCCGACGGTGAAGGCTCCGAGGAGACACGCCACCAGGGACAGGAGGATCGATCTCTTCATGGCGTGAGCATCGTCGGAGCCTTCTAAGGAACTCTGAGAGTTCTCGGTGCCAGGGGTATGAACGCACCCCCAAGGGTCCGTATCGAGTCGGTCTCAACGAGCGCAGGATGCACCCATGTCCAAGCGCACCCTCGTCACCGCCCTCCTCGCCGCCTCAACCGTCGCCGTCTCCGCGTCGCCGGCCAACGCCGCCGTCGGCTCCATGTCGGCAAAGCTCGGCGTCGCCAAGAACTACCAGCGCTACAGCGTTGACGTTCGTGGCGTCGTCAAGATGACGCAGACCGAAGCTCAGAACATGATCAACCAGAACTACCGCGTCACGTGGAAGCTCTGGGGCTCCGATCCCGTCTGGGATGACTACCTCTTCGGCCCGGACCCCGCCAGCCTCATCGCGACGTCGAAGGGCCTCGAGTTCCACGGCGCCCGCGTCACGACGGGCAGCATGCTCGACGAGGACGACAGCTGGACCGACGAGCGCGACGAACTGTACGCGGGCGTGCGCTTGGTCAAGCCCAACGGCTCGACGTTGCGCTCGACCGAGTCCAACCAGTACTGGGGCTACTTCTAGCCGAACAGGCGCTCGCTGATCGCGATCAACCCCTCGACGTCGCTCACGTCGATGTCGAGCTGGGGCACGATCACGGTCGGCGGGTCGTCCAGCTCTGAGCCCAGGCGCGCGATCGCATTGCGGTCGCGCGCCGCAAGCACGCGGGCGTCGGCGAGCGTCCGCCCGAGCTTCGCGGCCAGCTTCTCGTCCAGCCCAGCCGGCTCGTCATCGGGCACCGGCGGCTCGACACGGTTGACGATCAGCCCCCCGAACGGCATCCGCGACTCCCGCAGCTTGCCGTAGAAGAAGATCGCCTCGTCGACGGGCTCGGGCTGCGGTGAGGTGACGACCAGGAACGTCGTCGCGTCGTCGGCGAGGATCGCCTTGACGCCGGCGGCACGCTCGCGAAAGCCGTCCATCACGCCCGACAGCGCGCGCAGGAAACCGCCGATGTCGTTCAGCAGGTCCACGCCGGTGACGCGGTTGAGGATCCCGAACAGGACACCCGTCCCGCGTGCGGCGAGCTTCGCCGCGAACCCCGTCGGCGCGAGGAACAGCTTCAGCGCACCGCCCTCGAAGAACTGCGTCAGGCGATCGGGCGCATCGAGGAAGTCCAGCGCGTTGCGCGACGGCGGCGTGTCGAGCACGAGCACGTCGAAGCGCCCGCTGCGATCGAGCTCGTAGAGCTTCGCGATCGCCGTGAACTCCTGCGAGCCGCCGAACGTGCCCGACAGCTGCTGGTAGATGCGGTTGTCGAGGATCTCCCGGCGCGTCTTGTCATCCGCCGACAGGTGCGCGATCAGCTCGTCGAACGTGCGCTTGGAGTCGAGCATCATCGCCCACAGCTCGCCGCTGACGTCGATGTCGACGCGTGCGGGCTCGTTGCTCAGCTCGTCGAGACCGAGCGCGTCGGCAAGGCGCCGCGCCGGGTCGATCGTGATGACGGCGACGCGCTTGCCCTGGCCCGCGAGGCCGAGCGCCAGCGCGGCCGAAGTCGTCGTCTTGCCGACGCCGCCCGAGCCGGCGACGATGACCACGCGCTTGCCGTCGAGCTTCATCGCGTGAGCTTCTTCCCGAGGCTCAACAGGTCAGCCGGGCCGAGTCGCTCGGCGACGACGAGCGGCAGCGTGGTGACCGGGGCGTCGATGCCGCGCTTCAGGCGCGTGACCTGTGCGCGCTGCGCACGCGCACGCCGGTGATGGGCGAGACCGACGCGCGCCGCGGGATGGTCGACGAGCGCGAGCGCCTCGGCGTCGGCGGCACTCAACCGGTCCGGCAGCAGGCCGTTGGCGACCACCGCGCTGAGCTCGACGCCGAGCTCGTCGCGCAGCGCCTCGCGCAGGCCGAGCGTCTCGTTGACGGGCATCTCCTCGGGCGTGGCGACAGCGATCACGGCGGTGCGCGCCGGGTCGGTGAGCATGTCGTGGATGATCCGGCCCTGGCGCGCAACCGGCCCGACGCGCGCGGCGTCGGCAAACGTCCGCGGCGCCGACAGCACCGCGACGCCGTGGCCCGTTGCGGGCGCGTCGAGGATCACGAGGTCGTACGTCGCGCCGCCGCCGACCGCGCGGCGCTCGTCCTGCGCGAGCTCCCAGACCTTGCCGACGGTGAGCAGCTCACGCATCCCCGGCGTCGCTGCGGCGAGGTAGCCGAACGTGCGCGAGCGCCCGAGCAACTCGGCCAGCGGCCGCGACGGCAGCTGGTTGACGAGGTACTCCTCCATTGCGTGCTGCGGGTCGATGCTGACGTGCGCGAGGCCGTCGGCGACGCTGCGTTCGTCGAACGGCCGCGCGCCGCTGCCGCTGAGGATGCGCGAGATGTCGTCGCGCCGCGCGACCTCGGCGACGATCGTGCGCTTGCCCGCGGCGGCGGCCGCCAGCCCGAGCGCCGCGGCAACGGTGGTCTTGCCGACACCGCCCTTGCCGGTGACGACGACGAGATCCTTGTCGAACAGCTCGCGCACGCGGGATGCAGGCTATTGCGAGGATCCCCGCAGTGACTCGCGTAGGCGTCGGGCTGATGATGGCGGCGTTCCTCGGGGCGATCGCGTGGTTCGTGGTCGGGATGATGCGCTTCGGCGACGCCGTCGACGACCTCCAGCGCGTCCCGATTCCCGGGGCGGGCGAGGTCACGCTGAGCGAGGGCAAGAAGTCCCTCTACTACGAGGGACCTGGCGGCAGGATCCCGCCGCTGCGGATCGGCGTCGTCGCGCTGCCGAGCGGCGATGCGATACGTGTCGGCGAGCACTCGAGCGAGGTCACGTACTCGATCAGCGGCCACGCCGGAGAGTCGGTCGCCGGCTTCACCGCGCCGCGCGACGGGCGCTACCGCGTTGTCGTGGAAGCCCCGGAGGCCGTGCCCACGGGCGCGCAGCTCGCGGTCGGGCGCGGGCTGGGCAACCGCCTTGTGCGGGTGATCGTCGGCGCGATCGTGATCTTCCTGGTTGGCGGCGGCGTCGGCACTGCGCTCATCGTGAGCGCAGCCAGTAGACGAGCGTCGCCGCCCCCTCCGTGACGAGCGCGAAGACGATCAACCACCACGCGAAGTAGAAGAGCGCGCCGTGGACGTCGGCAACCAGCAGCAGCACGAGGCCGGTGATGACCGCCACCGCGCGTAGCGCGAACTGCCAGGGTGGCACCTCAGCCGCCGGGCAATGCGGCGCGCTGCTGGCGCTCCGGGCTGATGCGCACGACGTCCCACGCGAGTCCGACGCGCTCGAGGCCGCGGATCACGATCGCCGCCGGGTCCACCTGCCAGCGCCCGAGCCCGTGCCGGGCCGACGTCGGGAACGCGTGGTGGTTGTTGTGCCACGACTCGCCGAAGGACAGCACCGACAGCCAGCGCACGTTGCGTGACTCGTCGCCGGTTTTGAACGCGCGGCGCCCGAAGGTGTGGCAGATCGAGTTGATGCTGTACGTCACGTGGTGCAGCAGGAACATGCGGATCGCGCCACCCCACAGCAGCGCCGTGAGCCCGGCGCCGACCGAGCCGCCGATCGCGACGCCGAGGCCGAATGCCGCGGCCAGGCCGCCGATCGCCCACACGAAGAACGTGCGGTCGACGAAGCGCATCACCGGGTCGGCAAGCAGGTCGGGCGCGTAGCGGTCGCGCGCGCCGCGCTGGTCGTGGACGAACAGCCAGCCGACGTGCGCGTGCATCAGGCCGCGCAGCTCGCCGGCCCAGCCGCCGCCGTGACCGACGTGGGGGCTGTGCGGGTCGCCGAGCTCGTCGGAGAAGGCGTGGTGCTTGCGATGGTCGGCGACCCACGAGATCGCCGGGCCCTCGATTGCCGCCGAGCCGAGGATCGCGAGCGTTGCGCGCACGGCGCGCCCGGTCTTGAAGCTGCGGTGGGTGAACAGACGGTGGAACCCGACGGTCACGCCGAGACCGGTGAGCACGTAGAGGATCCCGAACACGATCAGGTCGCTCGGGCGCAGCCAGCCGCCCCACGCCTGCCAGGCGGCGATGCCCAGTGCGAGGATCGGCACGACGGTGATCAGGCCGGTGATCGAGCGATGCAGCGTCTCGTTCGCGCACGGCTCGACGTCGTGCGCGACCAACTCAGACTGGGCTGACATCGTCAGGCCTCCGAAACCTCGTAGGACACGCAGGGTAGCGTGGATGCCCGTGGCCACCTGGGACGATGTTCGTCGGATTGCACTCGCGATGCCCGAGGCCGGCGAGGCGCTCGCCTGGGGGACGCCGGCCTGGCGCGTGAAGGACAAGATGTTCGTGTGGGAGCGCCCGCTGCGGAAGACCGACCTCAAGGCGCTGGGCGACGCCGCGCCTGACGGGCCGATCCTCGGCGCGCGCACCGAGCACCTCGGCGCGAAGGAGGCGTTCCTCCAGGACGACCCCGACGTCTTCTTCACGACGCCGCACTTCGACGGCTACCCGGCGGTGCTGATCCAGCTGGAGAAGATCGACTGCGACGTGCTCGAGGAGGTCATCGTCGAGGCGTGGCTGGCGCGGGCCCCGAAGCGCCTGGTGAAGGAGTACCTCGATCGAGCGGGCTGAGCTCGCCGCGCGGCTGGGCGCAGCCGGCTTCATCGCCGCCGAGGAGGAGGCCGACGAGTTGCTGGCCGCAGCCGGCGACCTCGACGCGCTGCTTGCGCGGCGCCTCACCGGCGAGCCGCTGGCCTGGCTGACCGGCGGTGTGACGTTCTGCGGCGTGCGCGTGCGCGTCGACGCGGGCGTGTACGTGCCGCGCTGGCACAGCGAGCTGCTCGCGCGCCGCGCGATCGAGCGCCTGTCCGCAGACGGCGTCGCGATCGACGTCTGCACCGGCTCGGGCGCGATCGCGAAGGTGCTGCAGGCCGCGCGACCGGGCGCGCGTGTTGTGGCCAGCGACATCGACGAGCGCGCCGTCGCGTGCGCGCGGGCCAACGGCGTCGAGGCCTACCACGGCGACCTCTTTGCGCCGCTGCCGCCCGGCCTCGTCGCCGACGTGGTCGTCGGGGTCGTGCCCTACGTCCCGACGCCCGAGCTGAGCCTGCTGCAGCGCGACACGTTCACGTTCGAGACGACGCTCGGCTACGACGGTGGCGCCGACGGGACCGACGTCCTCGCGCGGGTGATCGCCGAGGCTCCGCTGCGCGCCGGCGGCGCGCTGCTGCTGGAGCTCGGCGGCAACCAGGCCGATCTGCTGGTCGACGAACTCGCCCGGCAGGATTACCGCGATTTCGGCGTCCTAGTGGATGAGGACGGCGATGTCCGTGGCGTGGAGGCGATCTCCGCGCCGCCGGGGTGATCCGTCCACGCAGGGTTACACCACTATCCGGGAGGAAGTCATGCGTGTACGCAAGGTCCAGGTCGCGGTTGCCGGCGGGCTCGTTGGTGTCGCCGCTGTCGCCGCGGCGGCGATCGCCGGGGGCGGTCAGAACGTTTCCGGCGGGCTCGACGGCTACCAGGAGGTTCCGTCGGTCTCCTCGAGCGGCAGCGGCACCTTCAACGCGTCGCTGGGGCCCGACGGGGAGTCGCTGAAGTACACGCTGACGTACAAGGATCTGGAGGGCGCCGTCCAGCAGGCGCACATCCACTTTGGCCAGCCCGCCGTCAACGGCGGGATCGCGGTCTTCCTGTGCTCCAACCTCGGCAACGGGCCTGCGGGCACGCAGGCCTGCCCGGCGCCGCCCGCAACCGTGACGGGGACGATCACCGCGGCAGACGTCATCGGGCCGACAGCCCAAGGCATCGCCGCGACGGAGCTCGGCGAGCTGCTGCAGGCGATTCGCTCGGGAGTGACCTACGCCAACGTCCACACGACGAAGCACCCGGGCGGCGAGATCCGCGCGCAGACCAAGCCGGGGAGTGGGGCTAGGTAGGCGGTTCGCCGTCGTAGTACTCGAGATGCTCGACGCGGAAGCGCTGCCCGGCCAGCAGCAGCTTCTTCGAGCGCGGGTAGTAGACGGCCTCGCCGGGAATCTGGTGGCCGTAGGCGAGGAACGTCAGCCCGTCGGGGCCGGCCTCGAACGCATGCGCGACCCGCGTGCCCGGCGGGCGCACCACGAACGACCCTGCGCGCACGGCGTGGCGCTCGTCGTCGAGCCACAGCTTGCCGGTGCCGTCGAGGACGTAGAAGGCCTCCTCCTCGGCGTAGTGGACATGCGGCGGGCAGCTCAGCGCGCCCGGCTCGAGCACGACGTGGTTGATGCCCGACTTGCGCGCGAGCGGCGCGAGCGTGCGCCACGAGCCCTCGTACCCGGGCTCGTCGTCGCGTTCGTCCTCGGCGTCGGCGAGCGCGACGATGGTCGGCGGGCGCTGCGCCTCGGGCTCAGGGCGCTCGATCGGCCCGGCCGCGAGCTCGGCCTTGAACGGGTGCGGCGCGTCCGCAGGAATCCAGTGCGCGCCCAGCCAGAACACCCCGGCGCGCGGGAGATAGGTGATGTTCGTCTCCGACCCGCTCGCGAATGCCAGCACGTCGAGGCCGTCGTCGCCTGCGATCAGCGTGTGCGCCTCGGCGTTGACGCGGTGCGTCAGGCAGTCGCCCGGTCCGACGGCGTAGGTCTTGCCGTCCTGCCACGACAGCCCCGACCCGCCGAGCACGTAGAAGATCTCCTCCTCGTCGGCGTGGACGTGGGCCGGCGTCGAGCGCATCCCGGGCACGATCTGCCAGCGCGAGACGCCGATCAGCGTCGCTCCAGCCGCCTCGCCGAGCAGCTGGCGGCGCGACTGCAGCTCCCCCTTGGAGCGCTCGCTGACGTCGACGTCGTCGACGTGAACCAGGCAAGTCGTCATGGGCGGATGCTATGCACGTGCGTGCGGAACGCCTCTCCGGGGAGGAAAAGAGCGCGTCCGCACGAAAGACCCCGACGATCGGTCCATCCCGGACGACTCGGAGCACCCTGTGTCCAACGCGCACTCATTCAAGGTCATCGTCTTCGCCAATCAGAAGGGCGGCGTCGCCAAGACGACGACGACGCTCAACCTCGCGGTCGCTTTTGCGGAGAAGGGCCTGCGCGTCCTCTGCGTGGACATGGATCCGCAGGGCAACCTGACGATGTCGCAGGGGATCGACCCGGACACGCTGGAGACGTCGATGTTCGACGTGCTCGTCCACCAGCGCCCGATCCGCGAGATCATCCGCAAGCGCGAGATCGACGTCGCACCGGCGTCGATCGACCTCGCCGGGGCCGAGATCGCGATGTCCACGATGATCGGCCGCGAGCGCTCGTTGGAGAAGGCGCTGAAGGCCGTCGAGGACGACTACGACTACGTCTGCATCGACACGCCGCCGTCGCTTGGTCTGCTGACGATCAACGCTTTGACGGCCGCAGACAAGGTGATCGTCCCCGTGCAGTGCGAGTATCTGTCGATGCGTGGCCTGATCCAGCTGCAGAACACGCTGCACATGATCCGCGAGAACCTCAATCCAGACGTCGAGATCGAAGGCATCCTCCCGACGTTGATGGACACGCGGACCGTGCATGCGAAGGAAGCGATCGAGATCCTCGAGGAAAACTTCGGGGACCGTGTCTTCGCTTCACGGATCAGGAAGACCGTGCGCTTCGCAGAAGCGCCGGTGAAGGGCATGTCGGTTTTGAAGTACGAACCGGACGGTGTGGCCGCCCGGTCCTACCGTGACCTGGCGAAGGAGGTCCTCGCGCATGGCAAGTAACAACAAGCGCGCGTCGATGCGAGAGGGGCCGCTGGCGGCGCTGTTCCGCAAGACCGACGAGGTGCAGGAAGAGGCCGCCAAGCGCGGTGACGTGGTCGACACGACGGCTGAAGAGGTCGTGGCGCACGCGCCCGAGCCGCCGCCCGAGCCGCCGCGTCGCGAGCCCGAGCCGGTCGAGCACCCGCGCGACAGCGGCTACCCGCACCCCGCGCTTGGCGCGCGTGAGGAGTTGCGCGAGGAGCCTGCTGCCGCGCCGCCGTCGCCGACGGATCGCCTGCGCTCGGCGTTCTCCAGCGACCTGCCGGACAACTTCATGGAGGCGCCGCGCTCGATGCCGCAGCGCGACGCGTTCGCCCGTCACGACGAGCGTCACGAATCAGCGTGGGCTGGCGCCTCGCCGATCGGCGAGCCCGTCATCCGCGTCGTCGGCGTCGGCGGGGCCGGCGTCAACGCGGTCAACCGCATGGTCGAGGCCGAGGTCGAGGGCGTCGAGTTCCTCGCGGTCAACACCGACGTCCAGTCGCTGCAGCAGTCCACGGCGGACATCACCCTGCACATCGGTCCCGGCATCACGCGCGGCCTCGGCGCGGGCTCGAACCCCGAGCTCGGGCGGGCCTCGGCGATGGAGGAGTACGACAAGATCAAGGCGCTGCTGAAGGGCAGCGACATGGTCTTCATCGCCGCCGGTGCCGGTGGCGGCACGGGCACGGGCGCGGCGCCGATCGTGGCGCGCATCGCCCGCGAGCTCGGCGCGCTCACCGTCGGCATCGTCACCAAGCCGTTCGGATTCGAGGGCTCGCGCCGCGCGTCGGCGGCAGACGTCGGCATCCAGGCGCTCGGCGACGAGGTCGACACGCTGATCGTCGTGCCGAACAACCGCCTGCTGTCGGTGCTCGACAAGCACACGTCGATGATGGACGCGTTCCGCGTCGCCGACGACGTCCTGCGTCAGGGCGTCCAGGGCATCTCCGACCTCGTCACGCTGCCGGGGCTCATCAACCTCGACTTCGCGGACGTCCGCACGATCATGTCCGACGCCGGCAACGCGTTGCTCGGCATCGGCATGGGCACGGGCGAGAACCGCGCCATCGAGGCGGCGGAGACCGCTGTGTCGTCGCCGCTGCTGGAGACGTCGATGGAAGGTGCGCGCAAGATCCTGCTGTCGATCACCTCGGGGGAGGACCTGTCGCTGTGGGAGGTCAACGAGGCGGCCAAGGCCGTCGCCGCTGCCGCCCACCCGGAGGCGAACATCATCTTCGGCGCGATGGTCGACGAGAAGCTCGACGACCAGGTCTGGGTGACGGTGGTCGCGACCGGCTACGGGCCGGCGTCGTCGCGTCGCCGCATCGAGGAGCCGGCCGGGGAGCCGCGCGTGCGGCGCACCGAGTCGCGCGGGCATGAGCCCGAGCCGACGCGCAACCGCTCCACGCAGCGCACGGGCCTCGGAGTGACCGAGCTCGACGTACCCGAGTTCATCCCTCGCGGTTAGCCTGTTTCCATGAGCGCCGGCGGCATCGTCGCCGCCGGCCACCCGCGCAGCGCGGAGGCCGGCGCGCAGGTCCTGCGTGACGGCGGGAACGCCGTCGACGCGGCGCTGGGCGCGATGCTCACGGCGTTCGTCTGCGAGCCGCAGCTCACCGGCTTCGGCGCGGGCGGCTACATGCTCGTCGCGGGCTTCGGGGACGCACCCGTGCTGCTGGACTTCTTCGTCGCCGCGCCGGGCCACGGCTCCGACGGGGCGGTGCGCGCTGACCCGGTCGCCGTCGAGGTCGACTTCGGCGGCGCGCTGCAGACGTTCAACTGCGGCCCGGCAACCGTCGGCGCGTGGGGCAACCCGGCCGGCATCTGCGAGGCCAGCCGGCGCTGGGGCAGCGTGCCGCTTGCCGACCTCGCGACACCCGCAGCGCGCGCTGGCGCGCGAGGGCGTGCCGCTCAACGACCAGCAGGGCTTCATCTCCGAGCTGCTCGGGGGGATCCTCGTGCACACGCCCGAGACGACCGCGCTGTTTGCGCCCGGTGGGCGTGCGATGCGTGCGGGCGACGTGTTCGCGTGGCCGGACATGGGCGACGCGCTCGAGCGCCTCGGCGCCGAGGGCGAGGCGCCGTTCTACACGGGGGACATCGCCGAGGCCGTCGTCCGCCGCCTCGAGGAGGACGGCGGCGTGCTGACGCGCGACGACCTTGCCGTCTACGCCGCGATCGCCCGCGACCCGGTGCGCGTGACGTTCCGCGGCCGCACCGTGCTGACCAACCCACCGCCGAACGCCGGCGGCGTGCTTGATCGCAGCGGCGCTGGGGCTGCTCGACGAGCGCGGCTCGGACGCCGTCGCGCTCGCCGACGTGATGGAGGCCGCGCAGACCGCGCGCACGCGCGAGTTCACCGCCGGCCTCGGCGAGGTCGGCTTTGCCGAGCGCTTCCTCGCGTCACGCCTGGGCTCGACCACGCACGTGTCGGTCGTCGACGGCGCAGGCCGCGCCTGCACGGTGACGACCACCAACGGCGAGGGCTGCGGCGTGGTCGTCCCCGGCACGGGCCTGTACCCGAACAACATCATGGGCGAGGAGGACCTCAACCCGTTCGGCTTTCACTCCTTCCCGCCGCGGCGGCGGATGCCGTCGATGATGGCGCCGACCGTGGTGATGGGGAAGGGCGGCGTCGAGCTCGTGCTGGGCAGCGCCGGGTCCAACCGCATCCGCTCGGCGATCGTGCAGGTGATCGCCGGCGTCATCGACCGCGGCCTCGACGCGCGCCACGCCGTCGAGGCGCCGCGCCTGCACTTCGAGGACGACGTCGTCTTCACGGAGCCAGGCATCGACATCCACGCACTGCGTGCCGCGGGTCGCGAGGTGCGCGAGTTCCGACCACCAGAACCTCTTCTTCGGCGGCGTCCAGGCGGTCGAGCGCGACCCGGCAACCGGCGCGCTCTCGGGCGCCGGCGACCCACGCCGCGGCGGCGCGGCGGTGGCGGCATGAGGCGCGCGCTGCTGCCGGCGGCTGTGGTGCTGCTGCTGAGCGGCTGCGCCGGCGGGACGCCGAGCGCTGACCTCTTCGTGGTCACGCGCAGCGGCAGCATCCCCGGCGCGAAGCTCACGCTGCTGGTCTCCGACGGCGGGTTCGTGCGCTGCAACGGCGGCCCCGAGCGCGAGATCAGCTCCGAGCAGCTGATCGACGCGCGCGAGCTGCTGCGCGAGCTCGAGGGCGAGCGGGAGGAGGACGGCCCGATCGACGCGGACCTCACGCTGGCGCCCCGGCCGGGCTCGATCCTGCGCTACAAGGTCCGCGCCGAGGACGGGGCTGTCGCCTTCGCGGACAACTCGCTGCGCCAGCCACAGGTCTTCTACGAGCTCGCGAAGTTCACGCGCGACGTCGCCAAGGGCGCCTGCGGCCTGCAGCGCTAAGCGTGCATCAGCGCTGCTGATAGCTGGTGACACGAACAATCGTTCGCGCTTCAGACCTTTTCGCTGCGATGCTGGCGCGGTATGACGCGACGCGCATGGCTCCTCATGGGTCTGCTCGCGGCAACCTGGGGCGCTTCGTACATGTTCATCAAGGTCGGGCTGCGCGACTTCGGCGTCGGCACGATCGTCGCTGGCCGCACGGCGCTCGCGGCGCTCGTGCTGATTCCCGTCGCGCGTCGCCAGGGCGTGCTGCACCAGCTGCGCGGCCGCGGCTGGCCGATCCTTGCCTGCGCGCTCGCGCAGGTCGCCGTCCCGTTCGTTCTGATCACTGTCGGCGAGCATTGGATCGAGAGCGCGCTCGCCGCGATCCTCGTCGCGAGCGCGCCGATCTTCGCGGCGCTGCTGACGATCAAGTTCCAGCCGTCCGAGCGCCTGTCGCCCGTCGGCCTGGCAGGCGTCGGCATCGGGATGCTCGGCGTCGCATTGCTGTTCGGCGTCGACCTCTCGGGCGATTCGATGGCGCTCGTCGGCGGCCTGATGGTGCTCGGCGCGGGGTTCCTCTACGCGGCGGGCTCGATGATCCTGCAGCGCACGATGTCCGACGTGGCGCCGGCGGCGACGGCGTCGGCGACGATGGTCGTCAGCACCGTCCTGACGGCGCCGCTGATCGCGTTCGACGTCCCGAGCAGCGTCGGCTGGGACTCGCTCGGTGCCGTGGTCGCGCTCGGTGTGCTCGGCACCGGCCTCGCGTTCCTCATCTTCTACACGCTGATCACTGAGCTCGGCACCGCGCGCGCGGCGATCGTCGCCTACCTCGCGCCCGGCTTCAGCGTCGGCTACGGCGTCGCGCTGCTGGGGGAGTCGATCACCGCCGGCACGATCGCCGGCCTCACCTTGATCCTCGCGGGGTCCTGGCTCGGGGCGAACGGCAAGCTGCCGACGATCAGAAGCGGACCTTCCCGTTCGAGCGCGCCCGCTCCTGCGCGCGTTCGATGAGCTCCAGTCGCTTGACCGCCGCCCGGAACAGCCTCGTCACGAGCCGCAGCCGCGCGTTCTCCGAGCGCAGGTCCAGCAGGCCCTGCTTGGCCTCCATCCCGAACTCCACGGTCGCCGCCATCGCATACGCGCCCATCGTCTCGAGCTCGTCGGGATCGGGCTCGTTGTCGGTGGCCTGCTCGACCAGCACGCGGTACGCCTCGTGAGCGGCGTCGAGCGCAGCGGGATCGGTCTCCTCGGGCTTGTCCTCGAGCAGCTCGATTGTGCCCGCAGGGTAGGCGAGGTCGTGCCGCTCCTCGACCAGGCGGAAGGGCCGGGTCCCGCGCGCGAGGATGTTCATGCGACCGTCGTCCATGCGCTCGAGCACGCGCGAGATCTCCACCGCACACCCGGTGTGGCGGAGACCATCGTCCGTCGTCCAGACGATGCCGAACTCACGCTCGCCCTCCAAGCACTCGCCGATCATCGCCTTGTAACGCTCCTCGAAGATGTGCAGTGGCACCAGCTCGTGGGGCAGGGCGACGAGGTCGAGCGGGAACAACGGGAAGTCGTCGACCATGGGATTGACCATAGATGAGCGCTCGCGCGTGGGGTGCATTCGCGGCGATCTCGACGTTGTGGGGCATGCCGTACCTGTTCATCAAGGTTGCGGTCGACGACGGCGTGCCTCCGATCGTGCTCGCGTGGGTGCGCGTCACGATCGCGGCCGTGATCCTGCTGGCGCTGGCGTGGCGCGCCGGCGTGCTGGGCCCGTTGCGGGGACGCGGCAAGATCCTGCTGACCTACGCGGTGATCGAGATCTGCATCCCGTTCCCGCTGATCGGCTTCGGCGAGCAGCGCGTGTCCTCGTCGCTGGCGGCGATCGTGATCGCCGCGGTGCCGCTGATCGTCGCGCTGCTTGCGCTGCGCTTCGACCACTCCGAGCGCGTCGACCGGCGCCGGCTCGTCGGGCTGCTGATCGGCTTCGGCGGCGTCATCGCGCTGGTCGGGATCGACGTCGCCGGCAACGGCCGCGAGCTGATCGGCTCGCTCGCGATCCTGCTCGCAGCCGTCGGCTACGCCGCAGGCCCGATGCTGCTCAACCGCAAGCTCGGCGACGCGGACGCGCGCGCTGTGATGGGCGTGAGCCTCGCGCTTGCCTCGGTCGTGCTCGCGGTCCCGTCGGTGCTGACCGCGCCGTCGGAGATGCCCGGGGCCGACGGGATCGCCTCGGTGCTCGTGCTCGCGGTCTTCTGCACGGCGCTGGCGTTCACGCTCTTCGGGATGCTGATCGCCGAGGTCGGGCCCGGCCGCGCCGTCGTCATCACCTACGTCGCGCCGATCGTCGCGGTCGCTCTGGGCGTGACCGTTCTCGGTGAGCGCATCGGCGCCGGGGCGATCGCCGGGCTGCTGCTGATCCTCGCCGGTTCGTGGCTGTCGACCGACGGACGGCTGCCGCCGGGGCTGATCGCGCTGTGGAGTCGTCCGAGGAGGGCGCTTTCATCGCGGCTGTGGGCGAGACGACAGTCGCCGAGTACGAAGCACGTTTCCGGCGCGCCGGCCTCCCCCTCCTGATCGAGGATCGCAGCGCGCGCGAGGACGTCTGGACGCGCATCCTGCCGCTGCTCGCGCTCGTGTTCGTCTTCGAGGCGCTGGGCGCGGTCGACCTCGAGTGGGCGTGGTGGCAGAACCTGCTCGCGCTTGCCGGCGCGGGTGGGCTGTTGCTCGCGGCCTGGGTGATCTCCAACCGCGCGCGCGGGCGCCCGTTGCTGGCGCGTCCCGAGGATGTCGGCCGGGCCGAGCTCGCGGGCTTCGTGATCGTCCCCGCGCTGCTGCCGCTGGTCTTCAACGGGCAGACGACGAGCGCGTGGGTCACGGCGCTCGGCAACATCGCCCTGCTCGCGGTGCTCTACGGGATCGTCGCCTACGGCCTGCTGTCGATCGTGCGCTGGGCCGCCGGCCGGCTGCTCGGCCAGCTGATGGGCGCGGTGCTGCTGCTGGCCCGCGCGCTGCCGCTGCTGATGCTCTTCAGCGTCGTGCTGCTGTTCACCACGGAGATGTGGCAGGTCTTCGCGGAGATGGGGGACGAGACGTTCGCGGCCGTCGTCGGCCTGCTCGTCGCGATCGGGACGCTGTTTCTCGTCGCGCGGATCCCGACCGAGGTCGAGGCGATCGAGCGCGCCGTCGGCGAGGGCCCGCCGCTGGACACGCGCCAGCGCGTCAACGTCGGTCTCGTGATGTTCGTCAGCCAGGCGCTGCAGGTGATCGTCGTCAGCATCGCGGTCGCCGGGTTCTTCGTCGCGTTCGGGCTGCTCGCGCTGCCCGCCGACCTGATCCGCGAGTGGGGCGGGCGCTACGACGCGCTGATCACGGTGCTCGACGTCGAGGTCTCCGTGGAGCTGCTGCGCGTCAGCGGCGCGATCGGCGCGCTTTCAGGGCTGTACTACGCGATCGCGACGCTCACGGACGAGACCTACCGCAAGGAGTTTCTCTCCGACCTCACCGACGAGATGCGCGCGACGTTCCACGACCGCGTCGCCTACCTGCGGGCACGTCACCCGTGACCGACGGCGATGCCGACGAGCGCGACGATCACGCCGCCGAGCGTCACCTGCACGAGTGAGCTCGTCAGCGAGACCTTCAGATAGCGCTTGCGGACGAGCGCGATGACGACCAGCTCGACGCCGACGACGACATAGGCGACGAGCAGCGCGGTGTCGACGTCGTTGATCAGGAACGGCAGCGTGTGCAGCGAGCCGCCGATGAACGTCGCGACGCCGGTGATCACGCCGCGCTGAAAGCCCGAGCCGCGGCCGGTGAGCTCGCCGTCGTCGGACAGCGCTTCGGACATGCCCATCGAGATCGCGGCGCCGAGCGCGGCAGCGAGCCCCACCAGCAGCGCGGCGTGCGACCCGGCGGCGTAGGCCGCCGCGAACAGCGGCGCCAGGGTGGAGATGCTGCCGTCGATGAGCCCAATCAGGCCCGGCTGCACGACCTGCAGCAGCCGTTCCTTGTCACTCGCGCCCCGCCAATCGCTGAGGGCTTCGGACAACATGCCTACATAATACAAGTTTGTTAGAATAAGGATGCCCTAATGACTACGACCCTCGATACCGACCTCCGCGAGGCGCTGCGTGCCGCCGGCCTGCGCGCCACCAGCCAGCGCCTCGTGCTGCTGCGCACGCTGCGCGACATGGAGCGCCACATGACCGCGGAGGCGCTGCTTGCCGCCGCGGGCGAGCGGCTGCCGGGCCTGTCGCTGCCGACGGTCTACGCGACGCTCGACCTGCTCGTGAAGCTCGGGCTCGTGCGCCGCATCCCGAGCGCGTCGGGCGCGACGCTCTACGACGCCGGCGAGCTCGCGCACCAGCACCTGCTCTGCCGCGCGTGCGGCGCGGTCGTCGACGTCCCCGGTTCGGCGGACCTGCGCGCGCTGCGTCAGGCGGCCGCGCGCGCCGGCATGGCCGTCGATGGCGCCGAGGTCACGCTGTCGGGCTTGTGCCCGGCTTGCGCGCGCTGATCATCAGGTTGTAGAAGACCGCCGGCGGCAGCCGCGGCTCGAGCAGGCGGCGGTCCAGCGACTGCAGCGCGATGTAGCCGCGGTAGGCGTACTGGCGCCAGGCCCACGGGATGTCCGCCGGCTCGGCGGTGGACTCCAGCGCGCGGTTGGCCCAGCCGAACCAGTTGGCCAGCAGCTCCTCGCCACGCACGCGCACCTCGTCGAAGCCGGCGCCGCGCGCGAAGCGCGCCAGGTCCGCGGGGACGAACGCGTGCACGTCCACGACGCTCTCGAGCTGATGGTTCTCAGCGCCGCCGTCGGAGTGGCCCTCCGCAGCCGGCCGCGCGCGCAGCAGCCTGCGCCAGACCGGGGCGGCCCGCAGCGCGGCGCCCTTCGGGACCGCGGCGATGCGATCGCCGACACGTGACGGCTCGCCGGCGAAGAGCGCCACGCCGCCCGGACGCAGCACGCGCCGGAACTCGCTGAAGGCCTGATGCAGATCGGGCAGGTGATGCAGGACGGCATGGCCGAAGACGAGGTCGAAGGACTCGTCGGCAAACGGCAGCTCCTCGGCGTCGGCGACCGCGGTCGCGACCTCAAGCCCGAGCCGCTGCGGCGTTGTGCGACAGCGCGCTGAGCATCCCCGGGGAGATGTCGCTGCAGGTCGCCTCGCGCACGACGCCGGCCTGCAGCATGTTCAGCGTGAAGTAGCCGGTGCCCGCGCCGATCTCCAGCGAGCGCTCGAAGACGTGCGGCTTGTCACCGAGCGCCTTCTCGATCTTCTGCAGCACCTGGGCGCGCCCGATCTCGCCGTAGTCGATGCCCCACTTCGCGTCGTAGTCCGCGGCCGCGCCGTCGTGGTAGCGCGTGTTGACGTCGCGGATCTGCTCGGGTGTCGCGGTCGCAGGGGACGGCATCGCGCAGCAGGGTACCCCTAGAGTGCCGCGCGTGGCTGAGCCCCTGTACCTCCAGCGAGAGCAGCCGGAGGGCGTCCCGCCGTTGGCGCTGACCGGCGAGCGCACGCTGCCGGACATCCCGGAGGAGAACTACTGGTACCGCCGCCATCTCGTCGTCTACGAGTGGATCTCCGAGCGCGTCGCCGGCGAGCGGATCGTCGACATGGCTTGCGGCGAGGGCTATGGCACGGCGGTGCTCGCCAAGTCCGCGGCCAGCGTGGTCGGGGTCGACGCCAACCCTGAGGCCCACGAGCACGCACGTCTGCGGTACCGCATGGACAACGTCCACTTCGAGCGCGACCTCGTCGAGCGCTACGCGAAGCCGTGCGACGCGGTCGTCTTCCTGCAGACCATCGAGCACGTGCAGAACGCCGACGAGATCCTCGAGCACTTCAAGGGCATGGCGCCGGCCGCGTACATCTCGACACCCAACCTGCTGACGCTCGCGCCCCCGGGTGCCGAGAAATCCGAGAACCCCTGGCACGTCAAGGAGTACCGCCACGAGGAGTTCCGCGAGCTCTGCGAGCGTCATTTCGAGCACGTCGAGATCCACGGCCTCTTTCACGCAGGCAAGCTCGCGCTGCACGAGCTCGCGCTCAGGCTCGGCTGGGACCGCGTGCACAAGACGCTGCGGCTGTCCAAGCCGTTCTACGATCGCTTCACGCCGGCCATCTCCGAGCGCGACTTCGTCTTGCGTCAGGACGGCGATCTCGACAAGGCGCTCGACTTCATCGCCGTGCTGCGTTGAGCGGGCGCCTCTCCATCGTCCTGCACTCCCACATGCCCTACGTCGAGGGCTTCGGGACGTGGCCGTTCGGCGAGGAGTGGCTGTTCGAGGCGATCGCAACCTCCTACCTGCCGCTGCTGGACCTGCTGGAGGACGGCGCGCCTCTGACGCTGTCGCTGACGCCGGTGCTGTGCGACCAGCTCGAGGCACCGGGCGCGGGCGAGCGCCTCGACGCGTTCCTGCGCGACGTGCGCGCCGAGACGCACCGGCTGGACGTCGAGGGTTGCCGCGAGTCCGGCCGTGGCGACCTCGGCGCCGAGCTCGAGCGCGCCGCCGGCGACTACGCGCGCGCCCGCGAGCGCTACGCGGGCCTCAACGGCGACCTGCTCGCTGCGCTGAAGCCGTATTCGGCGTGGACGAGCTCGGCAACACACGCCGTCCTGCCGCTCGTCGCGACGGACGCCGGTGTGCGCCTGCAGCTCACCGCCGGGATCGACAGCCACCGCGCGCGCTTCGGTGACTGGCGCGGCGGCTTCTGGCTGCCCGAGTGCGCGCACGCACCGTGGCTGGATCCACTGCTCGAGGAGGCCGGCGTCCACGCCGCCTGCGTCGACCTCACCGACGTGCTCGGCCGCGGCACGCCCGCGCAGCTGACGCCGTACCGCACCGAGGCCGGCCCGCTGCTCGTCCCGATCGACCGCGCGGTGATCGAGCTCGTCTGGAGCGACGACGGCTACCCGGCGGGCGCGGCGTACCGCGACTACCACCACCGCTCGGTCCACGACCACCATCCGTGGGCGGTCGACGGCAGCGTCTACGACCCCGAGCGCGCGCGTGCGCAGGCCGCAGACCGACGCCGCGGACTTCGTCGCGCGCGTGAAGGAACGCGTCGCCGACGGCGGCCTGTCGGTCTGCGCGCTGGACACCGAGCTGCTCGGCCACTGGTGGTACGAGGGCGTCTGGTGGCTGGAGGCCGTCCTCGCGGAGGCGACGAAGCAGGGCCTCGAGGTCGTCGCGCTCGACGATGCGCTGCAGGACATCGAGCCCGCCGATCCGCTCGACTTGCCGACGACCAGCTGGGGGACGCCGCGCGACCTCAGCACGTGGGACGGACCGCAGGTCGCTGAGCTGGCGTTCGAGGCGCGCGAGGCCGAGCTGCGCGTCGTCGCCGCGGGCGCTTCGGTCAGCGAACGCGCGGTGCGCGAGCTGCTCGCGCTGCAGTCCTCAGACTGGGCGTTCATGGTCACGCGCGACCTCGCCGGCGACTACCCGCTGGAGCGTGCTCGCGCGCACCGCGCTGCGTTGGACGCCGCGCTCGACCCGCTAGCCTCGTCCGAGCCGGCGGTGCGCCATCTCGCCCCGCACGCCACGCCCGCCGCGCTGCTCGTCCCATGACCACGGTCCTGATCCTCTCCTGGGAGTACCCGCCGGTCGTCGAAGGCGGTCTTGCCCGCCACGTGCGCAAGCTCTCCGAGGCGCTCGTCGCCAGCGAGGACGTCGAGGTCCACGTGCTGACGCGCGGCGACGACGACGACGAGGTCGTCAACGGCGTCCACGTCCATCGCGTGCGCGAGCCGCAGCGCCCCGCCGACCTCGGCGAGTTCGTGACGTGGATCGAGCACATGAACGCCGACATGCTCGCCGCCGGCGTGGAGCTCGGCGACCGCCACGACTTCGACCTCGTGCACGGGCACGACTGGCTCGTCGCCGTCGCCGGCGACCATCTGGCCAAGCGCTTCCGCTGCCCGTTCGTGACGACGGTCCACGCCACCGAGTACGGCCGCCATCAGGGCTGGGTCGACAAGCACCCGCAGTCGCACATCCACGGCATCGAGCGCTGGATGACCAACCGCGCCGACGCCGTCATCACGTGCAGCCACTACATGCGCGGCCACGTCGCCGACATCTACGGCCTCGACGAGGAGCGCATCTCGGTCATCCCCAACGGGATCGACCCGACCGACCTCGTGCCGGTTGAGGACCTCGACACGCTGCGCGCGCGCTTCGCCGCGCCAGACGAGCAGCTCGTCCTGCTGGTCGGCCGCCTCGTCTACGAGAAGGGCTTTCAGCTCGCGCTCGAGGCGCTTCCCGGCCTGATCGAGCGCGTCGGCAACGTGCGCTTCCTCGTCGCCGGCTCAGGCACGCACGAGCACGAGCTCAAGGCCCAGGCCGAGCGCCTCGGGCTGATGGAGCACGGCACGTTCCTCGGCTGGATCGGCGACGACGTCCTGCACTCGCTGTACCGCATCGCCGACCTCACGGTGGTGCCGTCGCTCTACGAGCCGTTCGGGCTCGTCGCGCTTGAGGCGATGGCAAGCGGCTGCCCCTGCATCGTCGCCGACACCGGCGGCCTGCGCGAGGTCATCCCCGAGGGCGGGCGCGTCGGGCTGCGCTTCCGCGGCGGCGACGCCGAGCACCTCGCGGTGATGGTCGAGCGCATGCTCACCGACGCGCCGCTGCGCGACCGCCTCGTCACCGAGGCCTCCGAGCACGTGCTGCGCTTCGACTGGAACGACGTCGCACGCCAGACAGCCGAGCTCTACGCCGCGGCGATCGCTACGCCCAGCGCAGGCTCTCGGGAGCGTCCCGCATCCTGAGCACGCGGGCGGGAACACCGCCCGCGACCGCATTCGCCGGGACGTCCTTCGTGACGACGCTGTTCGTCCCGACCACGGCGTTGTCGCCGACCGTCACGCCGCGCAGGAAGCAGGCGCCGTAGCCGATCCAGACGTTGTGGCCGACGCGCACGTCGCGCATGTAGATGCCCTGCTCGCGGATCGGGCGCTCGACGTCGACGACGCCGTGGTCGAAGTCGATCAGCATCACGCGGTCGGCGACGATGCACTCGCGGCCGATCGAGACGTGCTGGTAGCAGCTGATCGTGCACTCCTGCCCGAGCACCGACTTGGCGCCGATGCGCACCTCGCCTTCGTGCACGCGGACCTTGCAGCCGTGGCCCAGCCAAGACCAGCGTCCGAGGTGCAGCACCGCGTCCTTGCCGATCTCCAGCTCGACGCCGGGGCAGATGAACGCCAGCCCGTCGAGCTGCAGGCGCTTGCCGAGGCGCAGCTTGTGCCACCCCAGGCGCGCCAGCAGCCGCGCATAGCGCAGGTTGAGCATCCGTTTTGCGGCCATGAACCGCAGCAGCGCCAGCGGGCCGCCGCGCCGCGGCGCGGGCTCACCGCGTACGTGTGGTGGCGCGCCCGTGGGGGAGGGTGGCGTCAGGACAGGCTCCACGGTTGGCATGATGGCGCGTTCATGGCTGCCGCTGCTGAGAAGACGCTTGCCGAGCGCCTGCTTGCGGGCGACAAGCGCGCGCTGGCGCGCGCGATCACGCTCGTGGAGTCCGACGATCCGCGCGGTTGGGAGCTCGTCCGCGAGGTCTATCCGCACACCGGCCGAGCGTCGATCGTCGGCTTGACGGGCGCGCCCGGCGCGGGCAAGTCGTCCCTGATCTCCGCGATCACGCGCGTCAAGCGCGGGCAGGACCGCGATATCGCGGTGCTCTCGATCGACCCGTCCTCGCCGTTCACCCACGGCGCGCTGCTCGGCGACCGCATCCGGTTGACCGACCACTTCCTCGACCCCGGCGTCTTCATCCGCTCGATGGCCAACCGCGGCGCGCTCGGCGGGCTCTCGGAGGCCGCGCTGCAGGCGGCGCTGCTGATGGACGCGGCGGGTAAGGACGACGTGCTGTTGGAGACCGTCGGCGTCGGCCAGGCGGAGATCGACGTGATCGACCACGCCGACACGGTCGTGCTCGTGCTGATGCCGGGCTCGGGCGACTCGATCCAGGCGCTGAAGGCCGGCGTGATGGAGATCCCGGACATCATCGTCGTCAACAAGGCCGACCATCCGATGACCGACACGATGGTGCGCGAGATCCGCGGCGTTTTGTCGCTCGCGCCGCAGCACGGCTGGCGCGTGCCGATCCTGAAGACCGAGGCGATCCGCGAGGTTGGCGTGGCCGAGCTCGTGGAGAAGCTCGACGAGCACCACGCCTACATCCTCGAGGAGGGGACGCTGTCGGAGCGCCGCCGGCGCAACCTGCGCAACGAGGTGCTGTCGATCTGCACGTTCCGCATGCGCCGCGCGCTTGAAGAGCGCCTGACCGAGGACGACACGTTCGCCGGACTCGTCGAGGAGGTCGTGGCGCGCAAGCTCGATCCCGCGACCGCCGCGACGCGCATCCTCGAGCGCTTCGAGACCTAGGTCACGCGCGCCAGCAGCAGCGCCGATTGCACCAGCGTCGCGGCGGCCAGCAGCGCGCCGGCGCGCGGCGCGAAGCGCAGGCCCCAGGCGACGAGGCCGACGCTCACCGGCAACACCAAGCGGCTGCGCGACGGCGCCGCCGCGACCAGCAGGCACGCGCACAGCGTCGCGGCTGTTTCGACATCGACCTGATCGGAGACGACGACCGCGAGCCGCTCGCGGTGCGAGCGCCACAGCAGCCACAGCCCGGCGCCGGCGAGCGCAAGCACCGGCGCGCGCAGCAGCAGCTCCAGCGGCGCAAGGAGGTCGGGGTTTGCGACCAGCGGGCCGTGTTCGCGTGCGGATGCTGGCGTGAGCCCGCCGAAGAGCCGCTCGTTCATCGAGATGTAGGCGACCACCGAGACGAGCACGAGCTCCAGCGCGAGGATCCCGGCGATGCCGCGGTGACGGCGGCGCAGCCAGCGTGTCAGCGCGAGCACGACGACGCCGCCCACCGCCGCGACGCGCACGCCCAGCCAGGGCAGCGGCGCCAGCAGCGCCGCCGAGGCAGCGGCCCAGAACAGCCGCGGCTGCTCGCGCACGCGCAGCGCAAGCAGCGCGGCGGCGCTGATCAGCAGTGCGGCGCCGGCCTCCGGGGCGACGGCTGTCGACGCCTCGAGCGCGGGTGGCGACAGTCCCGCCAGCAGCGCCGCGCGCAGCGGCCACGGATCGGGCACGATGCGCCGCGCGATCGTCGCGGCGAGGACGAACGCCAGCGCCAGCATCGCCGCGCACCACAGCTCGACTGCGGTCGCGCCGCCGAGCGCGTAGGCGGGCGCGACCAGCAGCGGCGTACCGACCCCCGCGGGCTCGAGCCGGCGGCCGTTGACGAGCTTGCCCGCGGGCCGCAGCTCGCCGTCGTAGAAGTCCTCCCACGCGCGCTCGTCGTACTGGTTGGCGACGTTGACGTCGCCGTCGTGGACGATCGAGTCGGCAACCAGCAGCCGGTGCGCCTCGCCGGCGCTGCGGTCGTGCAGACCGAGCGTCGCCGCGTAGGCGCCGAAGAGCAGGACGAAGAGGGCGAGGCCGCGCCGCACGCGGCGCGGAGCCTACGCCCCCAAGGCGCGGGCGATGACCATCTGCTGCACCTCGTCGGTGCCCTCGCCGATGGTGAGGATCTTCGCGTCGCGGTACATGCGGCAGACGGGGTACTCCTCGATGAAGCCGTAGCCGCCGTGGATCTGCACGGCTTCCTCGGCGGCGCGCACCGCGAGGCGGCCGGTCTTCAGCTTCGCCTGCGCGGCGGTCAGCGTGAAGTTCTGGCCCTGGTCCTTCTGCCACGCCGCCTTGTAGGTCAGCAGGCGCGCGGCCTCGATCTCGGTCGACATGTCGGCGAGCTTCATCTGGATCGCCTGGAACTTCGAGATCGACTGCCCGAACGCGCGGCGCTCCTTGGCGTACTTCAACGCCTCGTCCAGCGCGCCCTGGGCAAGGCCGACACCCATCGCCGCGACTCCGATGCGGCCGATGTCCAGCACGTGCAGGAACTGCTTGAAGCCCGCGCCGCGCGCGCCGAGCAGGTGGTCCTCCGGTACGCGACAGTCGTCGAACGTCAGCGGGCGCGTGTCCGAGGCGTTCCAGCCCATCTTGCGATACGCCTCGCCGATCCCGTAACCGGGCGTGGCGTGCGGCACGATCAGGTTGGAGATCTCGTCCTCGCCGGTGACCGCGGTGATCGCGACGTGCCCGGAGATGTCGGTGCCGGCGTTGGTGATGAACTGCTTGGCGCCGTTGATCACCCACTCACCGTCCTCGAGGACCGCGCGCGTGCGCGTGTTGCCGGCGTCGCTGCCGGCCTCCGGCTCGGTCAGGCCGAACGCGCCGAGCTTGCGGCCGGCGCAGAGGTCGGGCATCAGCTCGGCCTTCTGCTCGTCGGAGCCGTAGAGGTAGATCGGCTGCGTGCCGAGCGAGGTGTGCGCGCAGACGGTGATGCCGACGCTCGAGTCGATTCGTGTGAGCTCCTCGACCGCGAGCACGTACTGCAGCGTGGAGCCGCCGGCCCCGCCGAGCTCTTCCGGGAAGGGGATCCCCATCCAGCCCAGCTCGCCCATCTTTTGGACGAGGTCGTAGGGGAAGGCCTTCGTGCGGTCCAGCTCGCCTGCCACGGGTGCGACCTCGTTGACGGCGAAGTCGCGGACGGTGGCGCGCAGCAGTTGCGCCTCGTCGGGCAGGTCGAAGATCAGCATGAATGACTTATACCGAACAGGCGGTACAAGGTGCTGCCCGGCAGTGACAGCGGGCGTCATCGGTACCGTTCGCCGCGTGGCGACCCGCCCCAACCGCCCGACGATGGCCGCTCGCTACGACCGCAAGCGCCGCGAAGTCGTCGATCGCGCCGCCCAGGCGTTCGCTCGCCACGGCTACCACGCGACCTCGATCGACGATCTCGTCGAGGCCACGGGGCTCGCGCGCGGCGGCCTGTACCACTACATCGGCTCCAAGCAGGCGCTGCTGATCGAGGTCTTCGACGTGCTGATGGCGCCGCTGCTGGAGCGCGCGCGCGAGATCGCCGAGGAGGACGCCCCCGCCGGCGAGCGGCTGCGACGGCTCGTGCGCGTGTGGATGGCGCACGTCGACACCCACCGCCCGCACATGTCGGTCTTCACGCAGGAGCGCCGCACGCTCGAGCGCACCCCGGAGTGGGAGCGCGTGCGCGCCGACCGCCGCGAGTTCGAGGCGATCCTCGGCGCGATCCTCGAGGACGGCGTTGCCAGCGGCGAGCTCGTCATCCCCGACGTCCAGCTCGCCGAGCTCGCGATCACCGGCATGGTCAACTCGACGCCGCAGTGGTTCGACCCCGAGCGGCGGCTGACCGCCGAGCAGGTCGCCGACGGCTTCTGCGACCTGCTGCTAGCTGGAATCGTCCCCCGCTAGGACCTCGGCGAGCAGGCGCACGCCAAAGCCGCTTGCGCCCTTGTTCGCATACGGGCGCCCCCAGTCGTAGCCGACGCCCGCGATGTCCAGATGCGCCCACGGCACGTCGCCTGCGAAGCGGTGCAGGAACTCGGCGCCCATGATCGCGTGGCCCTTCGTCCGCGCCTCGGTGGAGTTGACGATCTGCGCGAAGCGGCCCTCGATCTGCTCGGCATACGCCGGGTCGAGCGGCATCCGCCAGAGGCGCTCGCCCGAACGCGCCGCCGCGCCCATCAGCACGTCGTGCCAGGGCTCGTCGTTCGCGAAGACACCGGCGTAGACGTCGCCGAGCGCCGTCACGATGCCGCCCGTGAGCGTCGCGATGTCGACGAGCCGCTCGGCGCCCTGCTCGCGCGCCCACCACAGGCAGTCGCAGAGCACGAGCCGGCCCTCGGCGTCGGTGTTGTTGATCTCGATCGTCGTGCCGTCCGCGGCGCGGACGATGTCGCCGGGTTTCATCGCGTCGGCGCCGACGACGTTCTCGGTCGCGCCGACCACCGCGACCAGGCGGACGGGCAGCTGCAGCTCCGCCGCCGCGGCAACCGCGCCGAGGACGGCAGCGCCGCCGCCCATGTCGTACTTCATGCGGTGCATGTTCGCCGCGGGCTTGATCGACAGCCCGCCGGTGTCGTGCGTGACGGCCTTGCCGACGAGCCCGATCAGGGGCCCGCCGCCACCGCCGTCGTAGCGCAGCGTGATCAGCGCCGGCTCGACGCGTGACGCCTGCGCGACCGCGGCGAAGGCGCCCATACCGCGCTCGAGCAGCTCCGCGCGCCCGTCGACGGTCACCTCGACACCCGCGATCCCGCGCGCAGCCTCGGCCAGTGCGGACGGCGTCATGTCGTTGGCCGGCGTGTCGAGCAGCTCGCGCGCCCAGTTCTGCTTGCGCGCAAGCACCTCGGCGCGGCGGACCGCCGCGCTGCGGTCGTCGTGGTCGGAGACGATGAGCGTGGTCAGGCGCGGGTCGTCGGAGGCGGGCTTGTAGCGCGTGAAGCGGTACGCCGCGAGCAACGTGCCCTCGACGAAGCCACCGGCCTGGAGGTCGTCGAGGCGGTGCGGCAGCTCCCAGCAGAGCGTCTCGGTGCCGAGCTCACGCGCTCGCGCCAGCACAGCGGCAGCCGCCCGCCGCGCGCGCTCGCCGTCGAAGTCGTCGCGTGAGCCCAGGCCGCAGACGATCCAGCGCTTGCCCGCCGCGTGCGCGACCGCGAGGTGGCCGTTCTTGGTCTTCGCCTCCCCGCTGTCGAGCAACGCCTGCAGCACGCCGTCGACGTCGTGGGCGATGCCCTTGCCGTCGAAGACGCCGATCGCGACGGTGTCGGCGCCGGTGTCGACGGGCGCGGTGGTCGTGGCCGAGACGTTCACGCGGCGGAGCCTAGCCGCGCGGGTTGCATCACTAAACTCCGCCGCCCATGCCCAAGACCGTGATTCTCGGCTCCGCCCGCACGCCCATCGGCAAGATGGGCGGGGGTCTGTCCACCTTGAAGGCCACCGAGCTCGGTGGCGTCGCGATCTCCGCAGCGCTCGAGCGCTCCGGGGTCGAGCCCGAGCAGGTAGACCACGTCATCATGGGCCAGGTCCTGCAGGCCGGCCAGGGGCAGATCCCCTCGCGCCAGGCGCAGATCGAGGCCGGCGTCCCGAAGGAGGTCTCCTCGGAGACGATCAACAAGGTCTGCGCCTCCGGCCTGCGCGCCAGCGTGCTGCTGGACCAGGCGATCCGCGCCGGTGACGTCGAGGTCGGCGTCGGCGGCGGGATGGAGTCGATGTCCCAGGCCCCGTACATGCTGCCCCAGGCGCGCTTCGGCTACCGCATGGGCGACGCCAAGATGCTCGACGCGATGGTCCACGACGGTCTGACCAACCCGTTCAGCGGCAAGCAGATGTTCGTCGAGGCGACCGAGGTCTCCGAGGAGCTCGAGCTCACGCGCCCGGACCTCGACCGCTGGGCGCTGCGCTCGCACGAGCTCGCGCTGCAGGCGATCGACGACGGCCGCATGGCCGACGAGATCGTCAGCGTCACCGTGAAGGGCAAGAAGGGCGACACCGTCGTCGAGGTCGACGAGGGCCCGCGCCGTGGCTCCTCGCTGGAGGCGCTCGCGAAGCTGCCCGGGCTCATCGGCAAGGAGGGCTCGCACACCGCCGGCAACTCGCCGGGCGTCAACGACGGCGCCGGTGCGCTCGTGCTGTCCTCGGACGAGTGGGCCAGCGCCAACGGCAAGGAGGCGCTTGCCGAGATCGTCGCGCACGCGCAGACGGCCAACGACTTCCCGTACCTCGCGACGACGCCGGGGTCGGCGGCGCTGAAGGCGCTCGACAAGGCCGGCCTGCAGCCGGGCGACATCGACCTCTGGGAGATCAACGAGGCGTTCGCCTCCGTGACGCTGCACTCGATCCGGATGCTCGGCATCGAAGAGGATCGCGTCAACGTCAACGGCGGCGCGGTCGCGCTCGGTCACCCGATCGGCGCGTCCGGCGCGCGGATCATCGGCGCGCTCGTGCACGAGCTGCGCCGGCGCGGCGGCGGCTACGGCTGCGCCGCGATCTGCTCGGGCGGTGGCCAGGGTGACGCGTTCATCCTGAAGGTTTGACGACAGCCGCCTTCTTCGATCTCGACCGGACGCTCATCAGCGGGTCGTCCGGGTTCTACTGGGCCCGCGCCGCGGCCGGCGCGGGCATCATCTCGCGGCGGCGGCTGGTCGCCGACGGCTTCGAGAACGTGAAGTTCCGCCTGCGCGGGTCCACCGACGCGGGCACCGAGAAGGTCAAGGCGCGCGTGTCCGCGGTGCTCGCGGAGCGGCCGGTGCGCGACTTCCAGCGCCTCGGGCCGCAGGTGCTCGCGGGCGTGCTGCCGCGGCTGTACCCGCAGGTGCTCGACATCGCCTGGGCGCATCAGGACGCGGGGCGCAAGGTCTACATCGCGACCGCCGCGTCGCAGGAGACCGGGGATCTCGTCGCGCACGTGCTCGGCTTCGACGGCGCGGTCGGCACGCGCTTTGAGATCGACGAGGAGGGCCGCTACACCGGGCGCCTCGTCGGGCCGATGGCCTACCGCGACGGCAAGGCCACGCTCGTCGCGCGAGCTTGCCGAGGCCGAGGGCATCGACCTCGCGGAGTCCTTCGCCTACTCAGACAGCGAGTCAGACCTGCCGTTCCTCGAGGCGGTCGGCCACCCCGTGGTCGTCAACCCCGACCCCGACCTCGCGCGGATCGCGCGCGAGCGCGGCTGGGACGTGATGCGCTTCGAGCGCCTCGGCGGGCGCCTGAAGATGCTCGGCGCGCTGACGGCGGCGTCGATCGCCGGCGGCGCCGTGCTCAGCGGCCGCCGCCGCACGCCTTAGCGGCGCTTCGGCGCGTGCGCTCGTGTGGCAAGGGCATTGAGACGGCTAGCCTCCCGTCGCGATGACCCCGCCGCTGCGCATCGACCCGATCGCTGAGGCGCGCCGGCACTGGCAGGCGCGCTGGGCCGACGAACCCGCGCGTGCGATGGCCGCGGTCACGTCGATCATGCGCGCGCAGCAGATCCTGCTGACGCGCTTCAACGCGCTGCTGCGTCCCTACGGGATCACGTTCCCGCGCTACGAGGCGCTGATGCTGCTGAGCTTCACGCAGGCGGGCGCGCTGCCGCTCGGGAAGATCGGCGAGCGCCTGCAGGTGCACCGCACGTCGGTGACCAACATCATCGACAAGCTCGAGGCCGACGGGCTCGTGCAGCGCGTGCCGCACGCGGAGGACCGGCGCGCGACGCTCGCGCAGATCACCGCCCGCGGGCGCGAGGTCGCCGCCGCTGCGACGGAGGTCCTCAACGCCGAGTTGTTCGGCGTCGGAGGTCTGGCCAGTGACGATCAGGAGCAGCTCACCGAGCTGCTCGGGGCACTCCGACTGGACGCGGGCGACTACGTCCCGTAGATTTAGTCGGACTTCCGACTATTTTGCCATGAGCACAACTGATACCCACGTCCCCACCACCGAAGACGAGTGGCGCGCCGCCTACGGGCTCAGCCCTGAGCGCGACGTCCCCTTCACGACGCTTTCCGGCGAGGAGATCAAGCCGCTCTACACGGCCGCCGACCTTCCTGATCTCGCGACGATCGGGCTCCCGGGCCAGTACCCCTTCACGCGCGGCGTCTACCCGTCGATGTATCGCGGGCGGCTGTGGACGATGCGCCAGTTCGCCGGCTTCGGGACGGCGGAGGAGACCAACGAGCGCTTCCACTACCTGCTCGACCACGGGCAGACGGGCCTGTCGACGGCGTTCGACATGCCGTCGCTGATGGGCCACGACTCCGACCACCCGATGTCGCTCGGCGAGGTCGGGCGCGAGGGCGTCGCCGTCGACACGGTCGACGACATGGAGACGCTGTTCGGCGGCATCGACCTCGGCGAGGTCTCGGTGTCGATGACGATCAACGCGCCGGCGGCGATCGCGATGGCCTACTACGTGGCTGCCGCCGAGAACTCAGGCGTGCCGCGCGCGCAGCTGGCGGGCACGATCCAGGCGGACATCCTCAAGGAGTACATCGCTCAGAAGGAGTGGTGCTTCCCGATCGATCCGGCGATGCGCCTGCTCGGGGACATGGTGCAGTGGTGCACGCTTGAGATGCCGCGCTGGCACCCGGTCTCGATCTCCGGCTACCACATCCGCGAGGCGGGAGCGACCGCGGCGCAGGAGCTGGCGTTCACGCTGAAGGACGGCCTGACGTACGTCGAGCAGGCGATCGAGCGCGGGATCGCGGTGGACGACTTCGCGCCGCGGCTGTCGTTCTTCTTCAACGCGCAGATCGACTTCTTCGAGGAGATCGCGAAGTACCGCGCGGCGCGCCGGATCTGGGCGCGCGAGCTGCGCGACACGTATGGCGCGCAGAACCCGAAGTCGTGGCTGATGCGCTTCCACACGCAGACTGCGGGCGTCTCGCTGACCGCGCAGCAGCCGCTGAACAACATCGCGCGCACCGCGATCGAGGCGCTGGCGGGCGTGCTCGGCGGCACGCAGTCGCTGCACACGAACTCCTACGACGAGGCGATGGCGCTGCCGACCGAGAAGGCCGTGCGGATCGCGCTGCGCACGCAGCAGATCATCGCGTCCGAAACGGGCGTCACCAACACGATCGACCCGCTCGGCGGCTCGTATTTCGTCGAGGCGATGACCGACGAGCTCGAGCGCCAGGCGTACGAGTACTTCGAGCGCATCGACAAGCTCGGCGGGATGGTCGAGGCCGTCAAGGAGAACTTCCCGCAGCGCGAGATCGCCGACGCGTCGTATGAGCTGCAGTGCGAGATCGACGCGAAGCGCAAGATCGTCGTCGGCGTCAACGAGTACACCGACGGCAACGACGACGACGACACGCTGCTGCTGCGCGTCGACCCCGCGCTGGAGCGCAAGCAGATCGGCCGCCTCGCGGCCGTGCGCGCGCGTCGCGACGGAGCAGACGTCGAGGCGTCGCTCGTGGCGTTGAAGGCGGCGGCGGAGACCGAGGTCAACCTGATGCCGCTGCTGCTCGACTGCGCCCGCGCCCACGCGACGGAAGGTGAGATCGTGCACGCGCTGCAGCAGGTCTGGGGCGACTACCGCGAACGCCCGGTGTTTTGACGCTCGGCGAGCGGTTCGCGCGGGCGCTGGCAGCGAAGGACGTCGCGCGATTGCGTGAGGTGCTTGCCGCCGACGTCGACTTTCGTGGGCTGACGCCGAACCGCAACTGGGAGGCGCAGGGGCCCGACGCGGTGCTCGAGATCCTGCTCGGCAGCTGGTTCGAGGACAAGGACGAGATCCGCGCGCTCGAGCACGTCGAGTCCGACGCGTTCGCTGATCGCGAGCGCGTGGGCTACCGCTTCAGCGTCAGCAACCCTGACGGCGCGCACCTCGTCGAGCAGCAGGCCTACCTCGCCGGCGACGACGAGCGGATCGGGTGGATGCGGGTCGTCTGCTCGGGCTTTCGCCCGGTCTAGGCCCAGAGCGCCACGAGCGCGGCGTACGCGGCAACCTCGACGAGCTTGTTGACCGCGCCGTAGACGTCGCCGCTGACGCCGCCGAGCGTCCGCAGCGCGATCAGGCCGCCGAGCACGGTGACGGCGGCGGCGACGGCGAGCGCGAGCGCAGCCGCACCGGGGCCCGCCGCAACCACCGCCACGGCGGCCGCGAACGCCGTCGCGGCGGCGATCCTCGGGGGCGAGGCGCGCAGGAGTGCGCCGGACCCGCTGGGCGCCGCCGCCGGCAGCGCGCGCGACAGCGGCAGCGTCGACCAGCGCCCGAGCACGTGCCCGACGAGCGCGGCGCGCAAGACGTGCTCGGCATCCAGCTCGACGAGCAACGTCAGCGCGAGCAGCATCCACAGCACGAGCGCGAGCGCGCCGTAGGTGCCGACTCGCGAGTCGTGCAGGATCTCCAGGCGACGCTCGCGCGTGACGTGCGCGCCGATCGCATCCGCGCTGTCCGCCAGCCCGTCCTCGTGGAACGCACCGGTCACCAGCACCGCGGCGACCAGCGCCAGCACCGTCGCCGGCGCCGGTGCGAAGGCAAGCCCGGCCAGCGCCCGCACGCCGCCCATCACGCCGCCGACGATCAGCCCGACGACCGGGAACCAGACCGCGCTGCGTGACAGCGCGTCGGCGGTCAGCGGCCCGCGCAGGTGGACCGGCAGCCGCGTGAGGAATCCAACCGCAAGCGCGGCGTCACGCATCGCTGACGCCGGCCTCGGCGAAGGTCCGCATCCCGCGGTGCAGCTCGCAGGCGAGGCGCAGGATCGCCAGCGCGGTCGCCGCACCGCTGGCCTCGCCGAGGCGCATCCGCAGGTCAAGCAGCGGCTCCAGCCCGAGCTGGCCCAGCAGTGCCGCGTGCGCGGGCTCGGGGGAGAGGTGACCCGCGATCAGCCGCGGCCCGAGCCCGGGGTCGATCGCGACGGCGATCGCCGCGGCAGCCGTGGCGATGACGCCGTCGCAGACGTACCCCAGCCGTTGCTCGCCGGCGCCGAGCGCCAGGCCGCAGAGCACCGCGATCTCACCGCCGCCGAGACGGCGCAGCGCCTCGAGCGGGTCGGCGATCTGCGGGCCGTGCAGCGCGAGCGCACGCGTGACGACGTCGCGCTTGCGCGCCAGGCCCGCGTCGTCGACACCGGTCCCGCGGCCGCACAGCTCCGCCGGCGCGCGTCCGGTCAGCCACGCCGCCAGGCACGTCGCCGGCGTCGTGTTGGCGATCCCCATGTCGCCGCCGACGATCACGTTGGCACCACGCTCGGCGGCGCGCGCGGCAAGCTCGCGGCCGGCGTCCAGCGCGCGCACGACGGCAGCCGGCGTGAGCGCCGGCTCGCGCGCCAGGTTCGCCGACGGCCGCAGGCCGGTCGCGATCACCTCGATGCCCGGCGGGACCGTGGCGACGCCGGCATCGACCACGCGCACGTCCGCGCCGATCTCGCGCGCCAGCACCGCGATCGCCGACCCGCCGCCGACAAACGCGCCGAGCATCTGGCCCGTCACCTCGGACGGGTAGGCGCTCACGCCCTCGGCGGCGACGCCGTGGTCGGCCGCGGCGACCACCACGAGCGGGCGCAGCTGCGCCAGCGGGTCGCCGGTGACGCCCGCCATCCAGACAGCGAGCTCCTCCAGCCGCCCGAGGCTGCCGGGCGGCTTGAGCAGCTCGCGCTGGCGTGCGAGCGCAGCGGTCGTCGCGCTGAGGTCGAGCGGCTCAGCCGGCAAGGCGTCCCACCAGCTCGTCGGCGTCGGACAGCACCAGCGCGCGGCCGGCGACCGCCAGCAGCGCGTGGTCGGCGTTGCGCGCCCACGTCGCGTTCAGGACGCCGAGCGCGTCGCGGTACTCGCGCCCGAGCGGCGTCGCCGGGACGACGCCCATGCCGACCTCGTTGGTGACGGCGATCGTCAGCGCCCCACGCCGCGCGGCAAGCTCGGCAACCGCCGGATCGGGCACGGCGTCGGCCGCCATCAGGTTCGCCAGCCACAGCGACAGGCAGTCGAGGACCACCGTGTCGTCGCCGGCGCCGGTCAGCGCCGCGGCGACGTCCAGCGGCTCCTCGACCGTCCGCCACCCCGCCGGGCGCGCGGCGCGGTGACGCGCGATCCGCGCCGCCATCTCCTCGTCGCCGGCCTCCCCCGTCGCGACGAACGTCACCGCTGCACCGCGGCGCGCCGCGAGCGCCTCCGCCAGCGCCGTCTTGCCGCTGCGCGCACCGCCCGTGACGAGCACCAGCGCCATCAGTAGTCGATCCCGCGGCGCGCGCGCACGCCGCTGTCGTAGACGTGGCGGACCTTGACCATCTCGGTGACGGTGTCGGCCACCGCGATCAGCGCGGGCGGTGCGTTGCGGCCCGTCGCGACGACGTTGACGTGGTCCGGGCGCGCACGGATCGTCGCGGCGACGTCGTCGCCGTCGATCCAGCCGTAGTTGATCGCGTACGTCACTTCGTCGAGGACGACGAGCTTGTGCTCGCCCGCGGCGATCGTCTCGGTCGCCACGCGCCAGGCGTCGCGGGCACGCGCGGCGCTTGCGTCGAGATCCTTGGACTCCCACGTGAAGCCGTCGCCGCCCTTCAGCCAGTCGACGCCCAGCCGCAGCGCGATCTTCTCCTCGCCGACCTTCCAGCGGTCGGACTTCACGAACTGCACGACCGCGACGTGCCAGTCGCGCGCCAGCGCGCGCAGCATCACGCCGAAGGCGGCGGTCGACTTGCCCTTGCCGTCGCCGGTGTTGACCAGCACGAGCGAGGGGGGAACGAGCGCTTTCATGAGATCTCCTCCAGGAGTGCATCGACATCGAGATGGGCGCCGACGGCGTCGGCGAGCTGGTCGAGCGCATCGTCCAGCGAGCGCTCGGGCCGCACGCCGAGCAGTGCGGCGACGACGGCCGGGTCTTCGAACAGGCCGTGCAGGTAGACGCCGAGCAGCGGGCCGGCGACGAACCCGAGGCCGTCGGGCAGCGCCGCCGCGGCGCCACGTGTGGCGCTGGTGCCGTGGCGGATCTCGTAGCCGCTGACCTCCAGGCCGGCCAGCGCCTCCCATGGCGCGGGCAGCGCGGCGAAGCGCGCGCGTCGGTGCTGCGTCAGCTTGTCGGCGGCGAGCGCCGTGTCGACGCGGCAGCAGGCCGAGCCCACGCGCCGCGCCCTCGACGCCGTCCGGGTCGGCGATCTCGTCGCCGAGCAGCTGCAGCCCACCGCAGATCCCGAGCACACGCGGTGCGCGGGCCAGTGCGTCGGCAAAGCCGCGCCCGCGCAGCCAGGCGGCATCGGCGGCGACGTGCTTGGAGCCGGGCAGGACGACGAGGTCGGCCCGATCGAGCGCGCCGGGCTCGGTGACCCAGGCGACGTCGGCGACCTCCTCCAGCGCCTTGAACTCGTCGAGGTTCGACGCGGCGGGGTAGCGCACGACCGCGACGCGCGGGCGATCGCCACGCAGCGGCGGCGTCGCGGCGCCGTCCTCGTCGGGGAGCGCGTGGGCGAGGTGCGGCACGACCGCGACAACCGGCACGCCGCAGCGCTCGCTCCAGCTCGGTCGTGTCGACGAGCGCGCGGTCGCCGCGGAAGCGGTTCAGCACGAAACCACATAGGCGCGCGCGTTCGCTTGGCTCGAGCAGCGCCCACGTGCCGTAGAGGTGGGCGAGCGCACCGCCGCGCTCGATGTCGGCGACGAGCAGCACGCGCGCGTCGGCGAGCTCGGCGACGCGCATGTTCGCGAGGTCGGTGTCGCGCAGGTTGATCTCCGCCGGGCTGCCCGCGCCCTCGATGATCACCATCTCGTGCGCTGCCGCCAGCGAGCGGTACGCCTGCTCGATCACCGGCCAGAGCACCGGCGGGCGGCGACGCCACGGCTCGCGGCTGAGGGTCAGGTCGGGCCGCCCGAGCAGCACGACCTGGCTGCGGTCGTCGGCTTCGGGCTTCACGAGCACCGGGTTCATCCGCACGTCGGGCTCGACGCGCGCCGCGCGCGCCTGCAGGTACTGCGCGACGCCGATCTCGCCGCCCGCGACGACGCGGGCGTTGTTGGACATGTTCTGCGCCTTGAACGGCACGACGTCGATGCCGCGCCGCACGAGCAGCCGCGCCAGCGCCGTGGTCAGCAGGCTCTTGCCTGCCCAGCTCGACGTCCCCTGCACCATCAGCGCCCTCACGCCGGCACCCCCGCGCGCGCCGCGACCACGACGAGCTCGCCGTCGACGTCCAGCACGCGGACGGCGGCGCCGAACGTCGCGCTCAGCAGCTCCTCCTGCAGCACGTCTGCCGCTGTCCCGCTGGCGACGAGGCGACCGTCGCTGAGCAGGTGGACGCTGTCGGCGTACAGCGAGACGGCGGTCAGGTCGTGCATCGCGGCGACGACCGCGAGGCCCTCCTCGCGGCGCAGCTCGTCGACGAGCTCGAGCACGTGCTGCTGGCGCGCGAGGTCCAGAGCGCTGGTGGGCTCGTCGAGCAGCACGACCTGGGCCTCCTGGGCGAGCGCGCGCGCCAGCACCGCACGCTGTCGCTCGCCGCCGCTGAGCGAGCCGATCGCGCGCGACGCGAAGCCCGTCAGGTCGAGGCGCACGAGCGCGCGCCGGGCAGCAGCGCGGTCGCGGACCGACTCGCTGCCGAAGTAGCCGAGGTGCGGGGTGCGGCCGAGGCGCACGTACTCCTCCACCGTCATGTCGCCGGGCGTCACCGGCGTCTGCGGCACGGTGGCGACGCGACGGGCGCGCTCGCGGCGGCGCAACGTGCCGGCGTCGTCGCCGCCGAGCTGGACCGACCCGCGCAGCGCCACGAGCCCGGCGATCGCGCGCAGCGTCGTGGTCTTGCCCGCGCCGTTGGGGCCGATCAGCGCCGCCCACTCGCCCGCGGCGACACGCAGCGTCAGCGCCGACAGGACGTCGCGCGCGCCGAGCCGCACCGACACCGACTCCAGCGCGATCACTGCGACACCATCCGGCTGGTGCGCAGCACGACCGCGAAGAACGGCGCCCCGAAGAACGCGGTCACCACGCCGATCGGCAGCTCGGCAGGGGAGATCACCGTGCGCGCGAGCACGTCGGCGCACACGAGGAAGCCGGCACCGGCCACGATCGACAAGGGCAGCACGACGCGATAGCTGCTGCCGACGAGCAGGCGGAGCGCGTGCGGCACGATGATCCCGACGAAGCCGATCAGCCCGCTGACGGCCACCGCCGCCGCCGTGCCGACCGTTGCTGCGGCGATCACGATCACGCGCACGCGCCGGACGTTGACGCCGAGCGACTCGGCCTCCTCGTCGCCGAGGCGCAGCACGTCCAGCAGCCGCCGGTGGGCGAAGATCACCACCGTCGCCGCAAACGCGTAGGGCGCAAGGATCCAGACGTCCGACCATCCCGACGTCGCGACCTGCCCGAGCATCCAGCTGTAGACGTCGACGAGCGTGTCCGCGTTTCGCTGTTGCACGAACGTCTGGATCGCGGTCAGGAACGCGGCGACGGTGACGCCGGCAAGGATCAACCCAGTCGTGCCGGGCCCGCCGGCGCGCCCGACGAAGTAGGTGATCGCGACGCTGGCGACCGCGCCGGCAAAGGCGGCGACCGGCAGCAGCGTGCTGCTTGCCGTCCCTGCGGGGCCGTACGCGATCGCGAGCGTCGCGCCGAGGCCCGCGCCGGCGGCGATGCCGAGCAGGTACGGGTCGGCGAGTGGATTGCGAAAGACGCCCTGGTAGGCGCCCCCGGCCAGCGCCAGCATCGCCCCGACCAGCGCGCCGAGTGCCACGCGCGGCAGGCGCAGGTCGAAGACGATCGTCTCCTCGGTCGGGTCGAGGGCGGAGTGCGCATCGACCAGCGGCAGCTTCGCGGCGAGCGCCGCGAGCACGTCGCCGGGCGGCAGCGGCGCCGGCCCGACGAGCAGGCCGGCGCACAGCGCCGCGGCCAGGAAGGCCGCGGCGCTGAGCCACGCGATCGTCACGCGTCGCTGGGACACGGCGCTAGCTGCGGATGCGTCGCACGACCGTCGCGATCTGACGGACGAAGTCGACGATCCGCGGCCCCCAGCGCGACGGGATGTCGTCGTCGAGCGCCACGACGCGGCGGTTCTTCACAGCGGCGATGCGGTCCCAACCGGGCCGCTTCGCGACGGTCGCGGCGTTCTGCTTGCAGCAGCGCGTGTCGGCCAGGACGACGAGGTCGGGGTTCGCCGCCAGGATGTACTCGCCCGACAGCTGCGGGTAGGCGCCGCCCTTGCGTGCGGCATCGGCGATGTTGCGCAGGCCGAACAACCCGTACACGCGCCCGATGAACGTCTTCGACGTCACCGAGTAGTAGTCGGGCGTGAGCTCGTGGTAGAAGGACACGGCTCGGCCCTTGGGCACGGATCGCACCGCCGCCCGGATCTGGCGCTTCATCCGCGCGATCAGCCGCTCGGCGGCACGGGCATGGCCGGTCGCCCGGCCGATCTGGCGCATCTGCTCGTACGCGCCGCCGATATGGGTGGCGGCGGGCTCCAGCAGCGCCGGGATCTTGAGCTTGCGCAGCGCCGGCAGCAGCTTGTTCGCCGATGCCGAGGTGATGACGAGGTCGGGCCGGTAGCGCGCGATCGCCTCGGCATTGGGCTGGTGGCTCGAGAGCTTGGTCTGCGGCGCTCGCGCCGGATAGTTGGACTGGTCGTCGACCGCGACGACCTGACGCCCTGCTCCGAGCGCGTAGAGCGTCTCGGTGTGCGTCGGCCCGAGCACGACGATGCGCGTCGGGCGCTCGGGAATCGTGACGCGGCCGTTGGCCGCGGTGACGGTGACAGGGAACGCCGCGGCCTGCGCCGCGGGGACGGTGACGGCAAGGGCGACGATCGCCCCGGCCAGGTACGGCCTGAACATGGAACCTCCGGTGAGCTAGTGGTGACGGATGAGAACTGCCACCGCGCTCAGCGGATGAGGATGAGAGTCACTGCGTGCGACCTCCTTGGGATTTGCGCGTCCCGTTCGGGGTGTCACAACTCGGAGGTCAAGTTCCTGGCTTCCGAGGTAGCGCGTTGGCTCCTCGGTCACAGTGGCGCGACCGCGCCGGAATCTCACCGGCTTCCTCTCTGAGTTGTGCTGGTGCCGGGCAATGTACTCCCCGGGGAGTACGCGCGCACTGCTCCTGCCGGCTGATGCGCCGCAATCAGGGCGCGGGTACCGTCTGTGCGTGCGCCACGCCCATCACGCCCGCGTGCTCGATGCCGGCATCGTCGCCGTGCTGTTCGCGGCGACGCTCGTCGACGCCGAGCTCTGCCCGAAGGCGCACGGCATCTCCGCCCTCGGCGTGGGCGCCGCGCTCGGGGCGACGCTGCCGCTGCTGTGGCGTCGCACGTACCCGCTGGTGGTGCTCGTCGGCACCGGCATCGGCGTCTTCGCGCTGCTCTCGACGATGAAGCCGATCGACGTCGTCGCGCTGCCGATGCTGGTCGCGCTCTACTCGGTTGCCCGCCACGGCAACCGCCGCCGCTCGACGCTGATCGCGCTGCTGTCGATGCCCTTCCCGGTGATTGCGATGCTCGCGTACGGTGGCGAGCTCGTCACCGCGAAGATCCTCATGCACTTCGTCATGATCGCCGGCTCGGTGATCCTCGGAGACGCCGTCCGTACGAAGCACGAGTACAAGCGTCGCGTCGAGTCCGAGCGTGCCGCCGAGGCCGACCGCCGCGTCGCCGAGGAGCGCGTGCGCATCGCCCGCGACGTGCATGACGTCGTCGCGCACGCGATGGTCGCCATCAACGTTCAGGCCGGTGTCGCCGCGCACGTGCTCGAGCGCCGCCCTGAGCAGGTCGAGACGGCGCTGCACGAGATCAAGCGCGTCTCCGGCGAGGCGCTCGCCGACCTGCGCGCGACGCTCGGCGTGCTGCGCGAGGGCGACAGCGACGCGCCTGTGCACCCGACCGACTCGCTGGCACAGGTCGCCGACCTCGCCGGCCCGCTGCGGGCGGCGGGCGTCGACGTCGACGTGCAGGTCGACGACGGCCGCGTTCCCGCCGCCGTCGGCGCTGCCGCCTACCGCATCGTGCAGGAGGCGCTGACGAACGTCCTGCGCCACGCCGGCGCGCGGCGCGCCGACGTCCGCGTGGCCGTCAACGGCTCGCGCGTGGTGGTCGAGGTCGCCGACGACGGCGCGTCTGCGCCGGTCGGTGCGGGCGTCCCGGCCGGCAGCGGCAACGGCCTGCGCGGCATGGCCGAGCGCGCCGCAGCGGTCGGAGGCGACCTCGACGCCGGGCGCGTCGACGGTGGCGGCTGGCGCGTGCGTGCGGTGCTGCCGCTGTGATTCGCGTCCTCATCGCAGACGACCAGGCGCTCGTGCGTGCCGGCTTCAGCGCGCTGCTGCAGGACGCCGAGGACCTCGACGTCGTGGGCGAGGCAGCTGACGGCGCTGAGGCGGTGGCGCTCGCGCGCGAGCTCGCGCCGGACATCGTCTTGATGGACGTGCGCATGCCGCATCTCGACGGGCTCGAGGCGACGGCCCAGATCACCGCCGACGCGGCGCTCGCCGACACACGCGTGATCGTGCTGACGACGTTCGAGCTCGACGACTACGTCTTCGGCGCGCTGCGCGCGGGTGCGTCGGGCTTCCTGCTGAAGGATCTCGAGCCGGTCGAGCTGCTTGCCGCAATCCGCGTCGTCGCCGAGGGCGAAGCACTGCTGGCGCCGCGTGTGACGCGGCGGCTGATCGAGACGTTCGCGCGCCAAGCACAGCGCGGCGCGCCCGACCCCGCCGCGCTGGAGGAGCTGACCGACCGCGAACGCGAGGTGCTCGGGCTCGTCGGCACCGGGCTCTCCAACCAGGAGATCGCCGCCCACCTCGTGCTCTCGCCGCTGACGGCCAAGACGCACGTCTCGCGGGTCATGAACAAGCTCGGCGCGCGCGACCGCGCGCAGCTCGTCGTCGCCGCGTACGAGAGCGGCCTCGTCGTCCCCGGGCAGTAGCCGCGTACACCACCCGGCGTACACGCAAGTCACTCCCGCAGGCCGACGACGGGGCGTGCGCACGCCCATAGCGTGGCGGCCATGCCCTCCCACGAGCAGACCGCCCTCGGCCGCCTCGCCGATCGCATGTTCCGTCTTCGCGGCCGCGTGGTCGCTGTCTGGCTGGCGGCGCTCGCCGTCGCCGTCGCCGGTGCCGCCACGCTGGGCGGCGACAACGTGGTCGACTACGCGACGCCCGGATCGGATTCGAAGGCCGCCGTCGAGACGCTGCAGCGCGAGTTCGACGGCCGTCAAGCCCAGGAGGTCCAGGTCGTCTACCGCGCCGGCGGCAGCGTCACGAGCGTCGCCGTCACGCAGCGCATCGACGCGTTGCTCCGCGACGCTGGGCGCCTCGAGGGCCTGCAGCCCGGCATCACCACGCGCCACGCCGAGATCTCGCGCGACGGCCACACCGGTGTCGTGCGCGTGCCGATCGACCGCTTGGAGTCCGCGATCCCCGCCAGCACCGGCGAGCACCTCCGCGAGCTCGGCGAGCGCGCCGACGGCAGCGGGCTGCAAGTCGCCTTCGGCGGCGAGATCGAGGGCCTTGACGAGGCCGAACCGGCCCCGGCCGAGATCGTCGGCATCGTCGCTGCGCTCGTGATCCTGCTGTTGACGTTCGGCAGCGTCGTCGCCGCCGGCCTGCCGTTGCTGACCGCGCTGTTCGGCGTCGGCGCGGCCGTCGCGCTCGGCGGTGTGCTTGCCGCCGTGATCGATACGCCCGACTGGTCGCCCCAGGTGGCGATCATGCTCGGGCTGGGCGTCGGCATCGACTACGCGCTGCTGATCCTCACGCGCCAGCGCACCGCGATGGCCGCCGGCAAGACACCGCACGCGGCAACCGTCGAGGCGCTTGCGACCGCGGGCCGCTCGGTCCTCGTCGCCGGCAGCACCGTCGTGATCTCGCTGCTGGGCATGTTCCTGATGCGCCTGCCCTACCTCTACGGCGTCGCGCTTGGCGCGAGCCTCGCGGTGCTGATCGTCGTCGCGGCATCGCTGACGTTGCTGCCCGCGCTGCTCGGGATCGCCGGCGAGCGCATCACGCGCCTGCGCATCCCCGGCGCCGCCCGCACGCCGGTGGCACCCGAGCGCACGCTCGCGGCCCGCTGGGCGCGCTCCGTGCAGTCGCGCCCGTGGACTGCTGCCGCGCTGTCGACGCTGCTGCTGCTGGCGCTCGCGCTGCCGGTCACCGGCGTGCGCTACGGCTTCCCCGACGCCGGCAACAACCGCGACGGGACGACCACCCGCACCGCCTACGAGATGCTCGCCGACGGCTTCGGCCCCGGCGCCAACGGCCCGCTGCTGGCGGTCGTCTCGACCGACGGCCCGCGCGCCGAGTCGGTCGCCGCGAGCGTGCGCGCCGCGGTCAACCGCGAGCCGGGCGTCGCGACCGTCGCACCGCCGCAGGTCGCGCCCGACGGTCGCACCGCGCTGGTTGCGATCACGCCGCGCACGTCGCCGCAGTCAGAGCAGACGCGTGAGCTGATCGACACGCTGCGCGACGGGCCGCTGCAACGTGCCGACGCGCGCGTCCAGCTCGGCGGCATGACGGCCAGCGTCGCCGACCAGGGCGAGGCAACCGGCGCACGCTTGCCGCTGTTCATCGCCGCCGTGATCGGGCTGTCGTTCCTGCTGCTGCTCGCCGCCTTCCGTGCGCCGGTCATCGCGCTGAAGGCTGGCGTGATGAACCTGCTGTCGATCGGCGCGGCGTTCGGCGTCGTCGCGCTCGTCGCCGAGGGTGGCTGGGCCGGGCAGCTGATCGGCATCGACTCCGACCTGCCGGTGCCGCCGTTCATCCCCGTGATGATGTTCGCGATCCTCTTCGGGCTGTCGATGGACTACGAGGTCTTCCTCATGTCCGCGATCCGCGAGCAGCGCGAGCGCGGGGGAGACGCGCGTGACGCCGTCATCGCCGGTGTCGCCCGCACCGCCCGCGTGATCACCGCGGCGGCCGCGATCATGGTGGCGGTCTTTGCGGCCTTCGCGCTCGATCCGGAGGTCTTCATCAAGCTGATCGGCGTCGGCCTGGCGAGCGCGATCCTGATCGACGCGACGATCGTGCGGATGATCCTCGTGCCCGCGGTGATGGCCCTGCTTGGCGAGCGCGCCTGGTGGACACCGCGCGGCGTGCGCGATACTCCGCGACTCGACGGTCAGCCATCCGTTGAACACGCGTGAAGATCACAACGTCGACATGTGCCCTCGTACTCGCGCTCGCCTGCCCGGCGAGCGCGGCGCATGTGGAGGTGAAGGGCAGCGGCACGAATTCGCACGTCGTCTTCACCGCGGCAGCTGGCGAGGCGAATCGGGTCACCGTGACCCTCTCCTCGCAACGTTTGCTCGTGCGCGATACAGGCGCGCCAGTCACGGCGGGGAGCGGCTGCACAGTGCTTCGCGGCAACAGCGTCAGGTGCACGCGGCCGACGACGTACGAGATCGTCGCCGGTGACGGCGACGACGTGATCTCAGCGCCGACGCTCGGTGGCGGCGGCCGGCTCGACGGCGGCAACGGCCACGACGTCATCACCGGGGCGGGGACGCTCGAGGGCGGCTTCGGCAACGACGTGTTGCAAGGCGGCCTTGGCAACGACCGGCTCTTCGGCGGCCCGGGCAGCGACACGCTGCGTGGCTCACGCGGCAACGACAGCCTCGACGGCGACGGCGCGCCCGGCGGTCCTGACATCGCTGCCGACGGCGACGTCCTCGACGGTGGACAGGGGCTCGACGTCGTCTCCTACGCGGCGCGCACGACCGCGGTCTACGTCAACCTCGTGACCGCAGCGTCGGGCAACAGCAGCGAGACCGACGGACTCGTCGCGATCGAGAACGCCGAAGGTGGGCGCGCTGCCGACGTGCTCACCGGCAACGACGGTCCCAACGCCCTGTACGGGGGCGACGGCGACGACCTCCTCAGCGGTGCGGGCGGTGACGACACGCTGGTTGACGGGAAGGGACGTGACCGCCTCGACGGGGAGGACGGCAACGATCGCCTCTACACGACCGATCGCGGCGACCAGGCCAGCGGTGGCCGTGGCGACGACCGCCTGGAGGCGGTTGCCCCCGCGCGTCTGGACGGTGGCGAGGGCAACGACACCTTCGACCTTGACGGCGATCAGCGGACCTTCGTGTGCGGCGCCGGTGACGACCGCGTCTTCATGAAGCTGACGGGTCAGCGCCTCGACGGCTGCGAGCTGGCGGTGTTCGCGCCGCTCTCGATCGGCGTGCGGCCGCTGTTGCGGGGGACTCGCCTGGAGTTGCCGGTCATGGCGCATCCGCGCGGCACGACGAACATCACCGGGGTCGACGGTGGCATCGAGCTGGTCCTGCGCCGCACGGGGCGCAAGCCGCTGCGGCTGGGCCGCCCGACGTTTCACTTCAACGCCGGCCTGCAGGGGACGGCGAGCCTGTCGCTGACCCGCGCGCAACGCCGCGCACTGCGTGCGCATCCGTTGCTGGAGCTGCGGCTGCGCACGACCCCACGCGGGGGTAAGCGCCTCACGGCTCGCTGGCTGGTGCGCCTGTGAGCGCCTGATCGAGATCGGCGCGCGAGCTGATGTCGAGCTTGCGGTAGGCGCGCCCGAGGTGCATCTCGATCGTCTTACGCGTGAGGAAGAGCGCCTGCGCGATCTCACGGTTGGACATGCCCTCCGCCGCGAGTCGCGCCACGCGACGCTCGCTCGGGGTCAGCGCGTCGACGCCGCTGAGCAGCGTGCGATCGGTGCGGCGCGCGCCGGTTGCCGCGAGCTCGTCGCGCGCGAACGCCAGCAGCGGCGCCGCCCCGCAGGCGGCGGCCAGCGCCGCCGCCTCGCGCAGCGGCGTGCGCGCCTCGGCAGCGGCGCCGGCACGTCGCCGCGCCGCCCCGAGGTCGGCCAGCACCCGCGCGCGTTCAAGCGGCGCCGCCGACAACATCCCCGCACTTTCCTCGAGCGCATCCGGCACGCCGCCGACCACGCCAACCACGCGCAGCGCCGTCCCGATCGCGCGCGGCGCGCCCCAGGCGCGGGCGAGCGCGAGCTCCTCGTCGGCCAGCGCCTGCGCCGCCCGCTGGTCGCCGAGCGTCGCGAGCGCGGGCGCCGCGTAGGTGCGAAACGTCGGCGTGCCGATCGTCGCTGACACGTCGCCCTCGCTGCGCCGGCCGAGCTCGAGCAGGTCCGCGACGCCGCCGTCGAGATCGCCGCGGGCGAGCTTCATGCGGCCACGCGCGACGAGGAACGCGTTGCCGACGATCGAGTCCGGCGCGTCGTCGCCGACGCCGGCGCGGGTCAGCGCTGCCGCGGCCTCGTCAAGCTCACCGCGCTCGATCAGCGCGTCGACGAGGAATCCGGTCGTCGCGGGCAGCCCGGCGCCCCAGCCGTGCTCGATCGCCGTCTCGGTCGCGCCGCGCGCCTCGGCCTCGGCGGCCTCGAGCTGGCCCTGGCGATACGCCGACAGCGAGCGCATCATCGAGCCGACGACGAAGCCGCTGACCGAGCCGCGGCGGCGTGCCTCGTCGAGCACGTGCGCGAGATGCGCGTCGGCCTCGGCGAAGCGGTCGGCGGCGATCAGCACGTTCGCCGCCCATGCGACGCCGGGCGACCCGGGGCCAGCCTCCACCACGAGCGCGCCGCCCTCGATCGCACGCAGCGCCAGCGCCGCCGCGGTCTCTGCAGACGCGCCGGTCATCGCCGTGCACTGCGCGAGATCGGCGAGCATCCGCCGCCCCGCCGGTCCCTCCGGCGGCTGCTCGGCGCGGCCCGTCAGCGACGCGACGACCTCCACCGCCGCACGCCCGTCGAGCAGGCCCACGGACGCCAGCATCGCGTCGACCTCGGGATCGCCACTGGCGGCCGCGGCGCGCAGCAGTGCCACGGCCTCGGCGGTGCGGCCGGCGCCGCTGAGCGGGTACGCCAGCGCGAGCGCGGCCTGCACGCGCGTGTCGCCGTCGCTGTCGCGATAGGCCGCCTCGAGGTGCTCGAGCGCATCGGGCTCGCCGGCCTCGAAGGCTGCGGTTCCAAGCGCGATCCGCAGGTCCGGCGACGCGGCGCCGGTCCGCGCCAGCGCGCGCCGCAGCAGCCGCGCAGCAAGCGCCGGCGAGCCACGCTCGCGGGCAACGGCTGCGGCATCGGTCAGCGGCGCGGTCTCCCATTCGCCGCATGGCTCAGCCTCGAGCAGGTGCGCGGCGACGTGCGGCGCGGCCACGGCGGCGTCGTGCAGGACGGCGGCCGCGCGTCCGTGCCAGCCGGCGCGCTCGGCCGCGGTCATGTCCGCCAGCACCGAGGCGCGCACGATCGCGTGGCGGTAGGCGGGCGGGGCAACGTCGGCGAGAATCTCGGCGCGCGCCAGCGCGGCGAGCGCTGCCTCGGCATCGGCGGCGCCGAGCTGCGCCAGCGCCGCGACGTGCGCCGTCTGCGCGCCGTCGCCGAGGATCGCGATCGCGCGCGCGACCGCAGCCGCCCCCGCGGGCAGGTGTGCGAGCTGCACGAGCACCGCGTTGGCGATGGCCGCCGGCCCGAGCACGCGCACGCGCTCAGCGTGCGCCGCCTCCGGCGCGATGCCCTCGTCGCCGAGCGAGCGCGCGAGCGCGTCGAGGAAGAACGGGTTGCCGCCGGTGGTCTCGTGGCAGGCACTCGCGAACGCCGGCGCGACCGTGCGACCGAGACGCGCGCGCAGCAGCGCGCCCGCGCCCGCCGCCGTCAGCGGCGCCAGCGCAAGCTCGTCGTCGCCCAGCCGCGCGGCGACGGGGACGCGCGCCGCGTCCGCCTCGGGCCGCGTCGCCAGGACGACCAGCAGCGGCTCGTCCGCGACGCGGGCGGCAAGCTGCGTCAGCAGGTCGAGCGTCCCCGTGTCCGCCCACTGCACGTCGTCGAGCAGCAGCGCCAGCGGCGCGTCGTCGGCCAGCACGCCGACGACCCAGACGAGCGCAAGCACTGTCTCTGCGGGCGCGGCCTCGCCCGCGTCAGCGCCGAACAGCGCGGCCGCGGCGCTCCCGCGACCGCGCAGCGAGCGCCGATCGACGGCGGGCGCCAAGAGCTGCTGCGCAAGCGCAAACGGCACCTGCTGGGTGAGCTCGGTCGCCGTTGCGCGCAGCACCCGCAAGTCCGCGTCGGCGGCCAGCTGCGCGGCAGCGTGCAGCAGCTGCGTCTTGCCGCTGCCGGCCGGTCCGGCAACCGTCACCACGGCGCCGCTGCCCGCGGCCGCCGCCTGCGCCGCCGCAGTCAGCGTTGCCAGCTCGCCCTCGCGTTCGAGCAGATCCGCCACGAGAGACGCACCCTATTCGCCTCGGGGCCCGCCTCCGGCGGAATCGCCGCCGTCGGCACCCGTAACCCCAGGGTGGGTCCCCGTCGCTACATCGCGGCGCCGCCGCCAGCCTTCTCCTCATGCCAGCCGAGCGCGTGCACGTCGATCTCGAGCTCGAGCGCGACAGCGACCCGATTCGCGGGACGGTCCGCGCGAACGCGCATGCGCTCGAGTTCTCGGGCTGGCTCGCGCTCATCGCCGAGCTGGACGGGTTGCGGCGCAACCCCGACGGCGCCAGCCAGGAGGACGTTCAGTCATGACCCGTGACCATCGCCTCGCGAGCGCCCTTGCCGGCGCACTCGCGCTGCTCGCCACCACCGCCGTCAGCGCAAGCGCGGCGATCACGCCGACGCGCGACGCCGGCCAGCTCGCCGCCGCGCTGAACGACACCAACAGCGTCGCCATCACGGGCGCGTCGTTCGTGACGATCCCGCCGCAGGGCAACCCGACCGCGCTCGCTGACTCGCCGCTCGCCGGCCTGCCGACGGGTGGTTCGACGTTTGCCGTCCTCTCGACGGGCGACGCAGCCAAGGCCGGCGATGCCAACCAGGGCAGCACCGCCAGCGCGGGCAACGGCGGCAACGCCGTCCGCGGCAACACCGACCGCGACGTGACGATCCTGAAGGTCGGGCTGAACGTCCCGGCCGGTGCGAACTGCCTGACGATCGACTTCCGCTTCTTCTCCGAGGAGTACCCCGAGTACGTCGGCAAGGCCTACAACGACGCGTTCATCGCCGAGCTCGACGGCTCGGACTGGGCAACGAACGGCTCGGCGATCAGCGCGCCGCGCAACTTCGCGTTCGACCAGGCCAACAACGTCATCAGCATCAACGCGACCGGCCCCGCGAGTGTCCAGGCAACCGCCGCGGCGGGCACGATCTACGACGCGGGGACGGCGCTGCTGCACGCGTCGGTCGCAGCGACGCCGGGGGCGCACGATCTCTACCTCTCGGTCTTCGACCAAGGCGACGGCATCCTCGACTCGGCGGTCTTCGTCGACAACATCAAGTCCTCGACCGTCGGCGGCGCGGGCTGCAAGTCCGGCGCAACCGACCAGCCGACGCCACAGCCGGTCACCCCGGCCCCGCCACCGCCACCGCCGCCGACGCCCGCAACGCCACTTACGCCCGTGGGACCGACCGGCACGAAGCCGCCCGCCTTCGGCCCCAACGGCGTCATCACCGGCCTGCCGTCGGCGAAGAAGTGCCTCAGCCGCCGCAACTTCCGCATCCGCATCCGCAAGCGCAAGGGACGCACCTACCAGTACGCGTCGGTCTTCGTCAACGGCCGCCGTGTGCAGGTGATTCGCGGCAAGCGCCTGACCGCGCCGGTGGATCTGCGCGGCCTGCCGAAGGGACGCTTCACCGTGAAGATCGTGGTCCTCACGACCACCGGTGAGGTCATCCAGGGCACGCGCCGCTACCGCACCTGTGTCAAGAAGCAGCGGCCCGGTCGGCGCCCGCGGGTCTAAAGCGGCGGCGCGACCGAGCCGTCGGCGCTGACCGGCTGGGCGGGGCTGTACTCCCAGATCCCGTCCTCGCGCCGCCACGCCATCCGGTAGGAGCTCGCGCCCGCCGACGCCGCCGAGCGCAGGAAGAACCCGGCCTTGTCGGTCTGGAACGTCAGCGGATCCTGGTCACACGACGGGCCGTACGTCTTGATCGCCGCCCACGCGCCACTGGCCGGGTCCTGGCGCTGCACCTGCACGGTGCGCTCGCCGCGACCGGGGCGGACCTCGCCGAACAACAGCACCGAGCGCTGGTTGCCGATCCCACGGGTCTCCGCCCAGAAGGGCAGCTTGAACGCCTGCAGCGCCGGCTTGGGGTCGCCCTTGGCGTCGTAGAGCCCCGTCTGCCAGTCGCGGTAGTAGGAGCGCGTGCCCTTCTTCCTGCCGGACTCGCGCGGGTCGATGTCGCGCAGCAGGAACTGGGCGAACATCCGCGTGTCGGGGTCCTTCCAGGCGAGGAACGTCGACCAGCCGATGAAGCGCGCCTGATGGTCGCGCGTGAACGGCTGGAAGGGGTCGTCCTGCTGGGACTCGTAGCCGTACTCGGTGTTGTAGATCGGCAGGCGCGCCGCGACGCGGCGACGCACGTAGAGCCCGTCGAGCAGGCGGCCGAGGCGGGCGAGGTCGGCGATCGGCGCGTCATCGGCTACCGGCGACGACGTCCCGGGAGTGACGTAGCGCGAGTAGGGGTGATGCGCGTAGCCGTCGGCCTTCAACGCCACGAAGTGGTCGCACTCGGGCACGCGCAGCGGCTGCATGTTCTCGTCGACGCACGCCAGCGCGCGGACGAACTGCAGCGGCGGCACGCCGCCCTTGCCAGGCACCGTCGACCCGCTGGACGCCGTCCCACCCACGAGCACCGCGTTCTGCGTCGAGATCTTCTTGATCGCCGAGTACGCCGCGTTGTGCATCGCGCGGTAGATGTGCGGCGACTCGGGGCGGAAGCCGCCCTTGCCGTCGCGGATCCACTGCGGCGCCAGGAACGACGGGTGGTTGGGCTCGTTCCACGTCGTGTACGTCCGCACCGCGGGCAGGTTCTGCTTGGGGTTCCCCGGGTCGCGGAAGGCGCCGCTGTAGCGCCGCGAGACAGCCGTCGCGAAGTCCGCGAACGCAGGTGCATCGACCCAGTAGCGCTGGCGCGTCGGGTTGCTCGCCGCACGTCCAACCGCCCAGCGTGGTGCCCAGAACGCGAGGTCGATCATGACCTTCAGGCCACGATCGTTGGCGGCCTTGATCGCGATGTCCAGCGTCTTGAACGCGTCCTTCGGGTAGGTCCGCGAGTCCGACGAGTCGAAGGGCGCAGGCGGCACGCGCTTGGAGCGCGGCTTGGCGGTCAGCGAGTTCCAGCTCGCCGTGATGCGCACGCGGTCGACACCCAAGGCCGCCACGCGATCCATGCTCTGGCGGACTTGTGCCGGCGAGCGATGGAGGAACTGGGCGTCATCCTGGATGACGCTCTCCAGGTACTTGGGACCAGCTCCTGCACCAGCAAACAGGAGCGTGATGAGTGAGCACGCAAGTGCTCCCACTCTCGACTACCTCCCCTTCAACGAAACATCCGTGTCATGAGCCGACGCGACGACTCATCGACAAGAGTCCCGGCAATCGTGCGATCGGTCAAGCCCATACCTACACGCGCGCGCGCCCAGCCGACGCCGGTGACCCCCTCCCGACTAATGTTCCGCGCTCCATGGCCGCCGCTACCGCCTCGAAGAAGATTCGCGTCGTCGTCGCCAAGCCCGGCTTGGATGGACACGACCGCGGCGCGAAGATCATCGCGAGGGCGCTGCGCGACGCGGGCATGGAAGTGATCTACACGGGCCTGCACCAAACGCCCGAGCAGATCGTGGAGACGGTGATTCAGGAGGATGCCGACGCCGTCGGCCTCAGCATCCTCTCGGGCGCGCACATGACGCTCGTCCCGCGCATCGTCGCCCTGCTCAAGGAGCAGGACATCGACGACGTGCTGGTGACCGTAGGGGGGACCATTCCAGCCGACGACATTCCCGAGCTGAAGTCGCTCGGTGTCGCGGAGGTCTTCACCCCTGGCGCGCCGACCCAGGACATCATCGACTTCATCCAGGGTGCTGTCGCCGCCCGGACCGATTGACTCGTCAGTCAACGGGTACACTCGCGCACATACGTTTGCCACAGGAGGCCTGAAAGTGAAGATCGCTGTCCTCGTCAAAGAGGTGCCTGACGCCGCGGTCCAGAAGCGCCTCGACCCGAGCACGGGTCGGATGGATCGCTCTGGTGAGCGCAACCTGAATCCCTACGACACGCATGCCCTCGAAGCTGCCATGCAGATCAAGGAGGGTGGGGTCGACGTCGAGGAGATCATCGCCGTGACGATGGGCCCCGACACCGCCGTGCGTGCCCTGCACAAGGCCGTGTCGCTGGGCGCTGACCGCTCCGTGCACCTCTCTGACGGGGCTGTCGCAGGCTCCGACGTCGCCGGCACCGGCTACGCGCTGGCGCAGGTGCTCAAGCGTGAGAACCCGGACCTCGTCCTGCTCGGCCAGCAGTCCGCCGACGGCGAGTGCTACACGATCGGCGCGGTCGTCGCCGAGCATCTCGGCGCCCCCTCGCTGACGCAGGTCATCGACCTCAAGGTCGACGGCGACAAGCTGCGCTGCGAGCGCCAGGCCGAGTACGGCTACGACACCGTCGAGGTCGCGCTGCCCGCCGTCATCTCCGTGGGTGACGCGATCAACGAGCCGCGCTACCCGTCGCTGAAGGCGATCATGGGCGCCAAGAAGAAGCAGCTCGACACCGTCACCACCGGTGACGTCGAGATCGACGCGTCCAAGGTCGGTGGCGACAACGCCAACGCCCAGTGGGTCGCCGCCAAGGCGCCGCCCGCCAAGGCCGCCGGCGAGATCATCGAGGACGAGGACACGAACGAGACGGTCGAGAAGATCGTCGCTTGGCTCGACGAGAGGAAGCTGATCTGATCATGGCGAACATCCTGGTCTACGCGCTGCACTACGACGGCGCGATCAACAAGAACTCCCTCGGCGCCGTGAGCGAGGCCGCGAAGCTGGCCGGCGAGCTCGGCGGCGAGGCGCACGCGATCCTCGTCGGGCAGGGCGTCGACGCCGGCTTGGCCGGGTCGCTGGGCAACTACGGCGCGAAGAAGGTCTACACCGCCGAGGGCCCCGACGGCCTCGCGCAGCCGGTCACCGACGCGATGGCCAAGGTGCTCGAGGGCGGCGACTACAAGTACGTGCTCTTCGGCGGCGGCCTGCTCGGCTTCGAGATCGGCGCCGGCCTTGCCGCGCGCATCAACGGCGGCGTGGCGATGGAGGTCACGGCGATCCGGGCGGAAGGCGGCGAGCTGGTCGCCGAGCGCCCGATCCTCGGCGACTCCTCGATCTCTGAGATCAAGTTCCGCTCGTCCGTGGGCATCATCATCGGCCGCCTCAACGCGTTCGAGATCAGCGAGTCCGGTGGTGGCGAGGCCGCTGTCGAGACCGTCGACTTCGAGCTGTCGCCGGCCGTCGCGCAGCAGACCGTCGTCACGCGCGGCGAGCAGCGTGGTGCGGACATCGACATCGAGGGTGCGGACATCCTCGTCGCCGGTGGCCGTGGCCTCGGTGCCGCCGAGGGCTTCAAGCTCTGCGAGGAGCTGGCTGCGTCCTTCGGTGGCAACTCGGCCGTCGCCGCGACCCGTGCGGTCGTCGACGCCGGCTGGTACCCGTACGCCGCGCAGATCGGCCAGACGGGCAAGACCGTCGCGCCCAAGCTGTACCTCGCGGCCGGCATCTCCGGCGCGATCCAGCACAAGGTCGGCATGCAGTCCTCGGAGAACATCGTCGCGATCAACAAGGACGCGAACGCACCGATCTTCGAGTTCTCCGACCTCGGGATCGTCGGTGACCTGAACAAGATCGTCCCGAAGCTCACGGAGGCGATCAAGGCGAAGAAGGGCTAGGTACCTCGATGGCCGGTTCCGCAAATGGCAAGGTCGCTCCGGCGGCCTTCCCGCCCCCCGTCGACTCGCAGGGGGAGTTCATCAAGCGCACCGTCGACCCCGAGGACGAGGTCATCGAGGTCGGCGTCGCGATCGTCGGCGGCGGCACCGCAGGCCTGGCCTGCGCCAACCGCCTGCTGCAGCTGCTCGCCGACGACCCCGAGATGCTCGAGCGTCTCGGCGAGGTGCCGGTGGCGGTCATCGAGAAGGCCAAGACCTGCGGCGGCCACAACCTCTCGGGCGCGGTCGTGCGCCCGGGGCCGCTGCGAGGAGCTCTTCCCAGACCTGACGCGCGAGGACTGGCGCAAGCTGGGCTTCGCCTTCGGCGAGGTCCACAAGGAGGCCGTCTACCTGACGCCGACCTCCAAGATGAAGGTTCGCATCCCGACGCCGCCGCCGTTCAAGAACCACGGCAACGAGATCATCTCGGTGTCGGCGCTGGCGCGCTACCAGCAGCAGCAGGCCGAGGAGGCCGGCGCCTACATCCTCACCGAGACCGCTGCCACGCAGCTGCTCGTCGAGGACGGCGTCGTCAAGGGCGTGCGCTCCGGCGACAAGGGCCGCGGCAAGGACGGCGAGCCGCTCGGCAACTTCGAGCCCGGCACCGACATCGTCGCCAAGGCCACCGTGCTGGCCGAGGGCTGCTGGGGTCACCTCACCGGCCCGGCGATCCGCGAGTTCGATCTCGGCAAGGGCCGCGAGCCGCAGGTCTGGGAGCTCGGCGTCAAGGAGATCTGGAAGGTCCCCAAGCCGCTGGACCGCCTGATCCACACGATGGGTCCATGGCCGTTGTCGATCAACCCGAAGAACGGGCAGATCGGCGGCACCTGGATCTACCCGATGAAGGACGAGAAGACCGGGGACGACCTGGTCTCGATCGGCTTCGTCGTGGAGCTCGACTACGCCGACGCGACGACGTCGGCCCACGACCTGCTGCAGACGTTCAAGACGCACCCGCTGGTCCGCAAGATCCTCGAGGGTGGCGAGCGCGTCGGCTGGGGCGCCAAGGCGCTGCCGGGCGGCGGCTACTGGTCGATGCCCAAGCTCTCGATGCCCGGCGCGGTGCTCGTCGGCGACTCCGGCGGCATGGTCGACACGATGGCGCTCAAGGGCGTCCACCACTGCATCAACTCGGGCAAGCTCGCCGCCGAGGCGATCTACGCCGGGCTGAAGGCGGGCTCGACGGACTTCTCCAGCTACGAGCAGGCGATCGAGGAATCGGTCACCGGCAAGGAGCTGTGGGAGATGCGCAACGCGCGTCAGCCGCTGCAGAAGGGTCTGCTGATCGGCGGCCCGATCTCCGGGATCCACCAGATCACCAAGGGCAAGCTCCCGGGGCGCGGCGCCTGGCACCGCAACGACAGCATCCCGGCGTTCATCGGCAAGACGAAGAACAAGTACGTCAAGCCCGACAACAAGTACACGTTCGACAAGCTGTCGTCCGTCTACATCACCGGCAACGCGACGCGCGACGACGCGCCGAACCACATCCGCGTGCAGAAGCACGTGCCGCGCGAAGTTGCGGAGACGTGGGTCTGGATGTGCCCGGCCGGCGTCTACGAGATTCCGGATGACGCGCCCGAGCAGGGTGACGTCGACGTGATCGTCAACTACACCAACTGCGTGCAGTGCGGCGCGATCACCGCCAAGGGCGGCCGTCTGACGACGCCCGAGGGCGGCGACGGCCCCCTCTATACGTTGACCTAGTTGCACTTGGCGGCGTGGGGGCGCAACATCGGTGCCCCCGCGCTGTTCTAGGGGTCCCGCATGCTTTCCCGCAGGCTCCTCATCGTTCCGCTCGTCTTCGCTGCCCTGGGCTCAGGGCAGGCGCTCGCTGACGACCCCTCCGAGCCCGTCGAGCTGGGCGTCGAGGTCACGCAGTGCGAGACGGGGGCAGCCGGCGACGACCGCGTGGCGGTCTTCCGCGGGTCGATGCCGGCGTCGCCGCCGGCTCTGCGCCTCGCGATGAACTTCGCGCTGCAGGAGCGGCTGCCCGGTGCGACGGAGTTCGCCGCGGTCGACGTCAAGAACTTCGGTGTCTGGCAGAAGTCGACCGCGCGCCGCGCGAGCGGCTACGTCGTCGACAAGCGCGTCGAGGGCCTCGTGCCGGGCGCGGCCTATCGCGTGGTGGTGCGCTTCCGCTGGTACGCGCGTGGCGGCAAGGTGCTGCGCAGCGCCAAGCGCACGAGCGCGATGTGCAAGCAACCGGCCGCGCATCCCACGCAGCGCTGACCGCACGGCTTGGCTGCGCCACCCGTTGCTACCCTGGATCCAGTCATGAAGACCGCGATCCATCCCGAGTACGTCGAGGCCCACGTCCGCTGCACGTGCGGCAACGAGTTCACGACGCGCTCGACCCAGTCTGAGATCCACGTCGAGATCTGCTCGCAGTGCCACCCGTTCTACACGGGTCGCCAGAAGCTGGTCGACACCGGCGGTCGCGTCGAGCGCTTCCGCCGCCGCGCGGCCAAGCGCGGCGCCGGCGAGACGGCGTAGCACCCCCGGCAGTGCCCGACGCCCCGGTCGGCGGTCAAGCCGTCCTCGAGGGCGTGATGATGCGCGGCGTCAGCACCTGGGCGGTCGCGATGCGCGACCGCGACGGGGAGGTCGCGCTGCAGTCGTTCCCGCTGGAGCCGCGGCGTGGGGGCCTCTGGCGCCTGCCCGTGCTGCGCGGCGTCGTCGCGCTCGTCGAGTCGCTGCGCATCGGGATCAAGGCGCTGAAGATCAGCACCAACCTGCAGATGGGGGAGGAGGACGAGGAGATCTCGCGCGGCCAGTGGGCGCTCGCGGTCGTGCTCGGCCTGCTGCTGGCGGTCGTGCTGTTCTTCGTCGTGCCCGTCGGCGTCACGTCGCTGTTCAAGGACCAGCTCGACTCCGCCGTGCTGTTCTGGCTCGTCGAAGGACTGCTGCGGACCGCGATCTTCCTCGGCTACCTCGTCGCGGTGACGCGGCTGCGCGACCTGCGGCGGCTGTTCGAGTACCACGGCGCCGAGCACAAGACGATCTCCTGCCACGAGGCCGGCCTCGAGCTGACGCCCGAGAACGCGCAGGGGTTCAGCCGCCTGCACCCGCGCTGCGGCACGAGCTTCCTGCTCGTCGTGATGATCGTGGCGATCTTCGCGTTCGCGCCGATCGGCCTGCCCGAGTGGTACTGGCTCGTGTCGACGCGCGTGCTCGGCATCCCGCTGATCGCCGGGGTCTCGTTCGAGATCATCAAGGCGACCGGGCGCCGGCGCGAGGAGGCGTGGGCGAAGGTCGTGATGTGGCCCGGCCTGCAGCTTCAGCGCCTGACCACGCGTGAGCCCGACGCAGAGCAGCTGACGGTCGCGATCACGGCACTCGCGGCCGTGCTGGAGCAGGAGCCGGACGGCGGCGAACTGCTCGGGCTCGAAGTCGCGGCTTAGCGGCGGCGCAGCGTGATGCGCGAGGAGACGTCGGGCTTGCCGCCGCGCGTGACGATGCCCACCCTCACGTTCAGGCGGCCACGGCGCGCGAGCAGCCGCTGCGTGGCGCGGGCGAGGCGCACCGACACGCGACGCACGCGCCCGGCGCCAACGCTGAACGTTGCCCGCCCGACGCGCCGGCCGTAGCGGCTGAGGGTCACGGTTCCCCTGCACGCGCGGCCGCCCGTGCTGTTGCAGCGCAGCGCGACGGCGACGTAGCCGCGCCGGCTCGGCCGGACGGTCGTCGGGGATGTCGTCGCGAAGTACATCTCCACGGGCGGGATCACCGGCAGCTTCGCGGTCGCGAGCGTTTGCACGGGACGCGCGCCGTCGGTTGCGAGCCAGCGACTCTGCACGTGCGCGAGGCCGCTCGCGGTGTCGGTCCAGACCGAGACGATCTCACCGCGGTCGTTGATCGCGACGCTTGGGGTGTCACCGAGCGCATGTGACGAGTCGGAGGGGGTGAGCGGGCTCGGCGGCCCGGCTGTCGCAGCGTCGCGCCGGCGCACCGCGATCTGGGCGGCGGTCGGTCCGAAGAACACCTTGCGCTGGTCGTTGCGGCCCCAGGCGAAGGCGGTGTCGCCGGCCGGCGCGACCGAAACGCTCGAGTTGGTGACGTCGCCCGAGGGGTCGACGAGCGACGTTGCGATCGTGCCGAGGTCGCGCCAGTGCGCCTCGTGCAGCAGGCTGTGCTCGCCGCGCTGGGCGTTGCCGCTCGTGAGCCACGTGACGGTGGCGGCGCCGTCGTCGGCGATCGCGGCCCCGAGGAACGCTGCGCCCTTGAACGAGCCCTTGGTCTCGACCAGGACGGGAGCACTCCAGACGCCCTCCGGCGAACGCTCAGCGACGCGGATGCCCCCGGCATCGTCATACGCCACGACGAACTCGCCGTCGGCGCCAGCGGCGACGCGGACCTCGAAGTAATACGACGTGTCACCCGCGCCCGGCAGGAACCGCGGTGCGTCGCAGGCGCCGCTGGCCGGGCACGTCACGACCCTGCCGTGGAGGTCGCCGGCGGCGACCTCCCCACGGCCACTGACCGCGACGCTGGACACCTCAAGCGCGCCAGCGAGCCGGCGCTGTTCGCCGGCCGCGTTGACGACCACGCTCCCGGTCGCGTCGCTCCACGCGACGGCGATGTGACCGTCGTGACGCATCGCCAGATGTGGTCGTGCGACGCGGTCGAGCGCGCCCGCCAAGCGCTGCGCGGGACCGAATCCGCCGGCCGGCGCGCGGCGAGCCAGCCACACTCCGGTCGACTCGATGCGCGGGTCGCAGCGACCGCACGTCGGCACGGAGCGCGTCGTCTCCCACACGACGATCGCGTTGCCGGCATCGTCGATGCCGACCTCGGCAGCGGCCGCCGACTGATCGGCGGGGCCGAGCCGTGTCGCTGCGCCGAAGCCAGCGGCGCCGCCGGTAGCCGCATAGACGCCGTCGGGTCCGCGCCAGGCGACGGCTGCCTCTCCGCCGGCGTTGAGCGCCACCCGCGCGCCCGTGCCAAACGGCGATGGCAACGCCCACTGCTGCGCGGCAGCGGGCGTGGTGGCGCCGAGCGCGACGGTTGCAGCTAGCAGGGCGACTCTGCGCGTCACGGGGGCTTCAACGAGCGCGGCGATCGGGAGTTGCGAGTACGCGCAGCTAGCCCCGCACCCTCGCGCCCGCCGGGTCGTACAGCGGCTCGGCGGACACCTCGCCCTCGACCCACGTGCCGAAGAGGTCGAGGGCGACCGCGGTGCCCGGCGCCGCGTGCTCGGCCGGCAGGTAGGCAAACGCGATCGAGCGCTCGACGGCATAGCCGTAGCCGCCCGACGTCACGCGGCCGGCGATCTCGTCGCCGACGCGCACCGGCTCGTTGCCGAGCGCGACGGCGCGCGGGTCGGCGAGCGTGATGCACGCCAGGCGCCGCGCCGGCTCGGCGTCCAGCGCGTCGCGACCGAGGAAGTCCTTGTCGGCGACGCAGAAGCCAAGGCCCGCCTCGTAGGGCGTCGTGTCAGGCGTGATGTCCGCGCCCCAGACGCGGTAGCCCTTCTCGACGCGCAGCGCGTCGATCGCGCGGTAGCCGGCGGGCAGCAGCCCGTGCGGCCGGCCGGACTCGTGCAGCGCACGCCACAGCGCGGCGCCGTATTCCGTCGGGCAGTAGAGCTCCCAGCCGAGCTCACCGGTATACGTGACGCGCAGCGCGCGCACGGGCACGTCGGCGACCGCGATCTCGCGCGCGGTCATGTAGCCGAAGTCCAGCGGGTCGGGCGTCAGCGGAGCGAGCACGTCACGCGCGCGCGGCCCCCACAGCGCAAAGCACGCGCTTGCGGCGGTGACGTCGCGCACCGCGACATCAGGGCCGGCGTGCGCGCGGATCCAGGCGAGGTCGTGGACGCCGAACGCGGTGCCGGTGACGATCGAGAAGACGTCGTCAGCGAGGCGGGTGACGGTGAAGTCGCACTCGATCCCGCCGCGGCCGTTGAGCATCTGCGTGTACGTGACACGCGCGACCTCGCGGGCGACGCGGTTGTCGCACAGCGACTCGAGCAGCTCGGCCGCACCCGGGCCGGCGACCTCGATCTTCGCGAACGAGGACTCGTCGAACAGCGCCACCGCCTCGCGGCAGGCGCGCGCCTCGGCCTCGATCGCCGGCGACCAGTGCATCCCCGGCCAGCCGCGCGGGCGCAGCGACGTGTCGCCGGCGGCGGCGTTGGACTCGTACCAGTTCACGCGCTCCCAGCCGGCCTTCTCGCCGAACGCCGCGCCGTTGGCGGCATGCCAGTCGTAGACGCTCGACACGCGCAGTGGCCGGCCGGCCTTGCGCTCGTGCCCGGGGTACTTGATGTCGTAGTACGTCTCGTAGTTCTCGCGGACGCGGGCGAGCGTGTAGGACGGCGAGCGGTAGTGCGCACCGAAGCGCCGCACGTCCATGTGCCAGAGGTCCATCTGCGGCTCGCCGGCGGCGATCCACTCGGCCATCACCTTGCCGATCCCGCCGGCGCCCGCCAGGCCGTGAGCGCAGAACCCGGCGGCGACGAAGAACCCCGCGACCTCCGTCTCGCCCAGGCAGAACTCGTTGTCGGGCGTGAACGCCTCGGGCCCGTTGATGAGCTTGGTGACCGTGATGTCGTTCATCGCCGGCACGCGCATGCGCGCGTTGACGGTGATCTCCTCGAAGCGGTCCCAGTCCTCCTCGAGCAGGCGCCCGTTGAAGTCCGGAGGGATCGCGTCGAGCCCGTCGGCGCCGAGCGCCCACGGTGCCGAGTGGCGTTCGTAACCGCCCATCACGAGCCCGCCGCCCTCCTCGCGGAAGTAGATGAGGTTGTCGGGGTCGCGCATCGTCGGCAGGTGGTTGCCGTCGCGCTCGCGAAACGGCTGCGTCACGAGGTACTCGTGCGCGAACGGGACGATCGGCACGCGCACGCCCGCCATCCGCGCGATCTCGGCGGCGAACATCCCGCCGGCGTCGACGACGATCTCGCACTCGATGTCGCCCCACTGAGTCCGCACGCCGCGCACGCGGCCGTCGCGCACGTCGATTCCCTCGACGCGCGTGTGCGTGAAGATCCGCACGCCGCCCTCGCGCGCGCCCTCGGCCAGCGCGTAGGTCAGCTGCGACGGGTCGAGGTAGCCGTCGGTCGGCAGGAACGACGCGACGCGCACGCCGTCGCCGACCATCAGCGGGAACAGCTCGACGGCCTCGGCCGCGCCGACCAGCTCCAGCGGCAGGCCGAACGTCTTCGCCCACGCAACCTGGCGCTGCGTCTCCTCCTCGCGCTCCGGGGAGCAGGCAAGGCGCAGGCCGCCACACTCCACCCAGCCACAGTCCAGCGTGCGGTAGAGCTCGACGCTGTACATCATCATCGTCGTTAGCGAGACCGACCCGCGCAGCTGCCCGACGAGGCCGGCGGAGTGAAATGTCGAACCCGACGTCAGCTCGTCGCGGTCGACCAGGATCACGTCGCGCTCGCCGAGCTTGGCGAGGTGGTAGGCGATCGAGGCGCCGCCGACACCGCCGCCGATGATCACGATGCGGGCGCGGTCGGGGACGTCACGCGGTCGCGGCAACGGCGATCCACTCCTCGAGGTCGGGTTGGGCGCGCAGGCGCGCGAAGTGCTTGTCGGCGTAGGCGACGAAGTCCTCGTCGAGGTCAGACAGGGCTTGCTGGGCGACGCCCCACATCGCCTCGCGGAAGTCCGACATGAAGCGCATCAGCTTCAGCGCCGCACGCTGCCGGTCGCTCGGCGGCGCGCCCCAGTAGGCGCGCAGCAGCGCGTCCTCGTCGTCGATCTCGTTGTTGGCGGCGAGGTTGGCGAGGTCGAACTCGCGCACGTTCATGCCGGCGTACTCCCAGTCGATCAGCTTCAGGCCGTCGGGCGTCGCGAGGAAGTTGGCGGGGAGGAGGTCGTTGTGGCACGGGACCGGCGCCGCCCCGCCCACCGCCGCCGCTATCCGTCCCGCGGTCGCGAGCAGCTGCGCGAAGTCGCCCGGCACCGGCGCGAGGCGGGCCTGCTGGGACACCAGCTCAAAGACGGCGAAGGCCGTCGGCAGCGGCGCGGACGCGTGAAAGCGGCGCAGCGCCGCCGCGGCTTCGTCCAGCCGCGCGCGCACACCCGCGGCGTCGAGCGTCGCGCCCTCGATGAATTCGCACACCAGCACGCCGTCCAGGCGCGCGATCACCGCGGGCGCGATGCCGAGCTCGGCGGCGTGCGCGGTCGCCAGGGCTTCGGTGTCGCGGTCGATCCCGAGCGGTCCCGTCTCCTTGCCGCACAGCCGCACGACGGTGTCGCGATCGCCGAAGCGCACGCGGTAGTTGCGGTTCGTCAGGCCGCCGTCCAGCGCGACCGGCGCCGACGCGGGGCCGAGGTCTGCAGCGAGCTGGGCGATGACGTCGCTTGTGTGCAAAGGCGTGAGCACTGTACCTTCGCCGTCCATGACCCTGGAGGAGCTGCGCGCCCAGATCGAGGCCGGAGACGTCGACACGGTGCTGCTCGCGCTCACCGATATGCAGGGCCGCCTTCAGGGCAAGCGCCTGCACGCGCGCCACTTCCTCGACACCGTCGCTGAGCACGGCGCGGAGGCCTGCAACTACCTGCTGGCCGTCGACGTCGAGATGAACACCGTCGAGGGCTTCGCGATGAGCTCGTGGGAGCGCGGCTACGGCGACTTCGTCCTCACCCCCGACTTCGACACGCTCGCGCCGGTGCCGTGGCAGGACGGCACCGTCATCTGCCTGGCCGACGTCGCGTGGGAGGACGGCAGCGACGTCGTCGCCTCGCCGCGGCAGATCCTGCGCCGCCAGATCGCGCGGCTGGCCGAGCGCGGCTGGGAGGCGCTGGCCGGCACCGAGCTCGAGTTCATCATCTTCGAGGACAGCTACGAGGCGGCGTGGGACCGCGGCTACACCGGGATGACGCCGGCCAATCGCTACAACATCGACTACTCGCTGCTGGGCACGGCGCGCGTCGAGCCGCTGCTGCGCGACATCCGCAACCAGATGTTCGCTGCGGGCATGCGCGTCGAGGACTCCAAGGGCGAGTGCAACCTCGGCCAGCACGAGATCAACTTCCACTTCGGTCCGGTGCTGTCGACGTGCGACCGCCACAGCATCTACAAGAACGGCGCGAAGGAGATCGCCGCTCAGCACGGGATGGCGATCACGTTCATGGCGAAGTACGACCAGCGCGAGGGCTCGTCCTGCCACGTCCATCTCTCGCTGCGCGGCAGCGACGGCAAAGCGGTGTTCGCCGAGCAGCCCGAGATCTTCGACGCGTTCGTCGCCGGCCAGCTGGCCGCCCTGCGCGAGCTGACGCTGCTGCTTGCGCCGAACGTCAACTCCTACAAGCGCTTTGCCGCGGGCTCGTTCGCGCCGACGACCGTCGCGTGGGGCCACGACAACCGCACCTGCGCGTTTCGCGTCGTCGGGCACGGCGCGTCCAAGCGCGTCGAGTGCCGCGTCGCAGGCGCTGATGTCAACCCCTACATGGCGATCAGCGCGCTGATCGCGTCCGGCCTGCACGGCGTCGAGCAGGGCCTGTCGCTCGAGCCGGCGCTGGACGGCAACGCCTATGCCGCCGAGGACCGCGAGCGCGTCCCGTCGACGCTGCGCGAGGCGCGCGACCTGTTTGCCGCGAGCGTGATCGCGCGGGCTGCGTTCGGCGAGGACGTCGTCGCGCACTACGTCAACGCCGCCGACGTCGAGCTCGCCGCCTTCGAGGCGGCCGTCACGGACTGGGAACGCGTGCGAGGCTTCGAGCGACTGTGACCGACCCCGGCCTGCACCCGGCGCTGCACGACGCCGTCTCGACCGAAGCGGTGTTCGCGCCGGTGCGCTCGCAGACGGCGTTCGAGGAGACCGTCGACCGCCTCGGCACCGCGATCAAGCTCGGGCTCTTGCCGCCCGGCGAGCGCCTGCCCGCCGAGCGCGAGCTGTGCCAGCGTCTCGGCATCGCGCGCTCGACGCTGCGCCAGGCGCTGACGGCGCTGGCGCAGTCCGGCCACCTGCTCGCGGTGCGTGGCCGTGGCGGTGGGACGTTCGTCGCCGCGACCCTGCCGCCGCGCCCTGCGCCCAGCGCCGACATCGTCGCCAACTGGCACGAGACGTGCGACGAGCGGCTTGCCATCGAGGTCGGTGTCGCGGTGCTGGCGGTCGGGCGCGCGCAGCCCGAGCAGCTCGAGCTGCTCGACGAGCTGGTCGTCGCGATGGACGACTGCCTCGACGACTTCCCCGCCTACCGCGCCGCCGACGCGCGCTTCCACGTCGGCCTCGCCGAGACGACCGGCAGCCAACGCCTCGTGACAGCGATCACCGAGGTCCAGGGGCGGATGGGCGACCTGATCGCCCACATCGCGCACCCGCCCGAGGTGCTCACGCACTCCAATGCCCAGCACGCGCGGCTGCTCTCGGCGATCCGCGCGCACGACGTCGCGCACGTCGTGCAGGTGATGACCGAGCACCTGCAGGGCACCGAGCACGTGCTCGCGGGCTTGCTGCCACGCGGCTGAGCGGATAGCGTCGCCCGACATAAGGCTGGAAGGTCAGACCTTCAACCGTTGTTTGGGAGAGGAGCGGAGGGTGACGACGCAGACCGAGCCGATTCAGGACCCAGATGCGCAGCGTCTGGCCGAACTGGGCTACAAGCAGGAGCTGAGCCGGTCGTGGAGTGGCTTTCAGAACTTCGCGATCAGCTTCACGATCATCTCGATCCTCGCCGGCTGCTTCACGACGTACGGCCAGGCGTGGAACAACGGCGGGCCGGTCGCGATCTCGTGGGGTTGGCCGCTGATCTCGATCCCGATCCTGATCATCGGGTTCTGCATGTCCGAGCTCGTTTCGAAGTACCCGACGGCGGGCGGGATCTACTGGTGGGCGTCAAAGCTCGGCGGGCCAGCGTGGGGTTGGTTCACGGGCTGGTTCAACCTCATCGGGCTGATCGCCGTGACGGCGTCGGTCGACTACGGCTGCGCGACCTTCCTCAACGTGACACTCGGTTTGTTCGACGTGAACGTCTTCAACGGCGCTGAGGAGGGCAAGCCGTTCCTGCACGGGACGTTCTGGCTGTTCTTGATCGTGCTCGCGTTGCACGCGTCGATCAACATCTTCACCAGCCATTTCGTCGCGATCCTCAACTCGATCTCGGTGTGGTGGCATGTCGCCGGCGTCGCGGTGATCCTCGGGATCCTGATCTTCGTCCCCGACAACCACGCCAGCGCCGACTTCGTCTTCACCGAGCGCTTCAACAACTCCGGCTTCGGCGACGGCATGTACTGGATCTACGTGCTGCCGCTGGGCTTCCTGCTGACGCAGTACACGATCACCGGCTTCGACTCCTGCGCACACATCTCCGAGGAGACGCACGGCGCCGCCGACAACGCGGCCAAGGGCGTTTGGCGCTCGATCTTCTACTCGGCGCTGATCGGCTGGATCCTGCTGCTGGCGATCACCTTCGCCGCGCAGAACCCGGAGTCGGGCAACGGCGGCTCGATCCCGCTGCTGTCCGAAGCGTTGTCGCTGACCGCGTTGAAGATCGTGTTGCTCATATCGTCGATCGGCCAGTTGTTCTGCGGCATGGCGTGCCTGACGAGCGCGTCGCGCATGTGTTACGCGTTCAGCCGCGACGGCGCGATCCCGGGCTCGGAGATCTGGAGCCGCGTCAACGAGCGCCGGATCCCGTTCAACGCGGTGATCTTCATGGCCGTCTGCGCGGCGATCATCACGATCCCGGCGTACTTCCCAAGCGAGGCCGGCATCCCGGTGGCGTTCTTCGCGGTCGTCTCGATCGCGGTGATCGGTCTCTACATCGCCTACGTGATCCCGATCTACCTGCGCTGGCGCGAGGGCGACTCGTGGGAGCCGGGGCCGTGGAACAACGGCGCCAAGTACAAGTGGATGAACCCGTTCGCGACGGTCTGGGTCGCGATCATCACGGTGATCTTCATCCTGCCGACGACGCCTGCCGGCGTCCCGTGGCGCGACGAGTTCGCATGGAGCTCGGTCAACTACGCACCGCTCGTGACCGGCGGCGTGATGCTGGTGGTCGGCATCTGGTGGCTGGTGAGCGCGCGCAAGACGTTCACCGGACCGAAGGTGACGATCGCTGAGATCGACCGCGAGATCGACGTGTGAGCGACGCGCTGGACGTCTTCGAGCCGGCGACGGAGCAGGTCCTTGCGACCGTGCCCCGCGCCGGCCCCGACGAGACCGACGAAGCGGTGGCGCGCGCCAAGAGCGCGCTGCCGGCATGGAGGAGCTTGGCCCCCGGGGGGCGGGCCGAGATCCTCCGTGCGCTGACGGCGACGCTGGAGGCGCACCACGAGGAGCTGGCGCTGCTGGAGGCGCGCAACGCGGGCAAGCCGATCGGCGCGGCGCGCGGCGAGATCGGCAGCGCGATCGCGACGTTCCGCTACTTCAGCGCGGCGCCCGAGCGGTTGCTGGGGGACACGATTCCCGTCGACGGCGGCGTCGCGATGACGTTTCGCGAGCCGATTGGCGTGGTCGGGCTGATCACGCCGTGGAACTTCCCGCTGGCGATCGCGTCGTGGAAGCTCGCGCCGGCCCTCGCAGCCGGCAACACCGTGGTGCTCAAGCCCGCCGAGCTGACGCCGTTGACGGCGCTGCGCTTCGCCGAGCTCGCGAGCGAGGCCGGCGTGCCGGACGGCGTCGTCAACGTGGTCGTCGGGCCGGGATCGACGTGCGGTCAGCGGCTCGTCGAGCACCCCGACGTCGGGAAGATCGCGTTCACGGGCTCGACGGAGGTCGGCGCGTCGATCGCCGCGGCCGCGGCGAAGACGATCAAGCGCGTCACGCTGGAGCTCGGCGGCAAGTCGGCCAACGTGATCTTCGCCGACGCCGACATCGAGGCCGCCGCGCGGGCGGCGCCGTGGGCGGTGTTCGACAACGCTGGGCAGGACTGCTGCGCGCGGGCGCGGATCCTCGTCGAGCACAGCGCCGTGGACGACTTCCTCGCCGCGCTGGAGCCAGCGGTGACAGGCATCCGCGTCGGCGATCCGCTCGACGAGTCGACCGAGATGGGGCCGCTGATCTCGGCCTCGCACCGCGACAGCGTCGCGTCGTTCCTCGCCGAGGGCGACACGATCGCGTTTGCGGGGAGCAGGCCGGACGGGCCGGGGCACTGGTTCGCGCCGACGATCCTGCACCCGGTGGACCCGGCGGGCCGCGCCGCGACGGAGGAGATCTTCGGCCCCATTGCGTGCGTTATCCCGTTTGCCGACGAGGCCGAGGCGGTCCGCCTGGCAAACGCCTCGATCTACGGCCTGTCCGGGTCGATCTGGACACGCGACGGGGCACGCGCGCTGCGCGTCGCGCGCGCGCTCGAGAGCGGCAACCTCTCGATCAACTCGAACTCGTCGGTGCGGGTCACGACGCCGTTCGGGGGCTTCAAGCAATCGGGGTACGGGCGTGAGCTGGGTCCGCACGCCACGGATGCGTACACCGAGGTCAAGACCGTCTACTACCGCACGGAGGAACAGTGAGGCTGCAGGAGAAGGTGTGCGTCGTCACCGGCGCGGCCGGCGGTATCGGCGCAGCGACGGTCGCGGCGTTCCAGCGCGAGGGCGCACGGGTGGTCGGCGTCGACCTCGGCGCGAACGCGCCGGGCGACGTGTCGCTTGCCGTCGACGTCACCGACGAGGACGCCGTGCGGGAGATGTACGCGCACGTGCGCTCCGAGCTGGGGCGCATCGACGTGCTGTTCAACAACGCCGGCATCTCGCCCGACGACGACGCGTCGGTGCTCGACACGACCTACGAGGCGTGGCAGCGCGTGCAGGACGTCAACCTCAAGTCGGTCTTCTTCTGCTGCAAGCACGGGATCCCGCACCTGCTCGCCGGCGGCGGCGGCTCGGTGATCAACACGGCGTCGTTCGTCGCCGTGATGGGGGCGGCGACCTCGCAGATCTCCTACACCGCGTCGAAGGGCGGCGTGCTGGCGCTGAGCCGCGAGCTCGGCGTCGAGTTCGCGCGCCGCGGCGTGCGCGTCAACGCGCTGTGCCCGGGGCCGGTCGACACGCCGCTGCTGCGTGAGCTGTTCGCGAAGGACCCCGAGCGTGCCGCCCGCCGGCTGGTGCACGTGCCGATGGGACGCTTCGGCACCGCCGAGGAGATCGCCAACGGCGCGGTCTTCCTCGCGAGCGACGAGTCGTCGTTCGTGACCGCGTCCACCTTCCTGGTGGACGGCGGGATCAGCGGTGCCTACGTGACGCCTGAGTGACTACTTGGGCTGCGGCACGATCCGCAGCCACGGCCGCGGTGCCTCGAAGTCGCCGAACTTCTCGCGCGCCTCGTCGTCGGACACGGCGCCGGTGACGATCACGTCGTCGCCCTGCTGCCACTGCGCGGGCGTGGCGACCTTGTGCTGCGCGGTGAGCTGCAGTGAGTCCAGCACGCGCAGGACCTCGTCGAAGTTGCGGCCGGTCGTCATCGGGTAGACGAGGACGAGCTTGATCTTCTTGTCCGGCCCGATCACGAAGACGTTGCGGACAGTCGCGTTGTCGGCCGGCGTGCGGTCCGTCGGGTCGCCCTCGACCTCGGCCGGCAGCATGCCGAAGAGCTTGGCGACGTTGTAGTCGCTGTCGGCGATGATCGGGTAGTTGGGCTTGGTGCCCTGCGTCTCCTCGATGTCCTGCGCCCACTTCTCGTGGTTCTCGATCGGGTCGACCGAGATGCCCATGATCTTGACGCCGCGGCGGTCGAACTCGGGCTTGATCTTCGCCATGTAGCCCAGCTCGGTGGTGCAGACCGGCGTGAAGTTGCGCGGGTGCGAGAAGAGGACCGCCCAGGAGTCGCCGAGCCACTCGTGGAAGTTGATCTCACCCTCGGTGGTCGTCGCCGTGAAGTCGGGAGCGGTGTCGTTGATCGTGAGAGCCATGGTGTGTCGAATCTAGCGCGCTCTGGTGAGCAGGTACGTGGCCCACAGCCCGAGCGCGTAGAGCGGCAAGCCCATCGCGACCCTTGCGGTGCCGAGCGCGACGAGCGCGTCGGCGAGATACAGCGGCACCTGCACCGTGAGCCTGAGGCTGAACAGCCCCGCCCACATCCAGGTCGCACGGCGGTACTCGGGCGCGTTTCGCTCCAGCGGCGGCTTCGTCGGGTCGCCGGTGAGCGCGCCGAGGACGAGCCCCACGGCCGGTCGGCGAAAGACGTTGGAGATCACACACGCGGAGGCGTAGGCGGCGTTGGCGAGCAGGCCGGGCAGGAAGAAGTTCTCGGCCTTGCCTGTGCGGGCGACGATGAACGCGGCGATGCCGACACCGGCGAGGCCGGAGACCGCGAACTGCAGCGTCTGCCCGCGGGCCAGCCGCGCGATCGTCAGCAGCACGCCGATCCCGACCGCGATCAGCGCCGAGGGCGTCGACTCCAGCCCGACCACGGTGTGGGAGAGGACGAACGCCGCCGGCGGCAGCGCCGACTCGAGCATCCCCAGCGGTCCGCCGAGGGCGGCCGCGATGTCGGGCGGGTCGTGCGGAGGCTGCTCGGGGCGGTCGGCTTCGGCCACGGCCGCGCATCCTCGCCGATCACGCTGCGAGACGGCCCCGCGCCTGCGCGAGCGCGAGCCGCGTTTGTGCGAGGACGTGGCCGGGGCGGTCGCGGACGTCGGTGTCTGTGAATCTGAGGACGCGCCAGCCGTGGCGTTGGAGGAGCTCGTCGCGGGCTTGGTCCTTGGCCTTCTGGTGCGCGGTGTCGTGGTGCGGACCGTCGATCTCGATCACGAGTTTCAAGTCCGGCCAGTGGAAGTCGACCTCCTCGCCCTCGACTCGCTGGTTGACCTTCACCCGCGGCAGCTCCGCCTTGGTGATGAGCAACAAGAACGCCAGCTCTGCGAACGAACGCGTCTGGGGCGCTTGTGGGTGGTAATCGCTCAGTGCGATCTCCACCGCCGGCCTGCCGCGGTGCCTCGGGTCGCGGGCGATGGTGCTTTCGAGCGCGAACAGATCAAAGAGGAACTGGCGCTCTGCGCGGATCATGGCTCGTGGGACATGGTTGGGATGGGTCAGCGCGAGGTCGAGGAACGTGCGCGACGCCGTGGTCGTTCGGAATCCGTCGACCTCGGTGAGGTCGGCGGGGTCGAGCTGCAGGCAGTGCGGCTTGACCGCGTCTCTCTCACGGCGTCTCGTCGGCGTTGCGATGTCCACCACGTCACGGCCGTCGGGCCGCATGCCGTGAAGCGCCGCCGCCGAGCGCCCAAACAACGCCGCTCCAGGCCCGCCCACCAGCAGCGCCGCGCGAAACCGTCCCGCCTGCGTCAACCGCCCCGGCCCGATCGCGTACACCCCGCGAGTTAGCTGCTTCAGCCGCCGCTGCTCGACGCGTACCTCGACGGCCCGCCGGCTGAACCCCAACGCTCGTAGCTCTGAGAGAGACGCCACGCAGTGATGCTCCTTGGCCCACTCGGCGAGCGCCCGCTCGCGTTCGGTGTAACGAAGTCCACGTTTGACGTGGACTTCGTTCCGCTGTGCAGCCATCCCGGCAGCCTCGCGCCGCCACCTGTTACAGCGCTACCACCAGTTTGCGACGGAAGTGTGGAAACTGTGTGTCGTGATCGAGTCGCTCGTCACCCAGATCGAGGCCCGGTTCGCGGAGCTTCAGGGGCAGCTGGTGGATCCGGACGTCATCGGCGACCGCGAGCGCTACGCGTCGGCGGGGCGCGACTTCGCGCGCCTCGAGCGGGCCGCCAAGCTGGGCGAGGAGTGGCGCCGCGCGGTCGACGACGCCGCCGGCGCCGAGGAGCTGCTCGCCGAGGCCGAGGACGCCGAGGTCCGCGAGATGCTCGAGACGGCGCGCGCGCGGATCGCCGAGCTGGAGGAGGAGATCCGTCTCGCGATGGTCGAGCGCGACCCCAACGACGACAAGAACGTGATCGTCGAGATCCAGGGCGCGGCCGGCGGCGAGGAGGCCGACATCTGGGCCGGCGACCTCTTCCGCATGCTCACCAAGTACGCCGAGCGACGGGGCTTCAAGGTCGAGCCGCTCAGCACGGCAGACGGCAAGCACACCTTCGAGATCAAGGGCGACGGCGCCTACAGCGTCTTCAAGTACGAGGGCGGGACGCACCGCGTCCAGCGCGTGCCGGAGACGGAGTCGCAGGGCCGCATCCACACCTCGACCGCCACCGTCGCGGTGCTGCCCGAGGCCGAGGACGTCGACGTGCAGGTCGACGCCAACGACCTGCAGATCGACGTCTACCGCAGCTCGGGGCCGGGCGGGCAGTCCGTCAACACCACCGACTCCGCGGTGCGGATCACGCACAAGCCCAGCGGCATCGTCGTCTCGATGCAGGACGAGAAGTCCCAGCTGCAAAACCGCGAGAAGGCGATGCGCGTGCTGCGTGCGCGCCTTTACGAGCAGGCGCTTGCCGAGCAGCAGGCCGAGCTCGGCGCCGACCGCAAGGCGCAGGTCGGCACCGGCGACCGCGCCGAGAAGATCCGCACCTACAACTACGGCGAGCGGCGGGTCACCGACCATCGCATCAAGCTCACGCAGCACAACCTCGACCAGGTGCTCGAGGGTGAGCTGGACGAGTTCTCGGCCGCACTCGAGGCCGACGAGAAGCGCCGGCGCCTCGAGGCGCAGGCCGCGTCGGCGTCGTGAACAAGACGACCGTCGCCGAAGCCCTCGACAGCGCGACGATCGCGCTCCAGGCGGCGGGCGTCGACACGCCGCAGCTCGACGCCGAGGTGCTGCTTGCGCACGCGATGAACACCGACCGGCTGAAGCTCCTCGCGGACAGGCAGCAGGCGGTCGAGGGACCTGCGATTCCGGCCTTCAGAGATGCCGTTCGGCGGCGCTCGGTGAACCGCGAACCCGTCGCGTACATCACCGGCACCAAAGGCTTCAGACACATCGAGCTGACGGTCGACCATCGCGTCCTGATCCCGCGGCCCGACACCGAGACGCTCGTCGAGACCGCGCTGCAGCTGCCACACGGAGCGACCGTGGTCGATGTGGGAACGGGCAGCGGCGCGATCGCGCTCGCGTTGAAAGCGGAGCGGCCCGATTTGCACGTCGTGGGGACCGACCTGTCAGCTGAGGCGCTGCAGGTCGCGCGCGGCAACGCCGAGCGGTTGGGCTTGCAGGTGGAGTTCGTCGAGGGCGATCTGCTAGCGGGCCTCGAAGCCGACGCGGTCGTCAGCAACCCGCCGTACGTTCAGGACGACGCGCAGCTCGCACCGGAGATCGCAAGGCACGAGCCCGCCCTCGCCCTCTATGCCGGGCCGGACGGCATGGATGCCTACGAACGCCTCGCGCCCGGCGTGAGCGCGGCCGGGGCGTCGTGGGTGGCCTTCGAAGTCGGCGAGGGCCAAGCGGACGCGGTCGAAGAGTTGCTCGCGGAGGCCGGCTACGCGAACACGCAGCGCCGCCGCGACCTCGCCGGCATCGAGCGCGTGGTGGTCGCGTGGCGCTGACGCCACAGGACGCCGAGACCTTCGAGCGCTGCATGAGCGTCGGCGGCTTCGCCGTCTTCCCCACCGACACCGTCTACGGCCTCGCCTGCGACCCCGAGGCGAAGGAGACACTCGAGCGGATCTATCTGCTCAAGCGCCGGCCTCCGACCAAGCCCAGCGCGACCATGTTCTTCCAGCTCGAGCTCGCGCTCGCGGCGCTGCCGGAGTTGCCGCCGGCGACCCGGGCGGCCTTCTCTGCCTTGCTGCCCGGCGGCGTGACGCTGCTGGTGAGCAACGCCGACGGCGCGACACTGGGCATCCGCGTGCCGCAGCTCCCGGAGGCAGCCGCCGCGCTGCACGCCGTGAGGTGGCCGATCCTCCAAACCAGCGCGAACCTCAGCGGCGAGGCAGACCCGAGACGGCTCGAGGACGTGCCGGAGCGCTTGCGCCAAGCAGCCGACCTCGTCCTCGATGCCGGAGAGCTCCCGGGCACGCCGTCAACCGTCGTCGATCTGCGCGACTTCGAGCAGGGCCAGCACGAGATCCTGCGCGAAGGAGCGGTCCCAAGCGAGGTCGTCGCGGCGCGGTTGGCAGAATCCCGCGCGTGAGCGACGACGACCGCCCGCATCCCGAGCCGGTTGCGCCGCCTGCGCCCCCGCGGGGGAAGGTGCGCATGAACCTCGCGCGCTTCGACCGCGCGCCCGGGTTGATCAAGGCGGTCGAGCAGCTGCGCAAGCGCCTGCCGGGCGACGAGCGCTTCGGCGACCCGCTCTCGCGCAGCGACCGCACGGCGGTCGCGCTGCTTGCCCGCGAGGCCGCCGCGATGGACCCTGGCCGCCCGAGCGTCACCCACGAGATCGGCCTCACCGCGCTGCAGCTCTGGCAGCTGATGGCCGAGGGCGCGGGCCGTGGCGCCACGGCCGACCGCGAGCTGGCGATCCTCTTCACCGACCTGGTCGGCTTCTCGAGCTGGGCGCTCAAGGCCGGCGACGGTCCCGCAATTGAGCTCCTCAGGGAGACGGCCGGTGTCCTCGAGGACGCGGTCGCACTGCACGACGGCCGCGTCATCAAGCGCCTCGGCGACGGTCTCATGGCGGTCTTCGAGCACCCCGCGGACGCCGTGGGCGCAGCGCTCGACGCACTCGACGGGCTCGGCACCGTCCAGGTCCGTGGTCACCGCCCGAAGATGCGCGCCGGCGTGCACTGGGGCCAGCCCAAGCGCGTCGGCAACGACTACCTCGGCGTCGCGGTCAACGTCGCCGCCCGCGTCGCCGACGAGGCAAAGGGCGAGCAGCTGCTCGTCTCCGACGATGCGTTCGCACTGCTGGAGCTCGACGAGCTGCGCTACTCGCGCCCTCGCCGCCTGCGTGCGAAGGGTGCGCCGAGCGAGATGCGCATTCGCCGCGTCGAGCGCGCGGCTTAGCGCAGCGCCCGCGCGAAGCCGAAGGCCTCGCCGGGGCGAACGCCGCGCTCGCCCACGGCTCCCACGCGCGCGCCAGCGCCCGCAGCGCGTGCGTCTTGCCGGTGCCGGGCGGGCCGTGCCAGAGGATCAGCGAGCCGCCGCGCGGCTCCCGCAGCGCGGTGAGGGCATCCAGCTGCGCCCGCACCGCGGCGGGGTAGTTGCGCGCGATCGCGTCCCAGCGGTCCGCTTCGACGTGGCGCTGGCGCCACGACGGGCCGTGCGCGGCCTGCGACCAGAACCGCAGCGCCAGCCGCGCCTCGGGCGGCGGTGGGTCGCGCAGCGCGTCAGCCAGCCGCGCCGCGACCGCGTTGGCGGCGTCGTAGTCGAGGGCTGCGGCGACGACCTCGCACATGCCTTCCTCGCCGACGATGAGCACGACAACCGCCTCGCCGTCGTGGTCGACGCGCAGCACGGCGTCCTCGCCCTCCTCGACGCGCCAGCGCAGCTCGAGCTCGCCGAACCGCTCGACGTCGCCGAGCAGACTCGAGCGGCGCTCGACTTCGATCGAGCGCACGCAGCGCAAGTCCTCTCGACGCATCGCGTCGAGGAAGTACGTCGCGCAGGCGGCATTGGCGCAGCGCTCGGACGCCGCGTGCGGCGGAAGGGTCAGCTGGACGTTGTCGGTACGCAAAGGCATGCGATGGCCCGCGCGGGAGACGAAGCCCGGGCGGGGCGAGGGAACTGCGAGGAAGCAGCCGGCGCGGAGCTAGGCCGCGCGCATCGAGCGCACGCGGACGCCGGTGAAGATGTCGGGGAGCGTGCGCATAACGGCGATGAGGGTAGCGAGGGATACGCTGATCGCCAAATGCCCCACGCCTACATCACCGGAGCAAGCGGGTTCATCGGCGGCGCGCTCGCGCGCCGGCTGGTCGCCGAAGGCTGGACGGTGACAGCGCTCGCCCGCAGCGACCAAGCTGCAGAGAAGGTCCAGGCCAACGGCGCCACGCCGGCCCGCGGCGATCTGGACAACCCAGCCGGCATGGAGGGCGCCGACGTCGTCTTCCACGCGGCCGCGCATCTCGGCGAGTGGGGATCGCGCGCCGAGTTCATAAGGGGCAACGTCGACGGCACGCGCAACGTCGTCGTGGCCGCGCGCGAGGCGGGCGTCGAGCGCTTCGTCCACGTCGGCACCGAGGCCGCGCTGATGCACGGCAAGCCGCTCGTCAACGCCGACGAGGCGGTGCCGCTGCGTCCCGACTCCAAGGCGCTGTACAGCGCGACGAAGGCGATGGCCGAGCAGATCGTGCTGGACGCCAACGGCGTCGTCCTGCGGCCGCGCCTCGTGTGGGGCAAGGGCGACACGACGATCCTTCCGGCGCTGGCAGCGGCCGTGAGAGCAAAGAAGTTCGCGTGGGTTGGCGGCGGCACGCACCTCACCTCCACCACCCACGTCGACAACGTCGTCGAGGGGCTGGTCCTCGCCGCCGAGAAAGGCACGCCGGGCCGTGCCTACTTCGTCACGGACGGCGAGCCGGTCGTCTTCAAGGAGTTCGTGACGAGGCTGCTGGCGACCGAGGGGCTGGACCCCGGGGAACGGTCGGTGCCAAAGCCGCTCGCTGCGGCAACCGCGGCCGCGGGGGAGGCCGCGTGGAAGGTCCTCCCGCTCAAGGGCGACCCGCCGCTGACGCGCCTGGCCTATTGGCTCTCCGCGCAGGAATGCACGATCAACATCGACAGAGCCCGCGAAGAGCTCGGCTACCGGCCGATTCGAACCATCGATGAGGGAATGCGCGAGCTGGCGTGATACCTTCGCCACCTCGGCCGCGACTGGCGCTGAGGTGGAACTGACCACCGGGGAGCGGATCGAGCAACTGCCGCCGCAGCGCCTGGGCACCCACCTATCGCCACGAGGAGGCAGCCCATGTCCGAGTTGAGCCCAGACTTCTTCAGCCGTCCGCTGATCGAGGTCGACCCGGAAATCGCCGACGTCCTGCGCCTGGAGCTGGATCGCCAGCAGCGCACGCTGGAGATGATCGCCAGCGAGAACTTCGTCCCGCAGGCGGTCCTGGAGTGCCAGGGCAGCGTGCTGACCAACAAGTACGCCGAGGGCTACCCCGGCAAGCGCTACTACGGCGGCTGCGAGCACGTCGACGTCGCCGAGCAGCTCGCGATCGACCGTGCCAAGCAGCTCTTCGGCGCCGAGCACGCCAACGTCCAGCCGCACGCCGGCGCGCAGGCCAACGCCGCCGTCTACCACGCGCTGCTCACGCCCGGCGACACGATCCTCGGCCTCGCGCTGCCGCACGGCGGCCACCTCACGCACGGCATGAAGCTCAACGTCTCCGGGCGCCTCTACGACATCGCGCCGTACGAGGTCGACCGCGAGACCAGCCTGATCGACATGGACGAGGTCGAGCGCATCGCCCATGAACGCAAGCCGAAGCTGATCCTCGCCGGCTGGTCGGCCTACCCGCGCCACCTCGACTTCGCGCGCTTCCGCCAGATCGCCGACGACGTCGGCGCGCTGCTGATGACCGACATGGCGCACTTCGCCGGGCTCGTCGCCGCGGGCCTGCACCCCAACCCGGTGCCGTACTCCGACGTCGTCACGACGACGATCCACAAGACGATCGGCGGCGCACGCGGCGGCATGATCCTCTGCAAGGAGGAGCACGCGAAGGCGATCAACTCCGCCGTCTTCCCGGGCCAGCAGGGCGGCCCGCTCGAGCACGTGATCGCAGGCAAGGCCGTCGCGCTGAAGATCGCCGCCACCGAGGTGTTCAAGGAGCGCCAGCAGCGCACGATCGACGGCGCCCAGGCCGTCGCCAAGGAGCTGCTGGACACCGGCCACGGCGTCAACCTGCTCACCGGCGGCACCGACGTGCACCTCGCACTGGTCGACCTGCAGGGACTCCGAGCTGGACGGCCAGCAGGCCGAGGACCGCCTGCACGAGGTCGGCATCACCGTCAACCGCAACGCGGTGCCGTTCGACCCGCGCCCGCCGATGGTCACGAGCGGCCTGCGGATCGGCACGCCGGCGCTCGCAACCCGTGGCTTGCAGACCGACGACTTCACAGAGGTCGGCCAGATCCTCGCGACCGCGCTGACACCCGAGTTCGACGCCCGCCGCGACGAGCTGAAGGAGCGCGTCGACGCCGTCGCGGCCAAGTACCCGTTGTACGAGCACCTCACCTCAGCGTCACCCGTCTGACGTAGATTGGGTCGCGCGTGACCGAGCGCGACGCAATCCTCGGGTTCATCGTGGCGTTTGCCGTCGCTGCGCTGCTGACCCCGCTGACTTCGCGCTTCGCGCGCGCTGTCGGCGTGGTCGACCAACCCAAGGAGCGCGGTCTCGCCGAGGGCGGCACGCCGCTGCTCGGCGGCTTCGCGATGCTCGGCGCGGTCCTCGTCGGCGCGCTGATCTTCCTCGAGTTCACGCCGCGCACCGAGGACCGCCTCACCGGCATCCTCGTCGGCGCCTGCGTGATCGCGGTGATCGGCGCGTTCGACGACAAGTTCGACCTGCATCCCGCGATCAAGCTCGCGGGTCAGGTCGTCGCCGCGATCATCCCCGTGCAGGCCGGCGTCGAGGTCACCAACATCACGTTGCCCCAGCCGATCGGCCCGCAGGACCTCGGTGACCTCGGCGAGCCGCTGACCGTCCTCGGGCTGGTCGCGATCATGAACGTCGTCAACTTCTCCGACGGTGTCGACGGTCTGGCCGCCGGCATCTGCGCGATCTGCGCCGGCACGTTCGCGGTGATCGCGTTCGACCTGGACCGCAACTACGCCGCGATCCTCGCCGCCGTCACCGCCGGTGCCGCGCTCGGCTTCCTCGTCCACAACTTCCCGCCGGCGAACGCGTTCATGGGCGACTGCGGCGCCAACCTGCTCGGCCTGCTGCTCGGCTGCATCGCCGTCGAGGGCGCGGTGAAGACGCAGGCTGTCCTCGCGCTGATCTTCCCGCTCGTCGTGCTTGCGGTCCCGTTCGTCGACACGACGTTCGTCGTCCTCAAGCGCCTGAAGTACCGCCGCGCGCCGTGGCAGGCCGACGCCAACCACTTCCATCACCGCTTCAGCCGCATCGGCTTCAGCACGCGCAAGACGATCCTCTACCTCTACGCGTGGGCCCTGCTGCTCGCCGGCCTGGCGCTTGCGCTGCGCTTCGTCCCGTACTCCGACAACCACGGCAACCTCGAGCCGGGCTGGACCGCGCTGATGGCCGTGCTCGGGCTCGTCGTGCTCGCCGCGAGCGTCTACCTCGTCTACGTGCTCGAGATCCTGAAGTTCAACTTCCGTGCGCGCCGCCTCACGCGCGAGCAGGCACAGCAGGCGTGGGAGACGGGCGAGTTCCCGGCGATCTCAGAGGTCGACGCGGCCGTAGAGCGCGCGGACCCAGATGCCGTGGATCGCGTCGAGTAGCGGCTCGCGGTCGATGCCCTGCTCCATCTGCTGGTAGAGCGTGCGCTCCGTCATCCAGATCAGCGCGAACGCCGTCGGCGCCGCCGCCAGGTCGGTGTCGAGGTCTTCCATCCGCCGCGTCGACGCGTCGACGAAGCGCTGCAGCAGCCCGCGCCAGAAGCGCGCGAACTCGTCGTCGTAGGTCGAGACCTCGACGATCGCGCGCAGCAGCGTCCCGTGCACGTCGTACAGCGCGGCGATGTTGTCGAGCGCCGTGCGCATCTCGGCGATCGGCTGCTCGTTGTTGCCCGAGAACCAGCCGTCGGCCGCGGCGAAAAGCTCGTCGGTGACCTCCTCGGTCAGCCGCATCAAGAGCTCGCGCTTGTCCTTGAAGTAGAAGTAGAACGCCGTCCGCGAGATCCCCGCGCGCGTGGCGATCTTCTCGATGTTGAGGTCGGCGAACGGCACGCCCTCCGACAGCAGCGCCTCGGTCGCCTCGAGCACGGCTTCCTGAATCTGCGCGCGCTTGGTCGTCATTGCGGAAGGCCCTTCAAGGAAGGGAACTTACGTGATACGGTCGCTGCCGCCTCTGTTCGACACAGAGGAGGACGCACATGACCGCCGTTACGCGACACATCCGCCTCGAGCTTGCCCCGCACCGGGTCGGCTCCGGCATGTCCCGTACCACGGCGTCCGCGTCCTGATCGTCTAGTCGATCCAGGTCCGCGGGCGCAAAGCGCCCGCAGAGACCGACCCGTCGAGCTCCGTGGGCGTTGAGTCACTCAACACCCAACCATCAAGGAGCACGTCGTGCACAGCCTCATCCATACGGACCTCGTCAAGGCCTCAGCGCAGGACAAGCGGCCCAGGCGAGGCGTAGCGTCGAGCGACAGCCCACACGCCCCACCCGGGCGCGTGCGCAGCGCGTTGGCACGGGCGCTGGCAAGCGCCGCATCGCGCGTGGACCGCGAGTCCGCGCGCCGCGCGGTCGCGTAACCTCCGGCGCCATGCAGGTCGCGAGCTACGCGGATCTCGAGCCGTTCATCACGAAGGACGGATCCGAGATCCGCGAGCTCGCCGGCCCTGCCTGGACCCCGGCCGAGGCGCAGTCCCTGGCCGAGGCGACGATCCCGGTCGGCACCGCGACAACCGCGCACTACCACGTGTTGACGGAGGAGATCTACTACCTCACGCAGGGCGCGGGACGGCTGCGCCTCGCCGATGACGAGCGCGACGTGCAGGCCGGCGACTGCGTCGTCATCCCGCCCGGTGTCGAGCACAAGCTCACCAACACGGGCGACGTGCCGATCAAGCTGCTGTGCTGCTGCGCGCCCGCCTACTCCCACGACGACACCGTCCTCACCGAGCCCGAGGCGTGAGCACGCGCGTGCTGGTCGCCGCGCTCGCGGCGGCGATCATGGGAGTGAGCGCGACGCCGGCGTCCGCGGTCTCGATCGGCATCGCCGACCAGAAGACCAACATGTTCACGGATCCGCTGTTCGCGCAGCTGAAGATCCGCAAGGCGCGCCTCGTCGTCCCGTGGGACGCCCTGGGCGTGCGCTCCTACACCCACGAGCTCGACGTCTGGCTGCGCACGGCGCGCAACACCGGCGTGCGCCCGCTCGTCTCGTTCGGGCGCTCGCGCCGCCCCAGCCACAGGCGCAAGCTGCCGACCGTCAAGGGACTGCAGCGCACGTTTCGCCAGCTGCGGTTGCGCTATCCGTGGGTGACGGAGTGGGCGAGCTGGAACGAGGCCAACCACTGCTCGCAGGCCACCTGCAATCGGCCGGATCTCGTCGCGCGCTACTACGACGCGCTGCGTCGCGCCTGCCCGACGTGCACGATCCTCGGCGCGGAGGTCCTGGACCAGCCCAACATGGTGACCTGGGTGCGCGCGTTCGAGCGCGCGACGAAGGTCCGCCCGAAGGTCTGGGGCCTGCACAACTACCTCGACGCCAACCGCATGCGCACGATCGGCACGCGCCGCTTGCTCGCGCACACGCGCGGCCAGGTCTGGTTCACCGAGACCGGCGGCATCGTCTGGCGGCGCAGGCGCGACAGGATCCACTTCAACGAGTCGGCCGCCCACGCCGCACGTGCGACGCGCTGGGTGTTCGAGGAGCTCGTCCCGCTGAGCCGGCGCATCACCCGCGTCTACCTGTACCACTGGAACCCTGCAGGCCCACAGGACAACTGGGACTCCGCGCTCGTCTCGCTCAACGGCACGCCGCGCCCCGCGTACGAAGTCGTGCGCCGCGAGGTCGCGCGCCGGTAGCGTGCGCGCATGCCCCACGCCGACGTCAACGGACAGCGTCTCTTCTACAAGGACACGGGCGATGGCGACCCCGTCCTCTTCTCGCACGGGTTCTTCATGGACCACTCGATGTTCGACCCGCAGGTCGCCGCGCTGTCTGACCGCTGGCGCACGATCGCCTGGGACGAGCGTGGCCACGGGCAGACCGAGACCTCGGCGGATGCCTTCACGTACTGGGATTCCGCCAACGACGCGCTCGGGCTGCTCGACCATCTCGGTATCGAGCAGGCGGTGCTGGCCGGCATGTCGCAGGGCGGCTTTCTGTCGCTGCGTGCCGCGCTGACGGCGCCCGAGCGTGTGCGCGCGCTGATCCTGATCGACACGCAGGACCGCCCCGAGGATCCCGAGAAGGTCGTCGGCTACAACCAGCTGATCGAGGCGTTCAAGGCGCCGGGCGGACCGCCGCAGGAGGTGCTCGACACCGTCGCCGCGATCATCCTCGGGCCGGGCGTCCCGACACCGAGCGCTGGCAGCGCAGCTGGACGGAGATCCCGCATGACACGCTCGACCAGATCTACACCACGCTGACGACGCGTGAAGACGACATCAACAGCCGCCTGGGTGAGCTGACGATGCCGATCCTGATGGTCCACGGCGAGGCCGACGCGGCGATCGAGCTGTCGGTGGCTGAGCGCCTCTGCGGTGATCTCCCGAACGCCGAGCTCGTCGTGGTGCCCGGTGCCGCGCACGCGCCGAACCTGTCGCATCCCGACCAGGTCAACCCGCACATCGAGCGCTTCCTCAGCTCGCTGTAGCTGCGGCACGCAAGTCGGCCGCGGTCAACCCCATCAGCTGCTCGCGCGACGGCTTGTCCGTCGCGTCCAGCACGCGGCCGGCCTGGTGGGCGATCGCGTCGTCGAAGAGGTTGCGCGCTGCGCGGGCGTTGGCGAAGTTGTGGTCGGCGGCGGCGCGCATCGTCGTCAGGACCTCGAGCAGGGCGGCGCGGGCGTCGGCGTCGAGCACGTAGTCCGACGCGGTCGCGAAGCGCCCGAAGATCTCGACGAGCTCGGCGGCGCTGTAGTCGCTGAACTCGATCGTCTCGGCGAAGCGGCTGGCGAGGCCCGAGTTGCTGTCGAGGAACTCGCGCATCTCGCGCGGGTAGCCGGCGACGATGACCGCGAGGCGCTCGCGGTCGTCCTCCATGCGCTTGAGCAACTCGGCGACGGCTTCGCCGCCGAAGTCGCCGGGGGAGTCCTGGCGCACGAGCGCATAGGCCTCGTCGATGAACAGCACGCCGTCCAGCGCGCTATCGACGACGGCATCGGTCTTGCCCGCGGTTTGGCCGACGTAGCCGGAGACGAGGTCGGCGCGCGTGACCTCGACGACACGGTCGGTGCCGAGCAGCCCGAGCGCGTGGAACAGCCGGCCGAACAGCCGCGCGACCGTCGTCTTGCCGGTGCCCGGCCCGCCGATGAAGACGAGGTGCAGGCTGACGTCGGCGGTCTTGAGGTTCTCGGCACGGCGCAGCAGCGCGATGCGCAGCAGCTCGGCGAAGCGGTGGACCTGGTCCTTCACGCCCGCGAGGCCGATCAGGGCGTCGAGGTCCTTCAGCGCCGCCTGGTAGGCGGCCTCGTCGAACTCGGTCTTCGGCGCGGGCGACCGCGGCTTTGCCGTCGTCGCCGCCGCCGGCTTGGCGGCGTCGGTCAGCGTCGCCGACAGCTCCTCCTCGATGCGCGCAAGCATCCGCTTGGCGCCGGGCGGCTTGAGCTGCAGCACCAGCTCGCGCGCCTCCTGCAGGCGGCGCTGCGCTTCGACCACGCGCCCGAGCCTGCGCAGCGGCACGCTCATCAGCACGCGCGTGTCCGCCGCCGGCCAGAAGCCGGGACCGACCTCGGCAAGCGCGCGCTCGAACGTCGTCACGGCCGCCTCGAATTCGCCGATCTGCGCGTGCACGACGGCGAGCGCGTGCAGCAGCTCGTAGCGCTGCTCGCCGCGGATGGCGAGCTCGTCGAGCAGCAGCAGCGCCTGCATGTAGCGGTCGCGCGCGTCGCCGTGCTCGCCCTGGCGCGACAGCCGCTCCGCGGCGACTCGCGCGAGCGCCATGCGCTCGGCGCGGCCGTCGGGCACCGTCGAGATGTACGACTCCGCAACGCGCTCGGTCGCGAGCGCCTCCTCGAACTCCCCGTCGTCCGCAAGCTTGCGCGCACGGTTCAGGTAGTTCTCGACGCGGTTGTCGACGTCCACACGCGTGACCCTAGTGGTGGATTGGCATCGTGTGGCGCTCGCGAGGGCCGGAGGTCGAGGCTTCGCGAAAACAGCGCTTTGAGGGGGAAGGGTGGTGTGCTGGGCGCGCGCGGTGCGGGTGCGGTTGGGGGGTGCGAAGCCAGGGGTGGCAGACCTCAGTCACCCATATCGACACTGAGCGCTGCCACCCCTGTTCGGCGCGGAGACCAGCGCGCGCTTCGCACCCGGTTAGCTGCGGAAGACCGGGCGTGTCGACGCGAGGCGCGATAGCGGCCGCCAGCTTCGGCCCTCTGCACGCCGTGCCCCTCTATGCGGCTGTTGCACGCGCAGCGGCCAACCGAAGCGCCCACACGGGCGCGCCACGATGCCAATCCACGGCCTCACGCGAGCCGCGCCCACGCGAGCGCGCGCTGCTCGAGTGCCGCGACGAAGTCGTTCTTGCCGGCGATGTACGCGCGCCGGTCCTGCGGGTGGCGCGCGGCCAGCTCGCGCTTCAGGGCTGCGTACGTGTCGGCCTCGCGCGGATGAGCGCGAAGGAAATCGCGGACGGCGACGTGGCGCAGCTCGTGCGCGCTGCCGTCGGCGCAGACGTGGACGTGGTGGGTGCGCGGCCGGGCGGCGGGCTTGCCGAAGAAGTGCCGGTCCGGCGAGTCGGGCGCCCGCGCGAACAGGTATCCGAGTCGCTCCAGTGGCGTGACGTACGGCGCGCGCGGCTCGAGCGCGACGACCGAGACCTGGAGGTCCACGATCGGCTTGGCCGCCATTCCCGGGACAGCCGTCGAGCCGATGTGCTCGAAACGCACGCCCACCGCCCCCAGCGCCGCAGCGATTCGATCGAGCTCGGTGGTGGCGGCCTGAGGCCAGCTCGCGTCGTAGTCGACGATCCGGATCGCAGGATCGAAGCGCTCAGCTAGCGACGGATGCATTCGACGGCAACGCGAGCCAACGACGGGCGCTCGCTAGGGTCGAGCCATGAGCGTGATCCAGCGGGTCGACTTCATCGGCATCCCGTCCCAGGACGCCGAGCGCGCGCAGGCGTTCTACCGCGACGTCCTCGGTCTGCGGCCGGACGAGCACGGGCAGTACGAGTTCTGGGCCGGCGACACCTGCATCGGCATCTGGCAGCCCGAGCAGGTCGGGATGCCGTTCCAGGCGCAGCAGGGCAACCCGCTGCCGCTCGGCGTCGACGACGTGCCCTCCGCGCGCGCGGATCTGGAAGGCAAGGGCGTGGAGTTCTTCGGCGACGTGCTCGACACCGGCGTCTGCCATATGGCGTTCTTCCGCGACCCGGACGGCAACGACCTCATGATCCACCACCGCTACAAGCCCTACGAGGGCTAGAGCGCGCGGCCGAGCGCGACCGCGCCAAGCCCGAGCGCGAGCGCGCCGGCGAGGTTCGCGAGCGCCCAGCGCGGCGGCAGCTCGCGGCTGTGGACCATCCACGTCGAGAACGTCGTGTAGCCGCCGAGCAGTCCGCCGCCGACGACGCGCATCGTCTCGGCGGAGACGTCGGCACCCGCGAGCACGCCGAGCGCGAACGCGCCGGTCACGTTGACGACGAGGATCCCGACCGGCGCGGCTGCGAAGCGCTCGGCAATCAGGACGCGGGCGACCGCGCCGAGCCCGCCGAGCAGCGCGACGCCGACCCACGTCATCGCTGCGCCACCACGACCGCGCCGTAGCCCACGCCCAGCGACACCGCCGCGTACGACGCCGCCGACCAGAACGGCAGCTCGACAAGCTCTAGCTGCATCGCCGAGAACGTCGTGAACGCACCGCAGAAGCCGGCACCGAGCAGGGGCGGTGATTCGCGTCCCTGCCGCGTGAGGAGCCCGAGCACGAACGCACCGGCGACGTTCACCACGAGCGTTGCCCACGGCCACGCGCCGGGGTCCGCCGGCCACGCCTCCGCCAGACCGACACGCGCCAGCGCACCGGCGCAGCCGCCGGCGAACACGGCCAGCAACTCGCTGCGGCGCAACACCGCCGCGAGACGATACGCGGGGCGGCTCACAGGCCATCGAAACCGGTGTCACAAACGTGTTACAAAGTCCGCGATTCGTGCTAGTGTGCGAGCTGCGTCAAGGAGTCCCGTCACCCCGCTCCAGACGCCAGAGACCCGCAAGACCTGCGGGCCTTTGCATCTGTAGGGTGACGCCCGCCGCCATGACTGCCTTGCGCATCATCGACATCGTGCTGGTCGCGTTCAGCGCACCCGTGCTGGTGCTGCTCGGCGCGCCCGCGCTCGGCATCCTCGCGGGCGCCGGGGTGTGGGTTCTCCAGCGCATCGCGGAGATCCGGCTGGCCAAGTACGCGGCCACGCGCGAGGACATCAAGAACGTCATCGGCCTGAACCTCGCGGGGGTCTTCGTGCGCGCTTGGCTCGTCGCCATTACGATCCTCGCCGTCGGCCTTGCCGGCGAGCGCGAGGACGGACTTGCCGCCGCAGTCCTCACGCTGGTCGCCTTCACGGTCTACTTCGCCAACACGCTGCTGACGCGCTCCCTGGAGAGGAACTCCGTCACCCCATGAGTCAGAGGGCCAGAGTCTTCGTCGGTCTCACCACGTACGTCGCGTTGATCGTGGCGGTCGTGGCGATCTTCGGCTGGTCGCGTTTGGACAACGACCACTTCAAGCCGCAGAACGAGTTCAAGCTCGACACGTGGTTCAGCATCGGCCCGCTCGACGTCAACAAGGCGATCGTCTACGTCCTCGCCGCGGCGATCCTGATGTGCTGGGCGATGGTCTACATCGCCCGCCGCATGCACGAGCGCCCCAACCGCGTGCAGACGCTGGTCGAGATGGCGTTCACGCTGATGCGCGACAACATCACGCGCGGCAACATGCCCGACAAGCTCGCGGCGCAGTGGTTTCCCTTCATCGCCTCGCTGTTCCTGTTCATCTGGTTCAGCAACATGCTCGGCTACATCCCGCTGCCGACGAACACCGAGCACAAGGTCGACATCTTCGGCGTCGACGTCCCGTCGTTCGCGCTCTTCGCGGCGACGGCGAACCTCTCGATCCCGCTCGTCCTCGCGCTCGTCGTCTTCATCGCCTTCACCGTCGTCGGCATCCGCACGAAGGGGGTCGGGGGCTACGTCCTCAGCTTCATCCCCGCGGGCGTGCCGAAGTTCCTGCGTCCGTTCATGCTCGGCCTGGAAATCATGTCGAACTTCATGCGCCTGATTTCGCTCTCAGTGCGTCTGTTCGCCAACATCCTCGCCGGCCACCTGATCATCCTGTTCATGGGCGGCGCGCTGGTGATCATCCTCGGGATCGAGGCGCTCGGCGTCATCACCTTCCCGCTGGCGATCGCACTGTTCATGTTCGAGGTCGGCTTGGTCGCGACCCTTCAGGCGTTCATCTTCGCCACCCTCACTGCCATCTACATCGGCGGCGCTGCTGCCGAGAGTCACTAGGAAAGACCCAAGGAGACATCATGGATCTCGCTGTCATCACGACGCTCGCCCAGGCGGGGCCGCGCCAACGAGGCCTACGGCGCCGACGCCGGCCGTGCCATCGCTCTCGGCGTCGGCGGCGGTCTCGGCGCAGTCGGCGCCGGCGTCGGCATCGGTCAGATCTTCGGCAAGGTCATCGAGTCGGTTACCCGCCAGCCGGAGATGCGTGACGAGATCACGTCGATCCAGTGGCTGGGCTTCGCGCTGACGGAGGCCTGCTTCTTCTATGGCCTCGTCGCCGGCCTGATCGCCTTCTTCCTCTAGGCCGACATGGGGGTCCTGTCCACGCTGATCCTGGCCGTCGAAGAGGGCGGCGCCGCGGCCGAGGAGGAAGGCGGCAGCTTCCTCGTCGAGCCCGGTGTCGGGCTGATGATCTGGACGCTGCTGGTCTTCGGCGTGTCCATGGCCATCCTCTACAAGCTCGCGTTCCCGAAGATCGCCGAGGCGCTCGACAAGCGCCAGCGGCTCATCGAGGACTCGATCGACTCCGCCAACAAGACCAAGGCCGAGGCGGGCGAGCTGCTCGAGGAGTACCGCGGGCGCCTGAAGGATGCTCGCGCCCAGGCCGAGGAGATCGTCACGCGCGCCCGCAAGGCCGGTGAGGAGACCGAGCGCGAGGCCGTCGAGGCCGCGCGCGTCAAGCGCGAGGAGCTGATGGCGCAGGCCCGCCGCGACATCGAGGCCGAGGAGCGCAGGGCACTGCAGGACGTCCGCAAGGAAGTTGCTGCGCTGACCGTGCTCGCCACGGAGAAGGTCACTCGCAAGACGCTGACCGCCGAGGACCAGCAGCGGCTGGTCGACGAGGCGCTCGGGGAGCTCGACTTCTCGGCGCTCGGGGGCAGCCGCAACTAACGCGCCATGGAAGAGATCGCAACCGTCTACGCCCGTTCGCTGTTCGAGGTCGCCAAGGAGCGCGACAAGCTCGACGTCGTCCGCGACCAGCTCGGGCAGTTCGCCGAGGCGCTCAACGACGAGCGCGAGCTCGCGATGTTCTTCTTCTCGCCGTATTTCTCCACGCCGGAGAAGGTCGACGGGTTGAGCAAGGCGGTCACGGACGCCGACGAGACGATCGTCAATTTCCTGAAGCTGCTGATCGAGAAGCACCGGATGCCCGCGATCTTCCGCGTGCGCCGCGCCTACGACGCGCTGTGGGAGGAGGAGCACAAGCTGCTCCCCGTCGAGATCACGTCAGCCGTCGAGCTCGACCCCGAGACGGTCGAGCGCCTCGGCCGCGAGGTCGGCGAGCAGACCGGCCGCAAGGTCGAGCTGACCGCGACGGTCGATCCGGACGTGCTCGGCGGCATCGTCCTGCGCGTCGGCAACTCGATCCTCGACGCCTCAATCCGCACCCGACTCGAAAACCTTCGCAAGCAGGTCGCTACGGCCTAGGAGCCCCTTATGCAGATCAAGCCCGACGAGATCACCTCCATCCTCAAGTCCCGCATCGAGGGCCTCGACGCCGGTTCTGCGGACCTGGCCGAGGTCGGCACCGTGCTCTCGGTGGCCGACGGCATCGCCCGCATCCACGGCCTCGAGAACTGCATGTCCTTCGAGATGCTCGAGCTGCCGCACGGGGTCACCGGCCTCGCGCTGAACCTCGAGTCCGACAACGTCGGCGCGGTGCTCTTCGGCCCGTGGGCCAAGATCGTCGAGGGCGACACCGTCAAGCGCACCGGCCACCTGCTCGAGATCCCCGTGGGCGACGAGCTGCGCGGGCGCATCGTCACGCCGCTCGGCCAGCCGCTCGACGGCAAGGGCGACATCAACACCTCCGAGACGCGTCCCGTCGAGGTCATCGCGCCGGGCATCGTCGAGCGCCAGCCGGTCGTCGAGCCGCTGCAGACCGGCCTCAAGGCGATCGACGGCATGATCCCGATCGGCCGCGGCCAGCGCGAGCTGATCATCGGCGACCGCCAGACCGGCAAGACGGCGATCGCGCTCGACACGATCATCAACAACAAGGACACCGGCGTCGTCTCCGTCTACGTCGCGATCGGCCAGCGCCTGGCAACGGTCGTCGGCATCGCCGAGACGCTTGCCGAGGCCGGCGCACTGGAGAACACGATCATCGTCGCCGCGTCCGCCGACGAGGCCGCGCCGATCAAGTTCCTCGCGCCCTACGCGGGCACCGCGATGGCCGAGCACTTCCTGTGGAACGGCGGCCACGCGCTGTGCGTCTACGACGACCTCACCAAGCACGCCTACGCATACCGCCAGATGTCGCTGCTGCTGCGCCGCCCGCCGGGCCGCGAGGCGTACCCCGGCGACGTCTTCTACCTGCACTCCCGCCTGCTCGAGCGCGCCTGCAAGCTCTCCGAGGAGCGTGGCGGCGGCTCGATCACCGCGCTGCCGATCATCGAGACGCAGGCCGGCGACGTGTCGGCCTACATCCCGACGAACGTGATCTCGATCACCGACGGCCAGATCTTCCTCGAGCCGAAGCTGTTCTTCTCGGGCGTGCGCCCGGCGATCAACGTCGGCATCTCCGTCTCGCGCGTCGGTGGCAACGCCCAGATCACGCCGATGAAGAAGGTCGCCGGCCGCTTGAAGATCGAGCTGTCGCAGTACCGCGATCTCGAGGCGTTCGCGCAGTTCGGCTCCGACCTCGACGCCGACACGCAGCGCACGCTGGCCCGCGGCGAGCGCCTCGTCAAGACGCTCAACCAGGGCGAGCGCGCACCGCTTGCCGTCGAGGACCAGACGGCGCAGATCTTCGCCGCCACCAACGGCTTCGTCGACCGCATCGTCACCGAGAAGGTGCCCGAGTTCCTCGCGGCGCTCGTGCAGCGCCTGCACTCCGAGAACGCCGACGTGCTCGAGAAGATCGCGGGCGGCGACTGGTCCGACGAGACCGTCGAGAAGCTGCGTGAGGCTGCGCAGTCTTTCGCCGACGACTTCGGCTACGACCTCGACGAGGAGGGCCAGCCGCTCTCCGACGAGGTCGGCGAGACCTCGCGCGAGGCCGAGGGCATCCGCGGCTCGTCCGAAGAGGGCGCCGAGGAGACCGAGGAGGAGGCGGTTCCGGCTTGAGTCAGCGCGACGTCAAGGAGCGCATCGACTCCATCAAGAACATCCAGAAGATCACTCGCGCGATGGAGATGATGTCTGCCGCGCGCCTGCGGCGGGCCGAGCAGCGCATCGAGGCGCTGCGTCCCTACGCGGGAGCGATCCGGCGGATGACGCGCCAGGCGGCCGAGGCCGCCGGCGGGGAGATGGGGTCGCTGCCGATCTTGCAGCAGCACGAGTCCGACAGCCAGGTCGGGCTGCTGCTGATCACGGCTGACCGTGGCCTTGCGGGCGCGTTCAACTCGCAGATCCTGCGTGCCGGCGTGCGTGCCGCGCGTGAGCTCGAGGGCGACGGCAAGCAGCTGTCGTGGTTTGCATCAGGCCGCCGCGGGCTGTCGTCGCTGACGTTCCGCGGCCTGGAGGTCTCGGGGTCGTGGACCGGCTTCACCGAGCGTCCGGCCTACGCCGACGCGCGTGAGATCGCCGAGTCGCTGATGGCCGCCTACGTCGACGGCCAGGTCGACAAGATCGACATCTTCTACAACGGCTACGTGTCGCCGCTGGTGCAGGAGCTGCGCCGCGAGACGCTGCTGCCGCTGCAGCAGGCCACGATCCTCGAAGGCAACGAGCGCGACCGCGAAGGCGTCGAGGAGGAGACCGGTCACCACGCGCTCGTGGAGTATGAGCCCGAGCCTGCGGACATCCTCTCCCGCTTGATCCCCGACTACGTCGAGATCTCGATCTACCGCGCGCTGCTGGAGTCCGCTGCGTCCGAGCTGGGCGCGCGCATGACCGCGATGCGCAACGCATCCGAGAACGCCGGCGAGCTCATCGACGACTACACGCTCGAGATGAACCGCGCCCGCCAGGCCGAGATCACCCAGGAAATCATGGAAGTCGTGGCCGGCGCTGAGGCGCTGGTCTAACCCCGGAGAAATCACATGGCTGCCACTACCGAGTCTGATACCCAGAAGAAGAACGTCGGCAGGATCGAGGAGATCCAGGGCGTCGTCATCGAGGCCGTGTTCCCCGAGGAGCTGCCCGCGATCTTCAACGCGCTGCACGTCGACCGCGGCGAGGGCAAGGTCCTCGTCTGCGAGGTGCAGCAGCACCTCGGCGACGATCGCGTGCGCGCGGTCGCGATGGACTCCACCGACGGTCTGGCGCGTGGTGTCGACGTCGTCGACACCGGTGCGCCGATCTCCGTGCCCGTCGGCGAGGCCACGCTCGGGCGCATCTTCAACCTGCTCGGCGAGCCGATCGACGAGGCCGGCGACATCGATGTCAAGGAGCGTCGCTCGATCCACCAGATCGCGCCGCCCGTCGAGGAGCTGACCCCGACGACGGAGATGTTCGAGACGGGCATCAAGGTCGTCGACCTGCTTGCGCCCTACGCCAAGGGCGGCAAGGTCGGCCTGTTCGGCGGCGCCGGCGTCGGCAAGACGGTGTTGATCCAGGAGCTGATCCACAACCTCGCCAAGGAGCACGGCGGGTTGAGCGCGTTCTGCGGCGTGGGCGAGCGCTCGCGTGAGGGCAACGACCTCTGGCTCGAGATGAAGGAGTCGGGCGTCATCGACAAGACGATGCTCGTCTTCGGCCAGATGAACGAGCCTCCCGGGGCGCGCATGCGCGTCGCGCTGTCCGGCCTGACGATGGCGGAGTACTTCCGCGACCAGGGCCAGGACGTGCTGCTGTTCATCGACAACATCTTCCGCTTCGTCCAGGCGGGCTCCGAGGTCTCGGCGCTGCTGGGCCGCATGCCTTCGCAGGTCGGCTACCAGCCGACGCTCGAGACCGAGATGGGCCAGCTGCAGGAGCGCATCACCTCGACGCGCACCGGCTCGGTGACCTCGATCCAGGCGATCTACGTGCCTGCCGACGACCTCACCGACCCGGCGCCGGCATCCGTGTTCGCTCACCTCAACGCGACGACGACGCTTTCGCGCGCGATCGCCGAGAAGGGCATCTACCCGGCCGTCGACCCGCTCGACTCGACCTCGACGATCCTCAAGCCCGACATCGTCGGCCAGGAGCACTACGACGTCGCGACGCAGATCAAGGAGGTCTTGCAGCGCTACAAGGAGCTGCAGGACATCATCGCGATCCTCGGCATCGACGAGCTCTCCGACGAAGACAAGGTCATCGTCCAACGCGCCCGCAAGATCGAGCGCTTCCTCTCGCAGCCCTTCAACGTGGCCGAGGCGTTCACCGGCACGCCCGGCGTCTATGTCCCGATCGCCGAGACCGTGCGCTCCTTCAAGGAGCTGCTCGCCGGCGATCACGACGAGCTGCCGGAGTCGGCGTTCCTGCTGAAGGGCTCGATCGAGGACGTCGTCGAGGCGTCGAAGAAGTAGATGGCGCACACCGCCTTCACCGTCGAGGTCCTGACCCCCGAAGGGGAGGTCTTCAAGGACGAGGTCGAGATGGTCTCGACCCGCACCGAGACGGGCTCGATCGGCATCCGCGCCAACCACCAGCCGCTGCTCGGCATGCTCTCGCCGACTGAGCTGCGGCTGTACAAGTCCGAGAGCGACGTCGTGGCCTTCGCCCAGGGCGAGGGCTACGTGCAGGTCGCCGAGGGCCGCGTGCTGATCCTCGTCGAGGAGGCGATCGAGCCCTCGTCGCTCGACACCTCGCGGCTGCAGGAGCAGCTCAAGCAGGCCGAGCAGGACATCTCGAAGTGCGAGGAGCACTCCGAGGGGATGAACAAGGCGCGGCGCGACAAGCGCCGCGCCGAGACGTTCCTGCGCATCGCCGGCGGCGAGTAGCGCTCAACGTCCATTTGGTGTCGCTGAGCGACACTAGATGGACGTTCGTCATCCGCGAGTGATCGATTCGCCGCCCGCCCCCGGATAGGGGCATGATGAACGAGCTGGCTGATCGCAGCCACCGCCACCACGGAGGCGGACGCCGGCGGCGACATCGCGATCCTCAGAAGGTCGCGTCGCTGGCCAAGCAGTTCGGTGAGACCGAAGATCCTCGCCACCGCGGCGGTCGTCGAGAAGCCGCCGGCGCCGCAGGCGTTCGACAGGGCCTCCAAGCAGGCGGAGGTGCTCGAGGCCGCGGGTGCGTTCATTCGTTGAGCCGGCGTTGAGGTGACGTTGTCGAGGCGCTCAGGGTTCCTGCCGATACTGGCGGGACAGATGTCGCGCATCGTCGAGATCACCCCGCAGCAGGCGCGCGCGTCAGACGCGTTGCGGCGCAAGTGGCCGAGCGCCCGCGTGATCTCCCACCCGCGCGACTGGGGCGTGATCCTCGAGGTCCGTGCCGACGGTCACGCCGTCGAGTTCGTCGCGCTGACGCCCGACGGCGCCGTGGTGCCGGACCACGGCGTGCGCGACGCCGCCTAGCTGAACAGCGGCCGCAGGTCCTCGAGCGAGTCGTACAACCACCAGAGGTAGTTGCGCGTCCCGTCCTCGCGCAGCGGGTGAAGGTCCTCGTGCTCGGGGTCGGCGACGAAGTCGCGGAACGCGTCGGCCGACGGCCACTCCACGAGCACCATCGCCTGGCGCGGCTCGCCGCCGCGGCTGGCGACGTCGGCCGACAGCTTGCCGAGCGCGACGACGCGACCGCCGTACTTGCCGACGGCGTCGACGGATCGCCGCGAGTACTGGCGGTAGAGGTCGTTGTCGGCGAGGTCGAAGAGGTTGAGCGCGTAGACGGACACGAAGCGAGCCTAACCCGCGGCCTCGTGCCCGATGCCGTGGCGCAGGTTGTAGCGGCGCTCGCCGTAGGTGGTGTGCTCGTAGGCGATCATCAGCCACACCAGGGCGTTGACGATCGCCAGCAGCGCGAGCGCCGAGACCTCGCCCGCAAGCGGCCAGATCGCCAGCAACAGCACTGCCAGGCCAAGGCGCCGGCGGCTCAGCGTCCGCGCGTTGCGCAGCCGCAGGACGACGTGGGCGAGCAGGTAGATCGCAACGCCGCCAAGCAGCGCAAATGCCGGCACGGTCTTCAGCGGGTCGTCGACGTGCTCTAGCGTCTTCTTCAGCCCCAGTGCGATCAGGATGATCCCGGCGACCATCGGGAAGTGCAGGTAGGAGTAGGAGTCGCGCGCGAGCGTGTTCTGCGGAATCCCTGGCTCGGCCTGGATCAGGCGCCGCTCGGTGACGAGGGCGACGACGTCGAAGTACGTCCACCACACCGCGGCCGCCAGCGAGGTGCCGAGGATCGCGGCCGCGTACAGCCCGGCGCTCAGCTCCGCCGATTCGGCGCCGAGCCCGAGCGCGACGATCGACTCGCCGAGGGCGAGGATGATCACGAGGTTGTGGCGCTCGGCGAAGTGCGCTGGGATGAGCCGCCAACCTGCGGCGCCGAAGATGCCCGGCAGTCCCCAGTCGATCAGGATCGCGACTCCCCAGAGCGCAGCCTGCGCTTCGTGATCCAGCGCCGTCGCCGCGAACAGCAGCCCGACGGCCACGGCCGTCGACAGCGCGATCACGCCGACGGACTGCCGCAGCTCGTGGTTGTCGCGGCTGGCGACGACGAACAGCGCGATGTGGCCGATTCGCACGAGCCCGTAGGTGACCGCGAACGCCACCGAGCGGTCGTCGAACGCCTGCGGCACGCACAGCGCCGCGACCAGCAGCGCCGCCATCACGGCGATCATCGCGAAGCGGACCGCGCCCTCCTCGGGGTCCACGACGCTCGTCAGCCATGCGTACGCCGCCCACGCCCACCACAGCATCGCGAGCACGAGCACGCCCTGGCCGATCCCCGTCCACGTCGGGTTGTCGGCCATCAGCTGCGTGCACTGCGTGAACACGAGCACGAAGACGAGGTCGAAGAAGAGCTCGAGGGGGCGGACGCTCTCGCGCTCACGCAGCTCGGCGCTGAGGCGGGGAAGGTGACGGCGTCGTGACAATCTCGTCACGAAGACGAGAACCGCGTTTTGACTGGGACGGGCCATGGGTACGGTCGCCGCGTCATGCGCCAGCCAGTTGCTCTTCTGCTCTTCGCCCTCGTCGCCATGCACTTTGCGGCCGCGCCGGCCGCCGCGAAGGATCCTACGTTGCGACTCCTCGGGATCAACGACTTCCACGGCAATCTCGAGCCACCGACAGGCTCAGGCGGGCGCATCCAGACGGGCCCGACCACCACGGTCGATGCCGGCGGCGCGGCGTACCTCGCGACGCACGTCAAGCGCCTGCGCACCAACGACTCGCTGCTGGTCTCCTCAGGCGACCTGATCGGGGCGAGCCCGCTGATCAGCGGCCTGTTTCACGACGAGCCGACGATCGAGGTCATGAACGCGATGGGCATGCGCTACAACGGCGTCGGCAACCACGAGTTCGACGAGGGCGTCGAGGAGCTGCTGCGCATGCAGAGCCTGGCCGACTTCCGCTTCCTCGCCGCCAACGTGCGCTACCTCAACAGCGACCGCACGATCCTGCCGCCGTTCAAGATTCGCCGGGTGAAGGGGATCCCGGTCGTCTTCCTCGGTCTCACGCTCGAGGGCACGCCGGAGATCGTCACGCCGGCGGGCGTCGCCGGGCTGGACTTCGACGACGAGGCCGACACGATCAACCGCTACGTCCGTGAGCTGTCGCGGCGCCTGCGCGCGCAAGCGTTCGTCGTCCTCATCCACCAGGGCGGCCAGCAGAACGCGCCGGGAGCCAACGGCTTCATCGACATCAACCGCTGCGACAACTTCAGTGGCGACATCGGGCCGATCGTCGACCGCCTCGACAAGCGCGTCGACGTCGTCCTTTCCGCCCACACGCACCAGCCGTACGTCTGCAAGCGCAACGGGATGCTGCTGACAAGCTCCTCGAGCTTCGGCCGCCTCCTCACGAAGGTCGACCTCGCGCTGGACCGCCGCACGCGCGACATCACCACGAAGGCCGCGGAGAACGTCATCGTCACCCGTGACGTGCCCGAGGATCCCGCGGTCAAGGAGATCGTCGACAAGTACAAGGCGCTGGCGGCGCCGATCGCTGCTCGCGTCGTCGGCCAGGTGACCGCGGCGATCACACGGGCCTCCAACGCCGCGGGCGAGTCGACGCTCGGCGACGTGATTGCCGACGCTCAGCTGGAGTCGACGGCGCCCGCCGAGAAGGGCGGCGCCGTCATCGCGTTCATGAACTCGGGCGGCATTCGCGCCGACCTGCCGTTCAACGCGCCCAACGGCGACGTGACGTACAACGACCTATTCACGGTCCAGCCGTTCGGCAACACGCTCGTCGTCAAGACGATGACCGGGGCGCAGATCCGCGCTCTGCTCGAGCAGCAGTTCGACAACCCGACGGCCGGGCAGAGGCGCATCCTGCAGGTCTCCGCCGGCTTCACGTACAGCTACGACACGACGAAGCCCGCGGGTTCACGCGTCGGCGCGATCCTCCTCAACGGGACGCCGATCGATGCCGCCGCCAGCTACCGCGTGACGATGAACTCGTTCCTCGCCACCGGCGGCGACGGCTTCAGCGTGTTCAACGAGGGCACCGACCAGCTCGGCGGCGACGTCGACATCGACGCGCTCGAGGACTTCATCGCCGCGCACTCCCCGGTCGCGCCCGGGCCGCAGAACCGGATCGTGCAGACGGGTTAGGGCGCGAGCATCGCGTGAGGTCCGCGCAGGGACGTTTGAAACCGACCTAAAGGGAGCATAATGCTCTGCAATCAGGCCCAGTAAGGGGAGGGAGCTGCAGCATGCATGCCGGAAAGGCCGTCGCAACGATCGTCGTGGGGGTCGCTTGCGCGGTCCCGGCCATCGCCATCGGACATCCGTTCCAGAAGGGCGGATGGGAGACCACCAAGCAGCACGGTGAGGCGACCAACCACCTCCCGCAGGCCAACAAGGACGTCGACGTCGTCAGCCGCCTCAAGCTGAAGAACGTCTCCGAGGGCAAGATCGCCGATGTCGGCATCTCGCCGGACGGCAACACCGCGTTCCTCGCCGCCTGGGGCCACGTGACGTGCAAATACAACGGCGTCCACGTCGTCGACATCTCCAATCCGGCCGCGCCGAAGGAGAAGGCGTTCATCCAGGCGAAGGAGGGCAGCACCCCCGGCGAGGGCGTCCACGTCATCAAGCTCACCACCCCGCACTTCAACGGCGACCTGCTCGTCACCAACAACGAGAAGTGCAAGGCCAAGACCGGCTTCGGCGGCATGAACCTCTACGACGTCACGCGGCCGCATCATCCGACGCCGCTGGCCGAGGGCGTCGGTGACTCCACCGTCAACGGCCAGGGCAAGAAGGCCGCCAACGAGATCCACAGCGTCTTCGCGTGGGACGCGGGCAGCAAGGGCTACGCCGTGATCGTCGACAACGAGGAAGGCCCCGACGTCGACATCATGGACATCACCAACCCGCGCAAGGCCAAGCTGATCGCCGAGTACGACCTCGACGAGATGTTCCCGCAGATCGTCCAGGGGACGCCGGCGAACCTCCAGGAGATCTTCCACCACGACATGATCGTCAAGGAGATCGACGGCCGGCAGATCATGCTGATCTCCTACTGGGACGGCGGCTACGTGAAGCTCGACATGACCGATCCGCTCAATCCGACGCTGATTGCCGACACCGACTTCACCAACCCCGACCCCGAGGCAGCCGAGAGCGGGCTGACCGTCCCGCCCGAGGGCAACGCCCACCAGTCGGAGTTCACCAAGGACAACGAGTACGTCGTCGCGTCGGATGAGGACTTCAACCCGTACGCGCTGAAGACCCACAACGACACCGACAACACGAGCCTGCAGGCCAGCCAGGGCTCCAACACGCGCCTGCTGGTCGAGGGCGAGACGATCACCGGCACCGCCAAGTTCGTCGGTCGCGCCTGCCCGGGCGACCCGGCAGTTCCGGCCGGCGTCGGCGAGATCGCGGTCGTCGAGCGCGGTGTCTGCGACTTCACGGTCAAGGTCGCCAACGTCATCGCCGCGGGTGGCTACCAGGCCGTCCTGGTGTTCAACCGCGAGGGCTCGGATGCCTGCAGCGCGCCGCTCGGCATGACCGTCGAGGGCGACATCCCGGCGTTCGGCGTCGCGTCGCGCGAGCAGGGCTTCGCGATCTTCGACGTCGAGGATCAGTACGACGACGCCGCGTGCCTCGCGGGCGACGGCTCGCAGCTCGCGCCGATCGCGGTCGGGACGACCGGCGACACGCTGACGTTCTCGTCGGAGTTCGACGGCTGGGGCTATGTGCACCTGTACCGCAACCAGGGGTCCAAGCTCGCCGAGCTGGACACCTACGCGGTCCCCGAGGCGCACGACCCCGCCTACGCGAAGGACTTCGGTGACCTCTCGGTTCACGAGGTCGCGGCGTCGCGCGAGACCGCCAACCGCCTGTACTTCTCGTACTACGCCGCGGGCTTCCGCGTCGTCGACATCGAGAACGACAAGCTCGTCGAGAAGGGCTACAACATCGACCCAGAAGGCAACAACTTCTGGGGCGTGGAGGTCTTCGAGCACGGCGGTGAGGAGTACGTCGCGGGCAGCGACCGCGACGCCGGGCTCTGGATCTTCCAGTACACCGGCTGAGCCTTCAGAGGGAGCGTTCGCCTACCCTAAGTGGGTGGACGAACGCTCCCTCGCCGAGCGCCTGATCTCCTATGACACCTCGCGGCCCGACCAGCTGCGGGCTGCCGCGAGCTTCGTCAAGGGCTTCCTCGAGTCCAACTCGATCCCCGTAGAAGAGCGCGATTTCCAGGGACTTCCTGTGCTGCTCGCGCAGGTCGGCGCCCTCGACGGGCCGATCGTCGTGCTGCACGGTCACCTCGATGTGGTGCCCGCGTTCGAGGCGCAGTTCGTCCCGCGCATCGAGGGCGACCGCCTGATCGGCCGCGGCGCCTACGACATGAAGGGCGCGCTCGCGGCGATGCTCTTCTCGCTGATCGACGCGCGCGACCAGAGCGAGGTCTGCGTGAAGTTCATCTGCGTCCCCGACGAGGAATCCGAGGACGTCGACACGCGCTCCACCGACACGCTCGTCAAGGAGGGGCTGCAAGCGGACTTCGCGATCACCGGCGAGCCGACCGACCTGCACATCGGCGTCCAGGCCAAGGGCGTGCTCGCGGTGCGCGTCGAGGTCTCCGGCACCGCCGCCCATGGGTCGACGCCGTGGCTCGGCGACAACGCGATCCTCAAAGCGCACGACGTCTTCCGCCGCATCGAGACGCTGCCCTTCAGCCGCGAGTCCAGCGACATGTTCGACCGCCCGAGCATCAACCTCGCGCGCATCGACGGCGGCGACGCCTTCAACAAGGTCCCCGACCGCTGCCAGATGGACGTCGACATCCGCTTCCTGCCCAACCAGGACCCAGGCGCGATCCTCGCCCAGATCCGCCAGATCGGCGACGTCGAGATCATCAAGTGCTTCACCCGCGCCCCGGCAATCGTCTGCCGCACGCAACCCCTTCGTGCTCGCGCTGCGCGAGGGCGTCAGCCGCTCCATCGAGGGCGACGCGCTCAGCGTCGGGCGCGACGGTGCCTCGGACGCGATCTCCTTCCTCGAGGCCGGCGTTCCGGCCGTCGAGTTCGGTCCCATCGGCGGCGGCCACCATGGCCCCGAGGAGTGGGTCTCGATCAGCTCACTGACGCGTTACCGCCAGGCACTGCGGACTTCGTCCGCGCGCTGCCGGGCTGGCTGGAGCGTCACGAGGAGCACGGTCCCGACCTGCGCGCCGTCGAGGGTGGGCTTGCCTGACGAGAAGCCGCCGCGAGCGGCATGGGGCATGTACAAGCGCGCGGCCCTCGCCGGCGTGCTGATCGCGCTTATGACAGCCGCGGCGGTCGCGACGGCGGCGCTGCTCGAGGTCAAGAGGAGCACTTCACGCCGCACACCTATAAGCAGCGCGCGAAGCTGCGCACCGCAACACGATCACGCAGCGCGGAGGCCGGCGAGCCGCAGACGATCCTGCTCGTCGGCTCCGACCGGCGCTACGGCAGGAAGCGCGGCGAGTCGCGCTCGGACACGATGATGCTGCTGCGCCTGGACCCCGACCAGCAGGCGATCGGCGGTGCTCTCGATCCCGCGCGACCTCGTCATCCATATCCCCGGCTACGGGCAGACGAAGATCAACGCGGCGTACGCGGACGGCGGCCTGACCTCATCGGCAGCGCACGCTAAGCACTGCCGAACATCGAGATCAACCACGCGATCGAGCGTCAACTTCAAGGGCTTTCGCAGGGCCGTCAACTTCGTCGGCTGCGTCTACACCGACGTCGATCGCCGCTACTACCACTCCAACGTCGGCCTGCCGCCGTCGGCGCAGTACGCCGAGATCGACATCCAGCCGGGCTACCAGCGGCTCTGCGGCCAGAGAGGCGCTCGACTACGTGCGCTACCGCCACGCCGACACCGACCTCGTGCGCGACGCCCGCCAGCAGGACTTCCTGCGCCAGGCCAAGGATCAGGTCGGTACGAGCAGCCTGATCGACAACTCGACCGCGCTGACGAAGATCTTCGCGAACGCGACCGAGGCCGACGCGCGACCTGCAGACCCTCAGCGGGCATCCTGCGGCTGCTGAAGCTGGCGGTGTTCTCCGCCGGCCACCCGCTGTCGCGAAGTCGAGTTCCCGCACCAGTTCGTCAACGAGCCGGTCGATCGCAACGGCCGCGGCCTGGGCAGCTACATCACGGCGACGCCCTCGCAGATCGCCGAGGCCGTCGACGACTTCATGCATGCGCGTGCGCCGACGAAGGCCAAGAGCACCGGCAAGAAGTCGAAGAAGAAGAAGCCGAAGAAGAAGGCGAAGGCCTCGGCGTCCTATGCGCGCTACGGCCTCGTCGACGCGCGCACACGCTCGGAGGATCTCGTTGCGCCGCGGCTCGCCAAGAGCCGGATCCCGTTCCCCGTCTACTTCCCGACGGCGCTGACGCCGACGGCGACGTTCCCGCAGCGCAACCAGACGACCGACGCCGCGAACCCGCGCATCTACACGCTGCGCGACCGCTCGGGCAAGAAGCACTGGGCCTACCGCATCGTGATCGCGCACAACGTCACCGAGGGCCAGTACTACGGCGTCCAGGGCACCACCTGGAAGGAGCCGCCGCTGCTGAAGAACGGCGGCGAGAAGATGCGGATGCGCGGCCGCACCTACCGCCTCTACTACGACGGCAAGCGCCTGCGCGCGGTGGCCTGGCGCACGCCGCGGGCCGTCTACTGGGTCTCCAACACGCTGAGCCTGCAGCTGACCAACAAGCAGATGCTCGGCACGGCGCGCTCGTTCACGCGCTTCGGCTAGCAGCCGCGAGGCCGGGTACCCTGAGCTGCGCGCCGTGGCACTCCCCGACGTCGACACCCGTCCGCCGCGCGTCGCGTGGTCGCTGTACGCAAAGGCCGCGCTCGCGTGCCTCGTCATCTCGCTCTGCACCGCTGGTGGCGTGGCGACTGCCGTCCTGCTCGAGGTCAAGGACGACGTCCAGCAGTTCACCAAGGGCCAGGAGCCGCTGCCCGCCGACGTCAAGAACGCGCTCGACGACGTCGATCCGGGGGAGCCGCAGACGCTGCTGCTGCTCGGCTCCGACCAGCGCTACATCGACAAGGTCCAGAAGAACCCCTCGCGCTCGGACACGATGATCCTCGTGCGCCTGGACCCCTCGAAGGGCGCCACCGCGGTGATGTCGATCCCGCGCGACCTCAAGGTCCAGATCCCCGGCCACGGCACCGACCGCATCAACGCCGCCTACTCACTCGGCGGCCCGGCGCTGACGCTGCAGCACGGTCCGCACGCTGCTGCGCGAGGGCTCGCCCGACGGCAGCTTCCCGATCCACCACGCGGTCAACATCAACTTCGGCGGCTTCCGCCGCGCCGTCGACCGCCTGGACTGCGTCTACACCGACGTCGACCGCCGCTACTTCAACGACAACAACGGTCCCGGTCCCGACTACGCCGTGATCGACGTGAAGGCCGGCTACCAGAAGCTCTGCGGGCAGGACGCGCTGGACTACGTGCGCTTCCGCCACACCGACAACGACCTCGTGCGCGCGGCGCGCCAGCAGGACTTCCTGCGCCAGGCCAAGGACCAGATCGGCCTCGGCAAGCTCTTCTCCGACCGCAAGGAGCTGCTGCGGATCTTCGGGCGCTACACACAGACCGACATCCGCGGCACCACCGCCGTGCTGCGCCTGATCAAGCTGATGGTCGAGTCGGCGAAGAACCCGATCCAGGAAGTCCAGTTCCAGGCGCAGGACGGCGCCGGCGGCTACCTCGAGATCTCCGACAACAAGCTGCGCTCGGCCGTCGGCCAGTTCCTCGACGCCAAGTCCCGCGGCCGCTCACGCGCGCAGCCGAAGAAGACGGCGACCGACAAGGAGCGCGAGCGCAGCCAGCGCCGCAAGTCGAAGAACCAGAAGGTGCCCGCGGGCCTGCTCGACGCGCGCCGCGTCGCCGAGGACATCGGCGTGCAGCTCGGCGTGAAGGTGCCGTTCCCCGTCTACTACCCGCGCTACGCGGCGCTCGGCTCGACCTACCGCCAGGACCAGAGCCGCGCCTACGACATCTACGACCGCGAGCACAACAAGTACCGCGCCTACCGCACGGTCGTCAGCGCTCCAGGCGTCGGCCAGTACTACGGCATCCAGGGCACCAACTGGCGCGATCCGCCGCTGCTGGATGCCCCCTCGGAGAAGCGTTCCTACGACGGGCGCAAGTACGACCTCTTCTTCGACGGCACGCATCTGCGGATCGTGTCTTGGCGCACGCCGCGCGCGGTGTATTGGGTCTCCAACACGCTGATGCTCTCGCTGACCAACAAGCAGATGCTGGGCATCGCCAGGTCGCTGCGGCGCGTGGGCAGCTGACGCTACCCTTCCCCGCTTCATGCCTGACCGTGAGCCGATCGGCGTCATCGGCACCGGCTACGTGGGCCTCGTCACCGCCGCGGGGTTCGCAGAGCTGGGCTCAGACGTCTACTGCATCGACATCGACGCCGACAAGATCGCGCGCCTGGAGCGCGGCGAGATCCCGATCTACGAGCCTGGTCTCGAGGAGCTCGTCGCCAAGAACCGCGAGCGCATGCATTTCTCGACGGACATCGCCAACGCGCTCGAGCATGCGCGCCTGCTGTTCGTCGCGGTCGGCACACCGCCCACGTACTCCGGCGACGCTGACCTCTCCGCGGTGAACGCCGTCGTCGCCGCGATGCCCCCGTCCGACCGTCACGCGCTCGTGATGAAGTCGACCGTGCCCTGCGGCACCGGGCGCAACATCAAGCGCCTCTTCGAGGAGCAGGGCAAGCAGGGCTTTCGCTACGTCTCTTGCCCGGAGTTCCTCAAGGAGGGCTCGGCGGTCGACGACTTCCTCAACCCCGACCGCGTCGTCGTCGGCGACGACGGCGACTGGGCCGGCGACGCCGTCGTCGAGCTCTACGCGCCGCTCGGCGCGCCGCTGGTGCGCACGGACATCGCCAGCGCCGAGATGGTCAAGCTCGCCGCCAACGCGTTCCTCGCCACGAAGATCTCGTTCATCAACGAGATCGCCAACGTCTGCGAGGAGACGGGCGCCGACGTGCTCGAGGTCGCCAAGGGCATGGGCCTGGACACGCGCATCGGCCCGAAGTTCCTGCAGGCCGGCATCGGCTTCGGCGGCAGCTGCTTCCCCAAGGACGTCACCGCGCTCAAGCAGCTCGCCGGCAACTCGGGCTACCACTTCCAGCTGCTCAACTCGGTGATCGAGGTCAACGAGCTGCAGAAGCGCCGCGTGATCGGCAAGCTCGAGAAGCATCTCGGCACGCTCGTCGGCAAGAACATCGCGCTGCTCGGGCTGGCGTTCAAGCCGAACACCGACGACATGCGCGAGGCCTCCTCGCTCGTGCTCAGCGCGCGCCTGCAGGCCGCGGGCGCAAAGGTCGCCGCCTACGACCCCGTTGCCGAGGAGGAGGCCAGCCGCCTGATCCAAGGCGTGCGCTTCGCCGACGGCGCGCTGGACGCGGTGAAGGACGCCGACGCGGTCGTGCTCGTCACGGAGTGGTCGGAGTTCTCCGACCTCGACTGGAGCGCCGTCGCCGAGGCGATGGCAGGCAACGTCGTGATCGACGGCCGCAACGCGCTCGACGCCGCAAGCGTGAAGGGCGCCGGCCTCACCTACGAGGGCATCGGCCGCGGGGCCTAGCGCGCGTGCAAGCAGTCATCCTCGTCGGCGGGGAGGGGACGCGGTTGCGTCCGCTGACGACGGGGACACCGAAGCCGATCGTCACGTTCGTCGATCGCCCGTTCATGGCGTTCATGCTGCAGTGGCTCGCGCGCCACGGCGTGGACGAGGTGATCATGGCGTGCGGCTTTCTCGCCACCAAGGTCAAGGACGTGCTCGGCGACGGCTCGCGTTACGGCGTCAAGCTCACGTACTTCGAGGAGCCCGAGCCGCGCGGCACCGCCGGCGCGCTGAAGTTCGTCGAGGCCGACCTGCAGGACCGCTTCCTGATGCTCAACGGCGACGTCCTCACCGACGTCGACGTCGGCGCGCAGATCGCCCAGCACGACGCGACGGGCGCGACCGCCACGCTGGGCCTCGTCGAGGTTGACGACCCGAGCGCCTACGGGCTCGTGCTGCGCAACGACGACCGGTCGGTGAAGGGCTTCCTGGAGAAGCCCAGCCCCGACCAGCTCGAGGGCGTCGACCGCTACTTCATCTCCGCCGGGATCTACGTGCTCGAGCGCCGCGTGCTCGAGCTGATCGCGCCGGACCGCAACGTCTCGATCGAGCGCGAGGTCTGGCCGCGCCTGGTCGGCGACGGGCTCTACGGCTACGGCGCCGAGGGCGCCTACTGGCTGGACATCGGCACCCCCAACCGCTACCTGCAGGGAACGCGCGACATCCTCTCCGGTGCGGTGCAGACGACGCTGCCGCCGCTGGCGACGGGCCCGCACGTACGCGGTCCCGTGCTGGTCGGCGAGGACGTCGTCTTCGGTGCGGGTGCGCAGGCGATCGGCCCGACGGTGCTCGGGCGCGGCGTCGAGCTGGCGGCCGGTGCGGTCGTCGAGCGCTCGGTGGTGTTGGACGGCAGCCGGCTGGGGGAGGGCGCGCACGTGCGCGACTCGATCCTCGGGCCGCGCGTGACCCTCGGGTCGCACACGCTGGTCGAGGGCCAGGCGGTCCTCGGGGAGGGAGTCACGCTCGGTGCACACAACGTGCTGGCGCGTGGTGTCAAGCTGTTCCCGGGAACGACCCTGGGCGACGGCGCGATCAAGTACTGAGGAGCTTCATGTCATCGACGGACACGACCACTCTGAACCGCGCGGCCATCGCCGCCGTCGATCCCGAGGATCGACTCACGGATGTGCTGGCGCTCCCTGAGCATCTGCGCGACGCGGTCTGGAAGGTCGAATCGGCCCAGCTCGGTGGTTGGGAGTCGCATGACGGCCTCGTCATCGCCGGCATGGGCCAGTCGGCGATCGCGGGGATGATCGCCCGCGCTGCGATGGGCGACCACGCCTCGCGCCCGATCCTTGCCGCGCGCGCGTACGGGCTGCCGCCGTGGACGACGCCCGAGACGACGGTGCTGTGCGCGTCGTACTCCGGTGACACCGAGGAGACGCTGGCGTGCTTCGAGGCCGCCGGCCTCGTCGGCTGCCCGCGTGTCGTCGTCACGAGCGGCGGGCGCCTCGCGCAGCTCGCGCGCGAGGAGGGCGTGCCCGTGATCCCGATCGCCGGTGGGCTGACCTCGTCGACTGCGCTGGGCTACGTCGTCGTCGCCGCGCTCGAGGTGGCAGCGCAATGCGAGGCCGGGCCGCGCCTGACCTCGGAGATCGACGTCGCCGCCGAGCACCTCGAGGAGCTGGTGACGGCGTGGGGTCCAGAGAGCGGGGAGGACTCCGAGGCGAAGGTCCTGGCGCGTGCGCTGCAAGGCACGATCCCGGTGATCGCCGGTGCCGGGCTGACGACGCCGCTGGCACAGCGCTGGAAGGCGGCGCTGAACCTCGTCGCGCGCACGCCCGCGTTCGCGGCCGAGCTGCCCGACCTCGACCACCACGAGATCGCCGGCTGGGTCGGCGCCGGCGACCTCGCGCGCTTCAGCGCGATCTTCCTCGACGACTCCGATACGCACCCGCGCATCGAGGCGCGCTTGGCGATCACGCGCGAGCTCGTCTCACCGCACGCCGCCAGCACGCACGTCATCGGCACGCGCGGCCAGAACGCCGTGCAGCGCGTGCTCTCGCTCGTGCTGCTCGGCGACCTCGTCGCGCACTACGCCGCTGCCCTGCGCGGCCTCGACCCGGCCGCTCCCGGCCCGGTCGAAGCGCTGAAGGACGAGCTCGGCGCCTGAACCACCTTCGACAACCTTGACACGACTGTGTTAGGGTTTGTGGCGCGGTGGATGCGCTGACGATCAACGAGGCCGCCGAGACGACCGGGTGGTCGCCTCGCATGTTGCGGTATGTCGAGCGTCAGGGTCTCATCCAGCCGCGCCGCACGGACGCGGGCTACCGGCTCTACGGGCCGGAGGAGTTGCAGCGCCTGCGCACCCTGCGCGAGCTGCTGGAGCAGTTCGACATCGGCCTCGGCGACGTCGGTTTCGCGCTACGCCTGCGCCGCGACGTGGAGCTCCACGACGCGGTGGAGGCGTGGTTCGAGGCCACGCCGACGCGGCCCGAGGAGGTCCCGGTCAGCGACTGGCTGCGCTGGGAGCAGGACAAACATCAGAAGCTGCTGGCCGCCGCCGCAGCGCTGTCTACGACCAACGGAGATTCTTAGATGAGCACCGTCACCGCCGGCGACTTCAAGGTTGCCGACCTCTCCCTCGCGGCTTATGGCCGCAAGGAGATCCAGCTTGCCGAGCACGAGATGCCCGGCCTCATGTCGATCCGCGCCGAGTACGCCGCGGCGCAGCCGCTGAAGGGCGCGCGCATCATCGGCTCGCTGCACATGACGATCCAGACCGCCGTGCTGATCGAGACGCTGACTGCGCTCGGCGCCGAGGTCCGCTGGTGCTCGTGCAACATCTTCTCGACGCAGGACCACGCCGCTGCTGCGGTCGCCGTCGGCCCCGACGGCACGCCGGACAACCCGCAGGGCGTTCCCGTCTTCGCCTGGAAGGGCGAGACGCTCGAGGAGTACTGGTGGTGCACGGAGCAGGTCGTCAACTGGCCCGACGAGCCCGCCAACATGATCCTCGACGACGGCGGCGACGCCACGATGCTGATCCACAAGGGCACCGAGTACGAGAAGGCCGGCGCGGTCCCGAACCCGGCTGACGCCGAGTCCGAGGAGTTCGAGGTCTTCCTGACGCTGCTGCAGCGTTCGCTGACCGAGGATCCGCAGCGCTACACGACGGTCGGCCAGGCGATCAAGGGCGTCACCGAGGAGACGACGACCGGCGTGCACCGCCTGTACGAGCTCGCGAAGGACGGCGAGCTGCTGTTCCCGGCGATCAACGTCAACGACTCCGTCACGAAGTCGAAGTTCGACAACCTCTACGGCTGCCGCCACTCGCTGGTCGACGGCATCTTCCGCGCGACCGACGTCATGCTCGCCGGCAAGTTCGCCGTGGTCTGCGGCTACGGCGACGTCGGCAAGGGCTCGGCCGCTTCGCTGCGCGCTCAGGGCGCCCGTGTCACGGTCACCGAGGTCGACCCGATCTGCGCGCTGCAGGCGTGCATGGAGGGCTACGACGTCAAGACGCTCGAGGACGTCCTGCACCTGGGTGACGTCTTCATCACCACGACGGGCAACAAGGACATCATCACCGCCGAGCACATGGCGCAGATGAAGCACAACGCGATCGTCGGCAACATCGGCCACTTCGACAACGAGATCCAGGTCGCGCGCCTGGCCGAGATCGGTGCCGAGCGGATCAACATCAAGCCGCAGGTCGACGAGTGGAAGTTCGCCGATGGGCACTCGATCATCATGCTCTCGGAGGGCCGCCTGCTGAACCTCGGCAACGCGACCGGCCACCCGTCGTTCGTGATGTCCAACTCGTTCTCCAACCAGACGATCGCCCAGATCGAGCTGTGGACGAAGAACGACGAGTACGACAAGCAGGTCTACGTCCTGCCCAAGCACCTCGACGAGAAGGTCGCGCGTCTGCACCTCGACGCGCTCGGCGCGAAGCTGACGACGCTGCGCCCCGAGCAGGCCGCCTACATCGGCGTGTCGGTCGAGGGCCCGTACAAGCCGGACCACTATCGCTACTAGTAGCTCAGCCGCTGGTCAGGCCCGGATCGAGTGGGCGGACGGGCAGATGCCCGTCCTCCGCTCGATCCGTGAGCGTTTCGTCGTCGAGCGCCCGCTCGACGGCGTCGCGGTCGCCGCGTGCCTGCACGTGACGGCTGAGACGGCCAACCTCGTCCGTGCCCTCGTGGCCGGTGGGGCGGAGGTGGCGCTGTGCGCTGCCAACCCGCTGTCCACGCAGGACGAGGTTGCCACCGCGCTCGCCACGCAGGAGCGCACGACGGTGCTTGCCGAGTACGGCGAGGACGCCGACACGTACGTCGCGCACGTCGCGGCGGTCGCGGCGACCAAGCCGCAGGTGACGCTGGACGACGGCGCCGACCTCATCACGTTCCTGCATGCCGGTGGGGCCACGGACGGCCTGCTTGGCGGCGCCGAGGAGACAACCGCCGGGCTGCTGCGCGTGCGCGCGCTGGAAGAGGACGGGGCGCTTCGCTGTCCCGTCATCGCCGTCAACGAGGCACGCACCGAGCGCGTCTTCAACGACCACTACGGCACCGGGCAGTCGACCATCGACGGCATCCTGCGCGCGACGAACGTGCTGTTCGCGGGGCAGACCGTGGTCGTCCTCGGCTACGGCTGGACCGGCCGCGGGATCTGCCTGCGCGCGCGCGGCGCCGGCGCCCAGGTGATCGTCTGCGAGGTCGACCCGTTGCGCGCGCTGGAAGCACGCATGGAGGGCTACGAGGTGATGCCCGCGCTCGTCGCTGCGGAGCGCGGCGACGTCTTCATCACGGTCACGGGCTCGCGCGACGTGCTGCGCCGGGAGCACTTCGAGCGCATGAAGGACGGCGCCGTGCTCGCCAACGCCGGGCACTTCGACGTCGAGATCGCGCTTGGCGATCTGCACGCGCTGGGCGGCGAGCCGGACGAGGTCTTGCCGCTGGTGCAGCAGTTCGAGGTCGGCGAGCGCAAGCTCAACCTGCTGGCCTCGGGGCGCGTCGTCAACCTCGCCGCCGGTCGCGGCCACCCGTCGGCCGTGATGGACATGAGCTTCGCGCTCCAGGCGCTGACGGTGGAGCACCTCGTCGGGCGCGGCGCGGAGCTGGCGCACGCGGTGCTGCCGGTGCCCGAGGCCGTCGACCGCGAGGTCGCGCGGCTGAAGCTCGTCTCGCTCGGCGTGCAGATCGACACGCCGACGACCGACCAGACGTCGTATCGCGACGCCTGGAGCTAGAACCGCTTGCCGCGGGCGCGGCTGAGCTCGAAGCCGTGACCTGAGCGGTTGCGGCAGCGCAGGCCGCGCTTGCGCGACGTGCACGTGATGCCGCGGTGTGTGACGCTCTTGCCGTAGCGCAACGTGCGTGGCTTGCCTGGCCCCGGGTCGTACGGCAGACCGCCGAAGCAGCCGACCGCGACCTTCGCGCGACCGCGCCTGCCGACCGTGCCGTAGCCGAACGCTCCGATCGGGTCACAGTCGCGCTTTGCCCAGTTCGACTCGAAGACGAGGCACTGGATCTTGCCGCCGGGCAGGTCGCCGCAGCTGATGTTCTTCGACGGCGTCGTGATGCTCCACGCCGAGGCGGTGGCGGGCAGGGCGAGCAGGACGATCACGGGGAGGAGAAGCCGCACCGGCACGTCCTACCCGCCGAGCGTGACTAGCATGCCCGCGGTGACCGAATCGACGCTGAGCCCGAGCTTCGCCCGCCAGCTCGAGCGCCTGAGGGCGGGCGAGAGCGGGCTGCTGCCCGAGTCGCAGATCGAGCCGCTCGACACGCTGCCGGACGCCGAGACGTTCCCCGACGCCGACGCGAAGGACGTGCTCGCGCATGCCGTCGTGATCAAGCTCAACGGCGGGCTCGGCACGAGCATGGGGTTGTCCGGCCCTAAGGCGCTGCTCCCCGTGAAGGACGGCAAGACGTTCCTCGACGTGATCGCCGAGCAGGTGCTGCACCTGCGCAAGGTGAGCGGAGCAGGCGTGCCGCTCGTGCTGATGCACTCCTTCGCGACGCGCGCCGCGTCGCTGGACAAGCTCGCCGACCATCCCGCGGTCACCGAGCAGGACGTGCCGCTGGACTTCCTGCAGAGCCGCGTGCCGAAGTTGCGCGCCGAGGACCTCGAGCCTGTCGAGTGGCCCGCCGACCCGTCGCTGGAGTGGGCGCCGCCGGGCCACGGCGACCTCTACCCGTCGCTGGCGCTGAGCGGCATGCGCGACGCGCTGCTGGCGCACGGGCACCGCTACGCGTTCGTCTCCAACTCCGACAACCTCGGGGCGACGCTCGACATGCGGATCCTCGCGTGGTTTGCGCAGTCGGGCGCGCCGTTTGCGATGGAGGCAGCCGACCGCACGCCGGCTGACCGCAAGGGCGGCCACCTCGCGAGGCGCCGCGACGGCGGGCTCGTGCTGCGCGAGATCGCGATGACCCCCGACGAGGACGTCGAGGCCTTCCAGGACGTGTCGCGCCATCGCTACTTCAACACCAACTCGCTCTGGCTCGACCTCGAGCAGATGCCCGCCGACGGCCTGCTCGACCTGCCGTTGATCGTCAACCGCAAGACCGTCGACCCGCGCGACAAGACCTCGACGCCCGTGATCCAGGTCGAGACGGCGATGGGTGCCGCGATCGACGTGCTCGAGGGCGCGGTTGCGGTGCGCGTACCGCGCACGCGGATGGCGCCGGTGAAGACGACGAACGACCTGCTCGCGGTGCGCTCGGACGCCTACGAGCTGACGCCGGAGGCGCGCATCCAGCTGGCGCCCGCGCGCAACGGCCGTCCGCCGGTCGTCGACCTGTCCGACGAGTTCAAGCTCGTCCACGACTTCGACGCGCGCTTTCCCGCCGGCCCGCCGTCGCTGATCGAGTGCCAGCGCCTGACGGTCGAGGGCGACGTGGTCTTCGGCAAGGACGTCGTCGTACGCGGCGACGTGCGCATCACCGGCCCGGCGCAGATCGCCGACGGCACCGTCCTCAGCTGAAGCGCCCCGCGAGGCGGCAGAGCGCGATCACCTGCTCGACGAGCCGAGACGCGAGCACCGGGTTCGTGGCCGTCCGCGGCTTGGCCTTGCCCGTCGGCACGCATGCGCGGTAGCGGCGCGACTTCGTGACGGTCTTGCCCTTGCGCGTCGTCGCGACGATCCGCACCGTGTAGCGCCCCGTCTTCGCCCCGCGCACGCTCACCCGCGAGCCGCGCCGCTTGGCCGCCACGCGCTTGCCGCCGACGTAGGCCCGCACGCGCGCGAACTCGCCGCGCAGGCGCACCGTCAGGTCGCGCGTCGTGCGGCACGGCTTGGCGCTCGGTAGGCGCACCGTCGCGTTGCGCTCCGCGCGGCAGTCCCTGTAGCCGACGTCGTACTGCTCCAGGTAGTAGTCGGTGTGCGGGCAGGGCTCGCGGCCGGCGAGCGGCCAGATGCCCTCGCGGAACTGCAGGACGTGGAACCCCTTGAAGGCGTCCGGGAACCAGATCTGCCCGAGGTCCGAGCGGATCACCGGGCGCGCCACGGCGAGGTTGCCGTAGAGCGCGCCGCCGACCGGGTCGCGCACGAAGCCCGCGTTCCAGTAGGCGATCTCGCGCGGCTCGTGCGGGTTGCGGATGTCGTAGACGCGCACGCCCGACGCAAAGCTCGAGCAGGCCGCGATCGTCGGGTCGTGGAGGCGGTCGGTCGAGCAGTAGTGCGAGTCGTAGAGGAACACGCGCGAGCCCAGCAGCGGGAAGACGTCGCCGGCCTTGAGGAACTTGTCGGGGCTCTGCACGAAGACGCTGTCGGCGATCACCGAGGCGCAGTTCTTCGGCTCCATCACCTCGGTCTTCATCGTCGAGACGACACGCGGCTTGGTCTCGTCGGAGATGTCGATCATCGCCGGGTAGCCGAAGTTCGAGGACTTCGTCTGCCCGGGGACGCAGGGCAGCAGGAACGTGCGGTACTCCGCCCAGTCGAGCACGTAGGGCTTGCCGCCGTAGCTCAGCGGGATCGTCGACTGCTGGCCCTGGTTCTCGGGCATCCACAGCCGCGCTATCTGCTTCATCTGCGCGCCGTCCTTGCGCGCGGCGACCTCGCTCGTGTCGGCGATGACCAGCTCGCCCGTGCCGATGTCGGCGAAGTAGCCGCGCTTGCCGTCGTCGCTGGTCGAGCAGCCGTGGATGCCCCAGGCCTTCGGCTCGGACAGCTGCTTGGGCTTGGCCGGGTCGGACAGGTCGATCGGCGTGATCGTGTCCGTGCTGCCCATGTAATAGACCATCCCGTCGGGCTGGAAGCAGCCCTCGTGGCCGACGCCGCTGGGCACCACCGTGTCGGCCAGCAGCTTGGGATGGCGGCAGTCGCCGCTGACGTCGTAGACCGCGAGCTGGCGCGGCGAGCTCGCGTCGTCCAGCCGCCCGATGCCACTGACGACGTAGCGGTCGGCCACCAGCAGGCCGCGCTTGCGGTTCACGCGCAGCGACTCACCGGCGTTGCGAAACGGCTGGGCGGTGAGGTAGTCGGTCTTCACCGGCTTGCGCGGGTCGGACACGTCGAGCACGATCGTCCCGCCCTCGGCGCTGTAGAGGCCGATCGTGTCCGAGTAGTACGCGCAGTTCTCGTACGTGTCGAAGTTCGCGAACGCCGTGCTCGGGTAGTTGCCGACCTCGGTGAGGTTGCAGGTGTAGCCCTTCGCGGCGCGACCGGAGAGCCGGTCGGCCATCGGCACCTGTCCCTGCAGGCCGGTTTCGACCAGATCGCCGGGCCCGCAGTTCGCCGGCGATTTCGCCTCCGCGTTCCCTGCGGCCAGCATGCTCACCGCGACCAGCGCGGCCACCCGTCCCCTCATGTGGTCAACCGTAACGCTCGGCGCGCTCGTCTGCGCGCTGTGACTCGCCGAGCGCGCGGATGAACAGCCAGGCGAGCACGATGCCCATGACGATCGACTGCTCGACGGCCATGATCGCCCCGGCGACCGCCTGGTCGTCCAGCGGCGAGAGGTCCCACACGCGTGGGGCGTCGACGTAGAAGTCGTAGAGCGGGTCCGGCGCGAACGTGATGACGATGCCGAGCAGGCCGACGAACAGCTTCGTCGCGAGCATGTAGACCACCGGCGCAAACGGCCCGCCGCGCAGCGGGCTGCGGATCGGCGACAGCAGGTGCCACCAGTACAGAAGGCCGGCGCTGAGGAAGCAGATGTGCTCGAAGACGTGGACGAGGCTGTGCTCCAGCGCGGCGTCGTAGAGCGCGGGGATGTGCCAGACGCTCATCACGACGACGTAGGCGCCAACCGCGAACGCCGGGTGCATCAGCAGCCGCGCGCGCTGCTCGAGCACCTGCGAGACGCGCGTGACGGGGCGCAGCAGGATCCGCGTGAACGCGAGCATGAAGCAGATCGGGACGAGGTCGAGCAGCACCACGTGCTGGACCATGTGCATCGCGAAGACCTGTTCGGCAAGCGCGTCGATCGGGGAGATCAGCGCGGCGACGAGCAGCAGCTCGCCGAGCAGGAACAGGCACAGGCGCCAGACCGGGGCGCCGCGCATGCGGTCCTTCGTGCGGCGCACGGCGCGCCAGCGGCTGATGTACAGGTAGCCGAGCAGGGCGACCAGGGCGATCGCGCCGGGCTCGAATGTCCATGAGTAGTCGGCGCCGGCCGCCAGCACGCGCCGCATCCTCGCATGCCCTTCCTACGAACATGGATGTTCGCTAATCTCCCGCGCCGTGAGCCGGACAGCCGAGCAGCTGCCGCGCGGACGCCATGGCATCCCGCGCGACGAGGTCCTTGCCTCTCAGCGCGGGCGGATGCTGGTCGCGATGACCGAGGCGGTGGCCGAGCGCGGCTTCGCGAAGGTCACCGTCGCCGACGTCATCAAGCGCGCCGGCGTCTCGCGCGAGACGTTCTACGAGCAGTTCCGCTCCAAGGAGGACTGCTTCCTCGCGGCGGTCGACGGCGCGGCGGGCCTGCTTGCCGAGCGTCTGGGCGAGGCGTTCGCCGAGCCGGCCGCGCCGGCCGAGCGGCTCGACACGGTGCTGCGCATCTACCTCGAGACGCTCGCGGCCGAGCCGGCGGCGGCGCGGACGTTCCTGATCGAGGTCTACGCCGCCGGCGATGCGGCGGTGGATCGGCGAGTCGCGACGATGAACATGTTCGTCGAGCTGATCCAGAGCTTCGTGCCGGACGTCGATCGCCTGCGCTGCGAGGCGGTCGCGGGGGCGATCAGCACGATGGTCACGATGCGCGTGGCCGCCGGGGAGCACGAGTCACTGCCACAGCTGCGCGAGCCGCTGCGGGAAATCGGGTTGGAGGTACTGGGTCTATGAAGCGTCTGCTCCTCGGTGTGCTCGTCACGCTCCTGCTGCCGGCGTCGGCCGACGCGGCGCTGTCGCAGAAGCGCGAGCTCACGTTCACCGCTTCGGACGGCGCGAAGCTGCACGTGCTTGCTGGGAGTCACAGCGATCTGTCGCCGCGCCCGCTGATCGTCGAGTTCAGCCCGTACGCGCCCGGGTGCTGCGGCAACGACTTCGGGCCTGAGTACAACTACGTCCAGATTCACGCGCGCGGGACGGGCAAGAGCACCGGCGTGTGGGGTGCCGTCGGGCCGCGCGACCAGCAAGACGTGGCCGAGGTCCTGCAGTGGCTGTGCGGGCAGCCGTTCAGCAACGGGCACATCGGGCTGTACGGGTTCTCGGCGTCGGCGATCGCGGTCTACAACTCGATGCACCTGCCGCTGTCGTGCGTGGACACCGCGGTGCTGATGGCGGGGACGCATGACCTCTACCGCGACCTGCTCTATCCGGGCGGGATTCTCAATCTGGTCCCGGGGGCCGTCGTCGGCCTGGGCGTCGGCGGGTTGCTGGCGGCGTCGAGCATCGACAAGCCGCTCGACGGGCTGCTGTCCGGTGCCGGGTTCCTCGGGACGGTCACGAACATCCTGCTGCACGCCTCGCGTGACGGCTTCTGGGAGGGCCGCTCGCAGAGGCCTGGGCCCAATCACTTCCCGGTGCTCGCCCAGACCGGGTTCTACGACCCCGAGGCGCGCGGTCCGTTCGAGAGCTATAAGGCGCTGAAGGCTGACGGGGCGCACCTGATGGTCTTGGGTGCGCACGACGGCTGGGCGCCAAGCACGGGCGGGCCGTTCCCGACTTATCGGCGCTGGTTTGACCGCTGGTTGCTCGGCGAGGCGAATGGCATCGACAGCGAGCCGCGCGTGCAGCTGTGGCTTGGCAACGGCTCGCGCGAGCGGCTGCTGGCGGGCGACTTCACGCGCGTCGACGCGTCGGACTGGCCGGTGCCGGGGACGAAGTGGAAGCGGTTGTACATGGGCGCGGACCGCACGCTGCGTGACGCGCCCGCACCGACACCGGGCACGCAGATCTACCCGTCGGTGCTGTCGCTCGGCACGTCCACCGACCCGCAGACGACGTCGGTCACGGGGACGGCACTGAGCATGATCCCGGGGCTCACCGACATGACGCTCGGGGGGATCGGCGCGGCGACGTGGACATCGCCGCCGCTCGCGGCGGGCATCAACGTGGCGGGTCCGGCGGCGCTCGACGTGCACGTGTCGAGCACGTCGCTGGAGGCCGACCTGCACGCGGTCGTCGCCGACGTCCATCCGGACGGCCGCGCGTTCCCGGTCGGGGTCGGGCGGCTGCGGATGAGCTACCCGCGCGTCGATCTGGCGAAGTCGCTGATCGACGAGAACGGCGAGGTCGTCCAGCCGTACAACGACTACAGCGCCAAGCGCCCGGCGCTGCCGCTGCAGACGCGCCGCTACCAGGTCGAGTTCTGGCCGATCGGCAACCGCTTCGGCGCGGGGCACCGGATCCGGCTGTACCTGGTGGGGACGTCGTCGTTCATGCTGCCGGCGCTGCCGGGCTTGAACATCGTGTCCGTCGGTGGGTCGACGAAGTCGCGGCTGCTGCTGCCGGTGCTGCCGTGAACGCGCCGCGGATCGCGCCCGGCGGGCGGGCTGAGATCGGGCTGGCCAATTGGCTCTTCGCTTTGGCCGCTCGGCGGACGATCGGGACGAAGACGGCGAACATCTTCACGACGCTTGGCCGGCACCGTGGGCTGCTGCGGCGCTTCCTGATCTACAACGCGGGCATGATGCCCGGGGGCAAGCTCGGGCGCCAGGAGACCGAGCTCGTGATCCTGCGCGTGGCGCACTTGTGTGGCTCTGAGTACGAGCGCGACCACCACGTGCGCATCGGGCGCCGTGTGGGCCTTTCCACTGCGCAGCTCGACGCCGTCCCTCTCGGCCCTGAGGCTCCGATCTGGTCGCCGCGCGAGGCCGCACTGCTGCGCGCGACCGACGAGCTCACCGCAGACCACTGCATCTCCGATTCCACCTGGGCCGCGCTGCGGCCCGAGCTCGACGATAAGCAGCTGATCGAGCTGTGCCTGCTCGCCGGCCACTACACCGCCCTCGCCGGGACCCTCAACAGCCTCGGCGTCCAACTCGACACCCGCAAGTAGATGCCACCCAAGACCGTCACAGGCAAGAACGTCTTCATCACCGGCGCCGCGAGCGGCATCGGCCGCGCGTGCGCGGTCCTTGCCGCGGAGCGCGGGGCGTCGCTGTTTCTCACCGATCTCAACGAAGAGCCGTTGCGGTTGCTCGCGGCTGAGCTGGGCGACGCCGTGCGCTACACGCGTGCGGCGGACATCCGCGACTACGACGCGGTCGCCGCGATGGCCGCGGAGATCCACGAAGCGCACGGCAGCATGGACGTCGTCATGAACATCGCGGGGATCGCGGTGTGGGGCAGCGTGCAGACGCTCTCGCACGAGCAATGGCGGCGGTGTGTCGACGTCAACCTGATGGGGCCGATCCACGTCGTCGAGTCGTTCCTGCCGGCGATGATCGACGCCAAGCGCGGCGGGCATCTCGTGAACGTCTCGTCGGCGGCGGGGATCTTCGGGCTGCCGTGGCACGCGCCCTACAGCGCGACGAAGTTCGGGCTGCGCGGGCTCTCCGAGGTGCTGCGCTTCGACTTGCGGCGCTACGACATCGGCGTGCAGCTCGTGTGCCCGGGCGGGGTGGACACGGGGCTCGTGCAGACCGTCGAGATCGCGGGCGTCGACAAGACCAACCCGGCGATCCAGCAGTTCGTCGGGCGCTTCCAGCGCCACGCGGTCACGCCCGAGCAGGCGGCGAAGAAGATCCTCCAGGGGATCGAGCGCAACCGCTACTGGGTCTACACCTCGCCGGACATCCAGCTCGGGCACTTCTTCACGCGCAAGTTCGAGTGGCCCTACACCGTCGTGATGCGAATCGCCAACGACCAGTTCCGACGCGTGACGAAGAAGGCGCAGACCTGACGCAGTTTTGGCACAACCTGGTGGTAGCGCTGTAACACCTCGAGCGGCACGCTTCATCCGTGCTGCTCAACCTCCTCTCCCCGGCTCGCTGCCTCGCCTGCGGCGCGCCCGGCAGCGACCTCTGCGCCGCCTGCCGTCGCGCGCTGCCGTTCCTCATCGCCCAGGGCCGCGTCTTCGCACCCGTTGCCTACGACGGCCCGGCCCGCCGGCTGGTCGCCGCGCTGAAGTTCCGCAACCACCGCCGCGCCGCCGACGTCATGGCTGCACAGATCGCAGCCAACGCCCCGCCCGGCTTGCTCGCCGACGGCGTCCTCGTCCCGGCACCCGCACACCCGGCCCGCGTCCGTCGCCGCGGCCACGACCAGGCGCTCACGCTCGCTCGCGCGCTCAGCCGGCGCACCGGCCTGCCGGTCCGTCGCGCGCTGCGTCGTGTCGGCCCGCTGACGACGCAGACCGGGGCATCGCGGGCACAGCGCCAGCACCAGGTTCAGGTCGTCGCGCGCGGGCCCGTACCCGCGCGTTGCGTGCTCGTCGACGACGTCACCACCACCGGCGCAACCCTGGAGGCGTGCAGCCGCGTTCTGCATCAATCCGGCGCGCTACAGGTTCGCGCGCTTGCCTATGCAAGAACCCTGTGAAGGCGTACAGTCGCTAGCCACTCTCGCCCGACCGAAGGAGGAAGGACCTGATGCAGATCGAGCTCAAGGGTCGCAACGTTCCGGTCACTGACGAGCTGCGTGAGATGGTTGCGAAGCGCTTTCGCAAGATCTCCGCCCAGGTCTCAGATCTCGCGCGTTTGGAGATCGAGATCAGCGAGGAGCACAACCCCGCGAACCCCGCTCGCCAGGTCGTTTCCGCAACCCTGTTCCTCAAAGGTGTGACGCTGCGCGCACAGGACGCCGACCGCGACCTGCGCCACGCGCTCAACCTCTGCGAGGAGGAGCTCTCGCGTCAGGTCAAGCGCCATCGGGAGAAGCGCATGAAGCGCCGTGAGGCGCGCTCCGCCCGCACCGGCGAGGCACTCGGCGGCGGAGGCGTTCCCGCCGTCTAAACACGGGCTCAACGACGCGCGGCCGACCCCCAGGCCACTGCTACCCTCAGCCAGACATGGGGATTATCGATCGCGCGCTGAACATGGGCGAGGCGAAGCAGTTTCGCCAGTACGAGAAGCGCGTCGCAGCGATCAGCAATTACGAGCCCGAGCTCGAGCTGGAAGACGACGCGGAGCTGAAGGAGCGCTTCGCCGCGATCCGCGCCGAGGTCGAGGCCGGCAACAAGACGCTCGACGACGTCTTGCCCGAGGTCTTCGCGATCACGCGCGAGGTCGGCAAGCGCACGATGGGCATGCGCCACTTCGACGTGCAGCTGATCGGCGGCATGGTCCTGCACTCCGGGCAGATCGCCGAGATGAAGACCGGCGAGGGCAAGACGCTCACCGGCACGCTGCCGGTCGTCCTCAACGCGCTCGCCGGAAAGGGCGTGCACGTCGTCACGGTCAACGACTACCTCGCGCGCCGCGACGCCGAGTGGATGTCGCCGATCTACGACTTCCTCGGCCTCTCGTGGGGCGTCCTGCAGAACATGCAGGACTACGAGGACAAGCAGCGCTCCTACGCCGCGGACATCACGTACGGCACCAACTCGGAGTTCGGCTTCGACTACCTGCGCGACAACATGGCCCAGTCGCTGGACGAGAAGGTCCAGCACGGCGGCCGCCTCTCCGAGGACGGCACGCGCCCGCTGGCGATGCACAACTTCGCAATCGTCGACGAGGTCGACAACATCCTCATCGACGAGGCGCGAACGCCGCTGATCATCTCCGGCGCGCCCGAGCAGGCCGCCGATCTCTACGGGCAGTTCGCCAAGATGGCCAAGATCATGGTGGCGGGCAAGAAGCCCGACAACCTGGACCCGCGGATGAAGAAGGAGTTCGTCGCGGACTTCGACTTCGAGTTCGACGAGAAGCACAAGACCGTCGCGATCACCGAGCAGGGCGTCGCGAAAGCCGAGAAGTACCTCAAGATCGACCACCTCTACCGCGCCGAGAACGGCCACCTCGTCAACCACCTGATCCAGTCGCTGAAGGCCGAGTCGCTCTACAAGCGCGACGTCGATTACGCGGTCGTCGACGGCGAGGTCAAGATCATCGACGAGTTCACCGGCCGCATCCTCGAGGGACGCCGCTGGTCAGAAGGCCTGCACCAGGCCGTCGAGGCGAAGGAGGGCGTGCGCGTCCAGGAGGAGAACCAGACCCTCGCGACGATCACGCTGCAGAACTACTTCCGGATGTACCAGAAGCTCGCCGGGATGACGGGCACGGCGCTCACCGAGGCGACCGAGTTCCAGAAGATCTACGACCTCGGCGTCGTGCAGGTCCCGACGAACCAGAGGATGATCCGCGCCGATCAGAACGACCAGGTCTACAAGACCAAGGACGGCAAGTGGTCGGCGGTCGTCCGCGAGATCGTCTCGCGCCACCAGAACGACCAGCCGGTGCTCGTCGGCACGATCTCCGTCGAGATCTCCGAGCTGCTGTCCACGCAGCTCAAGGAGCACGGCGTCCCGCACACCGTGCTCAACGCCAAGCCGGAGTACGCCGAGCAGGAGGGCTCGATCATCGCCGAGGCCGGTCAGCCCGGCGCCGTCACGATCGCAACCAACATGGCCGGCCGTGGCGTCGACATCAAGCTCGGCGGCAGCGCCGAGCACCTCGTCGAAGCGGAGCTCGCCAAGCTCGGCCTCAAGCCCGGCGATCCGGACTACGCCGCGCGCTACACCGACGTCCTGCCTTCGATCGAGGACCGCGTCGAGCGCGACCGCGAGCGCGTGCTGGAGGCCGGTGGGCTCTGCATCATCGGCACCGAGCGCCACGAGTCGCGGCGCATCGACAACCAGCTGCGCGGTCGTGCTGGCCGCCAGGGCGACCCCGGCGAGTCGCGCTTCTTCCTGTCCGCCGAGGACGATCTCGTCAGGTTGTTCGCGGGCGACCGGATCTACCGCATCCTCGACCGCCTCGGCACCACCGACGACGAGGGCAACGAAGAGCCGATCGAGGCGGGGATGCTCTCCAAGCAGATCGAGAAGGCGCAGCGAAAGGTCGAGGAGCAGAACTTCCTCATCCGCAAGCGCGTCCTCGAGTACGACGACGTGCTCAACAAGCAGCGCGACGTCATCTACCGCTACCGCGACGATGTCCTCGAAGGCCGCGACATGGGCGAGCCCGCGCGGGAGCAGATCGCCGCGTCGATCGCCCGCACGGTGGACGAGTACCTCGCCGGCGACTACATCGAGGACTGGGATCTCGACGGGCTGTTCATGGCGCTGAACGACATCTGGCCCGTCCAGCTCGACGGCGAGAACGTGATCGAGGAGTCGATCAGCGCCGAGGAGCTGAAGGAGAAGCTGGCCGACGACGCGCTCGAGATGTACGACAAGCGCGAGCAGGAGTTCGGCGAGGAGCTGATGCGCGCGCTGGAGCGCTACCTGCTGCTGCAGCTGATCGATACGAAGTGGCGCGAGCACCTCTACGACATGGACTACCTGCGCGAGGGCATCCACCTCCGCGGGTTCGCGCAGATCGAGCCGATCGTCGCGTACAAGAACGAGGGCTTCGACCTCTTCACCGACCTGATGAACAGCATCTGGTCGGACTTCGCGCGCATGATCTTCCACATCGAGGTGGAGGTCACGCCCGAGGACCCGGCCACCGCGGCGGCGCAGTACGAGCCCGGGGCCGGCTCCACGTCGACCGGCGGCACCTCGCGCGTCTCCTACTCGTCAGGCGCCGCAGCCGGAGCCGCAGCGATCGCCGGCGCGTTCGGCGAGGGCGCCCCGGAGGGGTACGACGGCAACGGTGGCGACCCGGACGACGCCGGCGGCTTCGTGGCCGTCGAGCAGCGCCGCGTGGACGAGCACGAGTCCCTCGGCCGCAACGACCCCTGCTGGTGCGGCTCGGGCAAGAAGTTCAAGAAGTGCCACGGCGCCTGATCGCCTAGCGTTACTCCTCGAGCTTCGCCCGAAACCGCTCCTCGTCGCGCTGCTTGCGCGCCTTCGCTTTAGCGTCGAGCTTGTAGCTCTTCTCGCGGATCACCAGGCGCTTGGCGGGGCCCTCGACGCCCGCGGGGAGCTCGACCATGTGGTCCCACTCCTGGATGTGGACGTTGCTGCGCGCGCTCGTCTCGAAGCGGCGGACGAACTTCTGGTCGACGAGCTTCGCGTCGAGCTTCGTCCAGCCCCACTTGAACATCGCGCCGGCCTACTCGTTTGCTGCCCGCTTGCCGCCGGGCAGGCGATCGACAATGCGTCCGATGCGCTCGACGGCGCCCTCCAGGGGCGTGCCAAGCGCGACGGCCTGCTCCAGGATCGGCAGCGCGGTCAGGATCTCGCGCGCGGCGAGCACGACGTCCTTTGCGGCGTTCTGCGTCGCGCGAGCCTCGGCGGCCATTGCCTCGCCGAGCGACTCGAACTGGTGGCCCATCGAGATCATCTGGTCCGCGCGCGCGTCGATGCGCTCGCCGAGATCGAGGATCCGCTCTCCGATGTCCACGACGCGATGGCCGAGCTCGACGAACTCCGGTGCGGTCTGCGCGAGCGTGTGGATGTCGTCCAGCGCGCGGAGCACCAGCAGGGGTGGTGCGAGCAGCAGATTCACGTGTTCGACCATACCGGCGGGATCGAACGTCCATCTAGTGTCGCGTGACGACAGTAGATGGACGTTCGATGCGGCGGCGCCGCTGGCCACGCGGGCGATACCCTCGAATCCACATGGCCACCGCGCCTGACACCAGCCTGCCGCTCCCGCAGCGGATCGTCGCGATTCGCGAGAGCTTCGACCATCTGAAGGGGTCGGTTGATCCTGACGCGCTGCAGCAGCGCGTCGACGAGCTCGAGCAGCAGATGCAGGCCCCGGGCTTCTGGGACGACAACCAGGCGGCCTCGAAGGTCTCCGCCGAGCACGCGCGCACAGGGCGCAAGCTCGAGGCGTTCAAGGCGCTGGAGTCCGATGTCGCCGACCTCGACGCGCTCGCCGAGATGGCTGCCGAGGAACCGGAGATGGAAGCGGAGCTCCTGGAGTCGGTCACGACGATCGAGGAGCAGCTCGCCACCCTCGAGGAGGAGCGGCTCTTCAGCGGCAAGTACGACGCAGGCGACGCGCTGATCTCGATCAACGCCGGCGCCGGTGGCACCGACGCCCAGGACTGGGCCGAGATGCTCCTGCGGATGGAGATGCGCTGGGCCGAGTCGCGCGGCTTTGACGTCGAGTTGCTCGAAGTCAGCGCGGGGGAGGAGGCCGGCATCAAGTCCGCCACCTTCAAAGCTGCGGGCGAGAACGCCTACGGGCTCTTCGGCGCCGAGAAGGGCGTGCACCGCCTCGTCCGCATCTCGGCCTACGACTCCCAGGGTCGCCGCCAGACGGCGTTTGCCGGGCTCGAGGTCGCGCCCGTGATCGAGGACGCGGGCGAGGTCGAGATCGATCCCGACGACCTGCAGATCGACACCTATCGTGCGTCGGGTGCGGGCGGACAGCACGTCAACAAGACCGACTCCGCCGTGCGCATCACGCACCGCCCGTCACGCATCGTCGTGCAGTGCCAGAACGAGCGCTCGCAGTCCGCCAACAAGGACACCGCGATGAAGATGCTGCGCTCCAAGCTCGTCGAGCAGCGCGAGCGCGAGCGCCAGGAAGAGATCGCCAAGGAGAAGGGTGAGGCGATGGACGTCGGCTGGGGCTCGCAGATCCGCTCCTACGTCCTGCACCCGTACACGATGGTCAAGGACCACCGCACCGACGTCGAGCGCGGCGACGCCCAGCGCGTGCTCGACGGCGACCTCGACGCGTTCGTTCGCGCCGAGCTGCTGCGCCGCTCGCAGTAGGCTCGCTCGTGTGAGCGAGCAGCCGGTCGCGCCCTACCTCAATGCGCTCACCGCCTATGGCCTGCGCGGCCCCGGGCGCTTCCACGTGCCCGGGCACAAGGCCGGCGCCGGCGCCGACCCCGCGCTCGTACATGCGCTCGGCTACCAGACGCTGGCACTGGACATCCCGCAGGACATCTACGGCATCGACCTCGGCCCGTCGCCGACGCCCTACGAGCAGGCCGAGCAGCTCGCGGCGCAAGCGCACGGCGCGCAGCGCACCTGGTTCCTCTCCAACGGCGCCACCCAGGGCAACCACGCGTTGATGCTCGCGCTCGCGCCGCTGGGTGCGCGCGTGATCGCGCAGCGCAACTCGCATGCCTCGCTGGTCGACGGGCTCGTGCTCTCCGGCGGCGTGCCGGCGTTCGTCGCGCCCGAGGTGGACGAGGAGATCGGCATGGCCCACGGCGTCACGCCCGACGCGCTGCGCTCGGCGCTGGCAGCGCACGCCGATGCGACAGCGGTCTTCGTCGTCTCCCCGACCTACTACGGCATGTGCGCGGACGTCGCCGGACTCGCCGAGGTCGCGCACGCCGCCGGCGTGCCGCTCGTCGTCGACCAAGCATGGGGGCCGCACTTCGGCTTTCACCCCGACCTGCCGCCGAGCGCCATCGCCCTCGGCGCCGACGCGATGCTCACGAGCACGCACAAGATCGCGGGCTCGTTGACGCAGTCGGCGATGCTCCACGTCGCCGCGACGGGTCGCATCGACGCTGAGCAGATCGCCCGCGCGGTGCGACTGGTGCGGTCGACGTCGCAGTCATCGCTGCTCCTGGGCTCGCTCGACGCCGCCCGCCGCCAGCTCGCCGTCCATGGCGAGGCGCTGCTGCACGAGACGCTCGCGACGATCCACAAGACGCGAAGCAAGCTCGCGACGACGCCGGGCATCGCGGTGCTCGGTCCCGAGCTGGTCGGTCGCCCCGGCGTCTCCGACTGGGATCCGCTGCGCATCGTCCTCGACGTCCGCGAGACGGGCCGCACCGGCTACGAGGTCGCCGACGCGCTGCGCGACACCTACGACGGCAACGTCGAGCTCGCCACCCACGCGACCGTCGTGCTGCTCGTCGGCATCGCGGAGTCACCGATCGCGCTCGAGCGCGTCGCCGGCGACATCGACGAGGTCTGCAAGCGCTTGCTCGCCGACGAGCGCACACCCACGCAGGCGCTTCCGCGCCGCGCCCGAGCTCGAGCTGGCGGTCACGCCACGCGACGCGTTCCTGGGGGAGACCGAGGTGATCCCCGTCGACCAGGCCGCGGGCCGCGTCTCCGCCGAGTCGATCGCCGGCTACCCACCCGGCATCCCCGCGCTGCTCCCCGGCGAGCGCATCACCGCCGAGGCCGTCGCGCACCTCCAAGCCCTCGTCGCCGCCGGCGCGCGCCTGCACGGCGCGTCAGATCCGGCGTTCGAGAAGCTGCACGTCCTCAAGTCATCGTGACCACGGGCTTGCCGATGACGCCGCGAGTCTCGAGATCGCGGTAGGCCTGTGCGCCCTCGGCAAGCGGGTAGACCGGGCCGACGACGGGGCGGATGTGGCCCTCGCCGTGCCAGCGCATCAGGTCGTCGTGTGCGCGCGCGGCGAACGACGTGTCGAAGGGCAGCATCCCGCCCCAGTTGACCCCGATCACGTCGAGGTGCTTCAGCAACAGCCGGTTGACCTTCAGCTCGGGAATCCGGCCCGCCGCGAAGCCGATCACGAGCAGCCGCCCAAACGGGTTCATGCAGCGCAGGCTGTTGTCGAACGCGTCGCCGCCGACGGGATCGACGACGACGTCAGCGCCACCCAGCTCCTTCACCGCGCCGATGAAGTCCGCGGCGTCGACGGCCACGTCCGCGCCGGCGGCCACAGCAGCCGCACGCTTCTCCTCCGAAGACGCCGCCGCGATCACGCGCCCGGCACCCATCGCCTTCGCCACCTGAATCGCCGCCGTCCCGACGCCACCCGCGGCGCCCTGCACCAAAACAGTCTCGCCAGCCTGCATCCGCCCGCGCACCGCCAGCCCGAGATGCGCGGTCTGGTAGTTGATGAGAAACGCCGCCGCCTCGGCGTCTGTGAACGCGTCGCCGATCGCGAACGTCGCAAACGGCACCGCGTTCGTCACCTCGGCCAACGCCGAGAACATCGCGGTCGCCACCACGCGCTCGCCGGTGTCACGGCGCACGCCGACGCATTCCGTCGCCGGCGCGCACGGCAGCTCGGGCTTGATCTGGTACTCGCCCTTCGTCACGAGCAGGTCGAAGAAGCCGATCCCGGCTGCCGCGACGTCGACCGTCACCAACCCGTCGACCGGCCCTGGCTCGTCGATCTCCTCGAGGACCAGCCCGTCCGGCCCGATCGCCTCGTGCAACCGCAGTGCGCGCATAGGCGCGCGACCCTACACGCGCGTCTGCTCGTTGATGCGCTCGGTGCGCTCGCTGAAGCCGCGGCCGAGCGCCTCGACCTCGGCCTCCATCTGCGGCATCAGCTGCTTGCTGTCGCGCCGCAGCGCGAGGTCGCCCAGCGGCCCGTTGACAACGACACGCAACCAGTCCGCGGCCGCGACGCCACGCGGGATGCGGATCTTGCGCTTGCGTTTCTCGATGCCGTCCGCGATGACCGTCGCGCACTCCTCGACGCTCGTCGTGCCGTTGGCCGGCCACGGCAGCCGCCTGCGCATCTCCTTGAAGCTCTGCAGGTCCTGCTCGGCGTCGCGGACGAGGTCGGTGTCGATCCACGACGGATGGCAGCTGCCGACCTTGACGCCGCGGAAGCCGACTTCGTGGCGCATCGTGTTCGCGAGCGCCTCCGCGCCCCACTTCGACGCGCTGTAGGCCGACAGGCCCGGAGGCGAGGTGAACGACGCGAGGCTCGCGACCACGAGGAAGTAGCCCTTCCGCTCGATCACGTGCGGCAGCGCCTCGTGGGCGGTGCGAAAAACGCCGGTGAGGTTGACGTCGATGCAGCGCGCCCACGCCTCCGGGTCGCCCTTCTCGACCGTCCCGAAGTTCGCGATGCCGGCGTTCGCGACGCAGACGTCCAGGCCGCCGCGGGCATCGACGGTCCGCGCGACCGCCTCGTGCAGCGCCGCCTGGTCGCAGACGTCGGCCTCGAACCAGATGTGACCGCTCCCCGCCAGCGAGGACGTCGTCTCCTCGAGCTCTGAGGGCTCCAGCCCGACCAAGGACAGCGTCGCCCCGCGCGCCGCCAGCACCCGCGCGAGCTCCGCGCCGATCCCTCGTGCACCGCCGGTGATCAGGACCGTCTTCCCCGAGATACCCATAAGTACAGAACTGTACATGGACGTGAGCGTCCGGCCCTGCCACGATCCTGCACCGCGAATGGTGGCACTGGCGCCAGAGTCGCTGAAGGAACGCGAGCTGCAGCTCTACCTCGCGCGCGTAAGCGACCGCTGGCCGCTGGAGCGCGCGCTGCTCGGCGGTGCACGCGTCGAGGACGCCCGCGGCGCGGGTCTGCAGCGCGAGCGCGGCGAGGAGTACGTCGTCGTGCTGGTCTCTGGGGCGTTCGACGGCGTCCCCTGGCTGGAGCGCGTCTACCAAGCCGGCGCGCTGTGGGACGCCGGCGAGATGGGTGCCCGCCCGGACGTCCACTGCTACACGCCGGTCGAGTTCGAGCGCAAGCTCGCCGGCCTGCCGCGCGTGCGCAGCGTCGCCGAGCGCGGGGTCGACCTGCAGCAGCCGCTCGCGCCCCAGCTGACGCCGCTGGCGCCGGCGCGGGGCGACGACGAGCCGCCCTACACCGCGATCTAAGCGTTGATCGCGACCATGCGCTCGATGGGGATGCGCGCGCGCTCGGCGATCTCCGCGGGGACCTTGACCTCGCCGGTCATGTCGCGCAGGCAATCGCGCAGCTTCGGCAGCGTGATCATCTTCATGTACTTGCACGACGCCTCGGCGTTGGCGGGAATCCAGTCCAGCCCGGGCGCGGCGATGCGCAGCGGGTGCAGCATCCCCGTCTCCGTCGCCATGATCACCGTGCCCTCGGTGTCGGCAGCGTGCTCCTCGGCGTACTTGACCATCCCGCCGGTGGAGAGCATGTGCACGCCGTCCGAGTCGACGTCGCCCGCCGCGACGTACTCCATGACGCTCGTCGAGCAGCCGCACTCCGGGTGGATCAGGAAGTCGGCGCCGGGGTGCTGGGCACGCACGTCGGCGATGTCCGACGGGCGGATGCCGGCGTGGACGTGGCACTCGCCGTCCCACACGTGCATCTTGCGCCCGACGGTCTTCTCGACGTAGGCGCCCGAGGAACATGTCCGGCCCGAAGAGGATCTCCGTGTCTTCGCCGTGCGTCGCGTAGATGTGCTTGACGACGTTGACGGCGTTGGACGACGTGACGCAGTAGTCCGTCAGCGCCTTGATCTCGGCGGTCGTGTTGACGTACATGACCGTCACCGCGCCGGGATGCTTGGCCTGCCAGGCGCGCAGATCCTCGGGCGTGATCGAGTCGGCAAGCGAGCAGCCGGCGTCCAGGTCGGGGATCAGGACGGTCTTGTCCGGACAGAGCACCGACGCGGTCTCGGCCATGAAGTGCACGCCGCAGAACGCGATCACCTGGCTCTCGGTCTTGTTCGCCTGCTGGGAGAGCGCCAGCGAGTCGCCGACGAAGTCCGCGAGATCCTGGATCTCGGGCAGCTGGTAGTTGTGGGCCAGGATCACCGCGTCGCGCCGCTTGGCAAGCTCGCGCACCTCGGCGGTGAGGTCGGCGATCTCCTGGGCTGTCAGTGGTGCGGGTCCGCTCGGAGCCATGGGGAGAGTGGTCATGGCAGACGCTCCAGAGTGAGGTTCAGGTCTAGGGCCGGGGCAGAGTGCGTGAGGGCACCTACCGACACATAGGTTACGCCGGTTTCGGCGATTTCCCGGATCGTCTCGAGGTTGACGCCGCCGCTTGCCTCGGTCTCGGCGCGATCGCCCACCAGCTCGACCGCCGCGCGCAGTTCGGCGGGTGACATGTTGTCCAGCAACACCCGCGGCGCCCCGGCTGCCAGCGCCTCGGCCAGCTCGTCGAGGTTGGTGACCTCGCACTCCAGCGGCAGATCGGGCGCGTGGGCTCGAGCCGCGGCGATCGCGGCGCTGACACCGCCCGCGGCGGCGATGTGGTTGTCCTTGATCAGGACCATGTCGAACAGCCCGATGCGGTGGTTGTGCCCGCCGCCGTGCAGTACGGCCTGCTTCTCGAGCAGCCGCAGACCCGGCGTCGTCTTGCGCGTGTCCAGAACGCGCGCGCCGGTGCCGGCGATCGCCTCCACGTAGCGCGCGGTCATCGTCGCCACACCCGACAGGCGCTGCAGCAGGTTCAGCGCGGTGCGCTCGGCTTCCAGAATGGAGCGAGCGGACCCGTCGACGGTGAGCACGGGGGTGGCCGGCTGCACCCGCTCGCCGTCGCCGCGGTGGCGGGTGAGGCGGAGCGCGGGGTCGACGGCGGCGAACGTCGCTGCCGCGGCGTCGAGCCCCGACAGCACGCCGTCCTGCTTGGCCGCGATGACGCCGCGCGCCTGGGTGCCCGCGGGCACGGTGGCGCGCGTCGTCACGTCGCCGTCGCCGACGTCCTCGGCGAGGAATGCGCGCACGAGCTCTTCCAGCTCCATGCGCGCAAACCTAGTACGCCTCAGGCGTTGAGCGCCTCGTCGGTCACCGCCGCGTGCTCGTTGGGCACGCAGTGGGTCATGACCCGGTCCTCGGGCACGACACGCGGACCGTTCGCGCCGAGGTTGGCGCGCCGCGCCTCCTCCTCGGGCGACAGCGTCTGCGTCGCCAGCGGTTCGAGCCCAGCCACGTCGGCGGCAGCGATGTCCAGGCCCTCACCGACGCGCAACCCGAGCTCGTCCTCGCACATCAGCAGGTGCCAGACCATCCGCTCTTGGATCGCGCGGTCGCAGTCGCCGAGCAGGCCGATCAGGTTCTCCACGAGGTCCTCACGCTCCCACGGCTCGGACAGCAGGTAGCGCTCGCCAGCCTGCTGGTAGTCGTTCGTGCGCGGGATGCGCTTGCGCGTCAGGCGCCCCTCGATCACCGGGCCCTGCTCCTCGTGCGCGGGCTTGGGCGCCTCGCTCAGGCCACCGAGCAGCGACGGCTCGTAGTTGACGTGGGGATTGTCGCCACCGTCGTCGACGTAGGTCGCCAGCACGCTGTCGCGCTGGTTGGTGTGCACCGGGCGCTTGGGCTGGTTCACCGGCACCTGCAGGTAGTTGGGCCCGACGCGGTAGCGCTGCGTGTCGGAGTAGGAGAACGTGCGCCCGACGAGCATCTTGTCGTCGGAGAAGTCCAGCCCGTCCACGAGCACGCCCGTCCCGAACGCGATCTGCTCGTTCTCGGCGAAGAAGTTGCCCGGGTTGCGATCGAGCACCATCCGCCCGACGGTCTTCGGCGGGAACAGCTCCTCCGGCCAGACCTTCGTGTCGTCGAGCGGATCGAAGTCCAGCTCGGGATGGTCGTGGTCGTCCATCAGCTGGACGCGCAGCTCCCACTCGGGGAAGTCGCCCGCCTCGATCGCCTCGCGCAGGTCCTTCGTGTGGACGCCGAGCTCGACGGCCTGCACGGCGGCAGCATCGTCGGCGGTCCAGGACTTCACGCCCTGCTTGGGGATCCAGTGGTACTTGACGAGCTTCGTCTCGCCCTGGGCGTTGACCCACTTGTACGTGTTGACGCCGAAGCCCTGCATCGTGCGGTAGGACGCCGGGATGCCGCGCGGGCCGAACAGGATCGAGACCATGTGCATCGCCTCGGGCGTCTGCGAGATGAAGTCGAAGACGCGGTTGGCGGGCTGGCGGTCGAACGTGACGGGGTCGGGCTTCTGCGAGTGGATCAGGTCGGGGAACTTGATCGCGTCGCGGATGAAGAACACGCCGAGGTTGTTGCCGACGAGATCCCAGTTGCCGTCCTCGGTGTAGAACTTCACCGCGAAGCCGCGCGGGTCGCGGACGGCCTCGGAGGAGTCACGCCCGCCGGCGACGGTGCTGAAGCGCACGGCGACGTCGGTGCGCTTGCCGGCCTCCTGGAAGAGCTTGGCGCGCGTGAACTTCGCGATCGGCTCGTCGCCCCACCCGCCGGTCGCCTCGAAGTAGCCGAACGCGGTGGTGCCACGAGCGTGGACGACACGCTCGGGGATGCGCTCGCGGTCGAAGTGGCTGAGCTTCTCGATGAAGTGGTAGTTCTCGAGCGTCGCCGGACCGCGCGGGCCGACGGTGCGCTGGTTCTGGTTGTCGTAGACCGGGTGACCCTGGCGGTCAGTGAGCTCGCGGCGTTCGTCGCTCATGCGGCCACCAGGCGGTGCGAGCAGCGCAGGTTCGTCCCGCCGGGCCGCGGCGCGCGCAGCTCCTCGGCGTGGTGCTCGCGGCAGAGGCCGATCGAGCAGGAGTTGCAGAGGGCGACCGCCGGACTGGCGGTGCCCTGCGCGGCGCAGACGTAACAGTTCATCGTGCTCCCTGGGTTGTGCTCTGGCAGGCGGGGCAAAGCCCCCAGAACGTGATCTCGGCCTCGTCGACGACGAAGCCGCTGGTGTCCGACGGGTCCAGGCACGGGGCAGCGCCGACGGCGCAATCCACGTCCTGCGCCGTGCCACAGGCCCGGCACACGACGTGGTGGTGGTTGTCTCCGACGCGCGTCTCGTAGCGGCTGGGGCCGCCGGCCGGCTCCATCCGCCGCAGCAGCCCGGCGCCCGCGAGGACGCCGAGGCAGTCGTAGACGGTCTGCACCGAGACGCTGCCGAGCTCCTGGCGAACCGTCGACGCGATCGTGTCGACGTCCGGGTGGCCGGGAAGCTGGGCGACGGCGCCGTACACGGCGAGCCGCGGGGCGGTCACACGCAGGCCGCGCTCGCGCAGCTCCTCGGCGACCTGGTCTCGGGACATCTGGACCATGGCGGCGCACCCTACCAGAAACTGGAATCATTCCAAGTTAAGAATCAGTCAAACTCGTCGATCGTGTGCGGGCCGACGCACGCGACGGCCAGCGTCTCGGGGTCGACGCGCGCGCGCGACCTCGGCGACCTCGTCGAACGTGACCTCGTCGAGCAACGCGATCGAGCGGTCGGGGTCGATGTCCTCGCCGTAAACGATCTTCTGGAAGGCCGCGTGGCGCGCGACGGCGTTCGTGTTCTCGAACATCAGCACGCGCCGGCCGGCGGCGTAGGCACGCGCCCGCGAGACCTCTTCCTCGCGCGGGCCGTCGGCGTGCAGCTCGCCGACGATCTCGCGCATCCGCGTGTACGCCTCGGCGCACTTCGATGACTCCAGGCCGGAGCCGAGCTGCAGGATCGGCACGTCGGAGAACGCGTGATCGACGGAGTACACGGAGTAGCAGAGCCCGCGCTGCTCGCGGATCTCGTCGAACAGGCGCGAGCCCATCGAGCCGCCGAGCAGCGTCGAGTAGATGTTCAGCGCCGCGCGCGACTTGGCCGACGAGACGTCGACGTCCGGCCGGTAGCTCATGCGCAGGTGCGACTGGTTGGAGTCGCGCTCCTCGACGAGCACCTTCGGCGCAAACGACGGCGCGGGCTCGTAGGCCTCGGGCGCCGGCACCGACGGAAAGCGCTCGAAGAGCGCGGCGACCTCGCCGTTGCCGGGGACGTGCTCGGTGTTGCCGACGATGAACGCCCCGCCACGCACGCCGGCCCAGCGCCGCGAGCGAAACGCGACGATCGCGTCGCGCGAGAACGTCCGCAGGTGATCCTCCGACCCGAGCACCGTGCGTCCGAGCGGGTGGTCGCCGAACGCGGCTGAGTCGATCAGCTCCTCGGCCACCGCAGACGGCTGGTCCTTGTAGCGCGCGATCTCCTGGATCACGACGCCGCGCTCCTTGTCCAGCTCCTCGGGGTCGAGCAACGGCCGCCCGACGAAGTCGGTCAGCAGGTCGATCGCCTCCATCGCCGCCTCGGCGCGCACGGTGATGTGGAACGCGACGAGATCGTGCGAGGTGTAGGCGTTCAGCGAGCCGCCCATGCGCTCGGCGGTCTCGTTGACCTTGCGGTAGTCGTCGTACTTCTCGCCGCCCTTGAAGACGAGATGCTCGAGGAAGTGGGCCATCCCGTTCTCCTCGGTGCGCTCGGTCCGCGCGCCGGCGTCGAACGCGACGAGAATCGTCGTCGCCTTGGTCCCCTCGAGACCCACCCGGTACAGCGGCAGGTCGTTGGCGAGCGTCTCCGAGCTGATCTGCGGCATCTCCCGCCAGGATAGGACGCTGCGCTGCAAGGCCGCTTGCCAGCAGAGGATCTGAGGCGTTCCTGTGCAACCCTCGAAAGGCGATGGCCATCGTTGAACGGCATGCAGGCAAGCTGCAGGAACGCGCGCGCCCTGAGGACCGCGCGCCCTCAGTGATCGAATTTCGAGGCGTCTCCAAGACGTTCGAGTCCGGTGATACCGGCCTGGACAACGTCAGCTTCAACATCGGGCGCGGTGAGTTCGTCTTCATCGTCGGGCACACCGGCTCGGGCAAGTCGACGGCGCTGCGGCTGCTGATCAAGGAGCACGAGCCGACCACCGGCCAGATCCGCGTCGCCGGCCGCGACCTCGCCGAGATCGACCGCAAGAAGGTGCCGTTCTACCGGCGCAACCTCGGCGTCGTCTTCCAGGACTTCAAGCTGCTGCCCAACCGCACGGTCTACGACAACGTCGCCTACGCGCTGCAGGTCACCGGCCACTCGCGCAAGGACATCCGCGCGAAGGTCCCGGACATCCTGCGCCTCACCGGCCTCAGCCTGAAGCTGCACAACTACCCCGAGCAGCTCTCGGGCGGCGAGCAGCAGCGCGTCTCGGTGGCGCGCGCGTTCGTCAACCACCCGCCGCTGCTGCTGGCCGATGAGCCGACCGGCAACCTCGACCCCGAGACGAGCGTCGGCATCATGCAGCTGCTCTACCGCATCAACCGCACGGGGACGACCGTCGTCGTCGCGACGCATGACCACGCGATGGTCGACCGCATGCGCCGCCGCGTGATCGAGCTGAGCGCGGGCCAGATCGTGCGCGACGAGCGCGTCGGCGCCTACGTGCAGGCCGACGAGTCCACCGCGGAGTTCGGCGCGCTGATGCGCGGCGAGCCGGCTCCCGCCCCGCGCCGCATGAGCGACGCCGCCGACCTCTTCGACAGCGCGTTCTGGGGTGACGAGGAGTGACTTCGGGTCATCTCTCGACAGGCCGTCGCACTGTCCCCCGAAGGAGCTGCTCGCAATGAGCACCGGGTTCTTCGCCAAGGAGGCCATCCGCTCGATCAACCGCAACGCGATCCCGTCGTTCGCGGCGATCGCGTCGGTGATCCTGACGGTGCTCGTCCTCGGCGTCTTCATCCCCGTCGTGCAGGGGATGACGGGCGCTGCCTCGGAGGTGCGCGGGCGCGTGCTCGTCGACGTCTACCTCAAGACGAACGCCACCAACGCGGACGCCACGCGCGTCAAGCAGCGCCTGCAGGACACGCGCTTCGTCAAGAGCGTCGAGTACGTCCCGAAGGAGAAGGCGTACCAGGAGGCGCGCAAGCAGAACCCCGAGGCCTACCGCCTGCTCGGCTCCAACCCGCTGCCGGACACCTTCCGCGTCAAGACGAAGGACCCCGACGACTCGCTGAAGCTCGTCGACGTGCTTTCGCCGCAGACGGCGTCGGGCAAGCGCACGGTCATCGACCCGGCGATCGGCAAGGTCGGGTCCAACCGCGAGAAGGCCGGCAAGGTCCTCAAGGCCGCGGGCCTCGTGAAGTGGCTGATGTTCGCCCTCGTCGGGCTGCTGATCATCGCCTCGGTGCTGCTGATCTCCAACACGATCCGGCTGTCGCTGTTCAGCCGCCGCCGCGAGGTCGAGGTGATGAAGCTCGTCGGCGCGACCGACTGGTTCATCCGCTGGCCGTTCGTGATCGAGGGGATCGTGCTGGGCGCGCTCGGCGGGATCATCGCCGTGCTGCTGCTGGGCGTCGCGAAGATCGCGATCCTCGACCCGTTCCTGTCGGACGGCTTCTCGCTGCTGAAGCTCCCGGACACGATGCCGTTCCCGGCGCTGACCGCGCTGCTGCTGCTTGCGGGCATCACCGTGTCGGCGCTCGGCTCCGGTCTGTCGCTGCGGCGTTTCCTCCGCGTTTAGCCCCGCCCGCTAGCGTGGGCGGCCGCAAATGCCCCGCCTCGCTCGCCCCGTGGGCGCCGTGCTCGCCGTGATCGTCCTGCTCGCGGCGGGAATCTGGATCGGCGGCCACCCCTCAGCACTGCCGGACCCGATCGCCGACGCGCTCGTCGACAAGCAGACGCGCATCGTCAGCCAGGCGCTCGACACCGTCGAGGACAGCTACTACGTCAAGCCCGACGCCGACAAGCTCGCCGACGACGCGATCTGGGGGATGGTGGACCGCCTTCGCGACCGCTTCTCCCACTACTTCACGGCGGCGGAGTACCGCCGCTTCCAGCGCGAGCAGCGCAGCGAGTTCTCGGGCATCGGCGTCACCGTTCGCCGCGCCGGGAAAGGCCTGCAGGTGGTCAGCGTGTTCGCGAAGTCGCCGGCCAAGCGCGCCGGCGTGCGCGCGGGCGACGTGATCGTCCGTGCGGGCGGCCACGCGCTGCGAGGGCTGACGATCCAGAAGGCGTCGTCGTACATCACCGGTCGCCCAGGCACGTCTGTTCGCATCACGATCGCGCGCGGCAAGGAGCGCATCACGCAGAACATCGAGCGCGCGACGGTCCAGGCCGGCTTCACGACCGCGCGGCTGATCCGCCGCGGCAAGACGAAGGTCGGCGTCGTGCGCCTCTCGCAGTTCGGGCCGGGCGCGCATGGCGACATGCTCGCGGCGTACAAGCGCCTGAAGCGCCGCGGCGCGACGCGCTACGTGCTCGACCTGCGCGACAACGGCGGCGGCCTGGTGTCCGAGGCGCGGCTCGTTGCCTCGGCGTTCCTGAAGAGCGGCACGATCGTCACGACGCGCGGGCGCACCGTCGACGAGCAGACGCTCTCGGCCACCGGCGACCCGTTGCTGCCCGACGAGCCGCTGGTGGTGCTCGTCAACCGCAACACGGCCTCGGCATCGGAGATCGTGGCGGGCGCGCTGCAGGACCGCAAGCGCGCTGAGATCGTCGGCACGCGCACGTTCGGCAAGGGCGTCTTCCAGCAGGTGATCGAGCTGCCCAACGGCGGTGCGCTGGACATCACGGCCGGCCAGTACTTCCTGCCCAGCGGTCGCAACCTCGGCGGCCGCGGCACGAGCACCGGCGACGGGCTGACCCCCGACGTGCGTGCGTCCGACAAGCTCGACACCAAGCCCGACGAGGCGCTGCAGCGCGCGGTGGCGGTCGTCGCGGCTGAGCGCGCGTGAGCCCGCGAACGCACGGCCGCCAGCACCGCGCGTCGGACGAGGCGCCGGTGAAGGAGCGCTGGGTCGGCCAGCTCGAGCGGCGCGGGCGCTTCCTCACCGCGACGCCCTTCTTCGAGCGCGGCCGCCGCATCAACCTCGACCGCGTGCGCGACGCGCGTCCCGGCGACCTCGTGCTCGTCCGTAGCGGCACGGCGCGCCGCGGTGCGCCGAAGATCGAGCGCGTGCTCGGGCGCCCCGACGTCGCGCGCGTCGTGATCGAGGCGCTGATGCTCGACCGCGGGCTCTCGCGGCGCTTCGCGCCGGGGGTCGAGCACGCGGCGCGCGACGCCGAGCCGGCCGACGTCGCGCGGCGCGACCTGCGCGACCTGCCGACGTTCACGATCGACCCCGTCACCGCCAAGGACTTCGACGACGCGATCAGCGCCGAGGAGCTCGGTCCTGAGCACTGGCGCGTATGGGTGCACATCGCCGACGTCAGCGCGTACGTCAAGCCCGGCTCGATCGTGGATCGCGAGGCCTACCGCCGCGGCACGAGCGTCTACGTCCCCGGCGCGGTCGAGCCGATGCTGCCCGAGGCGCTGTCCAACGACGCCTGCTCGCTGCGCCCGCACATCGACCGCCTCGCCGTCACCGCCGAGCTCGAGCTGCAGGGCGCCGACGTCGTGAAGTCGACGTTCTACCGCTCGACGATCCGCTCGGACATGCGCTTGGACTACGACGAGGTCGACCGCATCTTCGCCGGCGCCAGGCCCTACGAGGAGCCGTGGGGGACACCGCTGCAGGCCGCCCGTGCGGTCGCGGCGAAGCTCGACGCGCGCCGCACCGAGCGCGGTGCCATCGCGATCGAGTCGGCCGAGCCGGAGTTCGCGTTCGACAAGCACGGGCAGATCACCGGCGCGCACGTCGGCGTGCAGACCGAGTCGCATCGCGTGATCGAGCACCTGATGATCGCGGCCAACGAGGCCGTCGCGACGCTGTGCGCGCAGCGCAAGGTGCCGACGCTCTACCGCGTGCACGAGCATCCCGATCCCGAGGGCGTCCAGCGGCTGATGGACCAGCTGCACTCGCTCGACGTGGCGACGCCGCCGACGCCTGACCGCATGACGCCGCAGGAGACCGCGGAGGTCGTCGCTGCCGCGTCGCGCCTGATCGCCCAGCACGTGCAGCGCACCGGGCATGGGCGCCAAGCGCTGACGACGCTGGTGCTGCGCGCGCTGAAGCAGGCGCACTACACGCCGGAGAACAAGGGCCACGCCGGCCTTTCCAGCGAGCGCTACTGCCACTTCACCTCGCCGATCCGCCGCTACCCCGACCTGATCGCCCACCGCGCGCTGCTCAGCGCGATCGGCGCGGGTGAGGAGGAGCCGCGCGCCGGTGCGCTCGCCGAAGCCGGCCAGTGGACGAGTGCGCGCGAGCGCGACGCGATGTCGATCGAGCGCAAGGCCGACGACGTCGCGCGCTGCTTCCTGCTCGAGCGCGAGGTGGAAGGCCGCGACGACGTCGAGTACGACGGCGAGGTCATCGGCCTGATCGGGGCGGGTGCGTTCGTCGCGTTCGGCAACGGCTACGAGGGGATGCTCCCGGTGCGGCGGATGCGCGGCGACTGGTGGGACCTCAACGAGCACGGCACCGTGCTCTTCGGCGCCGAGTCCGGGCGCACGATCCGCCTCGGCGATCCGATCCGCGTTGCCGTCCGGCGCATCGACGCGCCGAAGGGCCGCGTCGACTTGGACATCGCCTAGCCTGTTGACGTGGCAAAGGGCGGAAAACGCAAGATCTCCGCGGGCGACATCGCGACGAACCGTCAGGCGTCGTTTCGCTATGAGCTCTCCGACAACCTGGAGTGCGGCATCGAGCTGCTCGGAACCGAGGTCAAGTCGGTGCGCGACGGGCAGGTGCAGATCAAGGACGGCTTTGCGAGCGTCCGTGACGGCGAGCTGTGGCTGCACAACGTCCACATCGCGCCCTACGGGCCTGCCGCGGGCGACAACCACGACCCCGAGCGCACGCGCAAGCTGCTTGCCAAGCGCTACGAGATCGAGCGCCTGATCGGCAAGACGCGCGAGCGCGGCCTGACGCTGGTGCCGACGCGGATCTACTTCAAGGGCCAGCGCGCAAAGGTCGAGATCGCCGTCGGCCGCGGCAAGGATCGCTTCGACAAGCGCGAGTCGATCAAGCGCCGCGAGTCCGATCGCGACATGCAACGGGCGCTTCGCGAAGTCGGCCGCTGATACCGTCGGCGGCCTATGCGGAAGGGTCCTATGCTCGCGGCGGCTGCCGCCGCCACGCTTGCCGCGCCGGCGGCGGCCCAGGCGGACATCGTCATCACGGCTGAGACGCTGTGGCGCTTCGGCGCCTCGAGCTACGAGATCACCGCCGGCGACAAGGTCGTCTTCAAGAACAACGACGTGCTTTCGCCCGGCCCGCACGACGTCACGAGCGTCGGCAACGCCAACGGCGTATCGCTGTTCAAGTCCAGGACCGGCGGGTTCGGCTCTGAGTCTCCGGTCGAGCGCGCCGACCTGATGCCCGCCGGCAGCTACCCGTTTCTCTGCTCGATCCACACGTTCATGCGCGGGACGCTCAACGTGAAGGCCAAGCCGACGCCACCGCCGGACACGATGAAGCCGACGCTGCAGGCGGAGATCCGCAGCACCAGCCGCAAGGCCGCGCTGCGCAGTGGTCGCCTACGCGTGCGCCTCGGCAGCGACGAGGAGGTGCGCTTCGCGATGACGACGAGCAGCACGCTGAAGCGCAACACCTACGGCCTGGCCAAGCGCTTCGTGTTCACGCACAAGGGCGGCACGGTCAACGTCCAGATCCCGCTGACCGGCGAGGGCAAGGAGTTCCTGCGGCGTCACAAGCGCGTCGTGGTGAAGCTCACGCTGCGCGGCAAGGACAACGTGGGCAACCTCACGGTCGCGACCGCGACGCGCACGCTGAAGTAGCTGCAGGCCAAAATCCGGTCTAACGCCTGTTGAACTGATACGTTCAGCTGACGGGAGGGCCTGCTGTGGGGTGAGGCCTTCGAATCGGGGTTAGGGAGGCATCTATGTGGGGTAGGACGGCGACCGCCGTTACGGCGGTCATTACTGCGTTGCTCGCATCGAGCAGCGCACACGCGGCGCTGACGGCGCCGGTCGACGGCGACGTCTATCGCGGCGACGTGCCGTACTTCGAGGACCAGGGCGGTCGCTCTCGCAGCAATCTCACGCCTGCGGATGTGCCGGGCGCAGGCTCCTCGCTCGACTCGCAAGCCGAGCTTGATGCCTCGGCGGGCTTCATCACGCCGGCGATCCCGCCGTTCATCCCGAACCCGATCCCGGGCGGCTGCCTGTCGAAGAGCGGCGCCAGCTCGAACGCGGCCAACCCGCTGCGCACGCTGCCGGCGAGCGCGACGACCGCGCAGGGCTTCGTGACGATCACGCGCAACGCCGACAACCAGGTCGTTCACAGCGACAACCACCTGTCCAACCAGACGCTGATCATCCTGCAGACCAACCCGCCGACACCGCAGGCCTGGGAGCCGCAGCCGTTTGGTGCCACGTGGCAGACGGCCGGCAACGCGGCGGGCTTCTACACGGCGCGCAGCTACAAGCGCGACATCGTCCGCGGCGATCCGAACGCGCCGGTGCTCGGCACCGACACCAACGCGCAGAAGGCTGCCAAGAAGAACGCGATCGCGACGTGCCGCATCAACAGCAGCACGGTGGCCAACGACGTGCTCGTCTCCGAGGTCACGTTCGAGTACCGGCCGTGGGAGCAGCGCTTCAAGGACACGCTCAACAACGCCGGCGGCGTCGACTTCAACCTCAACTCCGCGCGCGAGGTGCAGTTCCAGTGGCGTGACGGGCGCCAGAGCACGATCAAGAACGCGCCGGATGCGTTCTCGGTCTACAAGCTGCCGAAGAACGGCGGTCTGATCCTGCCGCAGGACCCGGCGCCGTGCGTCGCGGACCTCGCGTCGTGCCTGCCCCCGAACGTGCCGCAGTGCACGTCGAATCCGGCGTCCTGCGAGGACCGGCTCGTCGTCATCAACTACCGGCCGGCTGGCGACAACCAGCACGTCGTCGGCTTGTTCGACCTGCAGTCGCGTGCGTTCGTCGCGTACACGCGGATCGGCAACGCCGTCGTCGTGCTGAAGTCACTGGGCGGGTTCGACGCGCAGGCACTGGCGCTCAAGCAGCAGCTGATCACCGAGGCCGCAAAGCTCGGCATCAACGCCGCACAGCTGTCGGCGATGCAGCTGAGCTACGTCGGCGGCGGGACGACGACGAAGCTCTCGCTCGACGAGGGCCTCGAGTTCCTGACGCAGACCGGCCGCCCGAACGGCGCGACCGTGCTCGGCGGCCCGGCTGTGCAGGCGGGCGTGGTGATCCACACGATCATCGGCTCGTACAAGGGCTTGCCGCTGAGTACCAGCGGGCCGTACTCGGTCTTCGGCACGGGGCTGACGCTGCCGCCGTTGACGGGGCTCCCGGCACTGCCGGCGCTGCCCGCGCCGCTGACGAGCTACGGGCCGCTGGTCGAGGGGCTCTTGGCGAGCGGCGGGCTCGGGCTGCGCCACATCAAGGCGGCTGGCTACACCGGCGGCGCGCACATCTACGCGCTGGCGGCGGGGCTGGAGCCCGCGACGGAGAAGCTGCTGTACATCCCGACGGACGCCGACACGATCAGCGACAAGTCGATCGACTTCGTCGGCGTACCGTTGGTCCTGATCAACGGCGGCGCGTGCAACCTGGTCGGCCAATGCGTCGGCCTCGGCATCCTCACGGGCGCCGGAGCGGCGCTGTACGACAGCCCGGTGACGATCCCGCCGCTGCTGCCTTAGACGTCGTCGAAGTCGCGCTCGAGGTGGGTGGCGTCCATGCCCACCGCGAGCGCGGCGATCAGCCCGAGATAGACGACGACGACACCGATGCGCGTGCGCGCCGGCACCCGGTAGTAGCTGCGGTCGCCGGCGCGGTAGGCCTTCCAGCGGTGGTAGACGTCGAACGCGGCGATCAGCAGGATCAAGATCAAGATCGGGTTCGGGATCGTGAAGGTCAGCAGCGCCATCAAGAAGAGCCCGACGAACCACATCCACGGCGTCAGCGCGGCCATCGCGCGGCCGCCGTCCAGCGGCGTCACCGGCAGCAGGTTGAAGAGGTTCAGGAAGAAGCCGGTGAACGCGAGCGCGACGAGCAGGTCGGAGTCCAGCGCCTCGCCGAGCCCCCAGCAGGCGGCCGCGCCGAGCGAGCCGAGGATCGGCCCTGCGAGCCCAACGCGCGCCTCGGCGGCGGCGTCGTCGCCCAGCGACTTCGCCCACACGACCGCGCCGAGAAACGGGATGAAGACGGGCGCCGATGCCTCGATGCCCTCGCGCCGCAGCTGGATCACGTGGCCCATCTCGTGGATGAACAGCAGCACGACGAAGCCGACGGCGAACTTCCAACCCCAGATCAGCGCGTAAGCGGCAACCGAGACGAGCATCGTCGCCGAGGTCGAGAGGACCTTGATCTTCGGCAGCAGCAGGATCGCGGCCTTGCCGAACTTGAAGGCGATCAGGGCCGCGCCGATCAGCGCGCCGGCGAAACGCCGGTACCACGGCCGCCGTTCCTCCCCGAATGGGGTTGGCGGCGGTGGCTCGGGGAGCGGCGTCGCCATCAGCGCGACGACAGCACCTCGTCGGCTGCCGCCTCGGCCTCGGCCAGCTGGCGCTCGACGAGCTGCAGGCCGCTGCGCCAGAAGCCGGGGTCGGCGAGGTCCAGGCCGGCGATCTCCGCCAGGCCCTCGGGCGACTTCGAGCCGCCGGCGGCCAGCAGCTCGAGGTAGCGCTCGACGAAGTCCGGGCCCTCCTCGAGGTAGCGGCCGTAGACCGACAGCGCGAGCAGCTGGCCGTAGGCGTAGGCGTAGACGTAGCCCGGCGTGCCGATGAAGTGCGGCACGTAGGACCACCACGAGCGGTAGTTGTCCGTGACCTCGACGGCGTCGCCGAGCAGCTCGGACTGGGTCTGCGCCCAGAGCTCGCCGAAGCGCTCGACGCTGAGCTCACCCTCCTCGCGGCGGGCGGTGTGCGCGAGATGCTCGAACTGGTTCATCGCGGTCTGGCGGAACACCGTCGCGATCGAGCCCTCGATGTTCTGCGCCAGCAGCGCGAGGCGGCTGTCGGCGGTGTCGGCCTGCTCGAGCAGCGCGCGGAAGACGAGCGTCTCGCCGAACACCGAGGCGGTCTCGGCAAGCGTCAGCGGCGTGCTCTGCTCAAACGGCCCGCGCGAGCGCGCGAGCGATGCGTGCACGCCGTGGCCGAGCTCGTGCGCGAGCGTCAGCACGTCCTGGCGCTTGCTCGTGTAATTGAGCATCACGTAGGGATGCAGCGTGGGGACGGTGTAGGCGCAGAACGCGCCGCCGCGCTTGGCCGGACGCACGGGCGCGTCGATCCAGCCGTCGAAGAACTCCTCGGCGGTGGCGCCGAGGCGGTCGGAGAAGCCGTGGTAGGCGTCGAGGACGATGCGCTTGGCGTCGTCCCACTCGATCTCCTCGTCGTCGGTGGTGATCGCGGCCATGCGGTCGTAGTCGGCGAGGCGCTCGATGCCGAGCACGCGCGCCTTCAGGCGATACCAGCGGCGCGGGATCTCGTAGGCCTCCTTCACCGCGTCGACCAGCGCCTGCACGGACTCGTCGGAGGCCTCGTTGGAGAGGTTGCGGCTGGAGATCCAGCTCGGGAAGCTGCGCAGCCGGTCGTCGGTCGCCTTGTCGGCGAGCAGCGTGTTGTAGACGAAGCCACGCGTGCGCAGGCCGGGCGTGAGGGCGTCGGTGACGGCTTGCTGGACGCTCGCGCGCTCGTTGCGGTCGGGGGAGAGCAGGCGGCTGAGCGCGACGTCGAGCTGGACGTTGCCCTCGTCGGGCAGGCTGACCTCGATCGCCGACGTCAGCTCGGAGAACAGGCGCGACCACGCGCTCGAGCCGGTGACCGACTTCTCGGTCATCAGCTTCTCCTCGGGCTCGGAGAGCAGGTGCGGGCGGTAGCGGCGCGCGGTGCGCAGGTAGTGGCGCGCGTGGTCGAGGCCCTCGGCCTGCAGCAGCTCGTCGGCGCGGTCGTCGTCGAGCGCGGCCCATTCGAGGTCGAAGAACACGAGCGTCGTCTCGATCTGCGCGGCGCGCTCGTTGACGAGCTGCATCAGCGCACCGACCTCGGGGTCGGCGGTGTCGACGGCGAAGCGCAGGTGCGCGTAGTTGCCAGCGCGGCCGACGAGGTCGGAGATCTCGGCGAGCTCGGAGATCGCTGCGGCCAGACCATCGCCGTCGAGCTCGACGACTTTGCCGGCGTGCGCGGCGGCGAACGCCTCGGCGCGCTGCTGTGCCTCGTCGAGCCGCGCCTTGGCGCCGTCGGGCCCTTCGCCGTCGACGAGGCGTTCGAGGTCCCAGGCGACGTCAGTGGCGGCAGTCGTGCTCATGCCGACAGGCTAGTGGGAGCGCCGCGGCGACCGCTGCCGCGGATTTTGTCGCAGATTGCGGGATCATCACAGCGCCGCTCTTGCACTCCGCTACGGGTCGACGTAGGTTGATCTCAGACGCGGGAACGAGCCGCAAAGAGCGAGGCCAGGCCCCTCTCGGGGGGCCAACCGGAGAAGCCCTCGGGCCAACCGGAGACGGTGTAAAGGCCGCGCCACCTGAACTCGAGCGCACCTTCGGGTTGCGAACGAGGAAGGGTTCCGTCGAGTGGCTCGGACCCGCGTCCCTTTGCGTTCGGGGCCGGGCAGGGTCCCCTCGCCGATTTCCCGCCCGTGTCGTAAGCGCATGCGGTTTCGTGCCGCCGTCGGCGCCGGTCCAGCCCCCGGCGCCGACAAGGCGCCTACTCGTCGAACTGCGACGGGAACTGCGCGCTGATGCCGCGGGCGAGCAACGTCGCGATCGCGACCGATGCGGTTGCCGACTCCTGCAGGCGGGCGTAGGTCTTCGGGGAGTGCGCGACGTCGGCGCGAACCGCGCCGGTGCGCGCGTCGATCGCCGCGCGCAGGACGTCGACGAGCTGCTCCTGGCGCAGGCGCGGGTTGAGCTGGGAGATCAGCGTCGCGGCCTCGCCGGACCACATCTCCAGCTGGCTGAGCGCGGTGCGCGCGGCGATGTCGTCCTCGCGCACCTTCGCGCGCGCGTAGTTGGCGACGAGCCGGCCCTGCGCACGCCACTGCTTGAGCAGGCGCTGGCTGGACTCCTCGCCGTAGACCGAGCTGATCCACTGCGCGAACGCGACGGCGTTCTCGTCCGCAGCGCGTCCGGCCTTGCGGGTGGTCTCGGCGTCGCCGCCGAAGCGCACGATCGCGTTGGTGTGCAGCAGCGCGAGGTAGCTGTCGGCAACCAGCAGGCTCGTGAGTCCCGCGCGCGTCGCCGCGGCCGGGCCGTCGGTCGGCTCGGGGTAGCGGTCGCGCTTGTCGGCGGCGATCGCGGCGGCGAGGCGCTCGGCGGTCAGCGGGCCGCGCCCGGCGGCCTCGCCAAGCTCGGCGTAGGCGTCGCCTTCCTTGGCCACGATCGCGTCGGCGGCGCCGATCAGGCCCTGAATCTGAATCCGCAGGTCCTCGGCGATGTCGGTACGCCCGAGCTTGCCGATCGTCCGCGCCAGCAGGCGCGCCTGGTCGGCGCGCAGCTCGTCCAGCGTCGCGAGCGCCTCCTGCACGGCGGCGTCGCTCTGCGCGAGCTCAGCCTTCGCGTACTCGCCGAAGCCGTCGATCTGCTTGCGCAGCAACGTCGTCAGCTCGCCCGCGGGGCCGGCGCCGTATGCGCCCATGACGGCGTTCGCGAGCTCTGCCGCGTTGGTCTTCGCGGTGGTGAGGGCCGCGGCGAACTCGGCCTTGTCCGGCCCGCTGCGCACGGCCTCGGCGATCGCAGCGCCCGTGAGGAAGATCTGGTCGGCCTCGGCGCGCACGAGCTGTGCGCGCAGCGCAGCCGACGCACCCTGCGCCGCGGCGCCCGCCCGCGCGGGCGTACCGCCGTCGTCGTCTCCGTCGTCACCGCAGCCGCCAACGAGCAGCGCCCCCGCGATCGCGACCATCGTCACCAGCCGTCGCACGGGCCGCAGCTTCGCAGGTGCACCGGCCGCTGCGGGTCGCCACGCGCGCGCCGCTACACTAGGCGGACAACCAAATCACGGGGACGACAGGCTTCGACGTGGTCGATTTCCGTGGTGGCGGTTGCGAGCCGAGGTGCCGGAGGCCTCGTAAAAACCGGCAAAACCATAGGTGCGGACTCTCATGAGTACGCCCTCGCCGCTTAGTTAAATCTAAGCTGTGAGGTCTCGCCCCTCGCCTGCTGGCCGCGGGGATGTTGCGGGATCAGAATGCCAGCTCACCCGCGGCGGTCCGCCTCCGCCAAAGCGGGGACATCTTCAGGAGGCTGGTCTGACAGAACCCCGCCGGCGAGGCGACTGCCAGATGAGATCTGAGCGCCGGCTACGCTCGTAGACACCATCATCACGCGATCGCGGACGCGGGTTCAATTCCCGCCGTCTCCACTGATGACGTAGACGCATCGCCCGGGTAATCGGACCCGGGCGATCGTCGTTCCCGGGACTCTTCAAGACCGATGGCTCTTCCGAAGCACATGAAGACGGAGCATGGCGGCGCCAAGAACTCGTCGGCCAGGCACGGCTGGTGGGGACCGCGAGACGAGGCCAAGCGCTTCGCGCGCAAGGTCCGGCGCCGCATCGACAAACTCCTCGCTGGCGGAGAAGAGGGTCGGCGGCTGCGGTGAGTGCGACCACTACCGGCCCTGGTAGACCGCGCTGCTCGACGGCCATTTGATGGACGCGGCGTGTTAGTTGGTTTAGTGCGCTTTACAAGATCTAGATAAAGCGACCTAACGTCTATAATCTCGCCCCGTGGACCCGCTAACGAACCCCTACACGCCGAACGCTGGCGCGGAGCCCCAGGTGATCGCTGGTCGCGATGATCAACTCGCGTCCTTCGACCTCCTGCTCGCACGCCTCGCGCGAGGGCGCACCGAGCAGTCCATGATCATCACAGGACTCCGAGGGGTCGGGAAGACGGTCTTGCTTGGGCGCTTCCGCACGACGGCTTTGGAACACGACTGGGTTGTGGTTGAACTCGAAGTCAGGAAGAACGACGAGTCGGCGTTCCGGCGTGAGATCGCAGCGAAGCTTCGGACGGCCCTGTTTCAGCTGTCGCCGAAGGCGAGGTGGACCGGCCGGTTTCAGCAGGCCGCGTCCGTACTCAAGTCGTTCACGATGAGTGTCGACCAGTCGGGAACTCTCACGATGGGGCTCGACGTCGAGGCGGCCGAGGGCTTTGCTGACCATGCGGATCTCGCTCTAGATCTGACCGATGTCTTTCTGGCAATCGGGGACGCGGCCGAGGAGAAAGGCAAGGGAGTTGTCCTGCTCTTCGACGAGGTGCAGTTCCTCAATGCAGTGCAACTCGAGGCGGTGATCACGGCGTTGCACAAGACCGTCCAGCGCAAGCTGCCAATCACTCTTGTGGGGGCTGGTCTGCCGCAGATCGCGGAACTTGCAGGGGACGCAAAGTCCTACGCAGAGCGCTTGTTCAAGTTCCCGACGATCGGCCGCCTGTCACCAGACGATGCGAAGCGTGCGCTCGCAGAGCCAGCTCGGCAAGAGGGCGCCGACTACGCCGATGAGGCTCTCGACGAGGCCGTGGCGATCACTGATGGCTATCCCTTCTTCGTGCAGGAACTGGGGTACGCAGTCTGGGCGATCGCCGAGGGTCCCGTGGTCACACGCGACGATCTGCTCGCCGCCGTGCCTACGTTTGAGGCCAAGCTTGACGGATCGTTCTACCGAGTTCGTTTGGACCGAGCGACGCCGCTACAGAGCGCCTACCTCCGCGCGATGGCGGGATTGGGCCCAGAGCCCCAGAAAGCTTCGGATGTCGCAGAGGCGATGGGGCGGACGTCTCAGAACCTCGCGCCGACACGAGCCGAACTGATCAACATGGGTCTGCTGTACACCCCGGAGCACGGCTACGCAGCGTTCACCGTTCCGCATTTCGATCGCTTCTTGCTGCGCGCGATTCCGAACTTGGTCGTCCCCGAACTCAAGCCTCGCGGCACCCGGAGGTAGGCCGCCTGCGCACGCACGCGGCGCTTGGGAGATCCCGACGGGGCCTATCGCCAACCTCATCGCGCTGGCCGAGGCTCGCGGGGTCGTGGTCGCCGCCGTCGGCGACTTCCACCCCGGCATCGACGCGTTCACCACGCCGACGGCGACCCGGCCGGTGATGGTGCTCTGCTCCGGCAAAGGCGTTGCGACGCGCCGGCGCTTTGACGTCGCGCACGAGCTTGGTCACCTTGCCCTGCACGACCAGCGCGCTGAGGAGAACCGCTGGCAGGAGCAGCAGGCCCACCGTTTCGCCAGCGCGCTGCTCATGCCCGCCGATGAGATCCGTCCGCACCTGCCCACCCGCGGCGACGACCTGCGTCGCCTTGAGGCGGTCGCTAAGGACTGGGGCGTCTCGATGCAGGCCGCCCTCATGCGCGCCTGCGACCTCGACTGCATCAGCACCGAGGATCACGCGCGCGGGATGCGGCGACTGTCCGCAGCGGGCTGGCGCACCCGAGAGCCCGTGGAGATCGGACCGCCCGAACGCCCCCAGTTGCTCGAGACCGCCGTGGCCGCCCTGCCCGATGCCGGCACGTCCCTGGAGGCCGTCGCCGACACGCTCGGTCTGCCGCTCGGACGCCTGCAGCGCATGCTCAGCCTTCCGGAGGCTCATGACCGCGAGCGCGGCGGTGAGGTCGTCAACCTGCCGAGGACCTCGGCGATTTGAGCCACCGATCAATCCTCATCTCATCCCGGTCACCTTTCCACCGACCGCTACAGGTCGTAGTCGATGCTCACCGCCTCGCTCGTCGGGTGCGACTGGCATGTGAGGACGTAGCCGGCCTCGAGGTCGGCGGCGCTGAGGGCGTAGTTGTGGTCCATCTCGACGCTCCCGTCCGTGAGCTTGGCGCGGCAGGTACCGCACGCTCCGCCCATGCAGGCGTAGGGGGCGTCGGGACGAACCTGGAGCGTGCCCTCCAGGAGCGAGTCGCCGGGGGCGAGCTCGATCGTCTGGGTGCGGCCAGAGAGCGTGACGGTGACGCTTGCCGGCTGCGCGTCGGTCCGCGACCGCGGCCCGTCGTCCGCGTAGCTGTGGAACAGCTCCAGGTGGACGTGCTCGGGCTCGACGCCGTGGCCGACAAGCGTGTCGCGGGTCGGCACGATCAGCTCGATCGGCCCGCACAGGAACCACTCGTCGACGCTGTCCGGCGCCACGGCCGTGGTCAGCCAGCGCTCGAGCTTGTCGCGGTCGATGCGTCCGCTCAGCTCGGGGACGTGGCCGGGGTCGCGACTGAGCACGTGGAGGATCTCGAGGCGGTCCGCGTAGCGGGCCTCGAGCTGATCGAGCTCGCTGCGGAACATCGTCGTGTCCCTGCTGCGGTTGGCGTAGATCAGCGTGTAGCGGCTCTCGGTCTCGATCTCCAGCGTCGTCTGCAGCATCGAGAGGATCGGGGTGATGCCGCTGCCCGCCGCGATCGCGACGTAGTGCTTGGTGTGGAGGGGATGCAGCGGCGGGCAGAAGCTGCCGGTCGGCGTCATCACCTCGAGCACGTCGCCGGGCTCGAGCTGCTCGTGAACGAACGTCGAGAACGCGCCGCCGGGGATGTGCTTGACCGCGATCCGCAGCGTCGCGCGTGTCGCCGGCGCGCAGATCGAGTAGTTGCGTCGCACGCCCTCGCCACCGAGATCGCTGCGCACCGTCACGTGCTGCCCGGGCTCGAAGCGAAACTCGTCGCGCAGGTCCTCGGGCACGGAGAACGTGACCAGCGTGCTGTCGCTCGTGATCGGGTCGACTGACGCGACCGGCAGCCGGTGGAACACGGCGTGCGCAGCGCTCGAGCGCGCCGGCACCCGCACCGGCAGCACGCGCAGCAGGCTGCGGTTGAGCTGCTTCCACTCGCGGTACTCGTGCGCGTCGAGCTGCTTGCCGAAGACGGTGCCGATTGCGGCATCGCGCTCGAGGTAGGCCTCCTCGTTGCGCCGCCAGGTCGCGACGTAGCGGTAGAACGGCACCGACGGGTGCAGGTGGTGGACGAGGTGGTAGTTCTGGGAGAGCAGCAGCGGGGTGAACAGCCACTCCATCCCGACGCGGTTGCGCGTGGCGCGGTAGCGGTTCTCGCTCTGGGTCTCTTCCAGACCGTGGTGCGGCAGCCAGTCGAACCACCAGGCGAGGACGGTCATCGCGATCCGCTGCGGGATCAGGTAGATCACCGCGAGCAGCCAGAAGTTGCCCGTGACGACGCACGTCGCGATCACCGTCACGGCGATCGTCAACAGGGCCGCGGTCTCGATCACCTCGGCTCGTGGTCGGCGCCGCAGGTTGCGGGCGTAGAACCCCACGTACGGCACGTCCATGACCGCGAAGCGGAACGGGAGCTGCCACCACTTGCCGTGGCTGGCGAAGTGGTCGGGGTCGTTCGCGTGGTCGTTGGTGTGCCGGTGATGCTCGATGTGGATGAACCCGAACGCCCCGAACGCGATCAGTGGCGACACGAACGCCATCGCGGCGCGCCCGAACGTCGCGTTGACCCATCGCTTCGAGCTGATCGAGTAGTGCGACGCGTCGTGCAGGACCGTGAACATCATGAAAATCGCGATCGCGTTCAGCGCGAGCGTCAGGCCGAGGAGCCGCTCGTCGAGCGCCAGCCAGGTCCCTGTCGCGAAGAGCCCGAGCGCGCCCGTGAAGATCCCGGCGATCGGCCAGGAGAACGCGGGGACGGCGTTGCCCGGATCGGGGAGGGCGTCAGTTGCCGGCATGGTGGTTGACGGTACGCCGCGCGGGCGCCCGCAGGTAAGGCCTCCGCGCACGTGCGGATGTGCGCGCAGCACATCTGTCGGCTCAGGGTCGCTGGAGCACCGCCGAACCGAGAACCTCAGCGAGGCGAAGCGCCGAATGCAGCTCAAGCAGCGCGTCGTCTGCCGGGCGGCCGCGGCGCTCCTCGCCCCGGCGCACGCGCTGAAGCACCGTGTTGCGATGCAGTCCCAGCACGGTCGCGGCCGCAGCCAGGCTGCCCTTTGCGTCGAGCACCGCCAGGAGCGCCGCGCGCTCCTCGCGTTCGCGTTCTCCGTCGGCGGCGAGTTCTCCGAGCTCGCGCGCCACGAGCGTGCGCGCGGCGTCGAGATCCTGGCTCAGCGCATCGACCAGCGCGACGTCGGCAAACCGCGTGACCGACGGCGCGGCCCGTCCCGAGAGCTCGACCACCCGCCGCGCCCGCAGCGCCTCCAGGTGCGACTGGCGAAACCCCGCATCACCGTAGTGCGGCTCCCCCAAGGCGACATGCACCTCGTGGCCGTCCACGTCGAGGCCCGCTGCAACCGACGCCGATCCCGCGACCCAGCCCCAGAGCGCGTGCGCGCCGTCGGCGACGAGCAGCGGGCGCTCCGAGCCGAGCTGCGCCCCGGTCGCCGCCCCGACCGCCGCGAGATCGATGTCGCCGCGATCGGCCCAGCAGACGAACGCGACCTGCGTCGCCGCGAGCCGATGGGAGAGCGCACGTTCTGCCGCCGCAAGCTCGAGCGACCCCCCGGCCAGCAGCGCACGCACGGCATCCGTCCGCACGGCGCGCGCGCGGCTCTGGCGGCGCTCCAGCTCGGCCACGTACTCGGCCGCGACCTGGCTCGAGATGCGGTCGACGTAGGCAACAGCGAACCGCTGCAACTCCCCGAACGCGTGCAACGCCAGCTCGGGCTCCGCGATCCAGTCCGTGATCCCCGCATGCAGCCGGTCGGTGAAGAACCCCAATCCCAGTCGGTAGAAGCGCAGCATCACGTCGACGGGGTGACCCCGCGCAGCCATCGCCCGCGCGTGCTCCAGAGCCGTCACCGGCGCCTCGGTCGCCGACACCGCGATCCCATGACGAACCATCGACAACGCCGCCTCGAGGTTCGACGAGCACGAGCCAAGCGTCAGCCCCTCGATCTCGGGATCCGCCCCCGCCTCGGGGATCCGCGCAACGAGGTACTCGAGCATCTCCTGCGCCAGCCCCGACACGTCGGTCAACAGGCCGGCCGCCAGCGACCGCGCCTCAGGAACCGTTATCTCCAGGCCGGCGTCGGTCATCACGCCAACGAAGCCTCCCACGCTGAGCAGGTATCGTCGCCCGATGGGTGGTGAGACGGTCCTCGTCACCGGCGGCACGGGGTTCCTCGGCGGCTGGTGCATCGCAACGCTGTTGCAGCGCGGATACGACGTCCGCACGACCGTGCGCGACGTCGCACGCGAGCAGGCGGTGCGCGACGTCGTCGCAAAGGCCGGTGCCGACGCCGACGGCCGGCTCTCGGTCGTCGCGGCCGACCTGACGTCGGACGACGGCTGGGCCGCCGCCGTCGACGGCACGCGCTTCGTGCTGCACGTCGCCTCGCCGTTCCCGCCCGTGCAGCCGAAGGATCCCGACGAGCTGATCGTCCCCGCGCGCGACGGCGCGCTGCGCGTGCTGCGCGCAGCGCTCGACGCCGGTGTCGAGCGTGTCGTCATGACCTCGTCGATCGCGGCGATCCGCTCGCCGGGCGGCAGCTCGGAGAGCCAGCCGTTCACCGAGGCCGACTGGACCGACGGCAACGACCCCAAGCGCACGCCGTACGTGCGCTCCAAGACGCTTGCCGAGCAGGCGGCGTGGGAGCACGTGCGAGCGGCCGGCGCAGAGGAGCGGCTGGCGACGGTGAACCCGGGCGCGATCGTCGGCCCGGCGCTCAACGACGACCACTCCTTCTCGCTGCAGTCCGTGCAGCGCGTGCTCGACGGGATGCCGGCGCTGCCGCGACTGGGTTGGACGTTCGTGGACGTGCGCGACGTCGCCGAGCTGCACGTGCTGGCGATGGAGCACCCGGCTGCCGGGGGCCAGCGCTTCATCGCCACCGACGAGTACCTCTGGCTGTCGGACGTCGCGGCGATCCTCCGCGAGCGCCTCGGCGATGCCGCCAAGAAGGTCCCGACGCGGGTCGCGCCGGACTTCATGATCCGCCTGATGGGCCTCTTCGACGGCAGCGTCCGCTCGGTCACCGGCGACCTCGGCAAGCGCTCGTATTTCACGAGCGCGAAGGCGCGCGAGACGCTCGGGTGGACGACACGGCCGGTCGCCGACTCGATCGAGGACACCGGACGCAGCCTCGTCTAGGTGCGACGGCTCGCGCTCGCCGCGCTCTTGCTGCTTCCCGCGAGCGCGCAGGCGCAGCAGGTCGACCGCACGGTCACGGCCGGCTCGCTGCGCGCGACGGTCTCGCCGTCGCCGTTGACGGTCCACTTCACCGGCAGCGCCGACCTGCGCCAGACGCGCATCGGCCCGACGCTGGGGCCGGCGCCCAGCGTCGTCGACGAGCGCCGCGAGGGCGACGCATACGTCGCGACCCTCAGCGGCGGCTTGACGTTGCGGCTCGAGCCGCGCGGCGACGGCGTGATCGCGCAGACCCTGTCCGGTGCCGGCGGACCGATCACGGCGACGTTTGCCGCCACGCCCGGCGAGCGCTACCTCGGCTTCGGTGAGCGCTCCAACGCCGTCGACCAGCGCGGGGGCGAGGTGCTCAACCACGTCAGCGAGGGTCCTTACCAGGCGATCGAGCAGCCGTTCATCGCCGCGTTCGTGCCGCTCGCCGGCTACAACCCGCGCGCGGACGCCAGCTACTACCCGGTGCCGTGGCTGCTGTCCACGCGCGGCTACGGCGTGCTCGACGACGACGCCTCGGACTCGATCTTCCATCTGCGCGATCGCGACGCGTGGACCGTCACGACCAACGGCGCCACGCAGACGCTGCGCATCTACGGCGGACCGCAGCCCGCGGACGCGCTGCGGCGCTTCACCGCCGACAGCGGGCGCCAGCCGCCGGCGGGCGCGCCGTGGTTCTTCGGACCGTGGTGGCAGCCGCGCGGCGGCGACGACGCGAACATCAAGACGCTGCGCGACGCCGGTGCGCTGGGCTCGGTCGCCCAGACCTACACCCACTACCTGCCGTGCGGCGACCACGTCGGCCGGCGCGAGGCGCAGCGCACGCGCGTCGCGAAGCTCCACGCGCTCGGCCTGGCGGTGACGACGTACTTCAACCCGATGATCTGCACGAGCCATCCGCGCTTCGGCGCCGCCGAGCAGGCGGGCGTGTTGACCAAGAACGTGCTCGGGCAGGCCTACACCTACCGCTACACCGGCTCCGCGCAGTTCTTCGTCGGCCAGTTCGACTTCAGCACCCCGGCTGCGACGACGTTCTTCGGCGAGCTGCTGCGCGAGGCGACCGACGACGGCTACGACGGCTGGATGGAGGACTTCGGCGAGTACACGCCGCTGGACTCCGTCAGCGCCGACGGGCGACCGGCCGAGCAGGCGCACAACCTCTACCCGACGTTCTACCACCGCGCCGCGCGCGCGTTCACGAAGTCCCACCCGCGCCCGCTGGCGCGCTTCATCCGCTCCGGCTGGACGGGCACCGCACCCGAGGCGCAGATCGTCTGGAGCGGCGACCCGACGACGGGCTGGGACTTCGACGGCCTCGCGTCGGCGGTGCGCAACGCGCTGACGATGGGCCTCAGCGGCGTCTCGCTGTGGGGCTCGGACATCGGTGGCTTCTTCGCGCTCGCGACGCCGCAGACGACGCCCGAGCTGCTGGTGCGCTGGATCCAGTTCGGCTTCGCCAGCGCGATCATGCGCACGCAGGCAAACGGCTTTGGCCTGCTGCCCTCGCCACGAGCACAGATCTTCGACCGCGACGTGCTGCCCGTCTGGGCGCGCTACGCGAAGCTGCGCACGCAGCTGCTGCCCTACCTCCAAGCCGCCGACCGCGAGTACCAGCGCACCGGCATGCCGATCATGCGCCAGCTCGCGCTCGCCTATCCCGACGACGCGCGCGCCACCGCCCGCGACGACGAGTACCTGCTCGGACCCGACCTGCTCGCCGCGCCGGTGCTGCGCCCCGGGGTGACGCGGCGCGCGCTGTACCTGCCGCGCGGGCGCTGGGTCGATCTCTGGCGTTCGCTGACGCTCGACCGCGCCGGCGCGCCGCGGCTGGGCGCCGCGCAGCTGCTCGACGGCGCGCGCGACGTGACCGTGCCGGCGCCACGCGAGGAGCTCCCACTGCTGGCGCGCGCCGGCACGCTGCTGGCGCTGCTGCCCGCCGACGTCGAGACGCTGACGAGCTACGGCAGCGGCGTCGTGCGACTGCGCGACCGCGCCACGCGGCGCACGATCGTCGGCTGGCCGGCGGCCGGCGTCTCACGTGTCGCGATCAGCGCCCAGGAGCACGCAAGCGTGCGCCTGCGCGGACGCAACCTGCACGTGCGCGTCATGGGCCGCCGCACGCGGCGCTACGCGGTCCAGCTCTCGCTCGCCGCGCTGCCGCGGGCGTTGCGGCCGTGCCGCGTCCGCGCTCGCGGCGCGCGCGTGCAGTCGTGGCGCCACGACCGCGCGAGCAACGTCCTGCGGATGACCCTAGGCACGCGGAGCGGCGTGGTCGTTGTCGGGGGCTGCTGATGTCGGGTTTGTTCAAGACACGCTGGCGCATTTCCGCGATCCTCCCCGCATGAGGATCGAACGTGGAGATGCAGGCTGGGACGCAGCCCGCCAGCCGTGGCACCTTTCCACCGACCAGCAGCCGGCCGCTATCGCCGTGCCGGCGAGCGTCGAGGAGTTGCGGGACGACGTCCGCGCGGCGCGCGCCGACGGACTGCGGATCGCTGTGCAGGCAACCGGCCACGGCGCCGGCCTGCTCGGCCCGCTGGACGAGACGCTGTTGCTGAAGACCACGCAGCTGCGCGGCATCGAGACCCGCGACGACACGCTGCTGGCAGGAGCCGGCGTGCTCGCCGCCGACGCGGCCGCGGCCGCCGGCGAGCAGCGGCGCGCGCCGGTGCTTGGCTTCGCGCCGACCGTCGGCGTCACCGGTCTCGCGCTCAGCGGCGGCTTCGGCTGGCTCGGGCGCACGCACGGGCTCGCGGCGAACAACGTGCGCTCCTTTGAGGCGGTGCTGCCCAACGGCGAGCGCGTGCAGGTCGACGCCGACCAGGAGCCCGACCTCTACTGGGCGCTGCGCGGCGGTGGCGGCCGTGGCGCGATCGTGACCGCGATCGAGCTCGAGACGCACGCCGTGCCGAACGTGTTCGCGGGCAGCATCGCGTGGCCCGCCGAGCGTGCCGCCGAGGTGCTCGAGCAGTTCCGCCGCTGCGCGCTCGTCGCGCCCGAGGCGCTGACGCTCGTCTTCCGCCGCATCGCACCGGCGGGGCTCGTGATGATCATCGCGGCGTACCTCGGCAGCGAGGCTGACGCCGTCGAGGCGCTCAAGCCGTTGCGCGCCGGCGGCGGCGCCGTCTTCGACACGTTCGGCACCGTCGCGCCCGGCGCGCTCGCGCGGGTCGCCGGCGATCCCGAGGAGCCCTCACCGGGTGAGGGCGACGGCTTCCTGCTGGACGAGCTGACGCTGGAGGGGTCCGAGCGCATCGCGGCGACGCTCGCCGACGACGCGATCGCGATGCTCGAGCTGCGCCAGCTCGGCGGTGCGCTGCGCCGGCCGCCGCGCGATCACGGTGCGCTTGGCCAGCTGGACGGTGGCTTCTCGCTCTATGCCGGCGTGATGGAGGATCTCGATCCGGTCGACGCGCTGCGCGAGCAGCTCGCGCCGTGGGTCTCGCAGCAGACCGTGCTCAGCTTGTCGCGCGCCGGCGTCGACCCGGCAGCGGGCTTCGACGCGCCGACATGGGCACGCCTGCAACGGGTACGCGACGCCTACGACCCCGATGGCGTCCTGATCAGCACACACGACCTCTACGCTGAGACGACGTGAACGCGTCGCCCACATTCCAGGAGGTGGCGCCCCCGGCCTCGCTGCGGCCGTTCCTCGAGCGGCTGTGGGTCAATCACGTCAAAGGCCCGGTGCCCGAGGGCGGGCGGCGACTGCTGCCCGACGGTCGCGTCAGCCTGGTGTGGATCCCCAACCGCAGCCTGCACGTCGCCGGGCCGCAGACGCGCTACATGCGTCCCGCGGACGTCGACGACATCCACGTCATCGGCGCGCGCTTTCGCCCGGGCGCGATCCGCTCGCTGCTGCGCGTGCCGGCCGCCGAGCTCGTCGACGAGCACGTCACGCTCGATGCCGTGGACAGCCGGCTTGCCGCGCGCTTGCAGGCGCGCCTCGGGGATGCCAAGGACGTGCGCTCCGGCGTCAAGGCGCTGGCGATCGAGCTGACGCGCTCGCTGGCCGACGTGCCGCCGCCCGATCGTGCCGTCAGCGCCGCCGTGCAGCTGCTCGATCGCAACGTCAGCGTCGCCGACACGGCGACGCACGTGAACTTCTCCGAGCGCGCGCTGCAACGGCGCTTCGCCGACGAGATCGGCTACGGGCCGAAGATGCTGCAGCGCGTGCTGCGCTTCCAGCGCTTCATGGACGTCGTGCCACAGACCGAGCTGGCCGGCGCCGCAGCCGTCGCCGGCTACGCCGACCAGTCGCACCTCACGCGCGAGGCGACGCGCCTCGCCGGGCTGACGCCGTCGCAGCTGCGCACCTACGAGCACTAGCGCAGCTGTCGCGCCAGCGCGAGCGCGCCGGCGAAGGAGCGCGTCGTCTCCACGCGGAAGGCGATCGGCCCGTCCTCCCACAGCAGCACGTTCGATCCGGGCCGCGCGCCGCCGATCAGCATCGTCTCGCCGCGGCGGTCGGCGACGAACAGGCGCGTCGGCCCGTCGCTGATGAACACGCCGGGGTTGCCGTTGACGGTGACGCGCTCGATCCGCGCCGGCGGCGCGACCATCTTCTGCACGAAGTCGGTGGTCGTGCCGGCGAACTGCGTGATCGTGGCGTCGCGGTACTCCAGCGTGACGGCGCCGCCGAGGATCGCGTCGCTGAAGCGCACGCGCAGCGGCCGGCCGGGGACGCGGATCGGGAAGTCGGCAAGCAGCCGCGCGCGCTCGAGCGCGACCGGCGACCCCAGCCCGGCACTGCCGCTGGGCGGCAGCGGCAGCCGCTGGACGGGCGTCACCCGGATCGTCGAGCCGATCCCGATCCAGCGCAGCAGCGACGCGCCTGCGGGGGAGATCGCCAGCGCCGTGGCCGCGACGGCTGCTGCGACCCCGACGGCGATGGGGCTGCGGCGGCGCCGTCGCTGCGGCGCGCCAAGCCGTCCACGCACCGCGGCCGCGGCATCCGGCGTCGCCGGCCAGGCGACGGCCTCGCGCAGGGCGATCAGGTCGCGCTCGAGATCGCTCACGCGAGCACCTCCCGCAGCCGGTCGAGCGCCCGTGAGAGACGCGACTTGACGGTTCCGCGGCGGCAGCCGAGCACCGCCGCCATGTCGGCTTCGCCGAGGTCGAGCAGGTAGCGCAGCCCGAGCACGACGCGGTCGCGCTCGTCGAGCTGGGCGAGCGCTGCGATCAGCGTCGCCCGCGTCTCCGTCGCCACGACCGCAACCTCAGGCCCGTCCGCAGCCGCCGGTGCGGTCCGCGCCTCGTCGGCGGCGCGCAGCGTCCAGCCGGCACGGCGGCCGGCCGCGCGCCGCTTCGTGCGCGCCTCGTTGGCGACGATTGCCAGCAGCCAGGGGCGAAACGGCGCGCCCTGGCGGAAACGGCCGAGTGCCTGCCACGCCTTGACGAAGCCGTCCTGGACGGCCTCCTCGGCGTCGGCGGCCGAGCCTGCCACGAGGCAGGCGGTGCGGAAGGCGACCTGCTGATGCATGCGCACGAGCTGTTCGAATGCGGCGCTGTCGCCGCGGCGGGCGCGCTCGACGAGCGCGTGATCCTCTGATGGCCGTCCCACCACCTGTGCACGCTACGCCGACTACGGCCACGCGGTTCCCGGAACCCGCGCGCCGGGCGTGGCGTAGGGGAGACGCCGGGCCTCGCTGCGGGTACGTCCCTACTTCGCGGCGAGGCCCGCGGCGACGGCGCACGGCGGCCGCCGCGGCATTACTCTCGTTGGATCGTGGGGGAGCGCTCGACCGGGGGGTTGGCCGCGCTGGCTGGTGCCGCGTTCGTTGCCGTGGTCGCGTTCGCGATCGCCTTCGCGGTGTCGTCGGCCGGCGGCCAGGACCGGCCCGCTGCCGCGCCGGCTCGGGTCGCCGCCGCACCCCCGCGCGCCGCCGCGCCGCCCGCGCCCGCCGCCGTCCCCAGTTCACGCATCGACTGGGGGCGTGTCTCGCAGCTGCGCCGCTTGCGCCACTCCACGACCGTGCGCGCCGCGCTGCGCCGCATGTGGCTCGCCGGCGCGATCGGCCGCGACGGCTACCTCGATGCACGCAGGACGCTGTGGCGCGCCACGCGCACGCTGCAGCGACTGCGCGGCGCGCGAGCACGTGAGCTCGCTGCCGCCCTCGCCGTCCCGCGCCGGCTCGCGCAGCGCGACATGCTGACCTCCGGCCGCTTGCGGCTCGTCCTGCTGACCGTTCGTCGCAACGCCCATTTCTGGGCCAACGCCCCGTTCCCCGCTGCCGGCAAGCGCGTCTCGTTCGCGCGCGACCCGATCGTGTTTCGCTACGAGCCCGGCCAGGGCCTGCACGTCCACATGCTCGGCACCGCAGGCAAGGTCAACGGGCTCGCCCGTGACTGCGCGTACCGCCCGCAGCGCTGCAACCGCCCACGGTTGCGCGCCGCGCTCGCGCGCCTGCTGGCGATCTCCAGTCGCCGCGACGGCTTCGTCGCGTGGGAGTCGCTCTACCGCTATGGCGGCGGCACGCCGCCGTGGATCTCCGCGATGACGCAGGGCACCGCGATCCAGGCGCTCGCCCGCGGCGCCCGCGCGCTCGACGAGCGCGCGCTGCTGCAACCTGCGCGCAGCGCGCTCGGGGCGTTCGAGCGCCGCGCACCGACCGGCGTCCTCGCGCCCGACGGCAGCTACGCGATGTACTCGTTCGCGCCGCGCCTGCGGATCCTCAACGGCTTCCTGCAGGCCATCACCGGGCTCTACGACCTCGCCGTCACCGGCGGCAACCAGCGCGCGCGACGGCTGTTCCAGCGCGGCGACCGCGCGGCCCGCCGGATGCTCGCGAGCTTTGACACCGGCGCATGGTCGCTGTACCTCCAGGGCGGCCGCGAGGCCGATGCCGGCTACCACCGCCTGACGCTGATGTTCCTGCGCAACCTCTGCCGCCGCACGCGGGCGCGGCTGTACTGCGGGGAGGCGCGCAAGCACGGCGCCTACGAGCGCCAGCCACCGCGGATCGGCATCGCGCGCCTGCGCGGGGTGCGCACCCGCCGTCCCGTGCGCATCGCGTTCGCGCTCTCGAAGGTCGCCGACGTGCGAATCGCGGTGGCCAGCCGGCGCGGCGCCGTCGTCCTGCGCAGGGCGCGCCTGCGCCGCGGTGTCCACGACGTCACCTGGACGCCGCCGCGGCGTGGGCGCTATCGCCTGCAGATCGTCGCGACCGGTCTCAGCGGTCCGCGCGGCCTCGCGGTGCGGGATTTCAGCGTGCAACGACGCCGCTGAAGCGGGGTACACTGGGAAGACCGGCGCGCGCGGCGGGCAAGCGCTGGCCGGCTTCAGACGTGCAATCAAGACTTCGCGCGCCGCCGCTCGCGGCGCGATCCCACGCAGATCGAAAGGACCCTATGGCAGTTGAAGAAAAAGTCGAGTTCGAGGGCGAGATCACCGAGGCTCTCCCCAATCTGATGTTCCGTGTCCGCCTGGACAACGGTCATGAGCTGATCGGCAAGCTGGCGGGAAGATGCGCCGCTTCCGCATCCGCGTGCTCCCCGGGGGATCGCGTGCGCGTCGAGGTCTCGCCGTACGACCTCAACCGCGGCCGCATCACCTACCGCATGAAGTAAGTCCTCCGGGACACGACTCGCAGGACCTGAAAGGGGCGCGCCGCAGAGCGCGCCCTTTGTCGTTTGAAGATGCGGTTGCTTGGGCAATTGTTGCAAGCGCAAGGACCTGTGGTACAGTGATTGCACACGCAACTTCCCTTGAAGGACCTGGCATGAGCACCGCAACCGAGATCACCTCCTGGACACTGGACAAGGTCCACTCCGACGCGTCGTTCGCCGTGAAGCACATGGGCGTCTCGACGTTCCGCGCCGAGTTTTCAGAGATCGACGCCACGCTGGACACCAGCGGCGGCGAGGTCAAGCTCACCGGCTCGGTGCCGGTCGAGTCCGTGATCCTGCGCGACGAGAACCTGCGCGGGCACCTCTACAGCGAGGAGTTCTTCGACGTCGCCAACACGCCGACCGTCGAGTTCGTCTCCACCTCCGTCCAGCGCGGCGAGGGCGCTGAGGCCACGGTCGAGGGCGAGCTCACGATCCGCGGCGTCACCAAGCCCGTCAGCGGCAAGGGCGAGATCACGCAGCCGACCGAGGACGCGTTCGGCGGCACCCGCATCGGCGTCGACCTCGAGGCCGTCGTCGACCGCACGGCCTACGGCCTGAACTGGAACGCCCCGCTGCCCAAGGGTGGCCTTGCTCTGGCAGAGAAGGTCAAGCTCCACATCCACCTCGAGTTCGTCGCCGCGTAGCGATGAGAATCCTCGGCATCTCCGGGTCGCTGCGACGCGACTCGCACAACACGCGACTGCTGCAGGCTGCCGCCGAGCTGCTGCCCGGTGCTGCCGAGCTTGTCCTCCTCGACTCGGACACGATCCGCGCGATCCCGGTGTTCGACGAGGACCTCGAGGCCGAGACGCGGGGCGGGGACGACATCCCCGCCGTGCGCGCCCTGCGCGACACGATCGCCCAGGCCGACGCCGTCCTCTTCTCGACCCCTCAGTACAACGGCTCGCTCCCGGCGGCCTGAAGAACGCGCTCGACTGGGTCCTCGCGCCCCCCCGCCCACGAGCAACGTGCTCCGTGGCAAGCACGTTGCCGTCGTCGGCGCGAGCACCGGCATGTTCGGTGCGGTCTGGGCACAGGCCGAGCTGCGCAAGGTCCTGCAGACGATCGGCGCGAAGGTCGTCGATCGCGAGCTGCCCTTGATGCAGGCGCA
>CAVSFU010000019.1:0-393617 GCA_963727365.1 Paraconexibacteraceae bacterium | reverse complement strand
ACCCGTGCGTCGCATGCGCGGCCGCCACAGGCTCGCCCACGAAAGAGCGCCGGTGTCGAGGCGCCGACGAGACAGCAAGTCATTCGCCTGATCGTCGTTGTGCGCGGGTCGCACCGCTATGGACGCCTGCCCGAAATCCGTTGTGGATCACAACAACGCGAGGTCCTGTCGGCCGCGGGTCTACTCTGGCAGACGATGGCCTCGATCGCTGTGGGCTCCGATGACGCCTGGGACATGTTCCTCGAGGCGATCACGCAGGGTGTGCTCGAATTGGCCGAGATCGTCACGACGCGCGTGCTCGCGGAAGTGGAGGAGATGGCGAACGTGCCCCGCGAGAGCATGCACGCCGACGTCTTTCCGCAGGTGAAGGAGATGCTTCGCGCGACCGCGACCGGCGATGCTGGCACCACGGCGCGCGGGTTGGATCACGTTGCAGAGTTCAGCGAGCTGCGGGCCCGGCAGGGGATCGGGATCGACGCCCTGCTGCGCGGCCTGCGCATCGGCCTCGACGCCGGCAGCACGTACAGCCAGGAACTGGCTGATCGCCTCGCGCTCTCGCCCGACCTGCGCTTCCGCTTCCTCCAATCGCTGCTCGCGTGGTCGGACGTCGCGATGTCCACCGCGGCGACCGCGCACCGTCGTGTCGACCTCGAAGCCGCGCGGCGCGCGCAGGGCCGCGACGCAGATCTCATTCGCGCCCTCGGTGAGGGGCGCCCGCTCAGCGCGGAGTTGAGCGCTCATCTCCACACGGTCGGGCTCGACGACGGTCGCCACTACTGGAGCATCCGCGCCCGACCCCGGCCCGAGACGCGCCTTGACGAACTCGAGCGCGCCCTGAGCGGCGGTCGCGGACATCGCGCGGGGGGCCTTCTCGCGCTGGTCGACGACGACCTCAGCGGGTTCGTACTCAACCGTCCCAGCGACAGCGCCGGCTGCAGCGTCGGGATCGGGCCACCGCAGCCAGTCGATGGGCTGCGCGCGTCATACCGCCTCGCCACCAGGGCACTCACGACCGCCGTCGCCTACGACCTGCGTGGCATCTATGACCTGGACGGTCTCGGTGTCCGGTCGGCGATCTGCCAGGACGACGATGTCGGTCGCGCGCTCGTCGGCCGGTACCTCGACCCGCTCGCGACTGCCCCGTCCGGCGACGAGATCCTCGCCACGGTGCGCGCGTACTTCGTCAACGGAGGGCACGCGAAGGCCACCGCCTCGAGCTTGCACATCCACGAGAACACCTTGCGCTATCGCCTCGGCCGGTTCGAGGAGCTCGCCGGCGCCAGCCTGCGCGACCCCAACACCCGGCTGGAGGTGTGGTCGGCGCTGGAGCGGCGACGCATCAACGGCATAGGCTGATCTCCGTTGTGGTGCTGACCGATCGACGATTTGGATTGGCGAGGACGGCGCGCCTGGGGACACTCGGCCCATCAATCTCGACTGAGGAGCTGTACGTGGCGATTGCCAGCGGGATGGTCAAGCCGATCGATGAGGCGCCAGCACGTGTGGCGAGATCCCCGCAACGAGCGACCGAGGTGCGGACCTACGAGCTGCTCGCGCGGGTGCTCGTCGACGCTGGAGTCGATCGGATCTTCTGCGTGATGGGAGATGCGAACCTCGAGCTCATGGCCGACGCCGCCAGCGCGTGCGGCATCCGCCTGGTCCACGCGCGCCACGAGCAGGGCGCGGTCGCGATGGCGGACGGATTCGCGCGGGCAAGCGGCGAGCTCAGCGTGTGCTCGGTGACGTGCGGCCCCGGCCTGACGAATGCGGCCACGTCGCTGGCGACCGCGGCGCGCCACGGCTCGTCTGTGCTCCTGCTCGCGGGCGATGTCGCCTTGGCGACCGGCGCAACGTGCAACGGCTCGACCAGCGCCGCTTCGTCGAGGCGCTGGAGCTCCCGTGCCGCGTCGCAACCTCGCCAAGTTCGGCCCTGGCCGAGTTGACGGGAGCCATTCGGCATGTTCCCGGCGGCCACGGTCCTGCAGTGGTCGACCTGCCCGTCGACGTGCAACAGGCACCCGCGCCCCGACTCGCGCGGCCTGCGCGCCGGTCGCGACGCGACGACACGTCGCCGAGCCCGACGCCGCCGCGATCGCGGACGCTGCGCGTGACTGTTGGCGTCGGCGCGGCCCGTGCTGCTCGCCGGCCGCGGCGTGATCGGCGCGGCGCCCGCAGTCGTCGAGCTCGCCGAGCAGCTCGGCGCCCCCGTTGTCACGACGCTCCGCGCGAAGGGGCTTGTCTGGGGGCATCCGCTCGATGCCGGCGTCGCCGGCGCGCTCGGCCAGGGCGGCGCCGACGACGCGTTGCGCGCGGCGGATGTCGTGTGCGCGCTCGGTGCACGGCTGGATGACTGGACGACGTCTGGTGGGCGCGTGCTCGAGAACGCCGAGGCCGTGATCCAGGTCGATACCGAGTCGCGGATGCTCGGAGACGTCGCCGACGTCACGATTCCCGTGCTCGGCGACGGCGGCCGCGCGGCCCAGCGCCTCACCGCGATGCTCGCGCAGGAGGGCCCAGCACGGGCGCCATGGTGGGCTGCGACGGCGACGCCTGCTGCGGGACGCTGCGGGTGCCACCGGCTGATCCATCCCGGGCATGCGGTGCAGGCGCTGGACACAGCGCTCAGCGAAGACCGAATCGTCGTCCTGGACGGCGGCCATTTCGCGATCTACACCGCACAGGGCCTGACCGCGCCCGATCCGACGCGCTTCATGTTCACCTCGGACTTCGGCGCTATCGGCCAAGGGCTCGGCGTAGCGATTGGTGCGGCGCTCGGAGCGGGCGGGGCCGCGTTACCGCGGTGTTGGGCGACGGCTGCCTGATGATGGGACTTGCCGACCTCGATACCGCCGCTCAGCTCGACGTGCCGCTGACCGCTATTCGTCATGAACGACGAGGGGTACGGCCAGGAGCGCCACAGCCTGATGGCCAAGGGCTTTCCCCGCGCAGGAGGCAATGCACCCGACGCCCGACCTCGTCGCACTCGCGCACGCCGCCGGGCTCGAGGCGCACCGGCTCGCGTGCTGCGCGGACCTCGACGCGCTCCCCAGCATCCTCGACGCAGCGACGGGGCCGCTGCTCATCGACGTCCGGATCGACGGCAGCGTCCTGAACCCGGCCGCGCGCAAGATCTTCGAGCGCGTGCGCGCGGCAACCAACGCCGCCTGACGCTGGGCTTGCACGACGCCCGCCGATCGCGGGCGCCGTGCAGCGGCGCTCACGTCGCCGTCTGCAGCCAGTCCGAGAACGTCGGCCCGCTGAGCCTCGCGTGGCGTCCTGGCAACAGGGCGCCGCCTTCGTACTCGCCGCGGTCTGGGTTCTTCGCATCGCTGACGCCCTGGACGGCGCTCGGCGCGCCGCTCTGGGTTGCGAGAAGATTCGCCATCTCGACCATGCTCTCCTCGCGCGGCCCTGCGACTTCCCAAACGCCGGATCCGTTCGGCGGCGTCGCGCTCGCGTCGACGGCCAACCTGACCAGCTCCTCGGCCACAGACCGTGCTGCGACGAGCTGCGTCCGCATCTCGGGCACGTACGCGACGTCGTCCTGCGTCGTCCACGCGAGCATCTGGCCGACGAGCTCATGGAACTGGGCGGCGCGAACGACGCCGCTGCCGAGCGCGCCGCTTGACGCCGCCCGCTACGCCGCAGCGATGGCGAGCGGCCGCCCCGCCGCCAAGCCGCGCTAGCCGGATTGCCGGCGCGCCGCGATGCGAAAGATCGACATCAAGCGTGGCTCTGTTCAGCAGTGCTGATTGCTTGTCGAGCAGCAATGGACAGACTTGCGCCACGTGCTCGAGACGCCCCTCGCGACTCGTCCTGGCGCGACGCCCGCAGCCGACGGCGGCCTCGTCGCGATCCTCGCGCCGGCGTCCAACGGCGCGCGGCTGTCCTGGTGGTGTCCCGCCAGCGAAGCTCCGCCCGGCGTCTCGGGGTTCGCGTACGTCGAGGGGGCGACGCCGGATGCGCGGCTCGAGCGGCTCGCGGCGCGTCAGCGACGCCGGATCGAGGGCGCGGCGCGGTGGCTGCGCCCGCAGGCGCTCGCAGTGGACACCAGTACGTACTGGGAGCGCACTCGCGCAAGCACCCTCGCGTTCTCCGGTCTGCGCCTCGCCGGCGCAACACACCACGTCTTCGTCCGCGGCCTGGGCCGGCTCCCGCGCTTCGGCAGCGACGAGATCGCCCGTGTGACGATCGTCAGCGGCGTCTGTCCCTTCAGCGACCGCGCGGTGTCGATCGCTTGACGAGATCCTCGGCGATCGCCTGCTTGGCCGCCGGGAGGCCGACGAAGTCGCGCGGCGAGCAGATCAGGCGCGGGTCGCGCACACGTCCGACGAACACCGGCGTCTGCCTGGGATCTCCCGAGTAGTCGTAAAGGTCGACGAACTCGACGTCGTCACCGACACGCACGAGCAACGCCGGCCCGCGCGTGTGCCGTGCACACCAGTCCGCGAGCTGCGCCGCGGGATCTCCATCGCTGTACTCCTCGATGAAGCGCAACGCGTATTGGTCGCTGTCTCCATGTTCGTCCCAGACGCGAAGCAGCTCGGCGTAGACATCGGTGTCTCGACGCGCAATCAGCTCAGCGAGGACGGCATATGTGTTGACCAGCGACGGGTCGGTCTCGAGGCTCTCCGTCAGCAGCGCGTAGACGCGTGCGTCGGCATCGCCGCCGAGAAGGTGCATCCGCGCCTGATCGGTCATCCGGCTCGCGCAGTTGGCGCCGAACGTTTTCTGGTGACGCGGTCAGCAACACCACCCGGAGATTCTCGCCCGCGCGCACACGTCGCAACGCGAGTTGCGCATCGCTCGGATCGACGATGAGCATTACGCGCTACGGCTCAACGCCGAACTCGCTTGCAGCCGGAGGCGGCTGGACCGCCGCGGGCCCCGGCTGGGCCTGAGCGACAGGTGCCGCAGCCACAGCCGCAGCAGGTCGCGCTGCGACCGCTTTGGGCCGGGGCGCTGCGGCCGCCTCTGTGCGTGCGTGTCGACGAGCGGGTGTGACGCTCCGGCGGCGCTTTGGCGCACGCGGCTTCGCGCGGCGCACCGGCTTCGCCCGGCGCTGCGGCTTCGCGCGGCGCTGCGCCGTGTCGGTCGCCGCCGCCGTCACCGCGGGGACGACGCCGCCTTGCGTCGCCGACCGCGTCGGCGCAGCCTGCGTCTCGCGGAGCGCGAGCCCGGTGTCGCGCTTCGCGGGCGGGGCGACCATGCCAGCGACGACGCTGACGACCGCCGCGGTGCAAACCGCGGCCGCGGTCGCACGTAGCGCCAGCCCGCGGCGCGGGAGCCGCGTCCCACGCACGCGCGGCGCGGATCGCGGGCGAGTCGGACGCTCGTCGCCGTCCGCTGCCGACGGCTCAACGCTCGCAGGTTGCGTCCACTCGACGGCGCTGTCGGGATGGGCCTCCCAGAACAGCTCCTCGTCGGTGATCTCGAACGTGGGGTGGCTTCGACGCAACACGCAATCCATTCATGGACTGACGCATGCGTCTTGCCCCCACGTGTTGCTACGGCCCGAACTCAGGCACCTTGGGACGGGAGCTGGCGGCTCCCGATCCGCCGCTGGCGGCCGCCGATCCCCGAGCTCGACGGCGTCGACGTCCCAGCGACCGCCTCAGGCCCGAACTCCTGTGTGACCTGCTTGCTCGTCGCGGAACGCGGACGAGCCTTGCGCCGCGCTGGCGTCGAGGAACGGCTGGTCGACGTGGACGCGCTTTGCGTCGGACGCACCGGAGATGGCGGCGGCGTGGCCGCCTGCGCGGGCTTGCTCTCACGCGGCTTGCTCGTGCGCGGCTTGCGACCTTGCGCTCCTGTTTGCCGCCGGCAAGCGCGTTCAACGGCCGCGGCAGACCCTCGACGGCACAGTAGGTCGCGGTGCCACCGACCGCCAGGCACCCAGCGATGGCGGCAGCAGCCGCGCCTGGGCGGACACCCGCGAGGTACTGCGGCGTCGCGACGTCGGCGCGCGCGACCAGACCGACGAGCGTGCTGCTTGGCGCTGGCGACGAGATCGACGAGCGCGGTCCAGCAGATGCGCCGCGTCGGCCGTGCCAGCGACACCGCCGGCAGCGACACGGCCGCAGCCACCTGGCCCGTCGCCCCGCGCAGCTCCGGCCGCCCAGCGCGCGCATCCAGGACACGTCTCGAGGTGTCGCCGTGCCTCGACGACGCGGCTCGGTCCGGCGATCCCCGCGACGTACGCGAGGATCACGCTGCGCCGGCTGTCGCAGAACGTGCCCGTCGCGCGACGAGCTCGAAGCGCTCGGCGACCGCCTTCATCGCGCGCTCGAGCTCGCGCCGGTACACGCGGTTGGTCACGCCCAGATAGCGCTCGATCTCGCGGGTGTGCGATCGAAGAAGAACCGCAGCTTGATGATCTTCTGCTGGCGCGCGGGAAGCTCGGCGAGGATCTCCTGGACGCGTGCACGGTCCATCGCCGCTCGACGTGCTCGACAGCTGCCACGCCCGCGATCATCGGCCAAGGTGTCAGCCTCGCCAAGCGGCACCGAGCGCCGCCGACCGGCACGCTTGCCTTCGTCCAAGCGCCTTGTTCAGCGCGGTCTGCGTGACGTAGGCGCGCACCTGTTGTGCATGCATCGCGTCGAGATCGAGCACGCCGTCGCGTTGCTTCTCGAGCAGGAACGTGTAGGCGTCCTGAACGAGCGCCTCGCGGTCCGACGGGTCGAGCCAGCCGCAGCGTCGACGCAGGACCGCAAGCACGTAGTCGCGATTCGCCTCGTAGAGCTCGCCGCGTCCTCTCGGGCGATGCAACGCCCAGCCTTCTCTACTTGCTGCGGCCAACGTCCCATGAATTTCGCCACGTGCCGGGCGCCAGGCCAACGCCGATCGCAGATCACCGAGACGAGCGCTCGGCATCGCGCGCTATGCGATGCGCGCAACCTCAAGTGGCAATCAGCAGACGTCGCATACGAGACCAAACTCCGGGGACTCCCGGATGGTGGCGCGCCCTCATGACCGTGTCACGTTGTCTGCGCATGGACAACTACTGGCTCGGCGTGGAGCTTCGGCATCTCGCCGCCCTCGAAGCAATCGATGCCGAGCGCTCCTTCCGCGGTGCTGCGGATCGACTCGGCTATGTCCAGTCCGCCGTGAGCCAGCAACTCGCGACACTCGAGCGCCTGGTCGGCACACGCCTCGTGGAGCGCTCACGCGGGCATGCCAGCGTCGAGCTCACCGATGCCGGCCGCGCTGCTCCTCCACCACGCCGAACGGATCCTCGCCACGCTGAGCGCCGCGCGAGCGGACCTCGAGAGCCTCACCAGCTCGTCACGAACGCCGCCTTCGCGTCGGGACGTTCGAGAGCGTCGCGACGCGCGTCGTCCCGCCCATCCTCGTCGACCTCGCGGCGTCGCACCCCGAGCTGACGATCGAGACCGCTGAGGCGCCGAGACGACCGCGATCTGTTCGAGCGCGTCGCCAGCGGCGACCTCGACTGTGCCTTCGCCGAACTTCCACTCGACCCGGGACCGTTCGACGCCGTCGAACTCATGGTCGACCCGTCGATCCTGCTGGTCACCGCCGCATCACCGCTCGCCAACGCGACAAGCCGCCAACGCTGGACGAGATCGCCGAGATGCCGCTCATTACGCCGAAGAACTGGCGAATGACGGAACTCATCAATCAGCACTTCCGCAACGCCGGCCTGCAGCCGACCCAGACGTTCGAGGTCGGCACCAACACCGCGATCCAAGCGCTCGTCTCGACCGGTCTCGCTGCCGCGATCATGCCGCGCCTGGCGGTCGACCCCGATCTCCCTGACACGCGCGTCGTCGAGCTCGACGGCCTCTTCCCGGCACGGACGCTGGTCCTCTACTGGCATCGCGAACGCGTGTACGGCCCGGCCCTGGAGACGTTCGTCGCGGCCGCGCGCACGGCATCCCGGATCCTGACCGAGGCCTCCGATGCGATTGCGGCGGCCGCGTCGGTTCAGCGCCTTCCGAGCCCTTCAGTTCGAATGCAGTCACCTGCAGTCGCGGCGCCCGATGTCACCGCGACGGCCCTCGCGTCGTAGCTGCGCATGGGCTGCACGATCATCCGCACCCAGCGCACGTACGTCGGTCGCCAGGCGCTGGAGTACAGCGAAGGCGTGTCGGCAGAGTCTGCTGGCTCACAGGCGCTCTGCCTGCACCGGCTGAGCCTGCCGCCCGGCGCGCGCGCACGTGCACACCTGCACGAGAATCATGAGTCATCGGTGTACGTGATCAGCGGCCGCAGCGACTTTTGGTGGGGACCGCAACTCGAGCACCACGCGGTGGTCGAGGCCGGCGACTTCATCCACATTCCAGCGGGCGTTCCGCATCTCCCCGCAAACCTCAGCAACGAGCCGGTCGAGGCCGTGATCGCGCGTACAGACCCCAACGAGCAGGAAAGCGTCATCACGCTTCACGACCTCGACGCGCTCCCCCATCTCCCTCCCCTGGCGGAGGCTGTCCGTCCATGATCTGGGTGTGGAGAACGCGCAGATCGCTGGCCGCGACGCGTTCGCGGCGCTGCTCGCTCAGCGAGCTATTGCGGTGATCGGCACCTGGAAGCGCTGGCGGTAAGCGCCCGGCGTCATCGCGGTGAGACGCTTGAAGAGGCGGCGAAACGACGCCGGGTCCTCGTAGCCGACCGTCCAGCTGATCTCCTCGATCGGCTGCTCGCTGGTCTCCAGCAAGCGCTTGGCGTGCTCGACGCGCACGCGCTGGACGTAGGCGATCGGCGTGTGCTCGGTCGCCGCCGTGAAGCGGCGCTTGAACGTGCGCGGCGCAAGGCCTGACCAGCGCACCATCTCCTCGACCGGCGCGGCGACCGCGAAGTGCTCGGCGATCGCGCGCTGCGCGGCGAGCACCGCGGCGTCGCCATGGTCGGTCGGCGGATTGAAGACGTGAAACGCGGCCTGCCCGTCGCGGTGCCACTCGAAGAGCAGGAAGCGCGCGACCGACTGCGCGGTCGCCGGCCCGACGTGGCGAGCAATCACGTAGAGCGCCATGTCGTGCCACGCCGTCGCCGCGCCCGACGTGACGAGCCGGCCGCCGTCCCCCGAGACGACCAAGACCTCGTCGATGCGCAGCCGGATATCGGGAAAGCGGGCGCGAAACTCGTGCTCGACGACCCAGTGGACGGTCGCTTCGTTGCCGTCCAGCAGCCCCGTCTCCGCCGCGAGGTTCGCGCCCGTGCACGCAGCGCAGATCGTGGCGCCGCCGTCGTACATCGCGCGCAGCCAGTGCACGAGCTTGGGGTAGCGGCCCATCGCCCAGTCGACCTCGCGGCCGATGTCCATCGACGGGATGATCACGACATCCGTCTCGGTGACGTCGTCGATGACGCGGTGCGGGCTGATCGAGATCCCGCTGGAGCTGCGCAGCGGACCCTCCTGCTCGGCGACGATCTCCACTTCGAAGGGCGTCTGCGCATGAAACGGGCGCTCTTCGGGAGCGGTGAGCGCGCCGACGCCGCGAAGCGTCTCGTAGAACCCCGTGATCGGCGTGGCGGTCGAGTCGGGCGTCGCGACGATGCAGACCCGTGTTGGTTGAGGGGACGCGGGCATGTGGCACGAACGAACCGGTCGTGCGCATTATGACCCTCGTGGCCGGAGCGGTTCGAGCACGAACCTCTCGGCCATGCCCATTCGCACGACCATCGATCTCTCGACCGACCTCGCCGAGCGCCTGCGCGGCCATGTCATCGGACCCGATCACCCCGAGTACGACGCGGCGCGCCGCGTGTGGAACGGGATGATCGACAGACGCCCCGCGGCGATCGCGCGCTGCGCTGACGCCGACGACGTCGCCACCACCGTTCGCTTCGCGATCGAGCGCGATCTGCCGATCGCCGTCCGCGGCGGCGGGCACAACGTCGCCGGCACCGCCGTCGTAGACGACGGCGTCGTCGTCGACCTCTCGGCGCTGCGCGGCGTGCGTGTCTCCGGCGAGACCGTCCACGTCGAGGGCGGCGCCACGTGGCGTGACGTCGACGTGGTGACCGCGCCGCTCGGCCTCGCCGTCCCCGGCGGCGTCGTGTCGGACACCGGCGTCGCCGGCCTCGCGCTCAGCGGCGGCGTCTCGCACCAGCGCCGGCGCGACGGCATGACGATCGACAACCTCGTCTCCGCCGAGGTCGTGCTGGCCGACGGCCGCCGCGTGCGCGCCAGTGCCGACGAGCACGCCGACCTCTTCTGGGCGCTGCGCGGCGGCGGCGGCAACTTCGGCGTCGTGACGGCGTTCGAGTTTCGCCTGCGTGAGCTCGGCCCCGAGCTGTTCGCGCTGAACGTCGCCTACCCGCTCGAGGACGCCGAGCGCGTGCTGCGCGGCTGGCGCGACGCGGTCGCTGACGCGCCCGACGAGCTGACCACGGCAGGCATGATCTGGTCGCTGCCGGTGGCCGAGGAGCTGCCCGAGGAACTGCGCGGCGCGCCGTACGTCGGCGTCGCCGGGCTATGGGCCGGCGACCCCGCCGAGGGCGAGCGCATGATGCGTCCGCTGCGCGAGCTGGCGACGCCGCTGCTCGACATGAGCGGGCGCCTCGAGTACCTCGACCTGCAGGGCTCGCTGGACGCCTACTTCCCGGCCGGCGTGCGCCGCTACTGGAAGGCGCTTTACCTCGACGGTTTCTCCGACGAGGCGATCGCGACGACCGTCGACTGGTCCGTGCAGCGTCCCTCACCCGACACGCTCGTGATCGTCCGCCACTGCGGCGGCGCGATCGCGCGCGTGGCGGCCGAGGAGACGGCGTTCGGCGACCGCAGCTCCGAGTGGATGCTCAGCATCGACTCGTCCTGGACCGATGCCGACGCCGACGACGCGAACATCGGTTACACGCGCGCGTTCTGGGATGCGTCGGCTCCCGTTCTCCAACGGCCAGACGTACTTCAACTTCCCCGGCCTGCTCGAGGAAGGTGAGGACGCGGTGCGCGACAGCTACGGCGCAAACCACGCCCGGCTGACGCGCGTCAAGGCGCAGTACGACCCGGAGAACCGCTTCCGGCTGAACCAGAACATCCAGCCGGCGGTCACCTAGCCATGTCCCGCGACGTCCGTCTGCTCGCGGCCGCCACGTTCCTGTCGGCGGCCGGGGATCTGCTCGCGCGGATCGTGCTCGCGCTGTACGTGCACGAGCTGACGGGCAGTGGCGTCGCCGTGGCGGCCTTGCTGGCGACGACGCTGGTGCCGGCGGTGGCGCTCGCCCCGCTGGCCGGGCTCGTCGCTGATCGCTGCGAGAGCGTCCGCGTGATCGTCGTCGCGTCACTGGCGCAGGCGATCGTCGCGGCGGCGCTTGCCTTCAGCGGCGAGCTCGCGGCGATCCTCGTGCTGGCGACGCTGCTTTCCGCCGGCAACGCGTTTGCCCAGCCGGCGGAGTTCACGCTCGTCCCGGCGGTGGCGCGAGGGCGGCTGACCGAGGTCACCGGGATGATCGAGGCGAGCCGCTTCGCCGGCTTTGCGGCCGGGCCGCTGCTGGCGGCTGTGCTGGCGACGTTCGGCCCGCGGCCCGCGCTGCTCGTCAACGCGGCGGGCTTCGTCGCGATCGCCGTGCTGGCCGGCGCGCTGCAGGCTCGTCGTCGTCCGTCGCCGCCGGCGAAGCCGCGGGCGCTTGACGGGGTGCGCGTGCTGCGTGCGGACCGCGTGCTGGGCGTCACGCTCGGCGCGGCGACCGCGGCGCTGCTGGTCATCTCCAGCGCGCTGACGGTCGAGATCTTCTACGTCAAAGACGTGATCGGATCCAGCGACGCGGGCTACGCGCTGGTCGTCGCGGCGTGGATGGTGGCGATGGTCTGCGGCGCCGCGGCCGTCGCGCGGCACGTGCCCGCAGGCTCGATCGCGACCGCCGCACTGATCGCGCTGGCGGTGCAGGGCGTCGGCATGGGCTCGCAGGCGGCGTGGGCGATCCTGCCCGTCGCGATTGCCGGCTTTGCGATCGGCGGCCTTGGGCACGGCGTCAAGAACGTGCTGCTGCGCACGCTGATCGCAACGCGCGTGCCGGATGCGCTGCACGGCCGCGCGTTCGCTGCCTACAACGCGGCGCGCAGCAGCGCGGAGCTGGCGGCGGTCGGCGCCGGCGGCCTGCTGGTCGGCGGCGCTCGGCCCGCGCACGGCGCTCGTCGTGGCCGGCCTCGGGCCGGTCGTCGCGGCGGCCGGCGGGCTGCTGGCGCTGAGCCGCAGCACCCTGGACTGCATGCGCGACCCTGAGACGAATGTCTCTCAGAGTTCACCTCAGCGGCGGAGATTCACAGCGACTCGGCGCGAGCCAGATCACCACGGGCGCCGCCGACGCCGGCCTCGACGTCACCTTCACCAGCCCGGTGACCGACCACGAAGCGAGCGACGACTGCGGCGCGGCGATCCTCGGTGATCCCGGTGAGCCGTTCTGGCGCGACCGGCTCGGCGCACAGGTCAACGCGATCCGCACCCGGACGGACCTCGGCAAGGCCGACGTCGGTCGTCGTGCGGTCCGGCGAGAAGTACCGCCAGTGGAACGCGGCGTTCGACGCCGGCCTGCGCCGCAGCGACCGGCGACGCTCGCTGATCACGCTGCACCCGCCCGAGCACGACCACGCGCTCAAGGAGGATTGACGCCGCCGCGCTTGCCGTCTGCCGCGAGCCGAGCCAGGTCGTCGCGATCCTGCGCCACCGCTGCTGCCGCGGCGAGCACGGCCGACGCGTAACGAATCCGCCACCATGGGACGCACCTCTCCATGACCGACATCGCGGCGATGAAGCAGCAGGCACGGGCGACATGGGCGGCAGGCGACTTCGACGCCGTCGTCCCGTTCATCTGGGAGGCGGGCGGTGCAGCCGCCGAGGGTGCCGGATGCGGACCGGGCGACCGCGTCCTCGACATCGCCGCGGGCAGCGGCAACGCCGCGATCCAGGCGGCGATGCGCGGCGCCGACGTCGTCGCGTCAGACCTGACACCGGAGCTGTTCGAGCCTGGTCGCCGGCGGGCGGCAGACAACGGCGTCGAGCTCGAGTGGGTCGAGGCCGACGCCGAGAGCCTGCCGTTCGAAGACGCGAGCTTCGACGCCGTGATCTCGACCTTCGGGATCATGTTCGCGCCACGCCAGTCCGTCGCCGCGGCCGAGCTTGCGCGCGTGGCGAAGCCCGGCGCTCGCATCGCGCTGTGCTCGTGGCGTCCTGAGGGATTCGTCGGCGAGATGTTCAAGACGGTCGCCGGGTTCCTGAACCCGCCCCCGCCGCCCGAGGGCCCGCCGGCGCGATGGGGCACGGAAGAGGGTGCGCACGCGCTGCTCGACGAGACGTTCGACATCACCACCGAGGAGCGCACGCTGCACCAGCGCTACGACGGCTCGATCGACGAGATGACCGACTACTTCATGGACAGGTTCGGGCCGATGGTGATGGCGCGCCGCGCGCTTGAGCCCGCCGGCCGCTGGGACGAGTTCCTCGGCACCTACCGCGAGCTGACGCGGCGTTGGAACCAGGGCGAGGACGGCAAGGCCGAGCTGCCCGTTGCCTACTTGCTGGTCACCGGGACCCGACGCTGACCGGGCGCGCGGGGTCGGCCGACCACTGCGACCACGACCCGGCGTAGAGCGCGGCGTCGACGCCGGCCACCGCCAGCGCGAGGATCTCGTGTGCGGCGGTGACGCCGGAGCCGCAGTAGGCGCCGACGGGCTGGGTGCCGTCGACGCCGAGCGCAGCAAACCGCGCGCGCAGCTGCGCCGCCGACAGCAACGTCCCGTCGGGGCGCAGGTGCTCGGTGGTCGGTGCGCTGAGCGCGCCGGGGATGTGGCCCGCGCGCGGGTCGATCGGCTCGACCTCGCCGCGGTAGCGCTCGGCGGCGCGGGCGTCGAGCAGGACGCCGGCGGTCGCGGTCGCGGCGGCCTCGTCGGCGGTCAGCACGGGCAGCCGTCCCGCGCTGAGACGGACCGACCCCGGCTGCGGCTCCACAGGCCCGGTCTCGAGCGACTCCCCCGCCCGGCGCCAGGCAGCGAGCCCGCCGTCGAGCACCGTCACGTCCTCCACGCCCGCCCAGCGCAGCAGCCACCAGGCGCGCGCGGCGGCGAAGCCGTTCCAGTCGTCGTAGGCACGACCGGAACGCCGGGCGAGACGCCCCACCGCCGCGCGGCGGCCTCGAGTACGTCGAGCGCGGGAAGCGGATGCCGGCCGTGCTCTGCTGTCGGCGCAGCGGCGAGCTCGCTGTCGAGGTCGACGTATGCCGCCGACGGGATGTGGCCCGCCTCGTAGTCCGCTCGGCCGTCGGGCTGCGCGAGCGACCAGCGCACGTCCAGCAGCGTCGTCGGCAAACCGGCGTCGAGGCGCGCGCGCAGCGTGCCGACGTCGGTGAGAACCGCAGGACGCGCCACCCGTCCAAGGTACCTAACGCTATGCCGTCACCCGACCAGCGCCGCGAAGTCGCGCTCGATCTGCGGGTACAGCGTGTTCTGGTCGTCGCTGAGGCCGGCCTTGACCTGGCGACTGGTGTCGTCGACGACCGCCTCGGGCTCACCGGCCTCGACCGCGTCGAGCGCTGCCGCCGCGACGACGGCGGGCGCGATCTTGTCGACGTCGAGCGCGGCGGTGAGGTCGGTGTCGACGTAGCCGACGTGAACACCGACGACGTGGGTGCCCTGACGCTTCAGCTCGACACGCGCCGCGTTCGTGAAGTTCCAGGCTGCGGACTTCGACGCTCCATAGGTCGACAGGAACGGGCTTCCGACCCACGACGCAACCGACAGGACGTTGACGAACGCGCCGCCACCGTTGCTCGCGAGCACCGGCGCGAAGCCCTGCGTCGTCGCGATCAGGCTGAGGTAGTTGACCTCGAGCTCCGCCCGCGCCCCATCGAGACCGACGCTCAACGGTGTCCCGGGATGCGCGATGCCCGCGTTGTTGACCACGAGCTGGACGTCGCTGAGCTGCTCCGCGACGGCCGCGACGCGGCCGGCGTCGGTGACGTCGAGCTGCACCGCAACGACACGCGAGCCGACGTCCTCGACGGTCGACACATCACGCGCCGCGGCGTAGACCCTTCGCGGCGCCCCGCTCGAGCAGCGCGCCGACGATGGCCTTGCCGATGCCGCGGTTGGCGCCCGTGACGAGGGCGACGCTTCCTTCGATCTGAAGGTCTGAGTTCATGAAACGAACTTAGCAGGGTATGATCGGCAGGTGACATTCGCCGAGGAACTCACGCGACTGCTCGACCTCGACCACCCGCCGATCGCCGTCGCATTCCACGAACACGAGCCCGCCGAGCAGACGCGCACGCGGCCCACCCCCGAGCCGGCCGGCTGCTGCTTCTGGGCGCAAGCCGAGCAGCGCCGCCTGCATACGACCGCCGCCGACCACGCCCACTGCAGCGTCGGCAGCTACACGCACGGCTTCATCTCGCTCGCCGACGCCGCGGCGGGCGAGGACACCGCGGCGCTTGTCGGCAGCGGATGGGTCAGCGAGGGCGACCTGGGCCAGGCACCGGCCGTCGCGAGCGCTCCGGCCGCAATCACGTACGAGCCGCTGGAGGAATCCGAGGGCGCCGACGTCGTCCTGGTGCGGCTGACCGCGAGCTCGTTGATGTCGCTCCAGGGCGCCTGTCCGGAGCTCTCCGTCGTGACGAAGCCGCAGTGCCAGATCGTCCCGCTCGCGCTCGAAGGCGGGATCGCGGTCAGCCCCGGGTGCGCCGTCAGCCGCGTCCGCACGGGCCTACCGGCGAACGAGCTGACGTGCGCGCTCCCCGCCCGCGAGCTCGCCGACATCGTCACCCGGCTCGAGCGATCCCTGGCGGCGGACGCGGCGGTCAGCGCCTACGCCGACGCCGACAAAGCTGCATACAAAGAAGCAACCTAGCCTGGTAGACTGCACCATCGATGGAGCGCACCAATTACCAAGCAAGCAACTGCTCGATCGGCCGCACGCTGCAGGTCGTGGGCGAGAAGTGGACGCTGCTGATCCTCCGCGAGAGCTTCTACGGCGCCACGCGCTTCGAGCAGTTCCACAGCGTGCTGCAGTGTCCGCGCAACCTGTTGTCCGAGCGGCTGGCCAAGTTGGTCGAAGAGGGCATCCTGGAGCGCTCGGAGTACCGCGAGCCCGGCAGCCGGGCGCGCCACGAGTACCGCATGACCGACCTCGGTCGCGAGCTGGTACCGATCCTGCTGGCGCTCCGCGAGTGGGGCGATCGACACAAGGCCGATCCCGAGGGCCCGCCCGTCCTCACGCGACATGCCGGCTGCGGCAAGCGAGCTGCACGTCACGCTCACGTGCGAAAGCGGCCATCACGTGGCCGGGCCGGAAGACATCGAGCTCGTCGACGGTCCGGGCGCGCTTCCGCCAGTCCCGGCGTGAGATGCGCGCGCGGGTCGAGGTCGCCGCGCTGCAACTGCTGCTGACCGGCTTGGGCGTGCTGATGGCGCTCGCCAGCCGGCGAGTCGACCGCTTCCGCCGCCAGGTCACGCGCGACCTGGTGGTCGAGATCCGCAGCGACGACGGCGCCCGCCAGCAGTACCGGCTGCACGCGCGGACACGGCGACTGACGCTCTCCCGCCGACCGGCAACAAGCGCGGACTGCACGCTGATCTTCCCCACGGCGCGCGTCGGTCTGCGCACGCTGCTCTCCCGCCGCACGATCGGCAGGATCGTGGAGGACATGAACCTCGGCGACACGCGCATCGACGGCAACACGACGCTGCTTCTGTGGTTCCACGGGCTCACGCGGATCGTCGCGCCGATCGGCGCGACGCGGCGCCCATGGCGGCCGGGCGCTTCCAAGGTGCCGATCCGCACCCCCGAGACAAACGCGCCGTGGGCCAAGCGCATCATCCGCGAGCCACCGGTTCGCGAGCTCAGCCGCGATTGGCCCCAGGCCTGGGCCGCGCGCAAGAAGCTGTGGCAGCTGCGAGCCGCGGCAGGCGAACGGCTGCCACCTGGATGAGCGCCGAAGTCACCGAGCTCAACGCGCGCGCCCGAGGATGGCTTCGCCACCTCTGGGACAAGGCGACGACGCCGGATGACTGGAGCAGCTCCGGCGAGCCGCACAAGTGGTGGGACCGCAGCTCCAGCGGGCCGATGTGCGCGTTCCCCCGATTCGACCTCGGCGAGAGCGCCTACGCCCTGCCGTTGATGTGCGAGGTCACGCCGGCGTGGCGCGAGGTCTACACGCGCATCGCGCGCGAGCTCTGCGAGCGGCACATGACGTTCTGGGCGGCGATCGACGCGCTCGTGCTGATCGGCGACGACCCGAACGTCGATCGCTACCCGCCCGAGTGGCAGATCTACATCCCCGAGCGCCTGCGCGGCGCCTACGCACCGCCGGGCTGGATCGGCAACGGCAACGAGCGCTGGGGCCTGAACCCCGACCCGATCGCCGCCGACGGCAACGTCTTCTTTCGCGGCTTCTTCAACCTGCTGCTCTCGGTCTACGCGTACGTCTCCGGCGACCAGCGCTACCACGAGCCGTTCCAGGTCAGCGGCTACATGGATCGCCAGTTCACGTGGACCCAGCCCGAGCTCGCGCACTTCATCAGCGACCAGATGGCAGACCGGCCCGAGGGGATGCACTGCGAGAACACGAAGATCTGGCCGTTCTGCGTCAGCGCAACCGGCCTCGGCCTCAAGGCCTACGACGCCGTCAACGGCACGCGGCTGCACTCCCCCTTCGAGGCGTGGACCGAGTTCGCCCAGCAGCACTACATGGGCCGCAACAGGCGCGGCGAGCTCGAGTGGTTCGCGTTCTACTACGACCCGATCGAGCGTCAGGCGGCGACGTTCCCGGACCACCTCACGGCGCTCGCGTCGCTGGTGACGCTTCCCTACCTCTATCCCCAGCACCCCGAGTGGGGCGCGTGGCTGTACGAGCAGTCGGTCCACAAGCTCGGATGGAGCAACCCGAAGGCGCGCATCAACCCGTTCGTGCCCGATCCGCGGACCACTTCGATCGCGCTGATGATGGCCCACGAGATCGGCGACGACGTCACCGAGCAGCGCATGCGCGACTACACCGAGCAGCACGCCGAGCCGCGCACGTTCGGCGACGAGAACGACCGCTTCGGCTTCTTCTTCGGCTTCGACGAGCCATACCCGCGCGGCCAGCACAGCGCGCTGCTGATGGTGCCGGAGGTCGGCGGACGCGGGGCCTGGGCGCGCTGGTCGGACGACGCCAACTTGGCGAAGTTCGCCGCGCCCAGCGTCGAGGGCGTGGACTACCCGTCGGTCGCCCTCTCCGTTGCGCGCAACGACGTCGAGCGCGGCGAGCTCGAGATCCGCACCTACGCTGCGACCCCCTCCCACGCCGGCCGCGCCACGAGCATGCGCGTCGTCCAGCTGCCAGAGATCGCCGTGCGCGTCACCTGCGACGGCGAAGAGTTCACCGCCTGGCGCCGCGACGGCGCGAACGCGATCGCGCTCGACCTGACGATCGGCGACCACACGCTGGTCGTGCGGACCGGGTACCACGGCCGCGGTGCCGAGGCCCCGCACGAGCGCGCCGCCGCGACGCCCGCCGTCGTCAGCGCCCCGGTGGTTGCGCCAGGCCCAGCGGCGATCGCCGCGGCCGCGAGCTGTCGCTGCTGCTGAGGAACTCCAGGACCTCCACGACGAACTCGTCGTGGTACTGGAAGACGCCGCCGTGCCCGGCATCGGGGTAGATCACGAGGCGCGCATTGGGGAGCCGGCGAGCCAGGTCGGCGGAGTTGGCCGAGGGAACCATCGCGTCCTGATCGCCGTTTGCCACAAGGACGGGCTGGCGAATCTGCGACAGGTCGGACGGCTCCTGCTTTGCCCACGCGTGGATCGCCTTGAGCTGCGCACGGAAGGCCAGCGGGGAGATCGCCTTGTCGCGATCGTCGCTGCGCTCGTTCAGCCGCTGCATGTAGGCCCGGGCCGCGGTCTTGCCGGTCGCAGTCCGCGTGAAGAAGAGGTAGGTCTTCGGATCCTTGAACGTCAGCCCGCCCTTGAGCATCGCGCGGATCGTGATTGGCGTGACCTTGTCGATGCCCTCGCCGCCGGCCGGGCCGGTGCCGGCGAGGACCAGCTTGCGGACGAGCCGCGGCTCTTCCTGCGCGATCACCTGCGCGACGAAGCCGCCGAGCGAGAAGCCGATGAGATCGACCTGATCGAGGCCGAGCGCGCGGATGAAGGCAACGGCGTCCTGCGCCATCGCCGCCACCGATTTCGGCGTCGAGCCCTTCGACGCGCCGATGCCGCGGTTGTCGAAGACGATCACCTCATGATGGGCGGCGATGCCGTCGATGACGCGCGGATCCCGGTTGTCCAGGACCGCGCCGAGGTGATGCAGGAAGACCACGGGCACGGCGGTCTTCACGCCCAGGCGCCGGTAGGCAAATCGCGTGCCGCCGACGTCGACCGTCTCGGCGGGCGCGTTTCTGTACGTCGTGTGCCGGATCATGCGCTTGCCCTCACGCGCTCGACATAGGCGGCGCGCTCGTCGGCATCGATGTGGCGCAGGACGTCGTCGGCCTTCGTGAGGTGCGCCAGCGCGAGCCGGGCGCGGAACGGGAGCGCCTGGTTGAGCCACAGCATCGGCCCCATGCTCTTGGGGACGGGCACGTCGAAGCGCGGCCGCTGCAGCGTCTCGACGATCCGTGCGGCGACGTCCTGAGGTTCGATCAACGGCATCCCGCGCAGCCCGGCGAACCCGGAGGCCAGGTCGGTGTTGCACAGCGACGGGCGGATCACCGAGATGTCCACGCCGGTTCCGCGCAGCTCGATCGCAACCGCCTCGGAGAAGCCGGCGACCCCGAACTTCGTCGCGACGTACGTGGCGCAGTCCGACCCCGCAACCTTGCTCACCGCCGAGGAGACGTTGACGATGTGACCGCTGCGCCGTGGCTTCATCCGCTGCACCGCCTCGCGCGTGCCGTGGATGACCGCCTCGAGATTGATTGCGATCGCACGCGCGGTCATCGCCCCGTCCTCGGCGTCGATCGGCCCGGCGTTCATGATGCCGGCGTTGTTGACGAGCACGTCGAGCGGACCGAGTCGATGCTCGACGCCGTCGAGAAACGCCGTGAACGCCGCGTTGTCGGTGACGTCGACGGCGACCCCGAAGGCGCCGCCGCCGAGTCCGGCCGCGACCTCCTCGGCGAGATCACCGTCGAGATCGCCGATCGCGACGCGCGCGCCGTGATGCGCCAGCGCGCGCGCTGTCGCGTGGCCGATGCCGCGCGCCCCACCGGTGATGGCGACGACCTTGTTGGACAGCGGCCTCATGCGTAGATCCCTTCTGTTGGGCTTGCGTGTGCCACCCCGAGGTGGCGGACGAGGAACTCGGTCTGGTCGCGCACCGCGTGCTCGAACGGCTCTCCGAGGTAGATGTCGAAGTGGCCGATCGGGTAGCGCTTGACCTCTCCGCGCGAGGCGGTCGCCGCGTAGCGCAGCGCGGTGCCGGCGGGAGCCACGGCGTCGCTGTCGCAGATGCAGAACAGGATCGGTGCGGTCACCTTGCGCGCCGCGCGCCCGGGGCGGTAGAGGCCGGCGCGGTTGATCAGCCGCGCCGCGACGCCGTTCTCGAACGGCACGCCCGGCGGCACCAGCGCGCGGTACCCCGGCTCGGAATCCGGTGAGGTCATGATCGCCGCAGATCCGTGCGGACCGACGAGCGGGACCAGCACCGGTGGCTTGTTGCGCAGGCGCGCCACTTCGTCACGCAGCGCCGGCACCGCGGCGCGGGCGAGGCTGCGCGGGCTGGCGGCGCGCACGGCGGCGAGACCGTCCGTGAACGGGCACTGGCTGACGACCGCGGCGACGGCGCCGTCGCGCGCGGCCACCTCGATCACGTGGCCGCCGCCGAACGACGTCCCCCACAGCGCGATGCGCTCGGTGTCGATCGCGTCGAGGCTGCGCGCGTAAGCCAGGGCGGCGGCCCAGTCGTCGAGCTGGCGTTCGATGTCGAGCAGCTGGCGCGGCTGACCGCCGCTGTCGCCGAAGTGGCGGTAGGTGAAGACCAGCGCGGCGATGCCCGCGTCGGCAAATCGTCGCGCGAACGGCTCCAGCCCGTACTCGCGCGTGGCGCCGAGGCCGTGGCCGAGGATCACCAGCGGCGGGTTCTCGGCATCGGGCATGAACAGCCAGCCGCGGCACTCGTCGCCGGATGAGGAGAAGGCGACGTCGAGCCGCGGTGTCGCTGTGGGCATTGCCGGAGCGTAGGTGATCTAAGTTTATTTTGTCAACTCAGCCTGGTACAGTGGCCGCAATGCCGACGACCACAGCCCAGAAACACCGCCTCGGAATAGAGGTCGAGCAGCGCGGACGTGTGCTGCTCGCCCGGCTCGACGGCGGACCGCGCGGCGAGTTCGGACCCGAGATCGCCGCAGACCTCGCGGCGCTCGTCACCCGCGCCGAGACCGACGACGGCGTCGGCGCTGTCGTGGTCACCGGCACCCATCCCGAGCGCTTCGTCGCGCACGCCAACCTGCGCTGGCTGCAGGAGGGCGGCGCCTCGAGCCCGACCGTCGGGCCGCGCGGAGCCGCGGCGGTGATGCACGCGGCCCGCGCGACGCGCGCGGTCTCCGGCATACGCAAGCTCGCGGACCGCACCCCGCTCGGGGGCCCGATGGACCTCGCCGACGTAACGGAGACGTTCCTGCGCATGAATCGCTGCGGGGCGGTGTTCATCGCCGCGCTCAACGGGTCGGCGCTCGGCGTCGGATCAGAGCTCGCGCTGGCATGCGACTACCGCCTCATGGCCGACGGCGACTTCGTCATCGGCCAGCCCGAGATCCTGCTCGGCTTCCCGCCCGGAGGCGGCGGGACCCAGCGCCTCGCGCGCCTCGTCGGCACCCACCAGGGACTCAAGCGGATGCTCGACGGCGGCGGCCTCGCCCCCGAGGACGCCGCCGCGATCGGCTACGTCGACGAGGTCGTCGCGCCCGACGAGCTGATCGACCACGCGGTCGCGCTTGGCGACCACCTCGCTCAGCGCCTGAAGCTCACCGTCGCGGCGGTCAAGCGCAGCGTCTACATCGGCGGCTCGCTCGGCCTCGAGGAAGGCCTGCGCCTCGAGAACGCCGAGTTCCTCTCGACGCTCGCCAGCCCCGGCGCCCAGAAGGCGATGCTCGCCTACATGCAGCGCACCGAGGAGACCGGCGACCTGCCGCTGTACGACCAACCCACCTACGAACAGACCCTCGAAGCCGGGAGCTTTGGACGATGACGTCGCGCACCGCCCCAACCAACACGATCGACGTCGGCGGCACGCCCTTCGTCTACCGCGAGTTCGGCCCGAAGGGCGGTGTGCCGGTGGTCTTCCTGCACCACTTCACCGCCGTCCTGGACGACTGGGATCCGCGTGTGATCGACGGCATCGCCGCCCAGCGCCACGTGATCGCGTTCGACAACCGCGGCGTCGGCGCCACGGGCGGCAAGGTCCCGCACACGATCGCCGCAATGGCCGCCGACGCGACCGCGTTCATCCGCACGCTCGGCCATGAGCAGGTCGACCTCATCGGCTTCTCGCTCGGGGGCGGCGTCGCGCAAGACGTCGCACTGACGCATCCCGAGCTCGTGCGCCGCCTGATCCTGACCGGGACGGGCGTGCGCGGCGGCGGCGGGCTGACGAAGATGCCAGTGATCGTCGGCGGCGCCTACACGAAGGCGGCGCTGACTCGCGTGGACCCACGGCATTTCCTGTTCTTCAATCGCAACCCGACGGGCAAGCGCGCGGCGACCGAGTACATCGCCCGTCTGCAGGAACGCACAACCGACCGCGACAAGCCGATCTCGCATCAGGCGCGCATCGCCCAGCTTCTGGCGATCCGCGAGGCCGGCCTCGGCAAGCCGCACGACCTCAGCCAGCATCACCCAGCCGATGTTCGTCGCCAACGGCGACAACGACGTGATGGTCGCAAGCAGCCAGTCCAACGTGCTCGCGCGGCGGATCCCGAACGCCAAGCTCGACGATCTACCCCGACTCCGGGCACGGCGGGATCTTCCAGTACCACCACGAGTTCGTCCCCGCGGTCCTCGAGTTCCTGGAGACCTCGTGACGATGCGCGCGTACCTAGTAGAGCAGGTACAAGCGCGCGATCGAGGCCGGCGAGGCTCCCGAGCCCACGGTCGGCGATCACGACGTGCTCGTCGAGATCCACGCCGCCGGCCTCAACCTGCTCGACGCGAAGGTCCGCGACGGGGAGTTCAAGGTCTTCCTCCCCTACAAGGCGCCGTTCGTGCTCGGGCACGACCTCGCCGGCGTCGTCAGCCGCGTCGGGCCTGAGGTAACGCGCTTTCGCGCAGGCGACGAGGTCTACGGGCGCGTGCGCGACGGGCGCATCGGCACCTTTGCCGAGCGCATCGCCGCGCACGAGGACGACCTTGCGACCAAGCCCGTCAGCCTGTCCATGGCCGAGGCCGCCTCAGCGCCGCTCGTCGCGCTGACCGCGTGGCAGGCGCTCGTCGAGCGCGCCAACGTGCAGCCGGGCCAGAAGGTGCTGGTTCACGCGGGCTCCGGCGGCGTCGGCACCTATGCGATCCAGCTCGCCAAGCACCTCGGCGCGACCGTCGCCACCACCACCGGCACGAGCAACGTCGACTGGGTCCGCGAGCTCGGCGCCGACGTCGTCGTCGACTACCGAACCGCGGACTTCGAAGACAGCGTCCAGGGCTACGACGTCGTGCTGGACTCCCAGGGCGGCGAGACCTTGGCCAAGTCGCTGCGGGTGCTGAAGCCCGGCGGCCTCGCGATCGGCATCGCCGGCCCGCCGGACCCGGACTTCGCCCGCCAGCTCGGCCGACGGTTTCCGCTGCAGCCGGTGATGGCCCTGCTGAGCCGCAAGACGCGCCGAGCGGCGCGCCGCCGCGGGGTTCGCTACTCGTTTCTGTTCATGCGCGCCGACGGGGCTCAGCTCGGCGAGATCGCCAAGCTCATCGACGCAGGGCTCCTGCGTCCCGTCGTCGACCGCACCTATCCGTTCGACCAGACCCCACAAGCGCTCGCTCACGTCGAAGGCGGACGCAGCAAGGGCAAGGTCGTCGTCACACGGCTATGACGGCGCCATCCGCAATGCCCCATCGAGCCGGATCACAGTGCCGTTGAGCATCGGGTTGCGAACGACCTGAAGGACCGTTGCCGCGAACTCGTCGGGATGGCCGAGCCGCGAGGGGTGCGGCACCTGCGCGCCTAGGCTGGCGCGCACGTCGTCAGGCAGCGAGCCGAGCATCGGCGTGTCGAATATGCCGGGCGCGATCGACATCACGCGGATCCCGTACGCCGCCAGCTCACGCGCGGCCGGCAAGGTCATCGCGACGACGCCGCCCTTCGAGGCGCCGTAGCCGACCTGTCCGACCTGCCCGTCGAATGCCGCGGCTGACGCAGTGGTCACGACGACGCCGCGATCCTCGCCGTCCGGCTCCTGATCGCGCATCACCGCCGCGGCGGCTGCCGTGAGGTTGATCGTCCCGATGAGGTTGACCTCGACCTCCGCGCGGATCACGTCGAGCGCGGCGGCGCCCTTGCGCGGCAGCAGCCGTCCGGGCCGGCCGATGCCCGCACAGGCGACGGCCACGCGCAGCGGAGCCTCCGCGGCTGCCGCCGCCGCTGCCGCGAAGACCTCATCGACGCTGGTCACGTCGACCGCGGCGGCACGGTGCGCCCCGAGATCCACGCGTTCGAGGACCCCCGGCAGGTCGGCGACCGTCACGATCGCGCCGGCCTCGGCGAGCGCATCGGCGGTCGCGCGGCCGAGACCGCTTGCGCCGCCCGTAACCAGAGCCGCTGCGTTGGAGAGGTCCATGTCAGCAGCGCTCCAGAACCATCGCGTTGGCCATGCCCGCGGCTTCGCACATCGTCTGCAGCCCGCGCCGCCCGTCGCGCTCCTCCAGCGCGAGCAGCAGCGACGACAGCAGTCGCAGACCCGATGCGCCGAGCGGATGCCCGTAGGCGATCGCGCCGCCGAGCGGGTTCAGGCGCTCGCTGTCGATGCCGAGCTCGCGCTGCCACACCAGCGGCACGCACGCGAAGGCCTCGTTGACCTCGAACGCGTCGATCTCGTCGGCGGCGAGCTGCGCTCGCTCGAGCGCCTGTCGCGTGGCAGGGATCACGGCGGTCAGCATCTCGATCGGATCGCTTGCCGCTACGACCGACGACACGATCCGCGCACGTGGCGTGAGTCCGTGCTGCTCGAGCGCCCGCGCGCTCATCACGAGCGCCGCGGCGGCGCCATCGGTCAGCGGCGAGGAGTTGCCGGCCGTGACGCGCCAGTCGATCTCGGGGAAGCGTGACGCGGCCGTCTCGTCGACGAACGCAGGCTTCAGCCCGCCAAGCCCGGCGAGCTGCGCGGCCGGGCGGATCGGCTCGTCGGGACGCACGTCGCCGACCACATCGCGAGAGGCGACGCCGTCGGCCCATGCCGAGCCGGCGCGCTGATGAGACACGCGCGCGTAGTCGTCGAGCGTCTCCCGATCGAGCTCCCAGCGCGCGCTCACAACCTCGGCGGCGATGCCCTGCTGGATCATGCCGCCCTCGTAGCGCGTCGCGATCGCGCTCCCGAACGGGTCGGCGCCGAGCGTCGAGGAGAACATCGGCACGCGCCCCATCGACTCGACGCCCCCGACGAGGACGACATCTACCGCGCCGGCCTGCACGCCGTGCGCGGCGAACGCCAAGGCTTGCATGCTCGAGCCGCACTGCCGGTCGATCGTCGTCGCCGGCAGCGTCTCCGGGAATCCGGCTGCGAGCACCGCATTACGCGCGATGTTCAGTGACTGCTCGCCGACCTGCGAGACGCAGCCGGCGTACGCGTCGTCGATCGCAGCCGGGTCGAGCCCGACGCGCTCGACGAGCGCGGTGAACGTCGACGCAAGCATGTCGACTGGGTGGACGTCGGCGAGCAGGCCGGTGTCCCGCGCGCGCCCGAACGGCGTGCGCACGACGTCGACGACGAAGGCGTGAGAGGTGCTCATGGGGAGAGGACGCGGGCGGCCTGCGGGCGGGGTTGAGACCCGCAGGCCGCGGTCGCTAGGTCAGTACTTGACCTTGGCCTTGTACTTGTACGGGCCGGCCAGCGGGGACTTGCTGGTGCCGGTGCCCTTGATGCCCTTGAAGCGCCCGGTGCCGCTCGTGAACGTGATCTTCGCGACGTAGAAGTCGCCCTCTTGGCGGACCTTCTCGGTGAACTTCACCGTCCCGGCCTTGTAGATCAACGTCACCGAGCCGGTCGCGCCCTTGTAGCTGACCTTGTACTTGCCGGTTCCCCACGGCTTGCCGGTGACCTTGCCCTCGGCCGTCAACGGGCCCGTCTGCCGACCGGCGACCGTGAACGAGACGTCGTAGGTCTTGCGCTTCTTCGCTGCCGTTCCGACGGCCGGCGCGACCAGCGCCGTACTCGCACCGATCGCCGCGAGGCAACCGAGCACCTTCAGGTTGATACGCATGTGCATCTCCTCCTTGGTGAATGAGCGTTTGTTCATCGAACGAGAAAAAGAGAAGGCCTAGGCGCGCTCCGGCACCGCGCGCGGCGGCGTGATCACGTAGACGCCGCGCATCCCCGCCTCGGCGCGGTAGCGGACGGTCGCCCCGGCCGCGAGCAGCAGCGACTCACCGGGCCCGGCTGTCAGCGAGGTGCCGTCGACATCGACGCTGAGCTGCCCGTCGAGGACGACGATCACCTCGTCGTACGTGAGCACCCACGCGCCCAGGTCGGCGTCCTCGTCGAAGCGCATGTGACCGCCGCCGAGCTGCGTCGGTCCCGCGTCGGCGAGCGCGGCCGACATGCGGTAGCCGGGCCGCGCCTGGACGAGCCCGTCGTCCTGTGGGATCCGCCAGGCGCTCACAGGACGGTCAGGCGCAGCGCGGACGGGTGCGCGTCGGAGTGCATGACGGTCTGCGTGGCAACGATGCCATCGGCATCGCGGGCGATCGGACCGCCGGTGTTCATGTTGCGATCGAAGGCGGGGAAGTTGCTGCTCGTGACCTGCAGGCGCAGGCGGTGGCCCGGCAGCACGCGCCATGCGGTGTGGCCGAGCGGGATCTCATACGTCTCGACCTTCCCGGGCTCGAGCAGCTCCTCGGCGCCGTTGCGGTAGCGCGCGCGCACGATGCCTTCCGCGAACGGAATCGAGCGGCCATCGGGCGCGACGTCTGTGAGCCGTGCGACCCAGTCGGTATCGCGCGCGTCGCTCGCCGCGTGCAGCACCAGCGCCACCGGCCCGACGATGTCCAGCGGCTCCTCGGCGGGCGCCGACGTGTAACAGAGGACATCCTCGCGCTGCTCGACTCGGCGCTGGTCCAGCGGTCCGGGGACGAGGTCGCCCATCGGGATCACCCGCCCGCCATGCGTGGAGACCGGGTCGGCGGGGTCGTAGCGGTAGCCGTCGGACTCGGCAGTGCCACCACCGTCGCGGACCAGCTCGCCGTCGCCGCCTGCACTGTTTGCGTTGCCGCCGCTTGCGAGGCGCAATGTTTGCTCACCCGCTCCCGCCGGGGGCCATTCGTCGGCCGTCCGCCACTCGTTGGCGGCCATCAGGAAGTACTCGACGGCCGGGAGCTGGTCGGCACCGCCCTTGAGGTGCGCGTCGAAGAAGCGCAGGTGCTTGGCCGAGACCTGCGCGATCGAGGCGTCGGCGACACCGAAGTTGACCTCGCCCTGCCACCCGGGCAGGCGACCGTCGTGCGTCCACGGCCCGACGATCAGCCGGTGCGCGGCGCGCACGCCATCGTCACCGCCACCGCCCGCGCGCACGCGCAGGAAGCTCTCGATTGCGCCCGTCGCAAGGAAGTCGTAGAAGCCCACGACGGACAGGGTCGGCACCTCGATCGCGTGGTACTCGAAGCTGCCGACGGCCTCCATCCCGTTGAGCAGGCCCTGCTCGATCGTGATCGGGAAGCCGGGGATGTCGAACTGCGGCATCGTCGCCAGCGGCAGCTGCTCCATCACCGCGCGCGGATGGGTGAGGCAGCTCATCAGGCCGCCCATCACGGCCGGGTCGACGGCGCGGCCCGCGAGCATCTCGCGCTGAACCCAGTCCAGCGCCATGAACGCCAGCCAGCAGACCGACTGCGTCAGGCGGATCGCGCCGCCCGTGTCGAGGCGGTCGAGCTCTGAGCTCGTCGTCATCGCCGGCGCGATCGCGCGCAGGTGCGGCGGGCGGTGCTGCGCGCCGAGCCACTGGAGGATGCCGACGTACGAGCCGCCAGCCATCGCGACGGCGCCGTCGCACCACGATTGCTGTGCGGCCCATTCGATCGTGTCGTGGGTGTCGAGCCCCTCCTGCGACCACATCTGCACGGCCCAGTCGCCCTCGGACTCGCAGCGCCCACGCGTGTCCTGCACGACGGCGACATAGCCGGCCTCGGCGGCCTCCATCGGCCGCAGGAAGTCGCTGTTGGTCGCGCGGCGGTCGTAGGGCGTGCGGATGACGATCGCCGGGCGGCGTTCGTCATCGGCGGGGCGCCAGACGTCGGCACGCAGCACGACGCCGTCGCGCATCGGCACGGGCACGCTGCGATCGATTCGCACGTCGGCGTACATCTAGGCTGCCTCCCCTGCCGCGAACGGGGCCTCGCCCCAGCGGCTTCCGATCTCCGTAGACACGGCCTCGTCGCGCACGAGCTCAGCTGCCAGGCGCCGCCAATCCAGGTTTGCCTCGAGGTGCGCGAGCACGCCCTGGGTTCCCATCGTGTAGCGCAACACCATGCTCAACCACGGCGGTTGGTGCGTGGCCTTGCGGCACTTGTAGAACTCGGCCGTCGGGCGCTGCGCGACGCGCACGGCCTTGTTGTAGGTCTCGGCGTCGAGCGCCACGCGACCCTCGTGGTCCACCGGCCCGCAGTACAGCGGACGCAGCTCGTCCCACAGACGGTCGGGCTTGGCCTTGCCACGCTGCGGCACGAGGCCAAGCGCCTCGAGGCTCGCGGCGAGCGCGGCGTCGTCGCCCGCAAGTGCGGCACGCGTCGGCGCGAGGATCTGGTCGCTTTGCGCGGCGCTCTCCATTCGCTTGACGAAGCCGAAGTCCAGGAAGCAGACGCGCCCTTCGGCATCGAACAGGTAGTTGCCGGGGTGCGGGTCGCAGGTGAAGACACCGGACCGCATCGAGCGCCAGGCGAAGCGGTAGATGATCTCGGCGTAGCGGTCGCGCGCTTCCTGCGGATCCTCCAGCACGTCGGACAGCCGTCGCCCCTCGATCCACTCAGACGTCAGCACGCGACGCGCGCTCAGCTCGGGCAGGACCTCGGGGATCCGTACGAACGGGTGACCGCGGTAGCGGTCGGCGAAGTGCGCCTGGTTGCGCAGCTCGAGCTCGTAGTCGAACTCGTCCTTCATCATCGCCAGGAGGTCGGCAAGGATCGCCTCCATGTCGAAGTCCACCCGCGTCACCGCGTAGGCGCGCGTGAGCAGCGCGATGTTGTCGAAGTCGGCGAGGATCGCGTCCTCGATGCCGGGGTACTGGACCTTCACGGCGACGGGCGTGCCGTCAAGCAGCCGTGCACGATGGACCTGCCCGACCGACGCCGAGGCGATCGGCTTCGTCTCGAAGTGCGAGAAGCGGCGCATCGCGCGGTCGCCGAGCTCCTGCTCGATGACGGCCTGGACGACGTCGAAGCCCATCGGCGGCGCGGCCGATTGGAGGTGCTCCAGCTCGCGCTCGGCTGTGCGCGAGAGCCCACCGGCGAACGAGTAGAACTGGCCGAACTTCATCGCCAGCCCCTTCATCTTGCCCATCGTCAGGGCGAGATCCTCGGCTGCCCGTTTGGTCGCCTCCTCACGGATCTGCGCACGCTTGCGCTTGCCGGCGAACAGCGACCGCAGCCGCGCTCGCCACAGCGTGCCGCCACCGCGCACGGCTGCGCGGGCCAGCTCGCGCCGCCGCCCCTCGACGTCGCTTGGGTCGACGTCCTGGGCCTTGCGGCGGAACATCGCGTGCAGCGCGTCGCGCTGCAGCGTGATGAGTGACTTCCAGGCCGTTCGCTTGCTCGTCGTCATGCGCGTCCAATCGCTTCGAGAACCTCGTTGGCTGCCCGCGTGCCCGCCTCGACGGCGCCCGCCATCCAGCCCGTCCAGCTGCGCGCGGTCTCGGTCCCGGCCCAGTGCACTGCGCCCTCAGGCGCGCGCCACGCCGACCCGACCGTCGTCATCACCGCGGGGCCGACGCCGCCCTGGCAGCCGTGGCTGTAGGGCTGCTGCGCCCAGTTCGTCTCGATGTAGTTCAGGGGCGTGCGTGCCTGCGGGCCGAGGCACTGCTCGAGGACGTCGAGTGTCGCCGCGCGCCGGACCTCGGCGTCGGCGTAGAACGACGCGTGGTTGCCGCCGTGCTCGCCTTCGGGCTGGACCATCGCAACGGCCGCGAGCACGCCCGGGCCACCGTGCGCCGGCGAGCCGTCGATGAAGCCATAGGCCGCACCGACGTCGGTCATCCCGGAGCCGGAGAGCCCGGCGTCCTGCCAGAACGGCTTGTCGTAGACGACGCAGGCCTTGATCAGCGGACCGGTCTTCCACGCGTCGGCAAGCAGCGCGCGGCCGGCCCCGAGCTTCGGCGCGAAGTGGATCGCCCGCGATGCCGCGGGGTTGAGCGCGACGACGACGCGCGCGGCTTCCACCGCGCTCGCGTCGGTGCGCACCACGACCCCGCCATTCGTCTGCTGCACCGTACGCACGGGCGAGCCCGCGCGCACACTGCCGCCGAGTGCCCCCGCCATCTGCAGCGCGAGGCTCTGCGAGCCGTCGACGAAGCGCAGCATCTCGGACTGCGCGGCGAGCATCGCGCGCAGGCCCCCGGCAGCGACGAAGTAATGCAGCGCGTAGAGCAGCGAGATCGTTCCGGGTGGGACGGCGTGCCACCCGCTCACGGTGTGGTCGAAGACGAAGCGCGCGGTCGCGTCGCTGATCCGCTCGTCGCGCCAGTGCGCGAGCGTGATCGCGTCGAGCGCCAGCGCGTCGGGATGGCGCCAGACGTCGTCGCCCGCCAGCTGGGCACAGAGCTGCTCGAGCTCATCGAGTGACCGCGCGACCTCGCGACGCGCGGCGCGGGAGAGCGACGGCGCGGTCGTCGTCTCGCCATCCAGCAGGCACACGCGATCGCCCGCGTCGTCGATCTCGAACAGCGCGACGCCAAGCTCGGCGGCAAGCGCGCGGATCTGCTCCTGGCAGGCGCAGACGTACATCGCGCCAGCGTCCGTCACGAGCCCGTCGTCGCCCAACGGCACGTTCCACGTGCGCCCGCCGACGCGCTCCTTCGCCTCGAGCACCACGCACTCCACGCCGGCCTGCTGCAGCCGGTGCGCCGCGGTCATCCCCGAGAGGCCCGCGCCGATGACGACGACGTCGGTCACCGCAGTGCCGTGCCCTTGACCTCGACGCCGGCCGCCTCGCGGTCCCACGTGCCTGCTGTGACGCCCTCGTCGCGCAGGCGGTACTTCTCGATCTTCTCCGTCGGCGTGCGCGGCAGCGCATCGAGCACGCGGATGTAGCGCGGGACCATGAAGTGCGCCATCCGCGGCACGAGGAACTCCAGCAGCGCGACTGCCTCGAGCGTCTGTCCCTCGGCGGGCGACACGGCCAGCAGCACGTCCTGCTCGCCGCCGGCGCCGGCGACGCCGACCACTGCCGCCTCACGCACGGCGGGGTGTGCGAGCGCCTCGGCCTCGACCTCGAACGACGAGATGTTCTCGCCGCGGCGACGGATCGCGTCCTTGACGCGGTCGACGAAGTAGAAGTTGCCGCCGGCGTCCTGGCGGAACGCGTCGCCGGTGTGAAACCAGCCGTTGCGCCATGCGTGCGCGGTCGCCTCCGGCATCGCGTTGTAGCCGTGGCTCATCGCCCAGGGCTGGTCAGCGCGCAGCATCATCTCGCCGACCTCGCCGACCGGAACCTCGAGATCGTGCTCGTCCACGAGGCGCGCCTCGACGCCCGGCCGCGCCTTGCCGCAGCTGCCGACCGCTGTCGGATTGGCCTCGGACACGAGCGGGCACGAGACCTCGGTCATGTTGAACACGGTGTAGACGTCCAGGTCGAAGCGCTGCGCGAACGGCGCAGCGTCCTCGGTCAGCGGCACCATGAACACGCAGCGCAGCGGGTTGTCCGCGTCAGCGGGCGACGGCGGGCGGCTCAACAGGAAGCTCGCCATCACGCCGAGGACCGTGCAGCACGTCACCTGCTTGCGCTGGACGACGTCCCAGAACTCCTCGGTCTTGAACGACGGCACGACGGTGAAGGACGCGCCGATCGTCATCGAGCCGAACGCGTCCTGCGTCGCGCCCGCGTGAAACAGCGGCAGCGTGATCAGCGAGCGGTCCTGCGGACCGAACATGCCGATCACCGCCTGCACCGTGGCGTACTGGTGCATGTGCGAGCAGAGCACGCCCTTGCTCGGGCCGGTCGTGCCGGAGGTGTAGATGATGCACTGCAGGTCCCACGGCTCGACCGGGTCTTCCGGCTCGCGGAACGCAGCAGGATCGCCGTCGAGCGCCTCGGGGCCGAGCACACGCAGCGGAACGCCCGCGGGCGCCTCCCCACCGAGGACGACGATCGCCTCGAGCGCCCCAGTGTCGACATCGCGCAGGCGCGCGACGAGCTCAGCGTGCGCGACGAGCACGCGCGCGCCCGAGTTCGCGATCACGTGTTCGAGCAGCGCACCGCGGTAGGCCAGGTTGATCGGCACGTATGCCGCGCCGACATAGTTCGCACCGAACCAGCAGCGCAGGATGTCCGGCCCGTTGGGCAGCCACACGAGCACGCGGTCGTCGCGCTTGACGCCGAGCGCCTGCAGCGCCGCCGCGGTCGCGCGCGCGTGACGATCTGCCTCCCCGTACGTCCACGTCTCGCCGAGGTCATCGAAGTCTGCGTAGAGGCGGTCGGGGTACTCACGCGCGCCGCGCGACAGCAGCCCAGGGACGGTGCAGTCCTCGCGTGGCGGGAGGGCGTCCTCAGCCGGCATCGGCGACCCCCACCGGCCAGAGCTCGTGGCGCAGCTTCCAGTCCGCGGCGCCGCGCTGGCGAAAGTCCGTGCCGAACCACGCCGAGCCCATCGTGCTGCCGCCGTCCACCAGCAACGACGTCCCGGTGACGTAGCTGCTGTCGTCGCTCAGCAGGTAGGCGACGGCCGCGGCGATGTCGTCCGGTCGGCCGGTGCGGCCCATCGGCGTCTCGGCGTTGACCTGGTCGCGCGCGCCCGAGTCCAGGAGCACCTTCGTCATCGGCGTCTCGGTGACACCCGGCATCACCGCGTTGACGCGGATCCCGTAGGCGCCGAGCTCATAGGCCATCACCTGGACGAGCATGTTCAGCGCCGCCTTCGCCGTGCAGTAGCCGGCGAACTGCGCCGCGGGGCGGATCGCACCAGTCGAGGCCGTCACCACCATTGCGCCACCGCGGCCGCCCGCCGCCATCATCCGCGCGGCGCCCTGGCAGATCAAAAAGGTCCCGGTCACGTTGACGTCCATGCAGCGCCGCCAGACATCGGCGGGCAGCTCGAGGAATGGGTCGACGCGCGCCCAGCCGGCGTTCGCGAAGCAGAGGTCGAGCTGGTCGAGCCCGGAGAAGAGGTCGTCGACCTGGTCGCCGTCGGTCTGGTCGCAGGCGACTACCCGCACGTCGCCGCCCAGCGTGTTGGCGACCCGTGTTGCGCCCTCCTCGTCGCGGTCCGCCAGCACGAGCGCTGCGCCGGCGTGAGCGAGCCGTGCCGCCACCGCCGCGCCGATGCCTCCAGCCGCCCCTGTGATCAGCGCCACCTTGCGTTCGCTCATGCGCTTGCTCCTTGCCTTTCGCTCGTGGTCGTCTCTGCGGCCGGCGGGAGATCGAGCAGCCCCGCGGCGTTGTCGTGCAGCCAGCGTGCATCGGTCTCGGGCCCGAGCTCGAGCGCCTGGATCTGGTCGGCGAGCGCTCGCGGCGAGAGTCCGTGCGCCCATTCAACCGAGCCGAACAGGACCTTGTGCCGGATGGTGGCGCGGCCATGCGCCAGCAGCGGCTCCCAGCCCGATCCGGGCACGCCCATCTGCGACCCGAGGTGCGTCGAGAACTCGAGGTAGACGTTTGGATGGCGCTGGCAAAGCGCGACCATCTCGAGCATCCAGGGCCAGCCGCCGTGGCCCGCGATCAGCACGAGGTCCGGGTGCGCGCGGGCGATCGCATCCAGGTGGCGCCACGTGCAGACGTCCATCGGCTTGACACCCGAGAGGTTGTGGCCCGTGTGGATCCACAGGGGAACGCCGAGCTCCGTCGCCGCGCCGTACAGCTCGTGGCTGCGGTCAGACAGCGGGTCGGTGCCGTCGAGGAAGTGCACGATGCCCGCGCCCTTCATCCCCAGCTCGCCGACACAGCGCCGCAGCTCGCCGACGCCGCCGTCCGGCTCGCTCGTGTCGATTCCCGCCCATGCCTGCAAAAGGTCGGGGTGGGCCGCCGCGAAGCTCGCGACGCGGTCGTTGATGCTGAAGCGCTTCGTCGGCGCACCGCCCAGGAGGACCTGGTGGCGCACGCCCTGCGCTCGCAGCGAGGCGGCGTATGCGTCGATGTCGACGTCGAAGCGCCCGGACGCCAGCAGCAGGTCGACCAGCTCGTGCGGCCCGCGGCGCGTCGCAGCGGCGTAGCTGTCGCGATCCACCCCGGCCATCGCGCGGAAGCGACGTTCGAACATCCGCAGGTAGTTCGGGGCGGTATCGGCGAAGCCGCGGAGGTAGTCCTCCCAGCAGTCCTGGTCGAAGACCACGCCGGCGACGTCGATGATCGGCTGGGTCATGGAGTGAGCCTCTCGCGCTTGACGGTGATGCCGTGGGCCTCGCGGTCCCACGTGTCGGACGTGACGCCCTGTGCTCGAAGCACGTGTTTCTCGACCTTGCTGGTCGGCGTCTTGGGGAGCGCGTCGAGCACGCGGATATAGCGCGGCACCATGAAGTGCGGCATCGCGTCGAAGCAGTGAGCGTGCAGGTCGGCGGGATCGAGCATGGTGCCTGGAACGGGCGCCACGACCACCAGCACCTCGTCCTCGGCGTACTCGCTGGCAGCGGCGACCGCGGCCGCCTCGAGCACCCCGGGGTGGGTCAGCACGGCGGCTTCGACCTCGAACGACGAGATGTTCTCCGCACGCCGGCGGATCGCGTCCTTGATGCGATCGACGAAGACGTAGTTGCCGTCGGCGTCCTGGCGGAAGCCGTCGCCGGTGTGCAGCCAGCCGTTGCGCCACGCCGCGACGGTCGCCGCGGGCATGCGGTGGTAGCCGTGCATCATCGACCACGGCATGTCGGTGCGGACGACGAGCTCGCCGGACTCCCCTGCCGCAACCTCGCGGTCGTGCTCATCGACGATCCGGACCTCGACCCCGGCGCGCGGACGACCGCAGACCCCGATCGGCGGCGGGCTCTCCTCCGCCCGGATCGGACAGCTCGTCTCGGTCATGTTGTACAGCGTGTATACGCCGACGCCGAAGCGCTCGGCAAACGCCGCCGGGTCCTCGCTGAGCGGGATCATGAAGACGCTGCGCAGCGGGTGGTCGCTGTCGCGCGCATCCGAGGGCTGGCGATTGAGGAACGCCGCCATCACGCCGAGCAGCGTCACCGCAGTGGTGCCGGTGTCCCGCACGACGTCCCAGAAGCGATCCGTCTGAAAGCCCTCGACCACGCTGACGGAGCCGCCGAGGATCAGCGCGCCCGCGACGCCGATCGTGCCCCCGCCGTGGAACAACGGCAGGTTGATCATGTAGCGGTCGGTCTCGTCGAGGATGCCCTCGGTCGCGGACACCGACGTCGCCCAGAGGTGTGCGTACGAGCTCAGCACACCCTTGCTCGGGCCGGTCGTGCCGGACGTGTAGATGATCGCGTACGGGTCCCACGACTGGGACGGGCAGCGCCCGTCGTACGGCTCGCCGTCGAGCTCGGACGGGTCGAGCACGTCGAGGTCAGCGCTGAGCCGCTCACGCAGCTGCGGATGCGCGACCATCACACGCGCGCCCGAGTTGTCGATCACGTGATCCAGCAGCGCGCCGCGATAGGCGGTGTTGATCGGCACGTAGACCGCCCCGAGCAGGTTGATCGCAAGCCACGTCCGCAGCGCGCTGGGGCCGTTGGGCTGCCACGAAAGCACCGTGTCGCCGGCGCGGACCCCGCGGGCAGCAAGCGCGCCCGCGCTCGCACGCGCGTGCGCCAATGTCTGGGCGTACGTCCACTCAGTGCCGTCCTCGAACACCGCGAAGTCGCGGTCTGGCTGCTCGCCGGCGCGACGTTCCAGCAGCAGTGGCAACACGCAGTCCTCGCGCGCGGGTACCTGCGTCATGCGCCGCGCACCCACCCGCCGTCGACCATCACGTGCTGCCCGGTGACGTACGCGGCGTCATCCGACGCCAGCCAGGCGACCGTCGCGGCGATGTCCTGCGGCTGGCCCCAGCGACTGATCGGGAGCGTGCGGATCAGCTTCTCGCCGATCCCCTCCATCGCCTCGTGCTCGCCCATCCGCGTCTGGATGAACCCCGGGCAGACGCAATTGGCGCGGATCCGCTTGCGCCCGCACTCGTATGCCAGCGAGCGCGTCATGCTCAGCAGCCCGCCCTTTGAGGCGTCATATGCGATCTGGCCAAAGAAGCCGATCACCGCCACCGAGGCGATGTTGACGATCGCGCCCGCGCCTGACTTCTCCAGCTGTGGCAGCGCCTCGCGCGCCAGCCGGAACGGCCCGGCGAGGTTCGTCTCCAGGACACGGTCCCAGTCCTCGTTGGTGTGATCGGCGATCGACGCGCGCACGCCGGTCCCGGCGTTGTTGACGAGGATGTCGAGCCCGCCGAGCTCCTCGACGACGGCAGCGACGAGCGCCGGTGCGGCCTCGGGGTCGGCGACGTCGCCCGGGATTGGAACGGCACCATTGCCGATGGCTGCGGCCGACGCCCGCGCCTCGGGCGCATCGATGTCGTTCACGGCCACGCGCACGCCCTCCTCAGCTAGGCGCTGCGCGATCGCGGCCCCGATGCCACGGCCGCCGCCGGTCACCAGCGCCGTGCGCCCCTCAAGCCCGCGCAAGCCCATGCCCCTGCCCCTCCCTGTCGGCGATCCCGAGGATCCGGGCCGCGTTGTCGTGCAGCCATGCGGCCTGCAGCTCCTGCGCCAGCCCGAGCGAGCGGACGCCGTCGATGAACACCTGCGGCGTGGCGCCGTGCACGTGCGTCGCGCTGCCGAACAACACGCGGCGCGCGGCGACGCCGGGCAGGCTGTGCAGCAACGGCTCCCAGCCCGAGCCGGGCGCAGCCATCGTCCCGGGGTGGTGTGCGGACGTGTCGATGTAGACGTTGGGCTGGCGCATCAGCACCGCGATCAGCTCACCGACGTACGGCCAGCCGCCGTGTCCGGCGATCAGCGTGAGGTCGGGGTGACGCGCAGCGATGCGATCGAGCTGCGCCGGGGTCGTCATCGGCGCGCGCCGCGAGGCGTTGTAGCCGCAGTGCAGCCACACCGGCAGCCCGCGCTCGGCCGCCCGCGCGTAGACCGCCTGGGCTGCGGGCGCCTCGGCGTCGACACGCGCCACGAACGGCAGCACAGTCACGCCGCGGGCGCCGGCGTCGGCGCAGCGGTCGAGCTCCTCCAGCGCACCCGGCTCGTCGCGCAGCTCGACTCCGCACCACGCCTCGAGCACGTCGGGATGGCGCGCAGCCCGCGCGAGCACGTGGTCATTGACTGTGCCGCTGCCGAGCTCGTACGCCGAGCCGTGCAGCACCGCGCGTCGCACGCCGCCCTCGCGCAGTCCGGCGGCGTGGTCGTCGATGTCGACACCGAGACCGTCGGCGAGTGCATCAATCGCGCCGTGCGGGTGGGTTACCAGCAGCGCGCGAATGTCGCGCGCCCGCAAGCCGCCCGCGCGCGCGAGCGCGCCCGCGAACGTGGCGAGGAAGTCGGGCGCGTCGCGCTGCATGCCGCGCAGCTGCGCCGCCCAGCCGTCAGCGCCGCTGGCCGTGGCGCAGATGTCGATGACCGCCGTCACGCCGGCTGCGCCCCCAGGAGCGAGGCGAACGACAGGCACTCGCCGGGCCAGCCGCCGAGGTTCTGCGTCATCGCGAAACGCCCGTCGATGTCGATCTGGCGCTCGCCCGCCTCGCCGCGCAGCTGCAGCCAAGACTCGAACAGCATGCGGATTCCGGACGCGCCGAGCGGATGCCCGAACGCCTTCAGCCCGCCGTCGGGGTTGATCGGCAGGGCGCCGTCCAGGTCGTATGTGCCGTCGAGGATCTCGCGCCATGCGGTGCCGCGATCGGCGAACTGCAGGTCCTCGATCAGGACGACCTCGGTCACCGTGAAGCAGTCGTGCACCTCAGCCATCGCGATCTGCTCGCGCGGGTTGGCGACACCGGCCTGGCGATAGGCCTCCTGCGCGCACATCGCCACCTCAGGGAACGTCGTGAAGTCGTAGTCGGGGTTCATCAGCCCGTCGCCCGGACCGACGGCCAGCGACAGCGCCTTCACCCAAACCGGCTGCTCGCAGTACTTCGCGGCGTCCTCGGCACGGCAGACGATCACGGCCGCCGCGCCGTCTGTGAGTCCGCCGCAGTCCAGCAGGCTGAGGTTGCCCGAGAGATCGGGCGCACCGGCGATCTGCTCCTTGGGAAGCTCGCGCCGCATCTGTGCCCGCGAGTTGCGCGCGCCGTTGGAGTGGTTCTTCCATGCGACGTGCGTCAGCGCCGCCTTGAGGTCGTCGGGGTCGACGCCGTACTTCGTGCAGTAGCCGTCCGACAGGTAGCTGTAGCTGCCGGGCGGGGTGATCTCGAGCATCGTGCCGTCGGAGGGCGGCGGGGTGACCGGAATCCCGGCGACGCCCGCATCGGTGATCTTCTCGGCGCCGATCGCCATCACGACGTCGAACGCACCCGACGCGACCGCGTAGCAGGCGTTGCGAAACGCGTCGGAGCCGGTCGCGCAGAAGTTCTCGTTGCGGCTGACCGGCTTGTACTGCAGCTTCAGCGGCTTTGACAGCGTGACGCCGGCGGCGCCGGAGTTGAACGTCCCGAACCAGAACGCGTCGATGTCGTCGATGCCGACCTTCGACGTCGCAAGCGCCTCGCTGGTTGCCTGGACGATCAGATCCTCCAAGCCGCGGTCGGGGTCGCTCCCGAAACGCGTGCAGCCCATGCCGACGATCGCGACGCGATCGCACATCCCGTGTGCAGCCATCAGCGTGCCTCCTCGCGCGCCGGGCGCGCCTTCCAGAAGTAGTTGTGAATGTTGCTCTGCGTGTACATCCGCCGGAACGTCAGGTCGACGCGCTGGCCGGGCGCGACGGGATCGGCCACCTCCGTCACCTCCAGCTGCATGCGCCCGCCACCGTCGAGATCGACCACCGCGAACGTGGCCGGCGCGCTCAGCGACCAGGCAAGACGGTCGACCGACGCCGTGACGACCGTTCCCTGGCGATCGGCGACGCGCTCGAGCGTCATGCCGTCGATCGCGCGACAGGAGTGGCAGACGCGTTGCGGCGGCAGATGCAGCGTGTCGCAGGACCCGCAGCGGCTGCCGCTGAGTCCGAGCTTCCACGCCTCACCACGACGGCTTGCCGGCGCCGCGGGCGCTTGCGGCGCGGGACGCCTCGACGGCTCAGGCGCGATCACGCCGCGCCAGGCGAGAAAGCGCCCGTAGGGCAGCCCGTCGCTTCCAGCTTCGATCTGCGCGACAACCGGCCGCGCCGCCTTCCAGGACGCGAGCAGCTCGGTCGCACGCAGGATGAAGACCTCGGCACCGTCCGCCAGCACGACGAGCGCGATCAGCTCGCCCGGCTGCGCGCGCTCCAGCACGGCACTCAGCAGCAGCCCGGCGTGGGCAGCGCCGGTGTTGCCGACCGCGCCCGACAGGTCGGGCGCAACGGCCTCCTTCGCAACGCCGGAAGCGGCCGCGAGGCCCTTGGCGGCGCGAGCGCTTGCGCCGGCGACCACGAGGTGATCGAGCGCAGCGGCGTCGACACCGGCGCGGCCGAGTGCATCCTGCAGCGCGCGGCGCCCGAGCTCGGCATAGATGCCGCCACCGAAGTGCTCTTCCCAGCGCCGCGCGACGGTCTGGTCGGGCGTGCGCCAGCGGTCGAGGAATTCCTCGCTCAGCGCCGCGTCGGCCACGAGCTCGGCGATCACGGGCCCGTCGTCGCCGGTGACGACCAGCGCTGCCGCGCCGTCGCCGCCCTCACGCTCGGCCGCTCCGCCGGGCCGCCCGCTGCAAACGTCGGACAGCACGACGAGCGAGGTCTCACGCGCATGCAGGCCGACGCGCAGCGCGCCGGCGCCCGAGCGAATCGCGCCGTTGACGTCGATCGCGCTGGCCTCCGGCCGCAGGCCGAGCGCGGCGTGGATCGCCGTCGCGTTCGTCTTCTCGGCGTAGGCCGGCGACGTCGTCGCGAAGTAGAGCGCAGTCACGTCGGTGTCGACGGGCGCTGCCGCGAGCGCCAAGCGCGCGGCCTCGACACCCATCGTGGTCGTGTCCTCGTCGTAGCAGGCGACGGCACGCAGGCCGCGCCCGCGCCCATCTCCGAGGACCTCCGCAATCGCGGACAAATCGAGACGGTGGTGCGGCACATAGGCGCCACAGCTGATGACCCCAGGCATGGTCACGAGCCTAGCATGTATGAACGCTCATTTATATGCCCCTTGCGCACGAGCGCCGGCGCGGCCGCAAGCAGCTGGCGCGTGTAGGCCTCGCTGGGGTTCGTGATCACCGCGTCGGTCGGGCCGCTCTCCACCACGCGTCCGTCGCGCATCACGACGATCGTGTCGGCGACGTAGCGCACGACCGCGAGGTTGTGCGGATGAACAGCAGCCCGAGCCCGTGCTCGGCGCTGGATGTCGCGCAGCACGTTGAGCACCGCGCCCTGCACCGACACGTCGAGCGCAGAGGTGATCTCGTCGGCGAGCAGGAAGCGTCGGGCGCACTGCGAGCGCACGCGCAAGCGCGACCCGCTGGCGCTGGCCGCCGGACAGCTCGCGCGGGTACACCGCGGCGCATGTGCGCGTCGAGCGCGACCAGCTCAGCAGCCGCGCGATCTCGGCCTGACGCTCGGCCCGCGGGGCGCGCCCGTTGACCGCGAGCGCCTCGGCGATGCCTGCGCCCACGGTCATCCGCGGGTCAAGGCGACGACGTCCGGGTCCTGGAAGACCATCTGCACGCGCGCGCTGCACGCGCGCCGCGCGGCGCGCGCGAGACCCGTGAGCGGGCGACCGTCGAGCGAGATGTGCCCGCTGCGCACGGCACGATCCCAACGATCGCCCGCGCCAGCGTCGACTTGCCCGAGCCCGACTCGCCGACGACGCCGACGGTGTCGCCGGCGCGCAGCGTGAGGCTGACGTCGCGCACGGCGTCCAGCGCCCGTGCGCCCGCGCCAGTCGCGAACGGCGAGCTGCTCGATCGCTCAGCGTGGCGGTCATGGCGTGCCTCCTGCGGGGTGCCAGCACGCGACGCGCGTGCTCGTCGCCGATCGCGCTCGAGTCGTGGACGGTCGAAGCTCGCGACAGCGCTGCGTCGCCGAACGGCAGCGCGGCGCGAACGGGCAGCCCTCGAGATCTGCGGCGGGCAGCGGCGGCCGGCCGGGGATCGTGCACAGCGGCGCGTCACGGTCGGTCGTCATGTCGGGACGACGCGATCAGCGCGCGCGTGTAGGGATGCGCGGCTGCTCGGCGAGCTGCGCGCGACCGCAGCTCCTCGACGACCCGCCCGCAGTACATGACGATGACGCGGTCGCAGATCTGCGCGACCACACCGATGTCGTGGGAGATGAAGATCACCGCCGGCGCCGGTGGTCGCGTTGATCTCCCGCAGATCTGCTCGAGCACCTCGTCGCTGCACCGTCACGTCGAGCGCGGTCGTCGGCTCGTCGGCAAGGATCAGCGCGGGCTCCGGCTCAGCGCCCATCGCGATCACCGCGCGCTGGCGCATGCCCGCCCGAGAGCTCGTGCGGGAACTGCCGCGCGCGCCGTCCGGGCTCCGGCACGGCGAGCTGCTGCAATCCGCGCGTCGGCGCGGCCAGCGCCTGTCCGCGGCCAGTGCCGCGGTGCACCCCGGCACCTCGGCGATCTGCGGCCCGACGCGCAGCGCTGGGTTGAGCGCGCCAGTCGGGTCCTGGAAGACCATCGCCAGCGGCCCGCTCAGCCAGGCGGCGATCGCGGCGCCGGATCGCGCAGGTCGCGGTCCTGCAGGCGCAGGTCGTCAGCGGTCACGGTCGCCGCGGCCGGCGTCGAGCAGGGCAATCGCCAGCGCGCATCAGGCTCTTGCCCGAGCCCGACTCGCCGACGATGCCGACGATCTCGCCCGGCTGCACGCTGAGGTCCGACCCCCGCGCACCGGCTCGATCACGCCCGCCGGCGTCGCGAAGCGCACGCGCAGGTCGCTCGACGCGCGAGCACGTCGCCGTCGCCGGCGAGCGTCGTCACGAGCGGCCCGACGGCCGGCACGCGTCGACGGCGCGGGGCGACGGGCGACCCCGCGCCGCGCGAGCGCCTGCGCGCTCGCTTCGCCGAGCAGCGTGAACACGACGCCGGCGATGACGATCGCCATGCCCGGCGCGAGCGCCGGCAGCGGCGTCACGTAGATGCGCTCGAGGCCCGTCGGCGAGCAGGCGGCCCCAGTCGTAGTCGGGCGGCTGGACGCCGAGCCCGAGGAAGCTCAGGCGCCGACAGCACGAGCAGCGCCTGCCCGATCGCGATCGTCGCGTTGACGATCAGCGGCTCGCCGACGTTGGGCAGCACGTGACGGATCACCAGACGCGGCCGCCCGACACCGAGCATACGGGCCGCGTCGAAGTACTCCTGCCTGACGACCTCGCCGCGAGCGTCGTCGTCAGACGCGCGAACGACGGCGCGACGCCACAGCCATCGCGAGCACTGCGCCCGTGCGCGCCGACGCCGAAGATCACCGCGAGGAAGCAGCGCCGAGCATCAGGCCGGGAACGCGACGAGCAGGTCGATCGTGCCCGCCGAGCCAGCGCGCCGGCGCGGCCCGAGGACGCCGGCACGCAGCCCAGCGGCGACACCGATCGCCACGCGACCAGCATCGCCAGCACGGCCAGCTCGAGCGACAGCCGCGTCGCGACGAGCACGCGAGCGAGGATGTCGCGGCCGAGGCCGTCGGTGCCGAACCGGTGCTCCGACGACGGTCCCGCAGCATCGCGTCGCATGTCCACGCGTCGCGCGGCGTCGCCCCAGATCAGCGGGGCGAAGATCGCGGCCAGCACGAGCAGCGCGAGGCCGACGAGCGCGATCCGCCGAGCGTGGTCGGCGGGTCGCACAGCCGTGCGTCACTGCCCCGCGCAGCTCGAGCGCGGGTCGAGCATGCGCGAGCGCGACGTCGACGAACGAGTTGATCACGAGCACGGCGATGCCGAGCACGAGCACGACGCCTTGGACGAGCGGGTAGTCCTTCGTCAGGACCGACTGCACGATCGTGCTGCCGAGGCCGGGCCACGCGAAGACGCTCTCGACGAGCACCGTGCCGCCGACGAGGCCGGAGAGGATCAGCCCGCCGATGGTCAGCGAGCCGGTGACCGTGTTCGGCAACGCGTGGCGAGGTACAGGCGCCGAGCCGGGCAGGCGCTTGCTGCGCGCGGTGCGCATGTAGTCGGTCGCGAGCACGCGCTGGCTCTCCACGCGCACGACGCGCGCGAGCACCGCGGCCGGCCCGAGCCCGAGCGCGACCACCGGCAGCAGATACGAATCGAAGCCCTGCTGACCCGCGACGGGCAGCGCGCCGAGCCCGACTGCGAACAGCGCGACGAGCCCGGTCCCCAGGACGAAGTCGGGCACCGTCGTGAAGAACCCAGTGCTCGACGTGAACGCAAGGTCGCCGGCGCGGTTGCGCCCGTCGCGGGTCAGCGCGGCCATCACCAACCCAAGCGGAAACGCGACGCCCACGACGAACAGGAACGCCAAGCCGGCGAGCGTGAGCGTGCTCGGCAAGCGATCGCCGATCGTCGTCGCGACCTCGTCGCCGGTGGAGATCGACGTGCCGAGGTCGCCCGACGCGAGCCCACGCCAGTAGTCGCCGTACTGCTCCAGCAGCGGTCGATCGAGGCCGAGGTCGTGGCGTTTCTGCTCCACCAGGCTCGCCGGTGCGCTCAGCCCGAGGGCGTTGCGCACCGGGTCACCCGGGATGAGGTGGATCATCGCGAACGACAGGGTCACGAGCACGGCGAGCGACGCGACCAGACGGACGAGCCGCCCGGCGGCGAAGCGCAATCGCGGGTGGGCGAGGATCGCCGGCACGACCTATTTGAAGAGCTTGATCGTCGTCGGGCGAAGGATGTTGTTGACGACCTCGAACGTCGCGTCCTTGCCGAACAGCGGCACGACCGCGTCGGCGATCGGCAGCACGTTGCCGTCCGCGATCAGGGCCGACTCGATCGCCTTCCAGTCCGGGCAGCTGCGATCCCCGGCCTTCGCCAGCGCCGTCTGCGCGAGCTTGTCGACGGTGGCGTTCTCGATACCCGAGAAGTTCTGGCCGTTGGGCGGCGGCGGGCCGGTGTAGCCGATCAACAGGTCGGACGGGTACTGGAACGCCTGCTGGCCCCAGTAGACGTCCCAGTTGCCGGTCGTGAAGAGGACGTTGAGCGTCGCGTTGAGGTCGTCGCCCGTCAGCTCGGTGCGCACGCCGAGCGCCTTCCATTGCTCGGCCAGGCGCTCGACGACACCCGTGACCGCCGAGCCGAGGACGTAGGTCTGGTAGTGCAGGTCGAGCTTGAGCTCCTTGCCGTCCTTGCGGCGGATGCCGCCGGGCCCCGGCTCCCAGCCGGCGGCGCTCAGCATCTGCTTGGCGCGCGTCGGGTTGTACGCCGGCGCGCTCCCGGTCGCGCTGTCGTAGTCGCACAGACGCCTACCCGGTGGCACGAACGCGGTCGCGCGCTTGCCCGTCCCACTCGTGGCGATCTTCGCGAGCTCGTCCAGGTCCACGCCCGTGAGCAGAGCCACCCGCAGCGCGCGGTCGCGCGCGAGGCGCCCCTCGCGCTGGTTGAAGGCAAAGAGGCCGAACTGCTCGTTGGTCTCGACTGCGAACAGCTTCTGCGCGCGCAGGCGCTGGCCGTCCTGCCCGGAGACGCTCGCGGCGTTCAACTGGCCTGAGGTGAGCAGGTTCGCCGCCGTCGTCTGGTTGGTGACGACGCGGACCTCGATGCGTCGCGGCGAGGTCTCGCTGGTGGCCGCGCCGTCCGGCCCCCAGGTGTACCCCGCGCGTCGCGCAAAGGTCAGCTGCCTGCCGGACTGCAGGCGCTCGAGCACGTACGGCCCGCTGCCGAACGACTGCTTCGCAAGCGCTTTCGGATCCGCGAGGCCCTTGGGACACACGATCGGCGTCCGGCCAAGCGACTGCAGGGCGAAGCTGAAGGGCTTGTCGAGCTCGATCTCAACTGTCCGTCGGGCGGCGTCGGCCTTGGTGGTGAAGCGCGCGAGTGGCAGCACGGTCCCGACGAGCCCGACACGGTTGGCGGGGTCGTTGATGAAGTCGATCGCGCGCTTGACGGCGACGGCGTCCAGCGGCGTGCCATCGGAGCAGGTGATGCCCTTCTTGATCGTGAAGGTCAGCCGCCGCGCGTCGCCGCTCCAGCGCTCGGCGATGTTCGAGACGAGCTTGCCGTCCTCGGTGAAGGCGATCAAGCTGTCGTACGTCAGCGGCGCAAGCTGCAGGACCTTGAGGTTCGTGTAGGGATCGAAGCTGCCGCCGGTGTCGTACTCGATGCCGTAGCGAAAGGTGCCGTCGGTGACGGGCTCGCCGCGGTTCTCGCCACTGCCCGATCCGCAGCCGGCGACCACCGCCGCGACCACGAGCGCCAGCGTCGTGACCGTCGTCTTCTTCAGCACCTTGTCACTCCTCCTCGACCACATGTATGAGCGTACGTTCATATCAGGTGGAAGGCCTCTCCCGCAAGCCGCAACAGAACAAACGTTCATGCACAGGCTGCTATGGTCGCCGCCCGAAACCATGGCCACACGACGTCGCGACGCCACCACGCTGCACCCCCGCGAGCAGATCCTCGAGCGCAGCCTCGAGCTGTTCTTCCGGCAGGGCTTCAGGGGCACGACGGTGCGCGAGATCATGCTCGCCTGCGGACTGACCTCAGGCGCGCTGTACAACCACTTCCAGTCCAAGGAGGACGTGCTCTTCACGCTCATCCAGCGGACGAACGACGCCGGCACGAAGTTCATCCTCGACCTCGTCGAGGACGCTGCCGACGATCCGGTCACCCAGCTCTACGCGGCCGTGCGCGCGTCCGCGCTGTACTACGCCAAGGATCGCGCGGGAAGCCTCGTCTCGACCTTCGAGTACATCCACCTGCCCGAGGATCAGCGAGCGACGGTCGTCAAGCAACGCCGCGAGGGGCGCATCTTCCTCGAGCAGAAGATCCAGGCGGGGCTGGATGCGGGCGTGTTCTCCCTCCCCGAGAACGGCGGCAAGAACGCGGTCAAGCTCGTCGCGACCGCGGTCGCCAACCTGGCGCTGCGCCCGAGCGAGGTCTTCGGGCCGACAGCGGCGCTCAACGACGAGCGCCTGTCGGACTTCCACGCAGAGCTGGCGCTGCAGATGGTGAACGCGCGCCGGCGTCCGAAGCGCTGAGGCACAGCGGCGGGCAAAGCAGGCCCTTCGGCGGTGGCGGCGGAGGCGGCGGTGCCTGTCCCGAGCACGGGAGCGTCGCGGCGGCCTTGCCCTCGGAGCCGTCGGCGTAGGCAACCGTCGCGGTGAACGCCCACCCGCTCGCCGGGCAGCCGGTCGTCTCGAACGGCGCGACTGTCGTGGCCGCCCGCGGCCTGGCCGGCTTGCGCTTCTTGCACCGCCGCAGCGCCGCGCGGCGCTTCTTCGCGTTCTTCATGCGCTTGGCCTTGGCGGTGCAGGAGAGCTTTTTCTTCTTCTTGGGCGGCGTGGTCAGGTCGAGCGTCGTGCGCCGGAAGTTGGTGCTGAGCGTGCTCAGGGCCAGCGTGTAGCCGCCCAAGCCCTTCACGGCGTACTCGCTGAAGTCCCACGTGACGGCGTTGCCACTGACCGTGCCCGGCGCGGCGTGTGTGAACGAGGCGCCCTGGTCCTCGGCCTTCCACCACAGCGCGACCTTGCCGGCGCCGGCCCGATAGAGGACGACTTGCTTGGTCTGGAACGCGTAGTTGGCGTAGCCCGGAATCGTCGCGGCGAAATGCCCGTCGCCGATGACGGCGTTCTTCGGGCAGCCGGAGGGGCCCTTGGCAAGGACGGTGTCGTAGGGACAGCTGCCGAAACGATCGAGGCGACTGGCAAGCTCAGCGGGCAGCACGGTCGTGATCTTGGCGGCGCGCTTGGCGCCCTCGACCGTCAACGCAAGCTTGACGTCGACCGGCTTGGACGCGGTCGGCGTCCCGATCTCCGGCGGCTCGATCGCCGCGGTCAGCGACTCCGCCGCGGCGGCAGGCGCCACCACGAGCGCCGCCGCCGCGACGAGGAGACCGACTAGACGAGGCATGCGTACACCGCCTCGACGAGCGGGTGGCAGCGGCTGTCGGGGAACTTCCATTCCTGGAAGTTGCGCAGGTACCCGAGCGCGAGCGACTGGTCGGGGTCGGCGAATGCCAGCGTGCCGTTGGCCCCGCCGTGGCCGAACGCGCGCCCGGTGCCGTAGTCGGGCATGAAGATCCCGCCCGGCACGTGGAAGCCAAGGCCCCACGCGGTGTCGGCGAGCAGCACTTGGTCTGGTCCCTTGGCGTAGCAGTGCACCGTCTGCGCGAGCATCTCGGGGCTGATCAGGCGAGCTCCGTCGACCTCGCCGATCAAGCCCGCCATCAGGCGCGCAAGCGACCGAGATGTCGAGATGCCGGTTACGGCTGGGACTTCCATCGCGTGGTGCTCGCGGGTGTTCATGTCCTCGCCGATCTCGATCGGTCCCATCGCGCGCTGGGCCATCGAATGTGGTTGCTTGAACCACTCGTCGGTGCGCTTGGCCGGGTCCATGTAAGGCTCGAGGTAGCTCGGGTCGGTCCACAGCCCCATGACGTCCTGGAGGAAGGCGTCGAAGCGCTCGTCGCCGGTCGACTGCGCAAGCGATTCGAAGCTCAACTCGACGCGCACGACCGACGCGACGCGCTCCTCGTACTCCTCGGGCAGCCCGATCCACGTCTCCAGGCCGCCCAGCGCGGGACTGATGCGCTCGCGCAGGAACGCGCCCGGCGTCATGCCGGTGATGCGGCGGACGACCTCACCAACGAGGTGTCCCATCGTGACGCCGTGGTAGCCGTGCGCCGTCCCCGGCTCCCAGTACGGCGACTGCGCCTGCAGCGCTTCGATCACCGGCGTCCATTGCTTGAAGTCGTCCTTGGTGATCCAGCGGTCGACCGCGGGAAGCCCGGCCTGGTGCGTGAGCAGGAGACGAACCGGCAGGTCTTGCTTGCCCGCCTCGGCGAACTCCGGCCAGTACTGCGCCACGGGGGCATCCAGGTCGAGCTCGCCGGCGTCGGCGAGCATCAGCGCGCAGATCGCAGTGAGACCCTTCGTCGCGGAGTCCATGGCCGCGAGCGTGTCCTCAGCCCACGGCCGGTCCTCGTCGATGTCCGCGATGCCGCCCCAGATATCGACCACCGGACGCCCTTCGTGGTACACGCAGATGGCGGCGCCGACCTCGTCGCGCTCCTCGAAGTTCTCGGCGAACACCTCGCGCACGCGCTCAAAGCGCGGCTCGACCTTGCCCTCGACGTTCATGCTCCTCCGACCCGTAGCCTCTATAAACGTTCATTCATATTAGGCGGGAGCACGGCCTTCGTCAATGCGCGAACGGCGATGGGATCGGCGCAGCGGCCAAGCGCAGCAGGCCGACTTCACGACAGCCGACGGGAATCGAGGAGCTAGAACACCTGGAACTAAGACGGAGGGGGTGGGATTCGAACCCACGAGCCGCTTGCGCGACCAACGGTTTTCGAGACCGCCCGATTCAACCACTCTCGCACCCCTCCGAGGGCCCGTGAATGCGGACGATGGAGGGTAGCGAGGCGGTCACCGCGCGCGTCGGCCGGGTGGTCAGTCCCAGGCCAGCGGCAGGCTGAGCAGCGCCGTCATCGCGCCGCCGCCGCGTTCCATCAGCGGCTCATCCGTAGCGATGCGGAAGTCCGGGACGACCTTCAGCCACTCCTCGACGGCGACCTGCAGCTCGCGGCGGGCGAGATGCAGGCCGAGGCACTTGTGCGGTCCGCTGGCGAATCCGAGGTGGTTGTTGCGCTCGCGGTCGATGACGAACTCGTCGGCACGGTCGTACTCGCGGGGATCGCGGTTGGCGCCGGCGACGAGGCCGTAGACCATCTGCCCCTTCTTCAGCTCAGCACCGTGGAAGCTCGTGTCCTGAGCGACCTTGCGACCGTCGCCGAAGATGATCGTGTAGTAGCGCAGGACCTCCTCGACGGCCGCCGGGATCAGCGCCGGTTCGTCGATCAGGCGCTGGCGGTGCTCGGGGTGCTCGGCCAGGTGGCGGAAGAGGTAGCCCAGCGTGCCCTGCGTCGTGTCGAGACCGGCGAGCACCAGCACCGTGAGCATGTCCAGCATCTCGGCGTCCGTCAGCGGGCGCTCGTCGAACGTCGCGTGCAGCAGGTGCGAGGGAAGGTCGCCCGGCCGCGGCGCGGGTTCGCCGCGCCGCTCGTCCAGCGCCACCACCCAGTACTCGCGGATCTCGTCGAGCGCCTTGGCCATCGGCGCGAGGCCCGCGGGATCGCCGCCAAACCCGCCGAAGAAGTCCTCCACCCAGCGCACGAAGCGGTCGGTCTCGGAGCCGTCGACGCCGATCATCGCCAGGAACACTTCCGTCGGGTAGCGCAGCGCGAAGCCGCTGACGAAATCGGCGCTGCCCTCAGCGGCAACCTCGGCGACGTGCCGGCGGCAGATCTCGCGCACCGTGTCCTCGGCGGCTTCGATCGCGCGCGGCCCGAACCACGGGTTGACGATGCGGCGGTACTTGATGTGGTCGGGCGCGTCGACCTGCGTCGGGACGAAGCGATAGACCGGCTCGGGCTCCCACGGGGTGATCGACTCGCTCGAGAAGATCTCGGGGTGGCGGTAGATGTCGCGCACCTGCTCGTGGCGCGTGAAGATCCAGTACCCCTGCGCGGCGTCGTTGAAGAACAGCGGACCCGACTCGCGCAGCTCGTCCGCCAAGCGCAGGTACCCGCAGGCCTCCCGCGGCGCACTGAAGTCCATGTGCACGACGGGACAGGAGGAACGGGACGCCGTATCGCTCACGAGCTGTTTGTACTCCAGAATCGAAGTCAAGTCAATAGTCCACTACACTGCGGCGATGGGCATCGATGCGGTGGGGCGCACCAACGGCGGCAAGCGCACGCAGATCCTCGATGCCGCGACCGTCCAGTTCGGCCGCGACGGCTACGAGGACACGAAGTGGGCAGACATCGCCGCCGCGGTCGGCATCGGCTCGACGGCGCTGTACCACTACTTCGAGTCCAAGCAGCACTGCCTCTTCGTGATCATGGAAGAGGCGCTGGAACGCAACCACGCGCGCTTCGCGGAGATCACCACAAACGATGGCGACTTCGGCACGACGCTCACCGAGCTGCTCTACGACGCATACGACTTGACCGAGCAGCAAGTGCTCTGCAATCGACTCCTTGTCGCAGAACAGGGCCTGCTCGCCAACCAGCGCTCCTCGCCGCGCGAGGAGGACGCGCGCCAGTCCGCACGCGCCCGCACCCGCGACCTGGAGTTCGCCTGGAGCACCTTCATCGTCCGCGGCATCGAGCAGGGCGCCCTTCCCGGCCACGACCCGCGGATGCTCGCCAACGCCGTGCTCGGGATGTACAACAGCGTCTGGCACTGGTACCGCCCCGGGGGCTCGCGCTCACTCGAGGACGTTGCCGACTTCTACGTGAGCCGCACGCTGGCGCTGTTCGGCCTTCCCCAGTAGCATGAACCCACTTCAATTCAGGAGGAGTCACCGGGTTGCGCAGCTATGACACCTACTTCGCAGACGGGCGCTTCGTGCCGGCCACGTCGGGCCGCGCGATCGACATCGTCTCCCCGCGGTCCGAGGAGATCATCGGCCGCGTGCCGCTCGCTTCGCCCGGCGACGTCGCAGCCGCCGTCGCCGCGGCGCGCGCCGCGCAGGACGAGGGCGAGTGGCCAACCCTCACCCCCGCCGAGCGCGCCGCAGCGCTGCGCCGCGTCGCCGACGGTCTGACCGCCCGCGCTGCCGAGCTGATCGAGCTCGGCGTCGAGGAGAACGGCTACCCGCTCGGCTTCTCGCAGGGCTACATGGCGCCCAACCCGCCGTTCAGCTTCGAGACCTACGCCGCGATGGCCGAGGGCTATCCCTTCGAGGAGGAGCGCAACGGCGCGGCACGCTCGCTCGTCCGCCGCGAGCCGGTCGGCGTCGTCGCCGCGATCCCGCCCTTCAACGGCCCGCTCACGCTCGGCGCGCAGAAGGTCGCGCCTGCCCTGGCCGCAGGCTGCACCGTCGTCCTCAAGGCGCCCAACCAGGATCCGCTCGCGTGCTACCTGCTCGCGGAAGTGATCGCCGAGGCCGGCCTGCCCCCCGGTGTCTTCAACTTGCTCGTCGCCGACGTCCCCGAGAGCGAACAGCTCGTCACCGACCCGCGCGTGGACATGGTCAGCTTCACCGGCAGCACCGAGGTCGGCCGGCGCATCGGTGAGCTGTGCGGGCGCGACATCCGCCGCATGACGCTCGAGCTCGGCGGCAAGTCCGCCGCGATCGTGCTCGAGGACGCGGACCTCACGAAGGTCGTCCCGGGCCTCGTCGGCTGCAGCGTCGGGATGCTCCAAGGCGAGATCTGCACGATGCAGTCACGCATCCTCGCGCCGCGTTCGCGCTATGAGGAGATCGTCGCCGGGCTTGTCGAGGCGATCGAGGCGCTGCCGGTCGGTGACCCACGCGATCCGGGCATGGCGATCGGCCCGCTGATCACCGCCGCCCACCGCGACCGCGTCGAGCGCTACATCGCGCTCGGCATCGAAGAGGGCGCGACGCTGCGCACCGGCGGCGAGCGCCCGCCCGGCCTGGACCGTGGCTTCTACGTGCAGCCGACGCTGTTTGCCGACGTCACCAACGACATGCGCATCGCCCGCGAGGAGATCTTCGGGCCGGTCGTCGTCGTCATCCCCCACGACGGCATCGACGACGCGATCGCGATCGCCAACGACTCGCCCTTCGGCTTGTCCGGCACCGTCTGGACCGAGGACGAGGACGCGGCGCTGGAGGTCGCGCGCCGCGTGCGCACCGGAACGTTCGCGCTGAACGCCTACAGCGTCGATCCCAACACGCCGTTCGGCGGCTTCAAGCAGTCGGGCATCGGCCGCGAGATGGCGCGTGAGGGCCTCGACGAGTTCGTCGAGTACAAGTCGATCGCGCTCGCCGCGCCGGCGCTCGTCTGATGACGGTCGTCAGCGAGCAGGCCACCGCGTTCCTCCTGCGCTGGCTTGCGGTGATGGACAGCGACACGCCCGAGCGCGTGCTCGACATGCTGGCCCCGGACTTCCGCCTCAGCGTGCTGTTCGCGACTGAGGACGGCGTCACCGAGTTCGTCGGCGGCCGCGCCGAGCTCGAGGGCTACCTCGCCCAGCGCCAGCCCGACGGCCAGGAGCACCACGTCGACACGCTGCACCGCGCGGGCGACCGCGAGATCCTCACCGGCCACACGACCCGCCACGGCGAGCTGCTGGCGACCTACGTGATGATCGCCCAGCTCGACGAGGACGAGCGCGTGCGCGCGCTCTTCAACGCCCGCACCGTGCGCCTGCACTTCTCGTGATCGCGCACGAGGTCGAGGGCAGCGGAGCGCGCACGTGCGTGTTGCTGCACGGCCTCGCCGTCGACCGCCACGACCTGCGTCCGCTGGCGACGCACCTGGCCGAGCGCCATCGCGTCGTGACGGTCGACCATCGCGGGCATGGCGAGAGCCCGGCAGGCGACGGCTACGCGATCGCCGACTTCGTAGCCGACGCCCGCGCGCTCGCCGAGCAGCTCGAGCTGCGCGACGCGATCTGGATCGGCCACAGCCTCGGCGGACTGGTCGCACTCGAGGTCGCGGCGACCGCGCCCGAGCGCGTCGGCGCGCTCGTGATCCTCGATTCGAGCCCCGCCCCGACCGCGCCCGCGCTCGCCGGCCTTCGCGGCCTTGCCGCGGGGCTGGCGGGCGCCGACGGGGAGCACGTGTGGGCGCAGTTCTGCCAGACGATGGGCGGACCCGCGTCGATGTCGTCCGCGCCGATCGCGCTGATACGTGAGGTCGTCAGCGGCTTCACCGACTACGCCGCCCACCACAGCGTGGCCGCGCTGCGCGCGTGCGCGATGCCGATCCTCATCGTCGGCGCCTCCACGCCGACGCCCGATTTCGCCGCCGTCCTGGAGGCCGCACCCCAGACGGTGTTCGCGCAGGTCGCGGTGTCAGGGCACTTCATCCACCACGAGGTGCCCGACCAGCTCCTGCCGATGCTGGACCGCTTCCTCGATGCCTACATCGTCAGCTCGCCACCGTCCACCGGCAGGGTGACGCCGGTGACGTAGGCGGCGGCGTCGCTCGCGAGGAAGACGACCACGCGTGCGATGTCGTCGGGCTGGCCCTCGCGTCCCAGCGGCAGCCGGTTCACGTGGGCGTCGAAGTGGTCCTCGATGCGCTGCCCGCCGCCGTCGCGCACGGCCGCGATGCCGGGGGTGGCGACGAGGCTCGGCGCGACGCCGACGACGCGGATGCCGTCCGGCCCGAGCTGGGCAGCCAAGCCGCTCGTCAACCCACGCACGGCCCACTTGCTCGCGCTGTAGGCGCCAGCGCCACGGTACGCGGCGGTCGAGGCGATGTTGACGATGACGCCGCGCCCCGCCATCTGCAGGGCGGCGGCCTGGCAGCCCAGTTGCGTGCCGGTGACGTTGATCTCTAGGATCCGTTCGAACTCTTCCTTCGACGCGCGCAGCGGATGTGCCGGCGGGAAGATCCCGGCGTTGTTGACCCAGACGTCGAGGCTGCCGAAGGCCTCGGCGGCGTGCGCAGCCGCGGCGGCCATCGCATCGGGATCGCGGACGTCGAGCGCCAGCGCGAGCGCGTCGCCCGGCAGCTCGGCCGCCGCAGCGGCGGCAGCGTCGGCGTCGATGTCGGCAACGAGCACCGCCGCGCCGGCCTCGGCCAGGCGCTGCGCGATCGCAAGCCCCAGGCCACGCGCGCCGCCCGTGACGACCGCACCACGTCCGTCGAGGCGCAGCAGCTCCGCCAGCGGCCGGCCGCTGACGTCGGCCGCCAGGACGCGCCCGTTCTCAGCCATGGGTCGTCGCCCCCAGCACGTCGGCGTAGCGCTCGCGCGCAGCCGCGCGCCGCGCCGGCACATGGTTGGTCGGCACGCCGTCGGCGGGCACCTCGTACTCGCGCAGGATCTGGCGCGCGACCGTCTCGCGGTGCACCTCGTCGGCGCCGTCGACGAGGTGCGCGTGGCGCGCGAAGCGGTACATCTGCTCCAGCGGCATGTCGCCGGAGAAGCCCAGCGCCCCGTGCAACTGCAGCGCGCGGTCGACTACGTCGCGCAGCACGCCGGCGACCGAGAACTTCAACAGCGAGACGTCCCGCCGCGCTGCCGAGGAGCCGTGCTGGTCGATCTTCCACGCCGCGTGCAGCGTCATCAACCGCGCCTGGTGGATCTGCGCCGCCGAGTCGGCGATCCAGTTCTGGACCGTCTGCTTGTCGGCAAGCACGCCACCGCGCACGGGCCGATACAGCGCCCGCTCGCACATCATGTCGAAGGCGCGACCGGCGACCCCGAGCCAGCGCATGCAGTGGTGGATGCGACCCGGGACGAGCCGCTTCTGCGCGATCAGAAAGCCCTCGCCTTCAGCGCCGAGCAGCGCGTCGGGCCCAAGCCGCACGTCCTCGTAGAAGATCTCGGCGTGGTTCCAGAGCTTGCCGTAGCTCTCGACGGGGTGCTCGAGCGTCGGCACGTCACGCGCGATCTCGACCCCCGGGGTGTCGACGGGCACGACGAACATCGACGCCCGCTGATGCGGCGGCGCCGCCGGGTCGGTGACCGCCATCACGATCAGGAAGTCGGCGATCGAGCCGTTGGAGGTGAACCACTTGTGCCCGCGCAGGACCCAGCCGTCCCCGTCGCGGGTCGCGCGCGTCTGCAGCTGGGTCGGATCGGATCCGGGCGTCTCGGGCTCGGTCATCGAGAACGCCGACATCAGGTCGCCTGCCAGCAGCGGCACGAGGAAGCGCTCCTTCTGCTCGGGCGTGCCGGCGAGCGCGAGGATCTCGCCGTTGCCCGAGTCCGGGGCCTGGCAGCCGAACGCGTTGGGCGCGTAGATCGACTGGCCGAGGATCTCGTTCATCAGCCCGAGCTTGACCTGGCCGAAGCCCTGCCCGCCGAGCTCCGGCGGCAAGTAGGCGGCCCACAGCCCGCGTTCCTTCACCTCGTCCTGCAGCGGCCGCAGGATCGCGGCGAGCTGTGACTGGTCGAGCTCCTCGGCGATCGTCTCGATCGGCCAGACGTGCTCACGCACGAACTCGCGCATCCACGCAAGCTGCGCCTCGAACTCGGGCTCGGTGGAGAAGTCCCAGGCCATCGCTATGCCCTCGCCAGCGCGACGCGATTGGCGAGCGCCGCGGCGATGCGCCCCTCGTGGTGCGCCGCGTCGCCGAAGCGCCGCTCGCAATCGAGCACGCGCCGCAGGTAGAGATGGAGGTCGTGCTCCTCGGTGAAGCCGACGCCGCCGAGCACTTGGAGCGCCAGGTGCACGACGTCGCGCGCGGCGCGCGCGGCGTGCGCCTTGGCGACGGCGGTTGCCGCAGCCGCGTCCTCGTGGTCTTCATCCAGCGCGGCCGCCGCGAAGAAGCACGACGACCACGCGGTGTCGCGCAGCACGTGCGCCTCGGCAAGCAGGTGCTGCACGGCCTGGAAGCGACCGATCGGGCGACCGAACTGCTCGCGCTCCGTTGCATAGGCGACCGCGAGGTCAAGCGCCTGGCTGGCCGCGCCGACGGCCTCGGCTGCTGTCGCGACCGCACCGATCCGCAGCGCGCGTGCAATCGCGTCGGCGTCGGTCACGACGAACGTGGCCTCCGCGTTGTCGAAGCGCACGGTCGCAAGGCGCGCGGAGAGGTCGACGCCCTCGACCTCGCTGACCTGGACACCCACAGCGTCGGCCCGCACGAGCGCAAGCGCAGGCTCGCCCCCCACGCGCGCGATCACGCCGAACCCGGCCGCGTGCGCACCGTGTCGGACAGCGAGCTTCACGCCGTCCACTCGTCCGTCATCCGTGACGGTGGTCTCGACGTGCTCGGCGTCCCAGCTGCCGCCGCGCTCCAGCAGCGCCAGCGCGTACGGCTCGTCGCAGTCGGTCGTGCGTGCGATCACGGCGACGTCGACGAGCAGCGTCCCGGCGAGATGACGCCCGGTCTGCTCGGCAATCAGGCACAGGCCCGGGACGCCGAACGGGTCGTCGTCGTCCAGCCCGACCTCGTACCAGCCGAGGTCGCGAATCTCCTCCCAGTCGGCTCGCTTGCTCAGCAACTCGTCCGCGACGTCGCGCAGCTCCCGCTGCTCAGGTGTCAGCTCGAGGTCCATCACGCGCTCCTGGGAAGGCCGAGCACGCGCTCGGCGATGATGTTCTTCTGGATCTGCGAGGTGCCGCCGTAGATGCTGGCCGCCCGCGAGTACATGTACTGGTGCTGCCAGGGCAAGCCCTCGACCGGCCCGTCGGGACCTTCGACCACACCTGCGAACGGCCCGAGCACCTCCAGGCACGCGTCGCCGAGCACCTGGCCGGCGTGGGTCATCGCGAGTTTGTCGACCGACGTCTCCGGCCCCGCGCCGCCGTTGGCGACGAACGCACCGACGCTGCGGTACGCCTGGTGCTTGAGCACCTCGATCGCGACGTGTGCCTGCGCGAGCTTGGCCTGCACGGCGGGATGCTCCAGCGCCGGACGCCCGTCGCGCTTGAAGCGCGCCGCGTCAGCGACGAGCGCATCCAGCGCGACGCGCAGCTTCACCTGCACGCTCATCACGACAGGCCCGCGCTCGTTGGTCAGCGTGTGCATCGCAAGCGGCCAGCCCTTGCCGATCTCGCCGAGCACGTTCTCGCGCGGGACGACGACCTCGTCGAAGAAGACCTCGCTGAACTCGGCGTCGCCGGTGATCTGCGTGAGCGGGCGCACCTCGATCCCGGGCGAGCGCATGTCCACGATGAGGTAGGAGATGCCGCGGTGCGACGGGACGTCGGGATCGGTGATCGCGAGCACCGCGCACCAGTTGGCGTACTGCGCCCAGGACGTCCAGATCTTCTGCCCGCTGATCACGAAGTGGTCGCCCTTGTCCACGGCGCGCGTGCGCAGCGCGGCGAGGTCTGACCCGGCGCCCGGCTCGGAGAAGCCCTGGCACCAGATGTCCTCGCCGCTGAGGATCCGCTCGAGGTGCGCCGCCTTCTGCGCGGGCGTGCCGTGCTGGACGATCGACGGGCCGACGACCTCCAGCCCGACGACGGCGACGAGCTCCGGCGCGCCGGCGCGCGCCATCTCCTGGTTGGCAACGATCTGCTCGAGCAGCGTCGCGCCACGCCCGCCGTACTCCTCGGGCCAGGAGATGTTCACCAGCCGCGCCGCGTGGAGCTTCTGCTGCCACGCGCGCAGGTACGCGATGCGCTCGTCGAAATCGACCGGCAGGTCGTCGTGTGCCGGCATGTGCTCGGCCAGGAAGGCGCGCATCTCGTCGCGGATGGCGCGCTCGGACTCGCTCAAGGACAGACGCATGATTTCCCGTCGCTCGTAAACTGAACTGAGATTGGTTTAGGCTACAGTACGCCGATGGAAAGCGCTATCTCGCTCCCGAAGTCGAATCACCTTGCGCCGCTTGAGGGTCGCGTCGCGATCGTCACCGGCGCCTCTAGCGGACTCGGCAGGCGCTTTGCCGCGGTGCTCGCCGGCGCGGGCGCGCACGTGGTGGTCGCCGCGCGCCGCGCCGACCGCCTCGCCGCGCTGGCCAGCGAGCACGAGCGCGTGCTGCCCGTGGCCTGCGACGTCGGCGAGGCGGACGACCGCGCGCGTCTGCTGGACGCCGCGCTCGAGATCAGCGGCGAGATCGACATCTGCGTCAACAACGCCGGCATCGGCTCCGCCGGTGCGCAGGCTGAGGTCGAGACGTTCCGCGAGGTGATGCGCGTCAACGTCGAGGCGCTGTTCGCGCTGAGCCAGGCGGTCGGGACGCGAATGCGCGAGCGCGGCGCCGGCTCGATCATCAACATCAGCTCGATGTTCGGCCTCGTCGCGAGCACGCCGGTGCCCGAGGCCGGCTACGTCGCATCCAAGAGCGCCGTCAACGGGCTCACGCGCGAGCTCGCGTCGCAGTGGGCGCGCGACGGGGTGCGCGTCAACGCGATCGCGCCGGGCTGGTTTCCGACGGAGATGAACGCCGGCCTCTTCGCCGACGAGCGCGCCGTGCGCTGGCTGGAGCGCCAGTGCCCGATGGGACGCGCCGGACGCGAGCACGAGCTCGACGGCATCCTGCTGTTCCTCGCGTCCGACGCCTCGACCTACTGCACCGGCCAGGTCATCGCCGTCGACGGCGGCTGGACGATCCGATGACGACGACCACGGACACGCCCGCGGGCATCGACGTCGAGCGCGTCGTCCCGTGGCTGCGCGCGAATGTCGACGGGCTACAGGAGCCACTGCGCTTCAGCCGCGTCGGCGACGGTCAGTCCAACCTCACGTTCTGCGTGCAGGACGCGGCCGGGCGCGCGATCGTCCTGCGCCGCCCGCCGCGCGGCGCGGTCCTGGAGTCCGCGCACGACATGCTGCGCGAGCACCGCGTGCTGGATGCACTCGCCGGCGCCGGCATGCCCGTCCCGCGACCGCTTGCGCTCTGCGACGACCCGGACGTGACGGGCGCGCGCTTCTTCGTGATGGAGCACGTCGAAGGGCTGACGCTGACCAAGCAGCAGGCCGTCGTCGCGATGGCGCCCACGGCCCGAGCCGCGGCCGCGCACGCACTGCCGGCGACGCTTGCGCGGCTGCAGGCCGTCGACGTCGACGCCGCCGGGCTCTCGGAGTTCCGGCGCGCGACGAGCTACGGCGCGCGCCAGCTGCGCCGCTGGCAGGCGCAGTGGGAGGCATCGCGCACGCGCGCGCTGCCGCTGGTCGACGAGCTCGCTGCGCGGCTTGCAGCTGCCCTGCCCGTCGCGGACGACAGCGTGCTCGTCCACGGCGACTATCACTTCGGCAACGTGCTCGCCGGCCCCGACGGCGCGCTGCTCGCGCTGCTGGACTGGGAGCTGTGCACGGTTGGCGACCCGCTCGCCGACATCGGCCTGATGGTCGCCTACTACACCGAGATGGGTGCGCCGGCCGGGCGACCGGACGGCGTCTTCCGCGAGCCGATCACGACGATGCCGGGCTTCCCGGATGCCGCCGCGCTCGTCGCCGCGTACGCAGACGCCAGCGGGCGCGACGTCACGGCGGTGCCGTACTGGACGGCCTTCGCGTACTGGAAGGTCGCGATCATCCTCGAGGGCGTCTACCGCCGCTGGCAGAACGATCCCGCCAACGGCTCGGGCGCGGGCGCACTCGGCGCGGCAGTGGAGCGCGTCGCCGGCCTGGCCGCCGCGTCCGCAGACGCCGCCGGCATCTAGACGCGGCTGCCGAGCAGCGCCGCGACGGCCGGCGGCTGGGGCTTTGAGTCGTCCCAACCGTCCCAGTGGATGACGTCGTCGGCGGCCGCGCGGTGCGCGGGCCGGAAGTCGCTGCCGAGCGTGTGCGCCAGCGGCGTCAGGCAGACCTGCTGGACGCGGTCGTACGGGATGCCCAGCAGCTCAGCGACCTCGCGCTCGCGCGCGAGATGCATCGTCGTCCAACAGGTGCCGAGGCCGCGGGCGCGCGCAGCGAGCATGAAGCTCCACATCGCCGGCATGACGCCGCCGAGCAGCGCGCTGGAGACGACACCGTCGACGCCATCGACACGCGCGCCACTGAGACACGCGATCACGATCACCGGCACGACGGCCAGCCGCTCGGGCAAGGCATCTGCCGAGCGCGCCGCGGACTGCGTCGACACGCGGCCGATGTAGCCGGGCGAGTCGCGGTACACGGTCTCGTAGACCTCGCGGTAGATCGCCGCGACGGCCGCGCGCAGCTGCGCGTCGCGGACGACGACGAACTGCGCGCGTGGGACGTTCGAGCCGGCAGGCGCCTGGAGCGCGCACGTCACGCACTCACGGACCAGCTCGACGTCGACAGCACGGTCGACGTCGAGCCGGCGACGCACGCTGCGCGTCGTCGTCAGCAGCTCGTCCGGTGTCAGCATGCGCGAAGGGTCACCCCCGGCGTCCCATCTCAGGGACGCCGGGATGACGATTGGTCAGGCCTTGCCCCAGACCTTCAGGAACTGCTCGCGGTAGCCGTCGATCAGCGGCGTGATCTTGTTGGTGCTCGGCTGGTTCTCCTTCGTCACCAGCCACAGCGGTGGCGGCGTCTGCTCCACCGGGACGCCGGCAAAGTGCCGCGCCAGCGCGTCGAGCATCTGGTAGTCGACCGAGTAGTAGTCGTACGGCACGAGCGCGTCGAGCTGGCCGTCGGCGAGGTACTGGTAGAGCGTCTCGTCAGCGCCCTGGCCGACGATCTTGACCTTGCCGGAGAGCCCTGCGGCGTTCAGCGCCGCCGGAAGCCCGATGCCAAGTGCGTCGCTGACCGACAGGACGACGTAGTTGATGTCCGGATGGCTGCGCAGATAAGAGACGATCTTGTCCGGCGCGTCCTTGCCAAGCGACGTCAACGGGATGTCGATCGACTCCGTCTTGCACGACTCGCAATACTTCGTGAACGACGTCTTGAACGCGGCACCGACGCCCTCGAGGATCTTGAACGCCGAGATGTTGGCGTACAGCGCGTTGGCCTTGCCGTCGCTGTCGGCGACGACTTTCGCAGCGAGGTACTCACCGATGCGGTCGTTCTGCTCGACGGTGCTCGTGTTGTAGAGGATCGTCGCGCCGTCGACCGGGTCGATCGACGAGGAGGTCACGAACGCGATGCCGCGCTTCTTGGCCTCGGCCAGCTGCTTGGCGACGGTTGCCTTGTCGACGGCGTTGAGGATGATCCCGTTGACGCCCTTGCGCATCGCGGTCGCAAACGCCGCCTGCAGCTTCTCGGGCGAGCCGTCGGTGGTGATCGTCTCCGACGTCCAGCCAAGCTCCTTGGCGCCTTCCTTGATGATGTCGCCCTGCAGCTCGCAGGCGCGCACGCCGCAGCTGATGAACGCGAGCTTCTTGCCCGTCGGGATCGGCTTGTCGATCGGCTTGGTGACGGTGATCGCCGTCGGCTGCTGCTCGGCCTTCTTCACGACGGCCTGCGCCTGCGCGACACCGGCCGGTGTAGACGACGACGAGGACGTGCTGGCGTTCGACGACGACTCGTCATCGGAGCCGCAGCCCGCGGCGACGAGCGCACAAGCCGCGACGAGCGCGGCGAGCGCCGCCCCGCGCCGGGGCAGGGTTGGCTGAAAGGACATCGTTCTCCTCCTGGTGGGTGCTGCTATTGGGTTGCTGGTGCGGCACCGCGCCGCCAGAAGCGGCGGCTGCGGACGGTGGCCCGGCGCTGGATGCCGGTGACGGCGAGCGCGGCGATCAGCACGACGCCGACGAACATGTCGCCCGACCACTGCGGCGCGGCGGCGAGCGCAAGCCCGGTCGTGCCGGTGCCGAGCAGCAGCACGGCGATCAGCGTGCCGCCGGCGTTGAAGCGGCCGTGCTTGAGCTGGGTCGCGCCGAGGAACGCGGCTGCGAAGCCGGGCAGCAGATAGGGCGTGCCGCCCGTCGGCGAGCCGCTGCCGAGCATCGACGCGAGCACGATGCCGGCGGCGCCGGCAAGCGCGCCCGAAGCGACGAGCGACGCGAAGCGCAGGCGGTCGACGCTGACGCCCGCAAGCCGCGACGCGTCAGGGTTGAAACCGGTGGCGTAGAGGCGCCGGCCCGTCGCGGTGTGCTCGAGCAGGTACCAGATCGCCAGCGCAGCGGCGGCGAAGTAGAAGACCGGGAGCGTCAGGCCCTCGATGCTGGTCTGGCCGATCTTCGAGAACGGCCCGGCCAGGCGGGCGTCGCTGATCGGCGTGTCGGAGGTGACCATCGTGATCAGCGCTTGGATCAGCGAGCCGGTGGCAAGCGTCGCGATGAAGGAGTCGATCTTCATCACGACGACGACGACGGCGTTGATCACACCGATCGCAAAGCCGATGGCGACGCCGATGCCGATCGCGGGCACCAGCGGCATGCCGACGGCGACGAAGTGCGCGCTCGCCACGCCGGTCAGCGTCATCACGTAGGCGAACGAGAGGTCGAAGACGCGTGCCGCCAGCGGGATCGTGATCGACAGCGCCGCCAACCCGATGATCGCGTTGGTGTTGAGGATCTGCTTGGCGGTGTCGAGGGTCGGGAACGTGTCCGGCACCCACACGCTGAACACGACCACGAGCGCCAGCCAGACGTAGACGGCGCCGATGCGGTCGAACGCCATCCCGGCGAGGACGCGCTTGCCCAGCGGGGCGCGCGACGGGCCGGCCGGCTCGTCCTCGACCGCCTGGGCGGCGATGTCGCTCGAGCTGGTCACGGTCATTGCTCTGCTCCCTCCATCGCGCCTACCAGCGCGTGTTCGCTGAGTCCTTCTGCATCGAGCTCGGCGGCGACGCGCCCATGGCGCAGCACGACGATCCGCGTGCACATCGCCAGCAGGTCGCCGACGTCTGTCGAGGAGACGACGACGGTCAGCCCGTCGGCCGCCAGGCGCGCGATCAGCTCGTAGATCGCCACGCGCGTGTTGATGTCGACGCCGGCGGTCGGCTCGCACAGCACGAGCACCTCGGGCTCGCGCGCCAGGCAGCGCGCGACGACGACCTTCTGCTGGTTGCCGCCGCTCAAGGTCGTGATCGCGGCGGACTGGCCGGCGCTGACGACGCCGAGACGCCGGCTCCACTCGTCGACGATCTGGGCCTCGCGGCCGAGATCCAATCGCGCGCGCGAGCCGAGCCGGCCAAGCACCGACAGCGAGAGGTTCTCGGCAACGGAGAACTCCGCGACGACGCCTTCCCGCCCGCGGTCTGCGGGAACGAGCGGGATGTCCAGCTCGGCCGCGCGCGCAATCTCGAGCCACGCGTCGGAAACTTCGGGACGGCGCAGGCTCCCGCCGACGTCGGTGCTGGCACAGCCGGCCAGTGCGTAGGGCAGCTCCGACATGCCGCTGCCGGCAAGGCCGGCAAGGCCGAGGATCTCGCCCTTGTGGACGTCCAGGTCGACGCCGCGCAGCCAGCGTCCCGTGACGTCGCGCGCCTCGAGGATCACGGGCGCGTCAGGGCGCGCTGCGATCGGCGCGCGGTAGTCAGGATCGACGTCAGCGCCGACCATCAGCCGCGCGAGGCCGCGCTGATCCAGCTCGGCGACCGGTTCGGTCGTGACGACCTTGCCGCCGCGCAGCACGGTGACGCGGTCGGCGATCGCGAAGATCTCGTCGAGGCGGTGCGAGACGTAGAGGACGCTCGTGCCCGCGCGCTGAACCTCGCGGATCATCGCGAACAGCCGCTCGACCTCCTCGTGCGGCAGCAGGGCCGTCGGCTCGTCGAGCACAAGCAGCCCGCGTCCCCCTTGCCAGCCCTGCATCGCGGCGGCGATCGCGATGACGGTGCGCTCGACGGGAGTGGCCTCGGCGAGCGGGCGGTGGATGTCCAGTTCTACACCGAAGCGGGCGAGCACGCGGTGGGTCTCGCGCTCCTGCTCGCGCCAGCGCACACGGCCGCCGGCGCCGCGGGCAAAGCCGCCGCGCAGCGCGAGGTTGTCCATCGCGTTGAGCTCGAGCACCAATCCGAGGTCCTGGTGCACGAAGCGCAGGCGATCGGGCACCTCGTGGCCGATCGCGAACGGCTCGCCGTCGAGGTCGGCGTGCGGCTCGGGATCGGGGGCGTGGTAGCCGGCGAGCGTCTTGATCAGCGTGGACTTGCCCGATCCGTTCTGGCCGACGAGCGCATGGACCTCGCCCGCGCCGATGTCGATGGCGGCGTCGATCAGCGCGCGCGTGCCGACGAACGTCTTCGACAGACCGGAGATTCGCAGGACGGTGTCCGTGACAGACACGCGCGCGCCGTTCGCTTCGAGGGGAATCGTCTGGCTGTTCATGGCGTTAACCCGAAGTGACTTCAGGTTGGTTTGCACTTGTAACAGATCCTGCAAGGCGACGCAAGAAGAAATCGGGAGGTCGCGCTCAGGCCACCTGGAAGTGCGTCAGCTCGTCGCTGCCCGCGTGCTCGTGGACCGCCCCGCGCGCGATCAGCACGTCGAGGTGGCCGAGCACGTCCCACACGACGAGCACCGCTTGCTCTGCCACGACGCGCTCGCCGAACACGCGCTGCGCGAGCTCGTAGGCCGTGGCGGGTCCGTCTGCGAGGACCTCGGCGAGCCGCCGCATCCGCCGCTCGTGCAGCTCGAGCCGGTGCTGCGCCGTCACCACCGGCGCGGTGACGGGCGGGCCGTGCCCGGCGAGCCCGAGGCGCGGGCCGAGGGCGATCGTCGCGCGCAGGCTCGCGCGATACGTCGCGAGCGCGCGTTGGCGCCGGCCGTTGTGCGGCGGCTCGATCTCGCACCCGGGAGGCGTCGTCGCGAGCACGTGGTCGCCGACGAACGCCAGGCCCGCGCGGTCGTCCACGAAGAGCGTGTCGGTGGAGCAGTGTCCGGGGCGCGGCAGCACGCGCAGATCGCGGCCGCCCGCGCGCACGACCTCGCCCGCGGCGAGCACGCGGTCGCAGGTGAAGTCCTGCCCGTGCACGCTCAGGACATCCCAGTACGCCGCCGTCTCGGCGACGCGCGCCGCCGGCGCCCCGTGGCGCGCGAGCAGCTGCTCCGTGTAGTGCGCGCTTGCCGCGTTCCGCGCCGAGAAGCTCGCGCCGTACCCGGCAAGCGCACCGGCGGCACACACCGTTGCCGCGGTTCGCGCGCGCAGCGTGGCCGTGAGCCCGCAGTGGTCGACGTGGTGGTGGGTGAGCAGGATCTGCGCGACGTCCTCGACGCCGATCCCGTGCTCGGCAAGTGCCGCCTCGAGCGCTGCGAGCGCCTCTGCACCGCGCGGACCGACGTCGACCAGCGTGACGGGATCGCCCTTTAGCAGCCATGAATTGACCGTCCCGATCGTCGGAGCGGGCAGCGTCAGACAGGCGACGTCGTCAGGCGTCGCGTGCACCCGCCGTCGCGATCCGCGCGTCGCCGCTCCCGGCCAGGCTGTTCTGGTAGCCGCCGTCGACGACGAGCGTCGTGCCGGTTGTGAACGACGACGCGTCGCTGGCGAGGTACAGGGCCGCACCGACGATCTCGTCCGGCTGTCCGATGCGGCGCATCGCAAACGTGCGCGCGGCCTGCTCGAAGGCGTCGTGATCCCACCCCGCCGAGATGTCGGTCGCGAACGGTCCCGGCATCAGGCAGTTCACGCGCACCTTCGGGCCCAGCGCGTCGGCGAACCCGACCGTCATCGCGACAACGCCCGCCTTGGCAGCGGCATACGGGACGATGTCGCCCGTCGCGCGTCGTGCACCGGTGCTGCTGACGGTGATGATCGAGCCGCCGTCGCCCGCCGCCATCCGCTCGCCGACGAGCGCCGTCAGGCGAAACGGCCCCTTGAGGTTGACGCCGATCGTCTTGTCCCACAGCGCTTCGGACACGTCGGCGAGGGCGCCGTAGACCGGCGAGATGCCGGCGTTGTTGACGAGCACGTCGACATGCCCGAAGTGCGCGTAGGCCGCGTCGGCGAGCTCGCCGACGGCGTCCCAGTCGCCCATGTGGCAGGCATGCGCGAGCGCGCGTGTCCCGCGTGCCTGGAGCTCGGCGACCACCGCCTCGCATGCGTCTTGCTTGCGCGAGCTGATGACGAGCTCGGCGCCGGCGTCGGCAAACGCGTCGACCATCGCGCGCCCGAGGCCGCGCGTGGCGCCGGTGACCAGGACGACGCGGCCGGTGAGGTCGAAATGAGCGGACATGGTGGCGCGGCTCCTTCTCGGTTGAGACGATCTGGCGACGTCGGTCGTCGCCAGATCGGATAGTCTAAACTGATCTAAGTTCAGTTTGGCGAATCCGGCCAGAGGAGAGGTTCGTGCTAGAAGGGTCAGCCCACGGAGTCGTGCAGGGGCTCGAGTTCCCCACTCGGGAGCAGTGCGTGCTCCCCGACGTCCTCGCGCAGCGCGCCGACGCGCTTGCCGACAAGCCCTACCTGCTCTTTGCCGACGGCTCGCAGTGGAGCTACGCCGAGACGGCCGACCGCGCGTGGCGGGCGGGCCATGGCCTGCAGCGCCTGGGTGTCCAGATGCAGGAGTGTGTCGCGGTCTGGGCGCCGGCCGGCCCGGACGTCATCCGCTGTTGGTTCGGTGCAAGTGCGATCGGCGCCGTCTACGCGCCGCTGAACCTCGCCGCGCGCGGCACCTACCTGCAGCACATGCTCAACGTCGCGCAGGCGCGCGTGCTCGTCGCCCACAGCGGTCTGCTCGAGCGCCTCGTGGGCCTCGACCTGCCCCACCTCGAGACGATCGTCGTGACCGGCGGCGCGCCCACGGTCGAGCTGCCCTGGCGGATGCTGTCCGTCGCCGAGCTCGTCGAGGGCACGCCGGCGTCGCGCCCGCAGCCCGACCGGGCGATCGAGCCGTGGGACGACCTCAGCCTGATCTTCACCTCCGGCACGACCGGCCCGTCCAAGGGCGTGCGCGCCTCCCACGCCCAGCAGTGGTTCTACGACAAGTGCCTGCTGTGGGAGGACGTCGGCCCCGACGATCGCCTGATGCAAGCGCTGCCGATGTTCCACAACGCCGGCATGTGCGGCACGTCGGGGATGCTGCTGCGCGGCGGCTCGGTCGCGCTCGTCGACGGCTTTCAGGCCAAGACCTTCCTCGACGACGTGCGCCGGCTGCAGGCTACGACGACGACGCTCGTCGCCGGGATGGTGACGTTCCTGCTCAACCAGCCCGAGCACGAAGACGACGCCGACAACCCCTTGCGCGTCGCCTACATGGGTCCGCTGACGCGCGTCGAGGAGTTCACGAAGCGCTTCGGGATCTCCGTGTTCACGTCGTTCGGCATGACTGAGGCGCCGTGCCCGATCCGGTCCGGGCTGAACCCGACCAACGAGGCGTCGTGCGGGCGACCGATCGATCCCGCCGACTACGAGGTGCGGATCGTCGACGAGCACGACATCCCCGTGGCACCGGGCACCTCCGGCGAGCTCGTGCTGCGTCACCGCCTGCCGTGGATGATCAACTCCGGCTACCGCAACATGCCGGAAGCCACCGGCGAGGCGTGGCGCGGCGGCTGGTTTCACACCGGCGACCAGCTGATGGCCGACGAGCACGGCGACTACTACTTCATCGATCGCATCAAGGACGCGATCCGCCGGCGTGGAGAGAACATCTCCTCGTTCGAGGTCGAGGCCGAGGTCCTGACGCATCCCGCCGTCGAGGAGGTCGCGGCGATCGCCGTGCCGAGCCCCGAGGTCGGCGGCGCGATCGACGAGGAGGTCAAGATCGTCGTCGGCCTGCGCGAGGGCGACAGCTGACCCACGAGGAGCTCCTGCGCTACCTGATCGAGCGCCTGCCGCGTCACTACGTGCCGCGCTACATCGAGTTCGTCAGCGCGCTGCCGCGCACGCCGACCTTCAAGGTGAAGAAGGCCGAGCTGCGTGCGAGCGGCGTCACGCCTGAGACCTGGGACCGCGCGGACGCGGGCTTCCAGCTCAAGCGCGAGCAGCTGGTGTGACCAGCAGGTAGCGGTAGACGTTGGCCAGCCGGTAGCTGCCGTCGGACTGCACGAACGGCGCCGCTGCCGCGCGCACCTCGCCCGGCGACGCCGTCGCGCCCGCGCCGAGCACCGCCGCGTGCAGCGCGTGCGCATCAGGCAGCTCGAGCACCACCGGCACCCCGCCTTCGGTCTGCGGCTCGAGCCGGGCGGCGCGCAGCGCGGGGCGCAGCGCGGCAAATGCGTCGCTGCTGGCGGGCTGCGGCTCGCCGGTCAGCGCGCCGAGGATCGTGAACAGCTCGTTGTCCTGCGGCGCGCCCCATTTGCAGATCGCGACGACGCCGCCGGGGAGCGCGACGCGCGCGGCTTCGGACAGCGCGGCGGACGGGTTCTGCGCGTACTGGAACGCGTTGATGCCGACGACGACGTCGAAGCTGGCGTCGTCCCATGGCAGTGCCTCCATCCGCCCGACGCGCAGGTCGGCGGCCGGGACGCGCGCGCGTGCCGTGGCCAGCGCCTGCTCGTCGGCGTCGATGCCGCAGACGTTTGCCCCGGCCGTTGCCGCGACGTTGCAGAAGCCGCCGCTGCCACAGCCGACATCGAGCACGGTCGTGCCCGGGCCGACGCCCGTTGCTTGGGCGACGGCCTCCCAGACGATCAGCTAGCCGCCCTTGCGCGCCGCCGGCTTGTACGCGTCGGCGGGCATGCCGAGCAGCGCCAGCTGACGCGGGATGAAGAAGTCCGCGACCTCCTGCAGCGACAGGATCCCGCGCGGGCGGTACCAGTGCCAGACGCTGTTGTAGAGCCCGAGCGTTGCGCGCGTCAGCAGCTGCGGATCGGCATCGGGGATCGCACCCTGCTGCATGCAGCGCGCGAGGAACGTCGACCACGCGACCTCGAGGTCGCGGGTGCGGGCACGCGCGCTCTGGCGCGCCTCTTCCTCGCGTGGCGAGGTTCGCGGGATGCCGACGCGACCCTGCTCGGCGACGAGCAGGCGGCAGCGGTTGACCTCCTGCTCGGTGAGCTCGAAGTTCCTCACGAGCAGAGCGACGAGCGCCTCGCCGAGATCCTCGTGCTGGCCGGTGACCTCGTCGAAGTCGGTGCGAAACGACTCGATCGCGTCGGCCATGATCACGAACAGGCAGTGCAGCTTGGACTCGAAGTAGTGGTAGAGCGCCGTCGAGCCGATGCCGACCGAGGCAGCGATGTCTGCCCACTTCGTGTCCTCGTACCCCTGGCGCCCATAGAAGTCCGTCGCGGTGGTGAGGATCTGATCGCGCTTGCTGCGCGACGAAGCACGACGGGCGGGGGCCTCGTCGCGCTTGCGTGCACCTTTGGTCTGCGGAGCCATGGGCGGGGGCACTATACCCCGACCCGAGGTCAGTTCTCCTGACGCGGTCAGGTACCGGTCCAGACGGGGTCGCGCTTCTCGAGGAACGCGGCCACGCCTTCCTTCGCGTCGTTGGACTGGTGGATGACGTTGCATGCCATCTGCTCCATCACGATCAGCGACTCGGTGTCCGCATCCAGGCCGCGGTTCAGCGTGTTCTTCGTGACCTTCATGCAGAACGGGCTCTTGTCGACGAGCTGGGCGACGAAGCCGTCGACCGCGTCGTCGAGCTCGGCGGCGGGCGCGGAGAGGTTGACGAGGTTCCACTCGGGGCTGGCGGCCTCGACGCCGGTGAGGAGCTTGCCGGTGAGCATGAGCTCCTTGGACTTGCGCATCCCCATGATCCGCGGGAGGCGGTAGATCGGGCCGCAGCCACCGAAGAGCGCGCGCTTGATGTGGAAGTCGCCGATCTGCGCATCGTCAGCAGCGATCGCGAAATCGCAGGAGATCAGCAGCTCGAAGCCACCCGCCACGGCGTAGCCCTCGACGATCGCGATCGTCGGCTTGTCCATCGTGTGGATGCGGTCGTAGGTGCGGGCCGAGAGGTTGCCCAGCTCCAGCGAGGTCGCGCTCGTCTTGAGGTGCGTGCTCGAGAGCATGTTCAAGTCGGCGCCGGCGCAGAAGGTGCCGCCGCGCCCGCGGAAGAGAACGACGCGCACGTCCTTGTCGGTGGCGGCCTGCTCGACGCGCTCAGCCATCTGGTTGAGCAGCTCCCAGTTGACCGCGTTGCGGATGTGCGGGCGGTTCAGCCAGATCGTCGCGACGTGGTCGTTGACCTCGTACTCAATCGGCTGCGTGTCGACGGGCAGTTCCTGTGCGGACGTGGCCACTACGGTTCCTTTCGGGGACGGCGGACTGAACTGACTTCAGATCATACTCGCACGCAGAGCCGCGTCAAGCGAATTCCACCAACTGAGGTTGGTTTGCAGTTGCTCGAGCGCTTGCGCAAAGGGATTCTGTCTGATGGACTGACTTGAGTTCAGTTATGCTCGGGCTCCCCGCGATGAATTACGACACGCACACGCAGCTGGGCACGCCGTTCGCCGTCGCCGGCATGCGCCTGCGCAACCGCTTCGTCGCCACCGCGCACGCCAGCGGGCTCGTGCAGGACGGACTGCCGACCGCGGGCGACGCTGCCTACTGGCGCCGGATTGCGGCCGGCGGAGCGAGCATGCTCATCTCCGGCGGGACCGTTGTCGCGGCTGCATCGACCGTCCGACGGCGCAACATGGTCGAGGCCTGGAGGCCGGAGGTCGTCGATGCGCTCGCGGCGCGTGTCGACGCGGTTCACGCCGAAGGCGCCCTCGCCGTCTGCCAGCTCGTGCACCTCGGCCGCGAGACGCTGCTGGCCGAGGGCTACTACTCCCCCATCGCGCCCGCCGCCGTTCGCTCGCCGCGCGAGCCGACCGCCCCGCGCGCGCTCAGCGACAGCGAGGTCGACGAGGTCGTCGCCGCGCATGGCGTCAGCAGCGCCAACGCGATCGCGGCCGGGTTCGACGGGCTCGAGCTGCACGCGGCCCACGGCTATCTCCCCGCGCAATTCCTCTCGGCCACTGCCAATCCGGGGCGCGTCGCGAGCAACGCCTCGCGGCGGTCCTGCGCATCGGCGCGGCCATGCGCGAGGCCGCCGGCGGCGCCGCGGTGGGCGTGCGCATGTCCTTGGAGGACGGCGAGGACTTGCTGGCGCCGCTGGACGCCGCGTTCGACTGGGTCAACGTGACGGTCGGCGAACGCGGGACCTACGTTCGCGACATGGCGACCGACCGGCCTCCGCTGCTCGACACGGTCGCGCAGCTGCGCGAGCACGTCGCCGGGCCGCTGCTGGTCTCCCAGGCATTCCGCGAGCCCGCCGACATGGAGCGCGCGCTCGCAGCCGGCGCGGACCTCGTCGGTCTCGCGCGGCCGCTGATCGCTGATCCCGACCTGCCGCGCAAGCTGCTCGCCGGACGCGCGCACAGCGTCCGCCCGTGCGTCTCGTGCAACGAGGACTGCCGCAGCTTCGACCCGCTGCTGCTGTGCTCGGTCAACCCGGAGCTCGCGCCGCCGGGGGCTCAGCGCCGGCCGGCAGCGCCGCTGCTGGTGCGCGCGCGCGCCGGCGACGCAAGGCGGGTGGCGGTCGTCGGCGCCGGGCCTGCCGGCCTGGAGTGCGGGCACGCGCTCGCCGCGCGGGGCGTCGAGGTCGTCGTGTTCGACGAGCGCGACGCAATCGGCGGGCAGCTCGCGCTCGCCGGCAGCGCACCGCACCGCGGTGGCTGGCGACGGTTGCCGGAGTTCTTCGCAACAGCGCTCGAGCGCGCAGGGGTCGACGTGCGTTTGGGCGCCCCGCCCGATCTCGGCGGGTTCGACGAGATCGTGCTCGCTACCGGCGCCGTCGAGGTCGCCCCGGACGTCGAAGGCATCGCGCTCGCGTCGACCACGTCGGCGGCGATCGCCGCCGGGCCGGCGGCGCTGCGTGGTGCTGAGCACCTTGTCGTCGTCGACGACGGCTTCGGCTGGTGGCCCGGCGTCAGCGCCGTCGAGCTCGGTGTCGCTGCCGGCGTCGCGCAGATCACGGTGGTCACGCCCGGGATCGGCTTCGCCTCGAGCATCCCACCCGAGAGCCGCACGCAGCTGATGCCGCGGCTTGCGCGATCAGCCGTGAGCGTGCGCGGCATGACGCGGTTGGCAGCAGTCACGCGCGACAGCGTCGCCCTTCTCGCGACCGACGGCACGCGCTCCGAGCTGGCAGCCGACGCCGTGATCATCGTCGGCGAGCGCCGTGCGCGCCCGTGGCCCGAAGTGCCTGAGGGCGCCGGCGCGCGAGCGATCGGCGATTGCGTGGTGCCGCGCCGCGTGGCGCATGCGATCGCCGAGGGCCGCGCGGCGGCTCACCAGCTGCAGATCGCTTCCTCTCCCACCCTCACAACGACCGGAGGACACCAATGAGCGACTTCGACGCGCCCGTCGAGCTCACTGCCGAGGGGCCACGGCTGCTCGGCGGACGCTGCTCCAGCTGCGCCGCGGTGAGCTTCCCGCGGCGCCCGGCTTGCAACGTCTGCGCGACCGGGACGACGGAGCGCTGGCTGTTGCCGGCGACCGGCTCGCTGTGGACGTTCACGGTGCAGGGCTTCGCGCCGAAGTCCCCGCCCTACGTGCCCGCGGACGAGTTCGAGGCCTTCGGCGTCGGCTACGTCGAGTTCGCCGAAGAGCTGCGCGTCGAGGGTCGCCTGACCGTGGCCGACCCGGCGGCGCTGCGCATCGGCGCGCCGATGCGCGTGGAGCTGCTCGACGTCGCCGACCGCGCGCTGTATGCGTTCGCTCCGGCCGAGGACGAGCGATGAGCATCGCGATCGCCGGAATCGGGCTGCACCCGTTCGGGCGCCACGAGGGGGTCAGCGGGATGGCGATGGGCGTGCACGCCGTGCGCGCCGCGCTCGCCGACGCCGGGGTGACCTGGGACCAGATCGAGTTCGCCTACGGCGGCAGCGAGGACGCGGGCAACGCCGACACGATGGTCGCTGACCTCGGGCTGACGCAGCTGCCGTTCATCAACGTCAAGAACGGCTGCGCGACCGGCGGCTCGGCGCTCGTGTCGGCATGGCGCGCGATCGAGTCGGGCGCGTTCGAGATCGGCATCGCGATCGGCTTCGACAAGCACCCGCGCGGCGCGTTCGTCAACGACCCGGCCGACTGGGGCCTGCCGGCGTGGTACGGCGAGGCCGGGCTGATGGTCACCACGCAGTTCTTCGGGATGAAGATCCAGCGCTACATGCACGACCACGCGATCCCCGAGCGCACGCTTGCGCAGGTCGCGGCCAAGGCCTTCCGCAACGGCGCGCAGAACGCCAACGCCTGGCGACGCCAGCCGCTCAGCGTGGAGGACGTCGCCGGCGCGCAGATGCTCTCCCATCCGCTGACGCAGTACATGTTCTGCTCGCCCGGCGAAGGCGCTGCCGCGGTGGTGCTCTGCCATCCCCGCGTGCTCGAGCGCCTGGATCGCGCGCGCCCGGTATACCTGCGCGGCGCGGCGCTGCGCAGCCGCGGCCGCGGGTCGTTCGAGGTCTTCAGCCCGTCGCTTGGCATGGACATCGCGCCGTCGCCGACGGTTGCCGCCGCGCGCGAAGCATTCGAGAGCGCCGGGGTCGAGCCGTCCGACGTCGACGTCGCACAGGTGCAGGACACCGAGTCCGGCGCGGAGATCATCCACCTCGCCGAGTGCGGCCTGTGCGAAGACGGCGAGCAGGTCGAGCTCTACGACAGCGGCGCGACCGAGATCGGCGGACGGCTGCCGATCAACACCGACGGCGGCTGCATCGCCAACGGCGAGCCCGTCGGCGCATCAGGGCTGCGCCAGGTGTGCGAGATCGTCACGCAGCTGCGCGGCGAGGGCGGCGAACGTCAGGTCCCCGGCGACCCGAAGGTCGGCTTCACGCACGTCTACGGCGCGCCCGGCGTCAGCGCCTGCACCGTGCTGACGACCTAGCGCGTCACGAAGCCGCCGGACGGCGTGACGGTGTCGCCGACGAAGAAGTCGGCGTCGTCGCCGGCGAGGAACGCGACGGCTGCCGCCACCTCGTCGGGCCGGCCGAGGCGACCGATCGGCGTCTGCAGCCGCAGCGCGGTCTCGAGCGTCGCGTCCAGCGCGCGCTCGCCCATCGGGGTGGCGATGAAGCCGGGGGCGATCGCGTTGACGCGGATGCCCTGCAGGATCAGCTCCTTCGCCGCCGCGCGCGTGAAGGCGAGGATGCCGCCTTTGGCAGCGGAGTAGTGCGGGTGGCCGGCGCAGCCTTCGAGGCCGCAGATCGACGCGATGTTGACGATGACGCCGGCGCCGCGCGCGGCCATCGAGCGGGCTGCGGCGCGCGTGCCGTAGAACGTGCCGTCCAGGTGCACGGACAGCAGCCGCCGCCAATCGGCGTCGTCGATCCGGACCAGCGCCTCCAGCGGCGTGCTGATCGCGCCGTCGGACGCGGCCTCGGCCATCTGCTGCGCGCTGCGTGCGTTGACGTGCGCGATGTGGTCGGGCTTGGCCGCGACGCCGGCGTTGTTCACCCACACGTCAACCGGTCCGAGCTGACGCTCGACCTCGGCGAGCGCCGCATCGACGGCGCCGCTGTCGCTGACGTCGGCCTGGATCGCGAAGCCGTTCACCAGGCCGGCGGTCAGCGCAGCCATGTCGTGGTTGACGTCGAGCACTGCGACGCGCGCGCCGTCGTTGGCGAGGCGGACGCAGATCGCCTCGCCGATTCCTGACCCGCCGCCGGTGACGACCGTGACCTTGTCCTTGAAACTCATGCGTCGAAGATTACCTGAAGTGATCTCAGTTTATGACTAGGATCAGGCCATGCTCGACGATCGCGTCGTCCTCGTCACCGGTGCCGGGCAGGGCCTCGGCCGCGCGACAGCGCTGGAGGTGGCGCGTGCCGGCGCGGCCGCGGTGGTGCTCGTGGACCGCAATCCCGAGACGGTGGAGCAGACCGCCGACGCGGTGGTGGCGCTCGGAGCGCAGGCGCTGGCGGTGCCGTGCGACCTGCGCCGCGGCGACGAGATCGCTGCCGCGGTGACCGCCGCGGTCGAGCGCTTCGGTGGCCTCGATGTGCTGATGAACGTCGCGGGCGTGATCGAGAGCCTGCTGAGCGACCAGTGCGCGGTCGACGTCCTGCCCGACGACGTCTGGGACGAGGTCTTCGACGTCAACGTCAAGGCCGTGTTTCGCATGACCAAGGCAGCGGCACCGCATCTGAGGCGGTCAACTCGAACGCCGGCGATCGTCAACGTCGCCTCGGTCTCGGGGCTTGTCGGCTTCGCCTCGGCGCCGGCGTACTGCGCCTCGAAGGGCGCCGTTGTCCAGCTCACGCGCGCGACAGCCGCCGACCTCGCGCCGGACGTGCGCTGCAACTGCATCTGCCCCGGTCTCTTCGACACGCCGATGGCGCGCCGCTTCATCGACACCGCCGCCGACCCCGAGCAGCAGATCGCCCAGATGACAGGCCAGCAGCTCGTCGCGCGCTTGGGCGACCCCGCGGAGGTCGGCCAGCTGATGGTCTACCTCGCCTCCGAGCGCGCGGCGTTCATGACCGGCGCCGACGTGACGCTCGACGGTGGCGCGCTGGCGTGGCACGGTGTACGCTAGCTGAACTGAAGTCAGTCCAGAACGGAGCGACGGCCTCTTGTCCAGTCAGGTACTCGACCCTTCGACTTACCCGCTCTCCCCCGCCACCGCGCGGCTGATGCAGCGGCCCCTCTTCGGCCATGTCATCGACGGCGAGACCGTCGCGTCTGCTGACGGCGCGACGATGCCGGTGTTCGATCCCGCCAGCGGCGAGCAGGTCGCGACAGCGGCGGCCGGCGGCCAGGCCGACGTGGACGCGGCCGTACGCAGCGCGCGGGCGGCGTTCGACGACGGGCGCTGGCGGCTGCTGGCGCCACACGAGAAGGAGCGCCGGCTGCGGCGGCTGGCGGCGCTGCTGGCCGAACGCGGCGACCTCTTCGGCGAGCTCGACGTGATCGACGCCGGCTTGCTCCGCACCTACACGACGTTCGTCGTCGAGGTCGGCGGTCGGCGCCGTCGAGTACTACGCCGGCTGGCCGACGAAGCTGCACGGCACGATTCCCGCCGCGCCGGCCGAGTTCGCCGTGCAGGAGCTGCGCGAGCCGATCGGCGTCATCGGGCTGATCACGCCGTGGAACGGCCCGACGTCCGTGCTCGGCTTCGTCGCCGCCGCGCTGGCGGCCGGCAACAGCGTCGTCCTCAAGCCCGCCGAGCAGACGCCGCTGACGGCCGTCGCGATGGCCGAGCTCGCGCTCGAGGCCGGCATCCCGGCCGGCGTCTTCAACGTCGTCCAGGGCACCGGCGAGTCCGTCGGCGCCGGTGTCGTCACGGCGCGCGAGGTCGACGCGATCGCGTTCACCGGCTCGGTCGCCACCGGCAGCGCGATCCAGGCCGCGGCTGCCGCGCGCGTCAAGCGCGTGAGCCTGGAGCTCGGCGGCAAGAGCCCGTTCCTCGTCTTCCCCGACGCCGACCTCGAGGCGGCCGCCGACGCCGCGACGATGGGCGTCTGGGGCGCGTCCGGCCAGGTCTGCACCGCGGCGACGCGCGTGCTCGCGCATCGCGACGTCCGCGACCGCTTCGTCGAGCTGATCCTCGAGCGCTCGCGCGACCTGCGCCTTGGCAACGGCTTCGACGCCGAGACGCAGGTCGGCCCGGTTGTCTCGGCCGATCAGCTGGAGCGCGTGCAGCGCTACGTCGCGATCGGCCGCGAGGAAGGTGCAGAGCTCGTGCTCGGCGGCGAGCGCCACGGCGACGTCGGCTACTTCCACGAGCCGACGGTCTTCACGGGAGTTCGCAACGACATGCGCATCGCCCAGGAGGAGATCTTCGGCCCGGTGATGTCGGTGCTGGACTTCGACTCCGAGGAGGAGGCCTACGCGATCGGCAACGACAGCGAGTACGGCCTTGCAGCGGGCGTCTGGACAACCGATCTCGCCCGGGCACACCGCGCGAGCCGTGCGCTGCGCGTCGGGACGGTGTGGGTCAACACCTACCAGATGGTGTACCCGACGGTCTCCTACGGCGGCGTGAAGCAGTCCGGCCACGGCCGCGCCCTCGGCGCAGCATCGCTGGATGACCTGACACAAACAAAGAGCGTGTGGATGAAGGTGGGTGCCTGATGAGCAAGACGATCGAGACCGACTGGCTGGTCGTCGGCGGCGGCAGCGCCGGGTGCGTGCTGGCGGCGCGGCTCAGCGAGGACGCGACCAAGCAGGTCGTGCTGCTGGAGGCCGGGCCGGACTGGCGTTCGGCTGACGCGCCCGCGCAGCTGCGCAGCATGAACGGCTGGCAGGCGCTGGACCAGAGCGCGTGCGCGCCGTTTCAGTGGGAGGGGCTGACGTCGCGGCGCTCCCACGTGCAGGAGGCGCACCCCCACGTTCGTGGCCGCGGCCTCGGCGGCTCCTCGTGCGTCAACGGGATGATCGCGATCCACGCGATGCCCGACGACTACGACCGCTGGGCAGCTGCCGGCTGCCCGGGCTGGTCGCACGAGGACATGCGTCCATATCTGCGGCGGATGGAGAGCGACCTCAACTTCGGCACCGCGCCCTACCACGGTGCCGACGGGCCGATGCCCGTTCTGCGGCTGCCGCGCGAGCAGTGGGGCCCGGTCGACGACGCGCTCGCGGCCGCGGCATCTGACGCCGGCTATGGCTGGTGCGACGACCACAACGCGCTCACCGGCACCGGCCTCTCGCCCTACGGCATCAGCGCTCGCGACGGCGCGCGCGTAACGACCAACGACGGCTACCTCGAGCCTGCCCGCGACCGCGCGAACCTGCGCGTCATCGGCGAGACGACGGTGGACAAGGTGCTGATCGAAGACGGGCGCACCCGCGGCGTGCGCGCGCGCATCGGCGGCGAGTGGGTCGACGTGCGCGCCGAGGGCGTCGTGCTCTGTGGCGGCGCGGTGGGCTCACCGGCGATCCTGCTGCGCTCGGGCATCGGCCCGGACGGGGACGTCGCACGGCTGCCGGTCGGCGAGGGCATGCAGGAGCACCCGCTGGCGCTGTTCTGGCTGTTCGCCAAGCCCGAGTCACAGCCGGCGCTCGACGCGCGCCAGGCCAACGTCTGCCTGCGGTACTCGTCAGAGCTCGCCGGCGCCGGCGAGAACGACATGATGATCGTCTCGGTGAACCAGACCCCGGCGCTGGCCCCGGAGATCACGACGTCGTTGGCGGCAGCCGACGGCTCGGGCACCTGGGGTGGCGCGGGCGGCGGGACTGCTTCGGGCGGCCCGGGGCTGTTGTGCCTGTGGGCCAATCAGGAGTTCTCGCGCGGGCGCCTGACGCTTGCGTCGTCCGATCCTGAGGTTCATCCCGTGATCGACCAGAACCTGCTGGACGACGACCGTGACCTGCTGCGCATGCGCGACGGCGTCAAGCGCTCGCTTGAGCTGCTGCGCGACGGCGCGTTCGCCGCGGACTTCGCGCACATCGCAATCGACCCGATGGGGCGTCCGCTCAGCGAGCTGTCCGACGACGCCGCAATCGACCACTGGCTGCTGGAGACGATCGGCGACACCGGCCACATCTGCGGCGGCTGTCAGATGGGCGCGCCCGACGATCCGCGCAGCGTGGTGGACCCGCAGGGCCGCGTGCTCGGTGTCGACGGCCTCTGGGTGGCCGACGCCTCCGTGTTCCCCGAGGTGCCGCGCGCGAACACGAACCTGCCGACGATTGCCGCGGCAGAGCGCCTATCCGACCTGATCCGCGGCGTGCCGGCGCCGGCCGCTGTCGCGCTGCTTGCGGAGGCTGCGGCGGACTAAGGATCCCGCCGGGACTATCCCCGATCACACAGAGATCGAGATTCGGGTGTCAGGCCCCGATCAGGTCGCCGCGATGACGGTCGAGGCGCGAGGGGCCGCGATCGACGACCTCCGTGTCTTGTAGCCGGGCATAAGCATGCTCACCGCGCGCCGCCAGCGCTCGCCGTTGTCAGCACGCCGCTCATCGAGCGTCCGGCTGCCCTCATGATCGGCTCGCGGGCGATCAGTTCGCTGCAACGCAGGGACCCTGTATTGGGCGCGCGGACCGATTGCATGCACTTTGGTTGTACTGCACCCAAAGTGCTACCGTTCGACCATGAAGACGATCCAGATCCGCAACGTGCCCGACGAGGTGCACCGAGAGCTGCGGACGCGGGCGTCAGCGGCTGGAGTGTCGCTCTCCGACTACGCGCGCAACGAGCTCGAGCGAGCGGTGGAGCGGCCGCCCGTCAGCGAGGTCCTCCGCCGCGCGCGCTCGCGCTCCGGCGGCGCGGCTGGAGACGCGATCGTCGCCGCGGTGCGTGCTGGTCGCGACCGCGACTAGCCGGTGCTCGTCGTCGACACCTCAGCCGTCGTCGAGGTCTTGGCGGGTCGCAACCCGGATCCAGAGCTCGTGCAGCGTCTTGCCGCCGATGGCGATCTCCACGCCCCACACCTCCTCGACATCGAGGTGCTCCAAGCGCTGCGTGGCCTGACGCGCGCGTCCCACCTTTCCGAGGATCGGGCCAACGACGCGCGCACAGACCTCGCGGACCTCGCGGTGACGCGCTACCCACACGAGCGCCTCAGCGATCGCATCTGGGAGCTGCGCCACAACCTCACCGCCTACGACGCTGCGTACGTCGCGCTGGCCGAGGCCCTTGGGGTGCCACTCGTCACCTGCGACGCACGCCTCGGCGCGGCATCGGTCGGACAGGTCGACGTCGAGGTCTACGCGTCGGCGGGCTCAGTGCCGCGCGGCGGCCTGCTGCAGCGCCGTCGCGAGATCCGCGGCGATGCCCATCAGGCGATCCGACAGGGTGCGCAGGCGCTCGATGCGCTCGCGCTCGGCGGGCTCCATGTACTCGTCGTGGTCGCGCTCGGCGACGTACATCGCCGCCGCCTCGGTGAGCAGCAGGACCTGCGGCTGGCTGAGGTGCAGCGGCCCGCCGGCAGAGACGTGCTCGAGCGCATCGATCACGACGACGAGCTCGCGCAACGCAAGCACGTCCTCCGCCGTTTCGGCAGCGGGCGCGAGGAAGCGCCGCGAGCGCTGCCACGCCAGCGCGTGAGACAGAGCACGTGAGTCGGCCGCGCCGACGAGCGAGTCCACGGACGCGACGGCGTCGCCCTCGACACCAGGCGAGAGCTGAATGCTGTTAGCGGTGAAGGAAACAGCTTCCACGACGTGTTCCAAGGTAGCGCCCGGTTCGGCCGGACGAGTCGCTAGTTGGTATCGGTACCCGGAAACTGCGAGATGAGCCGTGGACTCAGATCCCCAGCGCGGCGCGCTCGGCGTCAGTGAGCTGACGCTTGCCCCGCGCTTGGGCGTCCCAGCCGACGAGCACGGTCTTGCCGGTCGCCGCGACCGTCCCGTCGGGAAGCAGGACGTCGTGCTCGAGCGTGAAGCTCGAGGTGCCGACTGCGGCAGGACGCACGACGATCTCAACGTGGCCATGGTCCTTGCGGACCTCGCGGCGGTAGTCGAGCTCGACCCGCGCCACGACGTAGGTCTGGTAGGTCACGCCACCCGCCGCGGTCGACAGATCGATCATGAACCCCGCGCGCGCGTCCTCGAGCAGCTCGTGGTAGACGGACTGGTTGAGGTGGCCGAGCATGTCCATGTCGCGCCAGCGCAACTGGACGCTCAGCCGCTTCTCGAGCGTCACTCCGAGGGCGCAGGCTCGTCGGCGGGGTCCTGCTCCTCAGGCTCCACCGGCCCGCCCAGCGGCCTGACCCCGGGCATCTTCAAGCGCACCGGCCGACCGTCCTTGTCCACGAAGTCCGGGACCTTCTTGTCGAGCGGCTCACCGGGAATCGGGCTCATGACACCTGATCGTACGCGCTTAGGATGGCGCGATGGCGGAGTTCGCTGACCTGGTGCGCCAGACCGCTGACCGCGTCGCCGACTATCGCGCGACGATCGGCGAGCGCCACGTCGCGCCGCCCATCGACGTCGACGCGCTGCGCTCGGCACTCGGCGGCCCGCTGCCGCACCAGGGTGCGCCGGCAGACGCCGTCATCGCGCGGCTTGCCGACGCCGTCGAGCCAGGCCTGACCGCGAGCGCGGGGCCGCGCTACTTCGGCTTCGTCGTCGGCGGCGCGCTGCCGAGCGCCACGGCCGCGGACATGCTCGCCGCAGGCTGGGATCAGATGGCGTTCAACGCGACCAGCTCGCCCGTCGCCGCCGTCGTCGAGGAGATCGCCGGCGCGTGGCTGAAGGACGTCCTCGGGCTCCCGCCCGGCGCGTCGTTCGGCGTCGTCACCGGCGGCCAGGGCGCCAACACCGTCGGCCTTGCCGCGGCACGGCACCGCATCCTGGAGCGCGCGGGGTGGGACGTCGAGACGCGCGGCCTGACGGGCGCGCCGCGCATCCGCGTCATCGCATGCGAGGAGCGCCACGCGACCCTCGACCGCTCGCTGCGCCTGCTCGGCCTCGGCACCGACGCGCTGCAGACCGTCGCCGCGCGCGCAGACGGCGCGATCGACCCCGATGCCCTGCAGCGCGCGCTCGGCGACAGCGACAGCGACAGCCCGACGATCGTCTACCTCCAGGCCGGCAACGTGAACAGCGGCGCGTGCGACGACCTCGCGCGTAGCTGCGAGCTTGCGCGCGATGCGTGGGTGCACGTCGACGGCGCGTTCGGCCTGTGGGCCGCCGCCAGCCCGTCGACGCGCCACCTCCTCGCCGGCATCGAGCGCGCCGACTCGTGGGCGGTCGACGGCCACAAGTGGCTGAACGTCCCCTACGACGCCGGCTATGTCTTCTGCGCCGACCCCGAGGCGCATGCGGCCGCGATGTCGTTCACCGCCGCCTACCTCCAGGGCCAGGGCGAGGGCGGGCTGCGCTCGGCCAGTGACTACGGTCCCGAGTCCTCGCGTCGCGCCCGCGGCTTCGCCACGTGGGCCGCGCTCAGCGAGCTCGGGCGCGACGGGCTCGCGGACCTGGTCGACCGCTGCTGCGCACTGGCCCGCGGCTTCGCCGACCAGCTCAGCACGCTCGACGGTGTCGAGATCGGCAACGACGTGGTGCTCAACCAAGTGCTCGTGCGCTTTCGCGACGACGTCACCACCGACGGCGTAGTCGCCGCGATTCAGCGCGACGGCACCTGCTGGATGGGCGCCACGACCTGGCGCGGGCGGCGCTACATGCGAATCTCGGTTTCCAACTGGTCGACGACCGCGGCCGACGTCGACGCGTCCGTCGCGGCCATCCGCCGCGCGCTGAGCGCCTTACGTAGGGGCACAGCCTGATTTTCGATACACCTGGACGTACCGCGGCCTACGCGCGGCCTAGGCAGCCACGGGCACGGCCGCGCGCTCGCGGCGTGAGACGCGCAGCTCGGGCGGCGGGCCTTCGGGCCGGCCGATGCGCGCGACGGCCAGGCACGTCGCGACGAGGAACAGCAGGACGATCAAGAAGACGATCGCGCTCGCCACGTCCCACAGCCAGGTCGGCACGTCGTCGCGGCGCTCGGCCTGCAGCACCGACGTCTCCTCGACGAACGCCGCCGCCTGCTGCGTCGGCGCGGCGTAAGCGTTCAGCCCGATCTCCGTGTCCGCGGGGTGATGCAGCGCAAGCGCCTCCAGCGTGCGGCCCTCGTGCAGGCGCAACGCGGTCTTCCAGTCGGCCGTGAACGGGATCGGCTCGTGGGGTGCGCCAGACGCCGTCGGTGCCGCGCTTCAGCGCGACGGTCTCGATGCCGCCGCCCTGCCAGGCGATCGCGTAGAACCAATTGGCCTCGCGCACGCGCGTGTCGTCGGCAAAGCGCACGGCGACGTTCGCGCGGCCGTCGCCGGTGCGCGCGACGTCAACCTGCGCCTGGATACCCGTGGGCGTCGTCGAGGCGCCCGCGTTGATCGCGCACGCCAGCAGTGCGACGCCCGCGGCGATCGCCGCCGGCCGCGCGACCGGCCGTGCGGGCAGCGAGCCGCGCATCGCCATCGCGCCAAGCGCGCCGAGCACGCCGGCGCCGGCCCCCGCGACGAGCGCGGTCGGGATGCCCTCGGCCAGCAGCGTCTCGTGCCACGGCAGGCGGAACTGCGTCTGCGAGATCGCGTAGGTCGCGGCGAAGCTGACGGCGCCGACCACGAAGCCGGTGATCGCGCCGAAGCGCAGCGGCCGCGTGTGCGGGTCGACGAGCAAGCCGATCAGCGTCACCGTCACGGCCTCGGCGACGAACAGCGGCAGCACCGGCTCGACCTCGCCAAGCGCGCCGACGAGCAGGTGCAGCACGCCACGCGCGACCAGATACAGCCCGACGGCGCGCAGCGCGCCCCAGCGTCCCGCCCACATCCGCGCCCAGATCAGCGCGAAGGCGGCAGCGCCGGAAAGCAGCAGCGGCTGCCAGACCTGGCGGTACTGCGGCACGCCCCAGTCGAACTCGGTGATCTGCAACGAGATGCCGATCAGCACCACGCCCGGCAGCGCCCAGCGCGCGACGCCGAGCAGGTAGGACTGCGCGCGCCCGTCGAGGCGCATGCCAGCGGCGCGCTGACCCTCGACGAGCAGCGCGATCACCGCGACGATCGCAACGAGCGCGCCCATGATCATCTGCACGTGGGTCGGGCCCCAGAGCGTTACGTCCTGACCGAAGAGCCGGTGCCAGATGTCGTCGAGCGGGAAGCCGACCAGCGAGAACGTGCCGCACGCGAACAGCAACGCGCCGCCGACCGGCAGACGCGGCAGGCCGGGGGGCTTGATCGCATACGGGCTCGGCCGCTTGTCGTCGTGCAACACCAGCGCCAGCACGCCCGCCGAGGCAAAGCCGTAGATGCCGGCGAGGATGAAGTAGTGCGCGGGGTTGGCCAGCGGGCCGGAGTCGCGGCCCTGGCCGATGTGCAGCGCGATGTCCCACCAGACGCCGAAGCCCGCCGCCGCGAACGACAGGATCGCGAGGCCTGCAGGCAGTGCCGACCACGCGGGCAGGCCCGTCAGTCGCTCGCCGATGCGCCCGAAGAACGTGATCACGCCGAGGCGGCCAGTGCGGTGGCCTTGCAAGACGGCGAGGAGCACGAGCGTGACGACCATGCCCATCGCCGTCGCGATGATCAGCTGCGTGGTGGGGGCGCCGCCAGCGGGCGCAGAGACCGTTGCGAGCATCGAGTTGAGAACCTCTCGGGGAGTAGGCTGCGTATGTACAGCACCGTACGTACAGTTCTGTACATCAACAGTTACATCGATCCGTGTCAAGCCCGACGAAGCGACTTCCGCCCGAGCAGCGCCGCGAGCAGCTGCTCGACGTGCTGAGCGACCTGATCGTCGACGAGGGCTATGCGGCGGTCAGCATCGACCGCGTCGCGCGCACGGCCGGCATCGCGCGCACCGTCGTCTACGCGCAGTTCGACAACCTCGACGGGATGTTCGAGGCGTTGGTGGAGCGCACGCAGATGCGCGCGCTCGGCCAGGTCACCGCCGTCATCCCCGAGATCGGCATCGAGCGCGACCCCGACGAGATCCTCGTCGAGGCGATCCGCATGTTCACGACGCTCGTACGCGACCACCCGCGCACCTGGCGGCTCGTGCTCTTCCCGCCGGAGGGCGCGCCGCGCCTCGTGCGCGAGCGCATCGAGGAGGGCCGTGTGGCGGTCCGCGCGCTGCTCGAGCCGGTGCTCAGCTGGGGCATCGCCAAGCGCGGCGGCCCGGCGCTCGCCGACACCGAGCTGACGGCGCGCCTGATCGTCGGCCTCGGCGAGGAGATGGCGCGGCTCGTGCTTTCAGACTCCAAGCACTACTCGCCCGACCGCATGGCCGGCTACGTCGGCTCGCTGATGGTCGCTATCGGGCGCGACTGAGCACCACCGCTTCGTGCAGCGGCGGGCGCGTCGTGTACCAGTGCGTGAAGTAGTCGACGATGACGGGCTGGTCGCCGAGCTCCCCGAGCGCGCGCGTTACCCGTGTCCTCAAGGTGTCCTCGTTGCTGTCGAGGAGCCGAATCAACTCGACCATGACGAGATGATCGGCGCGCGCGCCGTCCCGCGGTACCGACCGGCAGTCGGAAGCGCGTCGACCGTCAGAGGACGGGCGAGCGGCCCTTGGATGCGCGGTCGGCGGCCTCGCGCAGCTCGTCACGGAACCGTGGGTGCGCGATCTCCGCGAGCGCGTCGCCGCGCTGGTGCACGGTCTTGCCCTCCAGCTGCGCTGCCCCGTACTCGGTGACGACCACGTCGACCTGATGGCGCGGCGTCGTGATCACGGTGCCGGCGCCGAACCAGGGGACGATCCGCGACTTCACCTCGCCGCCGACCTGCACGGTGGACGGCATGCACAGCAGCGAACGCCCGGCGACCGTGAGGCCGCCGCTGGACGTGAAGTCCTCCGCCCCACCGATCCCGGAGTACTGGCCGCCCTCGATCGTGTCGGCGACGACCTGGCCGTGGATGTCGACGGCCAGCGCGCCGTTGATCGTGACCATCTTGTCGTTGCGTGCGATCACGTCGGGCGCGTTGACGATGTCGACGGGCAGGAACGCGATCTCCTGGTTGCCGTCGACGAACGCGTAGAGCTCCTCGCTGCCGAACGCGAACGTCGTGACCGTGACGCCGTCGTACTGGCCCTTGCGGTTGACGACCTTGCCGCACTCGTGCAGGCGCATGCAGCCGTCGGTGAACATCTCCGTGTGCAAGCCGAAGCCGCCGCGGTCGGACTCGCACAGCAGCGTGGCGATCGTCGAGGGGATCGCGCCGATGCCGGTCTGCAGCGTCGCACCTTGGGGAATGAACTCGAGCGCGTGCTCGGCGATCGCACGCTCGGTGTCGTTCGGCGGTTCGGCGCCCGGCAGCGCGAGCGGCTTCTCGTCGGAGTGGATCAGCACGTCGATCTCGTCGACGTGGATCGCGTGCTTGTGGTCGGGCGGGAGCCCGTGGGTGCGCGGGAAGCCGCTGGCGCATTCGACGATGAGCTCGCGGTCGGGGTCGGCGCTTGCGCGGTGCAGCTCCTTCACGGTGCCGCCGGCGTGCAGGCTCAGCGAGCACCAGCCGTCCTTGTCGGGCGGCGCGGCGACCGTCGTCATCACGCGCGGCGGCGTTGCCTCCAGCAGCGGCCCGAGCCGGCGGAAGTCCGCGGGCGTGAAGCCGATGTTCGCGCCGAGATCGCGCAGCGCGCGCTCGAAGGGACCGAAGAAGCCCGACAGGTAGTGCACGCCGGGGCGCGTGAAGAGCTCCGTGCCGACCGACAGCAGCGCGCCGGCGACGCGCAGGTCCTCCCAATCGGTGCGCGCGCCGAGCTCGCGCAGGAACGCCGGCGGCTGGCCGGTCCCCAGCGGGATCCCGAGCGTGTCGCGCACGCGCAGTCGCGCCGCCGCCTCAGCCGCTGTCAGCTCCACCCCTGGCATGGCTGCGACCCTAACGCCGCGCGCGGAAGAACTCCCGCAGCAGCTCTGCGCACTGCGCCTCGAGCACGCCGCCGACGACCTCAGGCCGGTGGTTCAGCCGTGGCTCGGCCAGCACGTCCAGCACGCTGCCGGCTGCGCCGGCCTTCGGGTCGGTGCAGCCGTAGACGACGCGTGGCACGCGCGCGAGCACGATCGCCCCCGCGCACATCGCGCACGGCTCGAGCGTCACGTAGAGCGTGGAGTCCAGCACGCGCCAGGAGCCCAGCGCCGCTGCGGCCTGGCGCAGCGCGATGATCTCGGCGTGGGCGGTCGGGTCCGCGAGGTGCTCGCGCTCGTTGTGGCCGCGCCCGATGACCTCGCCGTCGTGGACGACGAGGCAGCCGATCGGCACGTCGTCGTGCGCAAGCGCGGCCCGCGCCTCGGCGATCGCCGCCTCCATGTACGCCTCATCGGTCACGATCGGCGAGGATTCCAGAACTCCGGGTATTGCACGGGGTTCTCACGTCGACTGATTTTGCGCAAAGCCCTAGCCATCTCCCTGCTCGCCGTCCTGCTGGGCGCGTCGCCGGCCGCCGCACGCGGCCCGCTCGCGCGTGCGGCGGGCTTCGTGCCGAATGATCCCGGCCGCGGCACGACGCCTGCCGGCTGGGCGATGGTGCAGTGGAACTTCGCCGGGCCGTGGGGCATCAACGCGCCCGATGCCTGGCAGAACCTGATCAACGTCGGGCGACCCGGCGGTCGTGGCGTCGTCGTCGCGGTGCTCGACACCGGGCTGGCGTACCGCAAGGTCGGCAAATTCCTGAAGTCGCCGGACTTCCACACCGGCAAGATCGTGCGCGGCTACGACTTCGTGTCCGAGGACCGCTACCCGTACGACACCAACGGCCACGGCACGCACGTCGCCTCGACGATCGCCGAGAGCACGAACAACGGCATCGGCCTCACCGGCCTGGCGTACGGGGCGAAGATCATGCCGGTGCGCGTGCTGGACAACCACGGCGAGGGTGACGCGCCGGTGATCGCACGCGGGATCCGCTTCGCCGCGACGCACGGCGCGGACGTGATCAACCTCAGCCTCGAGTTCTCCCCCGATGTCCGCGCGAACGAGATCCCCGATCTGATCGACGCCGTCGAGTTCGCCCACCGCAAGGGGGCCGTCGTCGTCGGGGCGTCGGGCAACGAGGGCTACCCGGTGATCGCCTACCCCGCGAAGGCCAAGAGCGTGATCGCGGTCGGCGCGACGACCGAGCACGGCTGCCTGTCGGACTTCTCGAACATCGGCGCGGGGCTCGACGTCGTCGCCCCGGGCGGCGGCACCGACGCGCCGCTCGACGGCGAACCCAACTGCCACCCGGACGCCCCGGCCGGCGGCGACATCTACCAAGTGACGCTGCAGGGTCGCGACCGCCGCACGTTCGGGATCCCGCCCAACTACGAGGGAACGTCGATGGCGACGCCGCACGTGTCGGCGATTGCCGCGCTCGTGATCGCGTCCGGCGTGCTCGGGCGCGACCCATCGCCCGATCGCGTGAGGCGCCAGATCGAGCGCACCACACGCGACCTCGGGGCCAAGGGCTACGACAAGCGCTATGGCCACGGGCTGGTGGACGCAGCGGCCGCGACGCGGCCGCCCGTCTCCTAGGTGGTCCGGACGATCAGGACGCTGCAGGGCGCGTGGTGGCTGACCTTGTTCGGCACGCTGCCGAGCAAGAACCGCTTGGCGCCGGTCATGCCCTTGTTGCCGACGACGATCAGGTCGGCGTTCTGCTCCTCGGCGACGTCCAGGATCGCGTCGGCAGGGTCGCCCTGGCGCGAGTGCGCCTTGTACTCGACGCCCTTGCTCGTGGCGATCTCCCCGGCCGCCGAGATCGTCGCGTCGACGTCCTCGCGCGGGCCGACCGTCCACGACACGTCGTCGGGAATGTCCTTCGCCTCCTCGCGCAACCGTGACTCAGGCACGGGCTCGTAGGCGCTGACGATGTCAAGCTGCGCGCCGACGGAGGCCGCGAGTTCGACGGCTTCGGTGACGGCCTTTTCGGCAGTCTCCGACCCGTCCGTCCCAACCACGATGCGTCCGAACATGCTGTCTACCCTAACCGCTCACGCGAGCTTGGTGATCGCGATGACCATGCCCGCGAGGACGAAGACGAGAATCGCGGCCTGGGTCCAGTACCAGAAGGGCGTCATCGCCCTCCAGCGTACGAACTTCTCGCTTGTGGAGGACCTGTGAACGAGACCGAGGAACGCAGCGCGCGGCTGCTGTTCGGCGAGGAGCTGGCGCTCGGCGAGGTCGATCCGGCCACGCTCGACACGCCGGACGTGGCCGAGGCCGTTCGCGATCGGCCGGTCCCCTCGCGAGTGGGGCGCTGGCTGCAGACGCGGGCGCTCGCGCGCGGAAAGCTCGAGTACGAGCAGTTCAGCGTCGCGCCGATGCTCGCGGCCCGTGCCGCGGTGCTCGGCGATCGCGCCGCCGGGCCGCCACGACTACTCCTGCGCCAAGACGCTCCGCCCGACGTAGCGGCACTGCCCGACGAGCTCACGCCCGAGGACTACAGCGAGGCGGCGAAGGAGCATCTCGTCGTCACCGCGGGACCGAGTGCGGTCGCGACGCTCGGCTGGCACCCGACGCCGCTGTGGCGCGGCAGCGCGGTCTACATGCCGTTCTACCTCGAGGGCCCCGCCGCGGTGCCCGTCGTCGAGCGGCTCGTCGCGCTGCAGGCCGCATTGTGGGTGCCGGTAGGCGTCGATGAGCTGCCCGACGAGTTGCGCACCTACGTGCGCGGCTGGGACGAGTTCCTCGCGGGCGTCAGAGCTTCGCGTTGATCGCGTCGATCGCGCGCTGCACGCGCGTGTTGACCGCTTCGGAGCCGTTGGCGAACGAGGTGCTCGCCGACAGCAGCTCGCGTGGATTGCCTAGGCCGCTTGCCGCACGCCGCGCGGCAATCACCGGCCCGTAGGCGTCCAGCGCTTCGATCAGCTCGCGGTGCGGGCCGGCCACATCGCCGGGCGCCTTTGCGCGCCGCAGCGCCGCGACCGCGGCGTCGACCGCCTGGCGCAGCCTGCCGAGCGCGCGGCGCTCCTGCGTCGCCGACGCGGTCGGCGTGGCAATCGTCGATTGCGCCTGTGCCAGCGCGCGGTTGAAGCGGTCCTGCACCGTGTTGACCGCGCGCACGTAGTCCCCAGGATCGCCGCCGTCGCTGCCGCCGGAGCCGCAGCCGGCCAACAGCGCGGCGAGCATCACGGCGGCGAGGAGGCGCACCGCGCCAACATAGAGCAGACCGCATGCCGTACCGCCCACCTCCCGCAGACCCCGCGCCGCCCGACGGCGCACTGCCCGCTGCCGCGCTGGCGCAGCTCGGCACCCAGCCGCTGGGGATCTACGTGCACGTCCCGTTCTGCGCGACGCGCTGCGGCTACTGCGACTTCAACACCTACACGGCGCAGGAGCGCCGGGCGTCGCGCGCCGGCTTCGTCGACGCGGTCGTCGCCGAGCTCGACCTCGCCGCAGCGCGTGCTCGGCGACGCAGCGCGCGGCAACCGTGTTCTTCGGCGGCGGCACGCCGACGCTGCTGGCCCCCGCCGACCTCGCGCGGATCCTGCGCGCCGATCGGCGAGCGCTTCGGCCAGCGCCGGCCGAGGTGACGACCGAGGCCAACCCGGAGTCCGTCGACGCCGCGCGCGCTCGCGGCGCTGCGCGAGGCCGGCTTCACGCGCATCTCGCTCGGGATGCAGAGCGCGGCGCCGCACGTGCTGGCGACGCTCGATCGCCGCACACGCCCGGCCGGCGCCCGCGGCGGCTGCACGGAGGCGCGCGCGGCGGGCTTCGCGCACGTCAGCCTCGACCTGATCTACGGCACGCCGGGCGAGTGCGACGCAGGACTGGCGCCTGTCGCTGGAGACCGCGCTGGAGGCCGAGCCCGACCACATCTCGGCGTACGCGCTGATCGTCGAGCCGGGCACGCGGCTGGCCGCGCAGGTCGCGCCGCGGCGTGCTGCCCGCACCCGACGACGACGCGATCGCCGACCGCTACGAGCTGGCCGACGCGCTGCTGGCGCGACGCCGGCCTGCAGTGGTACGAGCTGTCCAACTGGGCCGCGACGCCGGCGGCGCAGTGCCGGCACAACGTCGGCTACTGGCGCAGCGGCGACTGGTGGGGCGTCGGGCCCGGGCGCCCACAGCCACGTCGGCGGCGTGCGCTGGTGGAACGTCCTGCACCCCAGCGCCTACGTGCAGGCGCTACAGGCCGGCCGCTCGCCGGCCGCCGGCCGCGAGCAGCTCGACGCCGACGCGCGCCGCTTCGAGCGCATCATGTTGGAGCTGCGGCTGCGCGAGGGGCTTGACCTGACGCCTCGTCGACCGCGCTGCTGCCGCCGCGGCAGCCGACGCCGGCCTGGTCCAGCTGGAAGGCGAGCGTGCGCTGCTGACGCTGGAGGGCCGGCTCAAGGCCGACGCCGTCACGCGGGCTGTTGACCAGCTGACGGGCAGCCGCGCGACGCCGTAAATCCCGGTGATCGACTCCAGCTCGGCCTCGCCGTCGAGCCGCAGCTCGGGCATCCGCGGCGCCAGGAACGTCAGCGCCTCCTCCAGCTCGGCCCGCGCGAGGTTCGCACCGAGGCAGTAGTGGATGCCGGCGCCGAACGTCAGCGGCCGCGCGCGCCCGCGGTCGGCGGTGATGTCGAAGTCCGAGCCGACGTCGTCGCGGTTGGCGGTGAACGCGCAGATCAGCAGGATGCTGTCGCGCGGGAACGTGACACCGCGGACCTCGATCTCCTCGAGCACGATCCGCGCCGTGATCGGCGTGATCGGCTCGTAGCGGATCACCTCGTCGACCGCTGCCGGCACCAGCTCCGGACGCTCCGCAAGCAGCGCCCACTGCTCCGGATGCGCCGCAAACAGCCGCAGCGCGTGCGTCAGCTGCGCCTGCGTCGTGTCGACGCCGCCGACGAGCACGTTGAGCACGAGGTTCACGCACTCCACGTCGGACAACCGGTCGCCCTCGGCCTCGGCGGCGAGCAGCGCGGAGATGAGGTCGTCGGCAGGGTCGCCGCGGCGGCGGTCGAGCAGGCCACCTGCCCACTCGTAGAACTCCGCCACCGCCTCGTCGATCTGCGCACGCTCGCTGTTCAGCGCGATCGCGTCGAACTGCTTCTGGATCACGTTGGACCAGTGGTGCAGGCGCGGAGCGTCCTCGTCGGCGGCGCCCATCACGGCCGCGATCGCGCGCGACGGGTAGGGCTTGGCGAGCGCGCCGACCACCTCGCACGAGCCGTCCAGCGGCTCCCACAACTCCTCGAGGATCGCGCGCATCGTCGGCCGCCAGCGGTCGGCCGCGCGCGGCGTGAAGAACGGGTTGACGAGGTTGCGCAGGCGCCGGTGGTCCTCACCGTTGAGGTGCAGGATGTTGCGCCGCATCTCCTCGTAGAGCGGGCCGTCCTCGATCCCGAACAGCTCGGCGATCTTCATGCCGGGGAACGTCGTCTTGCGCGAGCGCAGCAGCTCCTCGCCGGCCTCGCGGTCGAGCACGAGGTAGCCCAGCGGCACCCTGACGATCCAGTTCTCCTCGCGCAGCGCGAGCAGCTCGCGGTGGTAACGCTCGCCGTTGAACGCCGGATCGAGGTAATCGAACTCGACCAGCTGCAGCTCATCGATCGTCGGCATGGCCCTACCCTATGCCGGTGCCACCGTCCGGCCCACAGCGCTGGAAGCCGCTTGCCATCCTCGGCGGCTTCCTCGCGGGTTGCGCGCTGACCGGCTTCGCGCTCGTCCAGCTGATGAGCCGCGAGGCGGCGCCGGCCGGCTACGCGCTGCCGGCGACCACGGTCGCCGCGCAGCTACCGGCCGCCGACGCACCGGCGCCGGTGGTCGAGGCGCCCGCACCGAACACCCAAGAACGCGACATCGCGCAGTTCGCCCGCAACGATCGCGCGCACGTGCGCAACGACTGGGTCGCCGGCTTCTACCCGCTCTACGAGACGGCCGCGAAGACGTTCGGCGTCAACTGGCTGCTGATTGCCTCGGTCCACAAGCAGGAGACCGCGTTCTCGACGGCCGACGGCATCTACGGCGGGCTGAACTTCGCACGCTGCTGCGCGGGGCCGATGCAGTTCAACGTCACCAACGGCGAGACCTCGACGTGGGACCGCTACAAGCACGCCTACCGCGCGGCGAAGCGCCCGGCCTCCTACAACCACCGGACGGAGCGCCATCCGTCGGTCTACGACGACTTCGACGCGATCATGGCCGCGGGCAAGCTGCTGCGCGACAGCGGCGCGACGATGACGCTCGACGCAAGCGCGTGGAGCGCCGCGTACGACTACTACGGCCACGACCTGACGGGCACGCAGTACGCCGATCAGGTGCTGGCGCGTGCGCTGCGCTGGGGCATCGACGGCTTCTGCATCAACTGCGAGGCCGATGCCCAGACGCTCGCGCGCGTGTCCGGCGCGTGGGGCGAGCCGGTGCGCGCAGCGCTGCAGCCGCCACCTCCCCCGGAGGAGAAGCGACGGCCGACAGCGTTGGCGGCGAAGCGGCCTTAAGCCGCTTCGCGCAGAGCTTCGAGCGCGGGTTCCTTGGACAGGCGGCGCAGTGCGCGCGCCTCGATCGCCTCGGCCTCGCGGGTGCGAATGCCGAGCTGGCGACCGACCTGCGCCATCGTCTGCGGCGCGTCGCCGTCCGTGCCGAAGCGCAGGCTGACGACCTTGCGCTCGTCCTCGGGCAGCTTGTCGAGCGCGTGCTTGACCTCGACGGCCGCGATGGCCTGGAAGGCCTCGTCCTCGGGCGCCGGGCCTTCGTGGGCGATGAAGTGGCCGAGCTCCGAGCCGTCCTCGTCGCCGACCGCCGCGTTGAGCGAGGCGGGGGTGACGTCGACGGACTTGATGCGCTCGACCTCCTCGAGGGTGAGGTCGGCCTCTTCGGCGATCTCCTCGAGGGTCGGCTCACGCTCCAGCTTCTTGGTCAGCTGGTCGTTGATCCGCGCCACCTTGCGCGCGCGCTGGGCAATGTTCGCGGGAAGGCGGACGTTGCGCGCGGTGTTGTCGAGACCGCGCTGGATCGACTGGCGAATCCACAGCGTTGCGTAGGTGGAGAAGCGGAAGCCCTTGCGGTGGTCGAACTTCTCCGCGGCGCGGATCAGGCCGAGCATGCCCTCCTGGACGAGGTCGGGCATCGCGAGACCGTGACCGACATAGCGGCGAGCGATCGAGACCACGAGGCGAAGGTTGCTGTTGACGAGCTTCTCCTTGGCCTGGAGATCGCCCCGCTCGATGCGGCGGGCGAGCTCCAGCTCCTCAGCGGGCGTCAGCAGCGGGAAACGGCCGGCGTCGCGCAGCAGGAGATCGAGGCTCTCGGCGGTCAGCTCGGGCTCGTGGATGGGGGTACGACGGGACTGGGGGGTACGGCTGGGCAATGTGCTCCTTGTTATCCGACTGGTGCAGTAGGGATTCTACACTTCAACCGTTGATTTCGCAAACGGTTGAGCAACGCCACATTTATCTCTTGCATATGTCTTCCCGGGCCCTAAATCGTTACGCGTGGGCAAGGCGCGCGTGGTTCGGGTACCACCCCTTGACAGCGAACTTACCAGCGGTAACCTACCGGCGGTAACTCCATGGCCACCGTCGACGTCAGCCAATACGCCCACGGCCGCGTCCCCCGCGACGTCCGCCGCGCACAGATCGCCGAGCTCGCCGAGGAGCTGTTTGCCGAGCGCGGCTACGAAGGCGCCGCGATGGACGAGCTCGCACGCCGCGCAGGCGTCACGAAGCCGGTGATCTACGAGATCTTCGGCTCCAAGGAGGGCCTCTACCGCGCGTGTGTCGAGGCCAGTGCCGCCGATCTCGCCGCGCGCGTCGCCTCCTCCGTGACCGCGCACGACGTCCCGATCGAGCAGCTGCGCGCCGGCGTCACCGCCTGGTTTGCGTTCGCCGCCGAGCACCGGCGCGCGTGGGAAGTGCTCTACGCGGGCGGCGGGCGCTTCGCCGATGCGATCGAGATCGTCCGGCGCCAGCAGGCGACGCTCGTCAGCGAGCTGCTCGCCGGCATCGCGCGCGAGCAGGGCGTCGCGGTCGACCGGCGGCAGTTCGACGCGATCGCCGAGGCCGTCAACGGCGCCACCGAAGCGATGGCCATGTGGGCCAAGAACCACCCAGAGCTTTCCCCCGAGGTTCTCGCCGACTGGAGCGTTGCGCTCCTCGGCCCGGGCCTCCTCGCCATGACGACCCAGGAGCAGGCATGACCCCCGAGCATCACCACATCATCGTCGTCGGGAATGGGTTCAGCGGCCTCGGCGCCGCAATCCATCTCAAGCGCCGCGGCATCGAGGACTTCGTGATCCTCGACCGCGGGTCAGAGGTCGGCGGCACGTGGCGCGACAACAGCTACCCCGGCTGTGCGTGCGACGTCCCCAGCCGCGTCTACTCGTTCTCCTTCGCGCAGAACCCCGACTGGTCGCGGCGCTACTCGCCGCAGGGTGAGATCTGGGCGTACATGCGCAAGGTCGCCCACGACCACGACGTGCCGCGCCACTGCCGCTTCGACACCGAGGTGCACGAGGCACGCTGGAACGAGGACACGCAGCGCTGGGAGCTCGAGACGAACAGCGGTTCCTACACCGCAGACATCGTGATCGCCGGCATGGGCGGGCTGTCCCAGCCCAAGCTGCCGGACATCCCGGGGATCGAGACGTTCGAGGGCACGACGTTCCACAGCGCGCAGTGGAACCACGACCACGACCTCAGCGGCGAGCGCGTCGCAGTGATCGGTACCGGCGCAAGCGCGATCCAGTTCGTCCCGCAGATCCAGCCCAAGGTCGGCCAGGTGCAGCTCTACCAGCGCACGCCGCCGTGGATCGTCCCGCGCATGGACCGCCCGATCACGAGCGTCGAGAAGCGGATGTTCCGGATGTTCCCGCCGCTGATGTCGCTGGTGCGCGGCTGGATCTACGGCGCCAACGAGGCGCTCGTGGTCGGCCTCGTCTACCGCCCGCGGCTGATGAAGATCGTCGAGCGCGTGGCGCGGCTGCACCTGCGTCGCCAGGTCCGCGACCCCGAGCTGCGGCGCAAGCTGACGCCGAAGTACCGCATCGGCTGCAAGCGCATCCTGCGCGCCGACGACTACTACCCCGCACTGAGCAAGCCCAACGTCGACGTGATCACCGATGGGATCCGCGAGATCCGGCCGCACTCGATCGTCACGGCCGACGGCGTCGAGCGCGAGGTCGACACGATCATCTACGGCACCGGCTTCCACGTCACCGACCAGCCGGCGCTGCACCGCGTCTGGGGCCGTGGCGGCGTGAAGCTTGCCGACTCGACGCCGGGCACGATGAAGGCCCACAACGGCACGACGTTCGCGGGCTTTCCGAACGTCTTCATGCTCGTCGGCCCGAACACCGGGCTTGGCCACAACTCGATCATCTACATGATCGAGTCGCAGCTGAACTTCGTGATGGACGCGATCCAGACGATGCACCGCAAGGGCGCGGCGACGATCGAGCCGCGGCAGGAGGCCGTCGACCAGTTCGTCGCCGAGGTGGACCGCCGCGGCGAGCACTCCGTCTGGCTCGACGGCGGCTGCGCCTCGTGGTACATCGACGAGTCCGGGCGCAACTCGACGCTGTGGCCCGACTTCACGTTCCGCTTCCGCGAGCGCGTGCGCCACTTCGACGAGAGCCAGTACGAGCTGGGCGCGCCGAAGCCGGCGCCCGAGCCGGAGCCGGTCGCCGTCTAGCCGCTTGCCAGGGTGATACTCAGGAGGTACTCTGAGTATCACCCCATGACTGAGCCCCTGATCCCGCCGATCGAGGACGCGCGCCGCTACGCGGTCGCTCCCGGGTCGGTGACGTGGCAGTACATGAGCGACACGCGCGGCTTCCTCGCCGCCGGGACGGCGCTGCTGCTGCAGGTCGCCCACCCGACGATCGCCGGCGGGGTGCGCGAGCACTCCAACTTCAAAGAGGAGCCGTGGGACCGGCTCTTCCGGACGGTCGACTACGTGAACCTCATGGTCTACGGCGGGCCCGAGGTCGCGGCGCACACCGGGCGCGCGCTGCGCGAAGGCCACAAGCGCATCAAGGGCGTCGATCCACAGGGCCGGCGCTACCACGCGCTGGAGCCGACAGCGTTCGCGTGGGTCCACGCGACGCTTGCCTACGCGGTCGTCGAGGCCCACCGCCAGTTCGGCCGCCCGATGGACCGCGCGGAGATCGAGCAGTACTGGGGCGAGTGGCGCCGCCTCGGGCGCCTGCTCGGCATCCGCGAGCACGACCTGCCCGAGGACTGGGCGGGCTTCCTCGTCTACGTCGACCGCATGATCGACGACGCGCTCGAGGACAACGACGTCGTCCGCGACGTGCTGTGGTCGGTGACCCAGCCGACGGCGTCGCCGCTGCGCCAGATCCCCACCCGCGTGTGGACGACGGCGACGCTGCCGATGCACCAGGCGATCAACCTCGGGACGATCGGTCTGCTGCCCGAGCGCCTGCGCGACAAGCTCGGGCTGGAGCTCTCCCAATTCCAGCAAGCGCAGCTGCGCGCGATGGGCCTCCTCGCACGCGCGAGCACGCCGGTGCTGCCGCGCGGCCTGAAGGTCTCCGGCCCGGTCTACCTCAAGCGCCGTCACCGCGCGATCGCGCGCGGTCAGTTCGCGCCGCCGAGCGCGAGCGGCACGAGCGTGCGTTCGGCAAACGCGCGCGCCGCCTGATCGTCCTCGAACGCGGGCACGAGCACGTAGGTCAGCGCAAGGCGCACGAGCGCCGCCGCGCGCGCCTCGTCACCGAGCTCGGCGGCGACGTAGGCCGTGCCGACGTCGAGTGGTGACGGCGAGCCGTGCGTCAGCTGCTGAAAGACGTTCGCCGGCTCCTCGCGGATCAGGCGCGCGGCGAGCGGGTTCTCGCGGCTGACGCGCAGGCATGCGAGGAACGCCTCGACGATGCGCTCGGCGTCGTCGGCGGGCGGTTCGTCCTGCAGGCTCGCGATGAACCGCCCCATCTCGCGCTGCACCATCTGCTCGATCAGCGCCCCCTTGGAGCCGAAGCGGCGAAAGACGGTGATCCGCGCGACGCCCGCGCGCGCCGCGATCGCGTCGATCGTCGTCCCGCGCGCGCCGTGCGCGCCGACCTCTTCGAGGGTCGCGTCGAGGATGTCGTCGTCGCTTGCCGGCTCGGCCACAGCGCCAATGATGATCGGCTACGGTCGTGGCGTGGGGCGATCGTTGAGGCGCAGCGTCGCCTTCTTCTTCACGGGGACGTTCCTCGAGACCGTCGTCGGGCCCGGATTGATCACCGGCGGCTTCGAGTCCGGGGACGCTGCGACAGCAGTGCGGCTGGCCGGCGCGCTGCTGATCTTGGCGGGCGCGACAGTGGTGCTGTGGTGCTTCGTGCGCTTCGTCCGCGACGGCGACGGCACGCCCTCGCCGCTGGCGCCGCCACAGCAGCTCGTCGCGCGCGGGCCCTACCGCTTCAGCCGCAACCCGATGTACGTCGCGACCGCGGTGGTGATCGCCGGCGAAGGCATGCTGCTCGGCCGGCCGCTGCTGCTGATCTGCGCGGCCGTGTACCTCGCGGCGATGGCGCTGCTCGTCGTGCGCTTCGAGGAGCCGCTGCTGCGCCGCCGTTACGACACAGAGTGGGACGCCTACGCGCGCCGCACCCGTCGCTGGCTCTAGTGGCTTAGTGTCGCCGCGTGACCATGCGCATCCACGCGCTCGACACCGGGCGCGTGATGATCCACCGCCGCCAGGTCGAACCTGCAAAACGCCTGCGGCTGCCCGCGACGCTGGTGGACCGGAAGTGGACGCCGTGGCTGTCGGTGTGGTCGTTTGCGATCGAGCACCCCGGCGGGGTCGTCCTGGTCGACGCGGGCCAGGATCCGGCGCACCGGCGCATCTGGTGGGACGTCTACGAGGCGGTCGCGGTGCAGTTCGACGCGACGCCGGCCGACGCGCTGGACGTACGCCTGCGCGAGGCCGGCCTGGATCCGGCGGCTGTGACGCATCACGTCTTCACCCACCTGCATGTCGACCACGTCGGTGCCGGGCCGCTTGGACCCCCCGTGTTGCACGAGCACGAGTGGCACGCCGCGACGCGCCCCGGCGCGGCGCTGCGCGGCTACCGCCGCCGCGGCTTCGCCGACCCGCTGACGGTCGGCGACGACCACGATCTCCTCGGCGACGACAGCGTGCGGCTGATCGCGACGCCGGGGCACACCGCCGGCCATCAGTCGGTGCTCGTGACGCCGCAGGACGGCCCGCGCGTGCTGCTCGCCGGCGACGCGGTCTACAGCGAGGACGCGCTGGTCGCAGGCGGCATCGACGGCGTCGCGCTGTCGGCGCGGCGGGCGCGTGAAAGCGTCGCCAAGCTGCAGGCGCTCTGCCGCGACGCCCCCACCGTCGTCGCTCCCACGCACGACACCGGCGCGGCGGCGCGGCTGGCGTCCGGGCAGGTCACGACGGTCGTCTGACAGCATCCGGCGCGATGGCCGACCGCGTCGAGAACGTCACCTTCGCCTACCGCGCCGTGATGGCGCTGACGACGCCGGCGGTGCGCTGGTGGGGACGCATGGACGTCTCCGGGCTGGAGCACCTGCCGCTCGAGGGGCCGGTGCTGCTGGCGGGCAACCACGACTCCTACTGGGACCCGATCGCCGTCGGGATCGCCGGCCTTCCGCGGCGCCAGATCAAGGCGCTTGCCAAGCACTCGCTGTGGAAGCCGGGGATCGGCAAGGTCCTCGACGGGATGGGCCAGATCCCGATCATGCGTGGATCCGGCGACACCGGCGCGATGGACCGCGCGATCGAGGAGCTGCGCGCCGGCGCCTGCATCGGGATCTTCCCCGAGGGCACGCGCTCGCTCGGGCGCGAGCTGCGCCCGCGCAGTGGATTCGGGCGGCTGGCGAGGCGGTGCCCGAGGCGCACATCGCGTGCGTGCGCGTCACCGGGACGGTGGACATCCCGCGTTTCCCGCGCAACCGCCCGCACGTGAAGGTCGAGTTCTTCACGCCCAGCGGCGGCGGGCTGCAGCCCGGCGAAAGCGCCGGGCAGCTGAGCGCACGATTGACCGCGGAGATCCGCGCCAGCGCGCCGCGCCTCGTCGCCGGGCGCAGCCGCAAGAAGCAGCGCGCCCGGGCCGAGGCCGCGGCGGCGGCCGAGCCGCGCGACTAGCGGCGCAGCGTGACCGTCAGCGTCGCGCCGCCGCCGCTGATCTTCAGGGTCGCGCTCCGCGCTCGCCGCAGCTGACGACGCGCACTCGCCGTGAAGCGCAGGCGCACCGTGCCACGGCCGCTGCCGCGCGCGACCAGCTTGCCGCCGCGCCGTGCGCTGAGCGTGATCTTGCCGGGACGACTGACGCCGACGGTCAGCCCGCTGCGCAGCGCCGCGGCCAGCCGCGGGCGCTTGGCGAGCGCCAGCGTCGCGCCGGCCGCTTTGCTTCGGCCGCGCTGGACGCTTTCGCAGTCCGCCGCGACGAGGTCGACGGGGTCGGCCTGGACGCTGTCCTGCCCGACGCCGCAGGCGATCGAGTCGGTCTCGCCGTCGCGCGCGTCGATCGTGTCGTTGCCGTAGGGCAGCTTGCACCACGCCGGGCCGCAGTCGCCGCCGCGCAGGTCGCCGGAGATCGTGTCCCTGCCGGGACCGCCCACGATCACGTCGTCTCCGAAGCCGCCGTCGAGCGTGTCGTCGCCCGCGCCGCCCTCGAGGCGGTCGGCGCCGTCGGCACCGCGTAGGACGTCGTCGCCACCTAGGCCCTTGAGCGTCACCGACCCCGTGATCTGGGCGATCCACAACCTGTCGGGACCATCGCTGCCCGTGTAGCTGCCAGCGATGTTGAGCTCGATGCGCTCGACGTTGCGGACGTCGTCGCCCTCGCCCGGACGACCGTCGTCGGCGCCGCCGGCGAGCGTGAATGCGACCGCCGGGTCGTCGCTGCTGAAGCGGCTGGAGTAGTCGCCATCGATCGCGTCGCTGCCAGGCCCGCCGTCGATGACGTCGGCCGAGGGATCCTCGTGCCCGTCGGGGTGCAGGAAGTCGTCGCCGGCTCCGCCGTCGAGGCGGTCGCGGCCGGCCTTGCCTTGGAGATCGTCGGCACCGTCGCCGCCGCGCAGGACGTCGTCGCCCGCACCGCCGTTGATCATGTCGTCGCCGACTCCGCCTTCGAGCGTGTTGGCATGCAGGTTGCCCGCAAGGTCGTCCTTGCCTGCGCCGCCGTCGATCGCGACGGGGACCGTCACGTCATCCGAGAGGACGCCGCGGTCGTCGCCGTCGCCGAGCGCCACGCGGACGGCAGCGGCGTGTTCGCAGTTGACGACCTCTCCGGGCCAGTTCTCGTCCTGCACACAGCCGCTCGGGATCGTCGTCATGACGTCGCCACCGCTGGTGTAGAAGGTGATCGCGGCGCCGCCCATGACGTGGACGTTGTTGGTCTTGCCCGCCGCAGCGGTGTAGACGAGCGTGCCGCCGTCGCGCGACAGGGTCGCGGCCGAGGCGCTCGCCGGAACGATGACGGCGGCTGCGAGCAGGAGTGCTAGAGCCCGCATGTCAGCGCACCCTCGTGAGGGTCGCGGTCCAGCGGATCGAGGTCGTCGCGCTTCGCTCGGAGCCGCGCTCGACCTTCGTCGCGCGCCCGATCAGGACGTGCTTGCCGTAGCGCATCAGTTCGCGTACCGGCAGCCGCCGACCGGTCGCCAGGAGCCCCGGATACTGTCTCGACGTGCCGGTGGGACAGTTGCTGAACGGGTCCTTCGGCGTGTCGAGCCCCGGCGTCACCAACAGCATGTCTGCCGGTCGAACGCCGTAGCCGAGCGTCGCGGTTGCCTTCACCTTGCGCGTCCCGCAGTCCGACGGCGCCGAACCAGGTGTGCCGGTCCCGTCGCCCTCTGAGCAAACCTCGCCTGGACCGAGGACGACCTCGCCCTGACGGCGGACGGTGCCGCTGAGCTTGAGCAGCGCCTCGCGGCCGCCGGCCGAGAGCAGGACGCCACCCGGGATCTTGATCGCGCGCACGCGCAGCGGCGCGGAGCGAAAGCGATAGGTCTCCGAGCCACGGCCGTCGATCGAGACGTCGCACCCGCCCTCGTTGAAGTGGTGGTGCTCCCACGTCGTCGTCTGGACGCCTTCGAGCTGCGCGGTGAACAAGGTCGCCGCGGCCATCGCGCCGGCGGCGATCATGCCGCCACCTCGGCGGAGCGCGCATCGGATTGCCAGCGCGCATAGATGTCGCGATGGTGCGCATAGGTCGGCTGCAAGCCACGGGCGCGACCGATGCGGGCGAGCAGCGGGATCAGCATCCGCTGCAGCCAGCGCGGCGGCCCGACGACCTCCATCACGTCGGCGAACTCGTCGAGGATCACCGCGAGCTGCAGCGGCGACGGGGCACCCTTGGCGTCGGTCTTGCCTTCCATGCCGAGGGCGAAGAACGAGATCACCATCGGCTCGAAGCGCGCGGCCGGCCAAACGTCGCAGCGAAAGACTGCGTCGGCGCCGGAGGTGTTTGCGTAGATGTGCGCGACGCCGGGCGCGACGGTGACGTGCTCGCCGGCGCGCAACTCGCACGGCTCGCCGTCGAGCGTGATCGTCAGGGTGCCCTCGAGCACCTCGAAGCGCTCCGTGATGGCGGCGTGGCGGTGCGCCACGGACACGCCGCCACCGGGGCGCACGCGCAGCTCTGATTGCAAGTAGCGGCCGTTCGTGTCGGCGGCGCCAACGACGATCCGGCCGGTTTCGCGCGTCGCGGGGTTCTCCACGACGTCGCCGGAATGGGTGAGGAACTCGTTCATGAGGCCACCGTTCCAGCGCCGGCTCGCTGCAACATCGGGGGATCCCCCCGACTAGGGTGGCCCGCGATGTCGGGGGACCCGCTGCACGGTCGGGAGGCAGAGCTCGAGGCGATCGCCGGGGCGCTCGACGCCGTGGCGCACGGCGAGTCGCGGCTGCTGATCGTCCGCGGCGAGGCCGGCATCGGCAAGACGCGGCTCCTCGGAGAGTTGCGTGAGCGGGCAGCGGCACAGCGCTTTGTCGTCCTCGAAGGCCGAGCGACCGAGCTCGAGCAGGATCTGCCGCTGTTGCCGGTGATCGACGCGCTCGAGCCGCAGCTGCCTGAACCCGATGTGCTCGCGGTACTCGGCCCGCAGCGGCTCGGTCTGCTCGCTCGCGTCCTGCCGGGGGTCGCGGCCGAGGCAGACACCGGAGCGAGTGCCGAGCGCTGGCGGCTGCACCGCGCGCTGGGCGAGCTGCTGGCGCTCGTCGCCGACGCGCGCCCGTGCGTGTTGCTCATCGACGACGTGCACTGGGCAGACCCCGCGACGCTGGAGCTGCTCGAGCACCTGATCCGCCGTCCGCCTGCGGCCTCGCTGCTGTTGGCACTGGCCGTGCGGCCGAGCCCTGCTGCCGAGCGTCTGCTGATCGCGCAGCGCGCCGGTGGCGCCGTTGGCCTGGTCGCACTCGATCTGCGTCCGCTCGACCGCGTGACGGCGGAGCCGCTGCTCGAGCCGATCGCCGACACCGCCGAGCGCGAGCGCTGCTTCGCGCAGTCCGGCGGCAACCCGCTGCTGCTGCGCGAGCTCGCACGCGACGGCGGCCACGCGGTCCCGGGTGGCGTCCTGGCGACCGTCGCCGGCGAGATTGCCGGCCTTCCGGGCGACGCGCGTGCGCTTGCCGAGGGCGCCGCAATCGCCGGCGACCCGTTCGGGTTCGACCTCGCGGCGCGCATCGCCGGGCTTGACGATGCGGCTGCGCTTGGCGCCCTCGACGAGATCACCGCGCGCGAGCTCGTCCGCTCGACGGGCGCGCCGCGCGAGTTCGTGTTTCGTCATCCGGTCGTACGCAGCGCGATCTACGAGGGTCTCGGGGCAGGCGCGCGGCTTGCCGGTCACGCCGCGGCGGCACGTGAGCTGCGCACCGTCGGCGCACCGGCGTCGATGCAGGCGCGCCACCTCGCTCACGCGGCCACGCCCGGCGACGCGGACGCGGCGACGCTGCTGCGTGACGGCGCCGCCGCGGTCCGCGCGCAGGCTCCGGCGACGGCGGCCGACTGGCTGCTCGCCGCACGACGCGCCGACGGCGGCGCGACCGACGACGCGCTGCTTGCCGAGACGCTCGTTGAAGCCGGCCGCTTCGAGGCCGCGCTCGACGCGATCGATGATTCGGCCGCACAGGGCGACGAGCCGCGCCTCGCGGTCATCGGCGCCCGCGTCGAGCGATCGCTGGGACGCCACGAGGCCGCACAGGCGCGTCTGCTGCGCGCGCTCGGAGTCGCCGCTCCGGGTTCCAGCGAGCACGACGCCGTCCTCGTCAGCCTGGCCGTCAGCGCCTACCAGTTCGGCCGCTACCGCGAGATCCGCGATTGGGTCGAGCAGATCTCTGCGCCCGGTGTGGCCGCCCCGCGCGCGGCGATCGCGACGCTGCTGGCCGTCGGTGGCGTCGCCGCGGGCGACCCCGAGGGTGCGACGGCGTCGATTGCGGAGGCGATCGACGCCATCCACGATGCCTCCGACGACGAGCTCGGCGCAGCCGCGCAGCCCGCCACGGCGCTCTGCTGGGGCCTGCTGGCCATGGATCGGCTCGAGGAGGGTCTCGACGTCGCGCGCCGCCTCGCGAGGGGTGCGCGGCGCAACGGCGACGCCCAGACGGCCGTCCAGCTCGATCTCGCAGTGGTGCTGGCGCTCGGGATGCTCGGACGCCTCGGCGAAGCTGTGCCTGCAGCCGACGAAGCCGAGCAGGCCGCGCGTGTCAGCGCCAGCCCGCAGCTCGTTCAGTGGGCGTTGTGGATGCGCGCCTGGGTCCTTCTCGAGGAAGGGTCGCTCGACGCAGCGCTCGCGCTTGCGACCGAGAGCGTCGAGATCGCAGCCAGCCTCGACGACTCGACGCTGGCCGTGATCGGGCGCACGACGCTTGGTGCGGTGCTTGCGGCGCGCGGCGAGCACGCGCGTGGACGGGAGCTGGTCCTCGCCTACGACGTCGACAGCGGGTGGGTCGCACGCTGGGCGCCCTACGCAGTCGCGGCCGGTATCGCACTCGGTGACCTCGAGGGCGCGCGGGCACACGCCGCACGCGGGATGGAGCGCGCACGCCAAAGCGCGATGGCCGGCCCCCGCGCGGCGGCCGGCCGTGCCCAGGCACTCGTGGCGCTGGCCGAGGGAGACGCGGCCGGGGCCGCGCAGCTCGCGCGCACCGCGATCGCGGACGCGACAAGCGTCGGCGCGACGCTCGAGGCCGCGCGCGCCCGGCTCGTTGCCGGGCGGGCGCTGGTGACAAGCGATCGCGACGCCGGCGTCGCCGAGCTGCAGCTCGCCGCCGAGCAGGCGCAGTCCTGCGGCTCGCCGCGCGTCCGCGACGAGGCGCTGCGCGAGCTGCGCCGCGCCGGCGTGCGCGTCGGCCGTGGCGGACCGCGCGCGCCGGGTCAGCCTGGCCTCGACGCGCTCAGCCCGCGCGAGCGCGAGATGGCCGAGCTCGTCGCCGAGGGCCTGACGAACCGCGAGATTGCCGCGCGCGTCTTCCTCAGCGAGAAGACCGTCGAGACGCACCTCACGCGCGTCTTCCAGAAGCTCGGCGTGAGGTCGCGCGCTCAGGTCGCAGCCGCCGTCGCGCGCGCGGGGTGACCCCCTTTGCGGCTAGAGGCCGCGCGGGTGGCGGACAACGAAGCCGCCGCCACCGCCGCGCAGGTCACGCGTCCAGCGCGAGCCGCCCTGCTTGAACGCGGTCGTGTCGAAGCGCAGGCCGGCGACGACCATGTAGACGTGGCCGCCGTGGGCGTAGACGGTGACCCACTTGCCCTTGCCCGGGCGGCCGTAGCTCATCAGCCCGCCAGAGGCCATGGCCTTGCGCAGCAGGCCGCCGCCACGCAGCGCGTAGCTGACCGAGCCCGAGCAGTCGTAGCCGGCCGCGACCCACGAGCCGTGGCCGCCGCCCCAGAGGTAGGGCTTGCGCGCGATGCGGTTGCCCGCGCGGATGATGCGCCGCACCGCGGGCGGGGCGCCCGCAGGAGCGATCGCGCGGCCGTGCTTGGTGAGCTTGGCGCGTCGCGAGAGCTTTGGCGCGCTCGGCGTCGGGTGTGAAGTTGCCGCGCGCAGGTGCTTGACGCGCGAATCCGGCAGTTGGTCGATCCAAGAGCGTGCGTCCGCCGGCGTCGCGGCGGTCGTCGCGATGAGCACTCCACCCGCGCACGCGAGCGCGCGCACGGGGCGATGGGTAGTCACGGGAGGGTCCGGCCCTTTCGTCGTGCCTACGAGGTGAGCTGACGGGCTCGCGCAGAAAGGTTGCGCTAGGCCGCGAGTATGCGGCCATTCGCCCCGTGACCGGAATCCGGTCGGTTGGTTCCCCCGTTCCCCGGCGGCGTGCGCTGGGGATTCGGCAATTTGTCAGTCCTGTAACAAGACCCTACGCGGCGGTTCGGATGGAGTTACGCCTGCAATGTGCGCTGCATCACACAGCGCACTAGGATCCAGACCGTGTGGAGGGGCGCTGCGTGGCTCGCGGTGGCGCTAGGCGTGGTGGGCCTGGCTGCCCCTGTCGGCGCGCACGCCGACGGCTGTCTGGAGCCCGGATCGCAGTGGCAGGTCGTCAGCCCGGAGTCTCAGGGCCTCGACTCGGCCCAGCTCAACCGCGCGCTGCACAGCTACCAGGACCGCCGCGCGTACGCCGTGCGCATCTACCGCAACGGTTGCCTCGTGGCGCGCGACACCAACGGCGGCGACAGCGTCCTGTATGAGACTTGGGAGCTGACGTCGTCGATCGTCGCGCTCGTCGCAGCGCACCAGATGAGCGCCGGCCTGCTCTCCCCCGACGACGTCGTCGGGGCGCTGATCCCCGAGGCCGACAAGGAGCACGGCGCGATCACCGTGCGCCAGCTGCTGCAACGCGCCTCGGGCCTGCGCGGCGAGCCGGACAACATCTACCTGCGCGACCGTCTGCGGCTCGCGCTGACGCGCCCGTTCCAGACCGCGCCGGGGCGCTCCTTCGGCGACTCGCCCGTCGCGCGCGCGCTGCTGGTGACCGTGCTGGAGCGCGCCGCCAAGGAGAGCGTCGAGAGCTACCTCGCGCGCGAGCTCTTCCACCCGCTCGGCATCAAGCGCTGGCGCTGGACGCGCGATCGCGCCGGCCTGCACGTCGCCACGTTTGGCCTGCAGCTGATGACCGACGACCTCGCGCGGCTCGGTGAGCTGCTGCGCCGCAAGGGCCGCTGGGAAGGGCGCCAGCTGATCGACGAGTCCTTCGTGCGCGCGGCGTTGACCCCGAGTCCGCGCAATGCCTGCATGGGCTGGCTGGTCTGGCTGAACGCCGAGGGCTGCGCGGGCAGCGGCCACCGCCTGTTGCCGGGCCTGCCGGGCGACCTCTGGTCGTGGGCCGGCTACCAGGACCAGCGCATCACCACGATCCCGTCGCTCGGGCTGATGGTCGTGCGTCTGGGCATGCAGGCCGGAGACCAGCGCGAAGGCATCGACGGCCTGCGCTGGGAGCAGGGGCTGCTGCTGCAACTGCTGGCGGCGGTGCGCGACACGCCCGTCGCGCCCACCGGCGACAAGGACGACGTTCCCGCAGCGATCGGCGGCGCCTACCAGGACAACCTCAGCGCCGGCTGGGCGTCGCTGCCCGGCCTGCCCTCCCCCGGCCCGGCACGCACGCGCGTGCCGAAGGTCCGGCCCGGGCGCGAGAAGGCGGGCAAGAAGCGGCTGCTGGGCGTGCGCATCACCTGCCCGCCGGTGGCTGCCCGCAGCTGCGCCGGTAGCGCGCGCCTGATCGGCGTCTGGGCGCGCGAGCGCAGCTGGTCAGCCGCGCCCGGCACGACGACGACGTTGCTCTTCCGGCTGCGGACGCGGCTGCGTTCGGCGCGCGAGCTCGATGTCCGCGTCTACGCCGACGACGCCGCCGGCGGCGTCACGACGGGGACGACGCTGCAGGCGCGGCGTTAGCGCCTGCCCACGCGGCGATCTCCTTCGAGCCCTGAACGATCTCGCCGTCGTCGAGCACGAGCACCGGCACCCATGACTGGCCGGTGAGCTGCTTGATCTCGCGCCGCCGCGGACCGTTGAACGCCTCCGGGATCGGACCGAGGCCGTAGACCTTTTCGACCTCCGGATCGTGCCCGGCCTCCGTCAGCGCGACGTAGGCGTTGCGGCACGGATGCCCGCCCGGGCGCAGCGGATTCGGGAATGTCCCCCAGCAGACGAAGAGCTTCATGCGCGCCAGCCTCTCACAACCCCAGCGGCCGGCCGCGACGCAGCAGCGCGACGATCGGGACGAGCCCGATCAGCACGATCAGCAGCGCCGGCAGCGCAGCGGTGTCGAAGCGCGAGTCCTTCGTCGCCTCCCAGACCGTTATCGCCAGCGTGTCGCCTCCCAGCGGGCGCAGCAACGCCGTCGCCGGCAGCTCCTTCAGCGTCTCGACGAACACCAGCAGCGCCGCCGTCACGATGCCCGGCCACAGCAGCGGGAAGTGGACGTCGGCGAAGACGCGCGCGCGATCGGCACCGAGCCCACGCGCGGCCTCGTCGAGGTCGGGGCTGATGCCGTCCAGCCGCGACTCGACCGCAAACAGCGCCAGCGCCTGGAAGCGCACGACGTAGGCAAGCAGCAACCCGACGACGCTGCCCGTCAGAAACAGCCCGACGTCGAAGACGCCGTCGACCTGCTTCTCCAGCCACGACAGCGGCTGGTACACCGCGACCGCGACGACGGTCCCCGGCAGCGCATAGCCGAGCGTCGCTGAGCGCGCGGCCGCGGCACCGATGCGGTCGCGCCCGGTGCGCGACCCGGCGCGGGAGCGGTGGCCGTAGGCGATGACGGTGCCGATCACCGCCGCAAGCAGCGCCGCCAGCGCGGCAAGCAGCAGGCTGTTGGCAGCCGCGCGCACGAGCGCGTCGAGCGAGGAGCCCTCCGCCAGCCACGACCCCGACCACAGCACCAGCTGCACCAGCGGCGCGACGACGACCAGCAGCACGACCGCCAGCGGCAACGCCGCAGCCAGCCAGCCGCGCCAGCCGCGTAGCCGCCGCGGTGTCATCGCCTCGCCGCGAACGAGCGCCTGCTGGTAGCGCGCACGCCGGCGCAGATAGCGCTCGAGGATCACCAGGCCGGCGGCGAAGCAGACGAGCACGGTGGCCAGCTGCAGCGCGGCGTCACGATCAAACGCGCCGTACCAGACGCGGTAGATCGCGTCGGTCATCGCCTGGTAGCCGAGCAGGTTCACGGCGCCGAAGTCCGCGAGCGCCTCCATCACGGCCAGGGCCGCGCCGGCAGCGAGCGCCGGGCGCGCCAGCGGCAGCGCGACGCGCCGGATCGCGCGCGCGTGTGACAGGCCCAACGTGCGCGCGGCCTCCATCGTCTCGCGCGTCTGCGCCTCGAACGCGGTGCGCCCCATCACGTAGACGTAGGGGTAGAGGCAGACCGTCAGGACGATGATCGTGCCGGCGGTCGAGCGGATCTCCGGCAGCGTCGCGCCCTGGCCGAAGAGCGTGTGGACGACGTCTTGCACGGCTGAGTCGGCGTCGTACTGCCCGAGCAGCACGAAGACGAGCACGTAGGCGGGCATCGCCATCGGCAGCACCAGCGCCCACTCCAGCCAACCACGGCCGGGGAAGTCGTAGAACGTCACGAGCGCCGCGAGGGAGCCCCCGAGCGCGAGCGTCCCCAGCCCCACGCCGAGCGCCAGCACGGCGCTGTTGCGCAAGGCGTCGGGCAGCAGCGAGGCAGCGATCGAGTCGAACGCCTCGCCCTCGCCGACGAACGCCAGCGGCAGCGCGAGCAGCGGCCCGGCGACGAGCAGCGCCAGCAGCACACCGACGACCGGAAACGCCAGGCCGCGGCGCGCCACGGTGCTACTTCCAGCCGACGCGCTGCATCATCCGCACGGCCTCGGGCAGCAGCGCGCCGGCGCGTGCGACGTCGATCGGGTCGACCTTGACCTTGGCCCAGTCGCGGATGTGCGCGGGCGGCGGGACGGCGGGGTTGGCGGCGAACTCGGAGTTCTCGACGATGCTCTCCTGCGCCGGCTTCTCGGTCAGCGCCTCGATCAGCTTGATCGCGTCGGCCTTGTGCTCAGACCAGCGCACGACACCCGCGCCCGAGAGGTTCGCGTGCACGCCCGCGCCGTCCTGGTCGGGCCAGGCGGGCGTGACCGGGAAGTCGGGTTTGTCCTTGAGGATGCGCCCGAGGTAGTAGTGGTTGACGAGGCCGACGTCGCAGCGGTTTGCGGCGATCGCCTCGAGCACCTGCACGTCGGAGCCCTCGATCCGCGGCGCGTTGGCCATCCACGAGCGCAGCAGCCGCTCGGTGCGCTGCGGCCCGCGCTTGGCGATCATGTCCGCGACGAGCGACTGGTTGTACTCGTTGCTGGACGTGCGCAGGCAGACGCGGCCCTTGAAGCGCGCGTCGCCGAGGTCTTCGTAGCTCGTCAGCGCGTTCGCCGGCACGCGGTCCTTCGAGCGGACCGGCGTGCGCAGGCGCAGCGACAACCCCCAGAACTGCTTGTCGGCGTCGCGCAGTGCGGCCGGCACGTCGGCCTCGAGCTTGGGGCTGTCGATCGGCTGCAGCAGGCCCGCCTCCTTCGCGCGCCAGAGGTTGGCCAGGTCGGTCGTGACGAGCACGTCGGCGGGCGTTTCGTCACCTTCGCTCTCGAGGCGCTCGAAGAGCTCGGGCGCGGTGCCGCCACGCAGCTCGATCGAGAGGCTGTTGGCGTCGGCGAAGTCGGTGAACGGCTTCTCCGAGCCGTACTGCGAGCGGCCGTTGTAGACGACAAGGTCCTTCGACCCGCCGAGCAGGACGAGCGCGGCGCTGAGCAGCACCGCGGCGAGGACGACGAGGCCGGCGATCAGGCGCCAGCGCTCACGGACGAAGGTCGAGCCCATGGACCGCGTTAGGCTAGCCTTACTGGGCCGTGAGCGACGTCCCGGAGACCCGCGAGCCCGCGTTTCGCGTCGCGGACGTCGCCAAGGCGTTCGCGGGGACGCAGGCTGTCGACGGTGCGACGCTGCACGTCGAGCGCGGTGAGATCGTGTCGCTGCTCGGGCCGAGCGGCTCGGGCAAGACGACGCTGCTGCGCCTCGTCGCGGGCTTCGAACACCCGGACAGCGGCAGCGTCTGGGTCGCCGGTCGCCTCGTCGCCGACGCCGGCACGTGGGTCGAGCCCGAGGACCGGCGCATCGGCATGGTCTTCCAGCAGGGCGCGCTGTTCCCGCACCTGACCGTCGCCAAGAACGTCGCCTTCGGCGGGGCGCGCGGCGAGCGTGTGCACGAGTGCCTCTCGCTCGTCGGGCTCGCCGAGCGCGCGGACGCGTTCCCGCACGAGCTGTCAGGCGGCGAGCGCCAGCGCATCGCGCTGGCCCGTGCGCTGGCGCCCGAGCCCGCGGTGATCCTGCTCGACGAGCCGTTTGCCGCGCTCGACGCGACGCTGCGCGAGGCGCTGCGCCAGGAGGTCGCCGAGATCCTGCGTGCCGCCGGCGCAAGCGCGCTGCTGGTGACGCACGACCAGGCCGAGGCGCTCTCGCTGGCCGACCGCGTCGCGGTGATGCGCGACGGGCGCATCGAGCAGGTCGGCACGCCGGAGGAGATCTACGACCAGCCGGCGACGCGCTGGGTCGCGTCGTTCGTCGGCGAGACCGAAGCCGTGCCAGGGGCGGTGCACGGCGACGTCGTCGACTGCGAGCTCGGGCGCTTCAGCGCGCAACACGGGCCCGAGGGTGAGGTCGAGGTCGTCTTTCGCCCCGAGGCCGTCGCGATCGGGCTGACGGCGCCGCGCGAGGACGCCGCGCGCGCGGTCGTCGAGGCGCGGCGCTTCTACGGTCACGACCAGCTCGTCGAGCTGCGGCTGGAGAGCGGCACGCTCATCCACAGCCGGCGGCTCGGCTTCCCCGCGTGGCACCCCGGGTGACCACGTGCGCGTGTGGATCGAGGGCCCCGTGACGACGGTGTCGCCTGCCGGCGTCAGCGCTTGACGGCCGCGAAGACCGCGCCGCTTGCCGAGGCGAAGACGAGCTCGCCGCGGGCGTCGCTGCCGATGTGCGTGAGCTGCGGGAGCTTCGCGCGCTCGCGGCGCACGTCGCCGGCGCCCTCGCCGGGCTCGGGCTTCAGCGTCCAGAGCGTGCCCGAGCAGAAGTCGCCGTAGACGTAGCGCCCGGCCAGGCGCGGCAGGCGCGCGCCACGGTAGATCAGCCCACCGGTGATCGAGCAGCCCTCCTTGTGGCTGTAGGCGGCCGCGGGCCAGACGACGTCGCCGTCGCCGAGCCCGTGTCCTTCGACGCGCTCCGAGCCTTCGAACGCACTCCAGCCGAGGTTCTTGGGGACCTCGTCGGTCTCGAGCAGGACGCGGTTGACCTCCTCGACCTCGTCCTGGCCGACGTCGCCGATCCAGACCTCGCCGAGTGCGAAGTCGAACGAGAAGCGCCAGGGGTTGCGCAGGCCCGTGAGGATGACGACCGGCTGCGGCTTGGCGGCCGCGTCGACGTCGAAGGCGACGAGCTTGCCGAGCAGGTCGTCGGGGTCCTGTGCGCGCTCGTCAGGATCGAACGCGCCGCCGCCGTCGCCGAGCCCGAGGTAGAGCCGCCCGTCGGGACCGAACGCGAGCTGGCCGCCGTTGTGGTTCTCCTCGGGCTGGGCGAGCGCCAGCAGCCTGCGCCGCAGGCGCCCGTCTGCGCGTGCGCTCCTCGACGCGCGTGTCGCCGCGGCGGTCGGAGTAGTGCACGTAGAGGCGCTGGTTCGTCGCGAAGTCCGGGTGGAACGCGAGCCCAAGCAGGCCCTGCTCGGAGCCGAGCTTGACGTCCAGCTCGAGCTTCGTCTGGCGGCGGCCTTCGGCGAGCCGCAGCACGCGCCCGCTCTGCTCGGCGATCCACAGCGCATGATCGTCGCCGGGTGCGGCGCCGACCCACGTCGGGCGATCGAAGCCCGAAGCGAGCTGCTTCGTCGCGAAGTGCGCGGCCGTGCCGGACTCGCGCGCGGGCGCGACCGGCGTCACGTCCGGGTCGTCGGCGCTGGCGCAGCCGGCAAGCAGCACCAGCGCGATGAGGGGGGCCCTGCGCATCGGCGGCGCATCTTAGGCGGACCTAAGTCAGCACGTCGTCTGCACCGTCCATAGACCGCGACGCGTGGCCGCACCTTCGCGCAGCAGCGCGGGCTGAGGGCGCTCGCCCTCGCGCAGCGCGGAGCGCAGGACGACCGCGGGCGCGCGCGGGACGAAGCCGACGCGCTGCTTCTCGACGTCGAGCGCGTAGGCGGTGAGCGGGCCGCGGTACGGGCCGGTGTAGGGACGCCCGCAGCGCAGCAGCTGCGTGCGGCCGCCGGCGGCGGCTATGGCCGCATCGAGGTCGTCGATGAGGCGCGCCTGGTAGGCCTGGCGATCACGCACGTCGGCGACGTCGGCGAGGCGCGGGATCGCGGCGATCGCCACCGCGCCGACGGCAGCGACGGCCAGCCAGCGCGGGCGCTGGATCTGTGCGGCGGCGGCAACCGCCAGCAGCGCAGCGCCGGGAACCGCGTAGCGCGCCTCGCCGGAGAAGCCGGCCTGCGCCATGATCGCGACGAGGACGACCCACGCGGCGCCGGCCGCAGCGACCAGTGCGCCGGGACCACGCCGGACGGCGAGCACGGCAATCGCGATCCAGACCGGCAGCAGCGGCAGCGCGACGGCGTCCTGCAGCGAGGCGAAGAACGGCACGTCGGCCAGCGCCGGCTGGCCCGGGTTGGGGACACGTGCGCGGGTGCCCGAGCGCAGCGGGTCCCCCGAGCCGATCCACTCCGGCACGAACCACAGCAACGGCACGGCGACGGCGGCGGCGAGCACCAGGCGGCGATGCTGCGGCCACAGGACGATGCCGAGCAGCGCGAGGAACGGCCACGCTTCCACGCGCAGCAGCGCGACGGCGACGCCGGCCGCCAGCGCCGCGCGCCGCATCTCGCGCTGCCACGCCAGCAGCCCGGCGAGCGCGAAGAAGACCACCATCGGCTCGATCTGACCGGTCGCCGTGAGGTTGGCGAACGAGCCCGTCAGCGCGACGGCGGCGGCGGCGATCAGCCCCGCCGCCGTCCCGGCCCAGCTGCGGACGAGCAGGAAGGCGAGCAGCAGCGCGCCGATCGCGGCCGCGCGCGCGAGCACGACCCAGGCTTCCGGCGCGGCGTCGCCGAGCAGGCTGAGCGGGACGCAGACGAAGACCGGCAGCGGCTTGAACGCCGGGCCCTCGGCGGTGCTGAGCGTGCCGTGCGCAAGCTCGCGTCCCCACAGCAGCCAGGCCCACGGGTCGTAAGAGGGAGCCGGCTCGACGAGGAGGATCGACGCGGCGGAGAGCAGGACGACGGCAGCGGCGAGGCGCACGGCGCGGAGAGGCTAGTGGCCGTGTTATAACTTTCGGTCAGTTAGTTTTGTCAGGAGGGGTTGTGGCACGGACGAGGGTTGCGCGCGCGGTACGTGAGGAGTTGATGCTGGAGGCCGCCGAAGAGGTGTTCGGCTCGGCGGGGTTCCGCAACGCGTCGATGGACGCGATCGCCGAGCGCAGCGGCATCACGAAGGCGATGCTGTACCAGTACTTCGCCTCCAAGGAGGCGCTGTACGACGCCTGCACCGAGCGCGTGCGCAGCCGCCTCTTCGACTCGCTCGAGGAGCGTCTGCACGAGGTGCCGGGCGGCCCTCAGCGCACGCGGCTGTTCATCGACACCTACTTCGCGTTCCTCGCCGAGCACAAGGGCAAGCCGTGGCTGCTGTACGCCGAGGCGTCGGTCGGCACGGCCAACGCGATGCGCGAGCTGAACGCCGAGGCGATCGAGCGGATGCTGCGCGAGACGGCCGGCGACGTGCGCCTCGACGACGCGGACGTGGAGGTCGCGGCGCACGGACTCGTCGGCGCAGGCGAGCAGGTCGGGCGCTGGTGGCTGGAGCGCGACGACATCAGCCACGAGGCCGCCGCCGCGCGCTTCGAGCGTGTGGCGGCCGCGATCATCGCGAGCATGCTGCGATGAGGGTCCTCCTCGGGGTGCTGGTGGCGTTGGTGGTAGCAGCGCCGGCGCAAGCCGAGCTGCAGGTCGTCGGCCGCGCGAAGCTCAGTGAGCGGCTCGAGGAGCTGACGTTCCGCACGCCCACGGTCAACGGGCCGACGAAGGTCCGCGTCCTCACGCCCGACCGGCTACGACGCGTCGGGCAAGACGCGCTACCCCGTCCTGTACCTGCTGCACGGCGCGCTGGACGACGCGACGGCATGGACGATGAAGGGCGACGCCGAGGCGATCACCGCCGGCTACCCGCTGATCGTCGTGATGCCGAGCTCGGGCACCAGCGCCGGCTACGTCAACTGGCGCAACCGCGGAGCGTTCGGTGCGCCGGCTTGGGAGACCTACCACCTCTTCCAGCTGCGCCCGTGGGTCGACGCGCACTACCCGACGCTCGCCAAGCGCGAAGGTCGCGCACTCGCGGGGCTGTCGATGGGCGGCTACGGCACGATGCACTACGCCGCCCGCCACCCGGATCTGTTCGTGTCGGCGTCGGCATTCTCGCCCGCCGTCGATCTCTTCGAGCCGCGCCTGCGCCTGGTCAACCTCACGCGCGACCTTGCCGACAGCGGCTCCGCGTACGACGGCGACGAGACCTACATCCGCGGGCACAACCCGGTCGACCTCGCGGCCAACCTGCGTGGCCTGGACCTCGCGGTGCGCACCGGCAACGGGCGCCCGGGCGGACCCGACGGCACGTTCTACGACCCGGTCGAGGAGACGGTGCACATCCAGGCCACGACGTTCCACAACCGGCTGCGCGCGCTCGGCATCCCGCACCTCTGGGAGGACTACGGCGCCGGCGGGCACACTTGGTATTTCTGGCAGCGCGACCTGCGCGCGACGATGCCCCTGTTGATGGCGACGTTCGCACGGCCACCCAAGCCGCCGTCGCCGTTCTTCTACAAGACGATCGATCCCGAGTACGACGTCTGGGGCTGGCACGTCGAGCTCTCACGCGGCGCCGACCTCGAGCTCTCCGAGCTTCAGGACGTCGGCCGCAACGGCTTCGTGATCGTCGGCCGCTCGGCGGGCGCGGCGACGGTGCAAACCGCACGTCTGTTCCGGCGCGGCCAGCGCGTGCGCGTGTCGGTCGACGGTAAGCGCTCGACGCGGCGCGCTGACCGCCGCGGCAGACTGCAGCTGACGGTGCCGCTGCGCTCGACGCCGGTGCGCGTGCGCTTCAGGAGCGGGCGATGAAGCGGCTGATCGTGGCGCTGCTGCTGCTCGCCGCGCTGCCCACCAGCGCGCGCGGGGACGGCCTGCCGACGTTGGTCGACCCCGCGCCGCGAAGCGGCTGGCTCGCCGCACCGAAGACCGCCGAAGGTTGCCCGACGACGACTGACAAGAAGCGCCTCGGCGACGCCGCGCAGCTCTACGCGCTCAACGAGAAGATGGCGTCTTACGGTGCGCGCGCCACCGGCAACCCGCAGCACCGGCGCTGGATCCACCACCTGCAGGACCGCCTCGCGAAGATCCCGGGGCTCGAGCTCGAGAAGGTCGACTACCCGATCAACCGCTGGACGGAGACGAAGGTCGCGCTGCGCGTGCGCGCGTCCGGCGCCAAGGCCGAGAGGCTGCCTGTCGCCGGCCCGGTCCCCTACGCCAAGCCCGCCCCGAAGGGCGGCGTCGCCGCGCCGCTTGCCTACGTGCCGACCGCCACCGCGATCGCGAAGGCCAAGGACGTGCGCGGCAAGATCGTCGTCCGTGAGGCCGTCAACACGAGCATCCCCAACCCCGTCCTCACGGCGCTGCAGTGGTTCACCTGGGATCCCGGCGGGACGCTGACCGGCCAGATCGGCGAGAGCTACGAGCGCGAGAACAACGCCGTCCGCGCGACCGACATGCTCGAGGCCGCCGCGGCCGGCGCGAAGGGCGTGATCTTCCTGCGTCCTTACCCGCGTGAGCAGGTCGAGGGCGAGTACGCCCCTTACGAAGGCATCGAGTGGCCGGTGCCGTCGCTGTTTGCAGGCGCCGACGAGGCCGCGCGCATCCGCCAGCTGGCCAAGGAGGGCGGCAGCGCGCGCATCACGCTCGAGGCGCAGCGAAAGCGCGTCAACACGCGCATGCTGCTGGCGACGCTGCCGGGCCTCTCCGACGAGAAGCTCGTGGTCCAGTCGCACACCGACGGCATGAACGCCGTCTGGGACAACGGCCCGGTCGCGATGGTCGAGATGGCCGAGTACTTCGCCAAGCTCGGCAAGGCCTGCCGCCCGCGCACGCTGCTGTTCGCGTTCACCACCGGGCACCTCTACCAGCACCTCGTCGACCCCGAGCGCGACGGCAGCGCCGAGCAGGTCGCCAAGCGCCTTGACGCCGAGTACGACCGCGGCAAGGTCGCGGCTGTGTTCGCGATGGAGCACATGGGCGCCAAGCGCTTCAAGGTCGTCCCGCGCGGCGGCGGCAAGCCGGGCAAGGAGATCGTCCGCGACGGCAACCACCTCGAGACGACGAGCATCTTCGTCGGCGAGAGCCCCGTGCTGATCTCCGACCTCGGCACGGCGATCCAGCGCGCCAACGTCAAGGAGACGATCGCGTTGCGCGGCGCCGACCTGCCCGGGCTGCAGATCCCGCCGCACGCCAACTACGGCGGCGAGGGCATCCCCTACCAGGCGCACCTTCTGCCGGTGGTCGCGCTCGTCACCGCGCCGTGGCCGCTGTTCATGCCGGCGTTCAAGGACACCGCGGCGCTGATCGACAAGGGTCAGCTCTACCGCCAGACGCTGGCGTTCACCGAGCTCGTGCACATCAGCTCGACACAGCCGCGCGAGCTGCTGGGCGGCGGCTACCTCGCCTACCGCGCGGCGCGCCAGCTGGTCTGCGGCACGGCGCTGGAGGTCCTCGGGCTCGTGCGGCGGTGCAACGCGCCATGAGGCGGGCGCTCGTCTTGCTGGCGTTGCTGCTGCCGGCCAGCGCACAGGCCGCGCCGAGCGTGCGCGACGGCAGCGGCGCGGGCGTGTTCGGGCGCTGGGTGGTCGACGGCGCCGGGCTGCCCGCCTACGACTACACGCTGGACCAGCGCAGCGACGCGCGCGCCGGACGTGTCGAGCTGAAGGGCCGGCGCGACGCCTGGCATCAGGTCGGCAACGACGCAATCGTCGCCAACGCGTTCAACCACGGCTACACGCAGCTGTTCAGCCAGCAGCGGATGTACCAGTGGACCAACCGCTGGGACCCGGCGAACAAGCATTACTCCGGCGGCTTCGGCTGGCTCGTGGAGAACGGCAAGGCGCAGAGCACGCTGTGGCTTGACCATCCGAAAGGCGCGCCGACGTTGCGGCGCTTCGGCGTCGGCTATGCCGAGCACCGCCTGCGCGTGAACGACATCTCCGTCGCGGAGACCGTGACCGCGCCCTTCGGCGACGACCCGGCGCTCGTGCACGAGGTGCGGCTGCGCAACCGCAGCACGCGCACGCGCGAGCTGACGTGGTGGGAGTACTGGGACGTCAACCCGTACGACGAGACGACGAACATCAACCGCGGTATGGAGGCGCCGCGCTACGCCGACGGGCGGCTGAGCGTGCGCCAGACCGGCGACGTGATCGACGCCGACCCGCTGACGATCTTCCTCGCGCCCGTCGACACGCCGGTCGCCGGCTACGAGGCCGACACGCAGGCGTTCTTCGGCAACGGCACGCGCCAGGTCCCGGCGGCGGTGGCCGCCGACCGCGCAACCGGTGCGCGCGCGCCGGCGACGCTGACGACCGTGGCGGGGCGCGCGATGTTCGCGCTGCGCTCCCCGGTGACGCTGCGGCCGGGCGAGGCGACCACGCTGCGCTACGTCTACGGCATGGCGCGCCCCGGCCAGATCGACGGCGTCGTGCGCCGTGCCGACGCGCAGCCGTCGACATTTCGCAGCACGCAGCAGGCGTGGCGCAAGTGGGTCCCGCAGACGGACTTCGGCCGCGCGCGGCGCTGGCTTGCGCGCGAGCTGCAGTGGTCGGCCTACCACGTGCGCTCGGCCAGCATGGAAGACGCCTGCGGCCACAAGATCATCACCCAGGGCGGCTACTACCAGTACGGCGGCGGCCAGCAGATCGCGTTCCGCGACCCGCTCCAGCACATGCTGCCGATGGTCTACGCCGCGCCCGAGCTGGCGCGCGAGGTGCTGCGCTACTCCTTCGCCGAGCAGCCGCCGGCGGTCGGCGCGATCCCTTACGGGATGCTGCCGCTGTGCCTGCGCCTGGACCTCGGCGCGTCCGACGACCTCGACTTCTGGCTGCTGCTGTCCACGGTCGAGTACGTGCTCGGGACACGTGACACGGACTTCCTGCGCGAGCGCATCCCCTACGACGGCGGGCTGCCCGGGCCGGCGCTTGCGAGCGGGACGGTGTGGGAGCACGTCAAGCTCGCCGTGCGCCATCAGGAGCAGGTGATCGGGCGTGGGCCCAACGGCCAGTACCTGATCGGGCCTGCCGGGGACTGGTCGGACCTCTCGCCGCTGTTCCTGGGCATCACCGAGTCGACGCTCGTGACCGCGCAGATGGCCTATGTCTACCCGCGCCTGGCGGAGGTCGCCGACCTTGTCGGCGACACGGCGTTTGCCGCGCAGCTGCGCGAGCTCGGGCGCAAGGACCAGGAGCTGCTGCGCAAGGAGTGGGTGCCGCGCGGCTGGTTCGCACGCGGCTACTCCGCGCTGACGCAACTGGGCAAGGGCGCGATCTTCGGCGAGCCGCAGCCGTGGGCGCTGCTCGGCGGTGCTGCGCAGGGCGAGCAGCGCAACGAGGTCGTGCGCAACACCAAGCGCTTCCTGATGGGCGAGGGCGCGCCGGGCGGCCCGTCGAAGATCGGCGCGTCGATGAGCCCGTCGGAGGAGGACCCCCAAGTCGACGAGCACGCGATCGTCTACGCCGACGGCGTCGGCGACAAGAACGCGGTCTTCGTCGGTGGCGCCTGGTACGCGATCAACGGCCCGCTGGTGTGGGCGCTCGGCGAGCTCGACGGGATCGTCCCGGGTGCGGCGCAGGACGCGTTCGCCGAGCTGCAGCGCAACACGCTGCGCGCACACGCCGAGGCGTTCCCGCAGTTCTGGAACGGCGTGGTCAACGTCGACGACGCGTGCTGGTCCTACTACGCCACCCAGCCCGGGCGCTGCGGCATCAACCTGCTGATCACGCTGAACAACACGGCCGGCCAGGTGACCCACCAGCCGGCGTGGCTGCTCTTCTCGCTGCTGCGCTTGGCCGGCGTGACGCCGACGAAGGAGGGCTACCGGATCGCGCCGCACCTGCCGCTGCCGCGATGGTCGCTGAAGCTGCCCGGCGTGGGCGTTACGCAGGACCGCGGCGGGCGCCTGAGCGGCTATGTGCGACCCGAGCGCAGCGGCCCGGTGACCTTCGAGGTGACGCTGCGCGGCGGGCGCACGGTGCGCTTCACGAAGGTCGCGCGTGCGGGCCGCGCGCTGCGCTGGTCCGTCGCACCGCGGTAATTGTGCCGGGTGACGTCGATCAGCTTCGTCAAGGGAGCGGCCAATCGCTACCACTCGCTGTTCACCCGCAGCGACGGCGTGACTGTCGAGCTGACCGCCGGCGGCTACAACAAGGTCGGCGGCCCGGCGCGCAGCGTCCCCCACGATCTCGCCCACTTCATCGTCGAGGACGCGCTCGGGCTGGACAGCGGGCTGTGGGGCGTGCTGACCGCGGGTGGGATGTTCCACCCACGCAACACCCGCGTCGTCGCCGGCCGTCAGCCGCCGCAGGCGGCGCGGCGAGCGGCGGCTGTCGTCGAGCGCGCGAGCGAGCAGCTCGGCCAGGCCGAGATCGTGGTCCGGGCCGTCGCGGATCTCGCGCTTGCCGGGCGCCACGACGACGTCCGTGCGTTTGCGGCCGCGACGGGAACGCGCTGGGCGTTGCCGGGCGTGACGGCGCAACAGCTCGCCACGGCCTGCGCACGGCTGCAGGACGCCGGGGCACGCTGGGCGGCGCTGGCGCCCGGCGAGTCGATCGACGTCGTCTGGCGCTGACGCGGCGTGCGAGGCTACGGGCTATGCGAAAGCTTCAGTCGCAAGGCGTCCACCACATCACGCTCGTCGGCGCCGACCGCCAGACGTCGATCGACTTCTGGGAGGGCGTGCTCGGGATGCCCTTCGTCTTCGAGCAGCCCAACCTCGACAACGCGTCCGAGAGCCACCTCTACTTCGATCCGGGCGATGGCCGCCTGATCACGATCTTCACCAACGAGGATCGCAGCGGCACGCCGGACCGCACGCCGACCGACCCCGGCTGTGTCCACCACATCGCGTTTGCGGTGTCGCAGGCGACGTTCTCGCAGCTCGTCGAGCGGCTGGACGAGCGCGGGATCGATCACTCCGGGCCAAAGGACCGTGGCTTCATGGACTCGATCTACTTCAAGGATCCGCTCGGGCTGCTGATCGAGCTGGCGTCCTATCGCTTCGAGCCGCCGCACGGGCACACGCATGCGGACGTGTTGCTCGCAGCGCACCGCATCCGCGTCGAGCGCGGCGACTACAACATCGACCGCGTGCACGTGGCCGACGCGATCGAGGACCTGTCGGCGCAGCGCGAGAGCCTCTCCGACTGATGCGCATCGACCACGTCATCTACGCCGCCGCCGACCTCCCCGTAGCAAGCGAGCAGCTCGCTCGCCGGCTTGGGCTCCAGCCGGCGGGCGGCGGGCGCCACGACGGCATCGGCACGTACAACGAGATCTTCCAGCTCGGCGGCGGCTACCTCGAGGTGCTCGCGATTGCCGACGAAGCGGAGGCCGCCGCATCCGGGATCGGCCGCGCCCTGCAGGCACGGCTCGCCGGTTCCGGCGACGGGCTGTGGTCCTGGGCCGTCGCTGTCGACGACGTCGCCGCCGTTGCGAGCGCCTCGGCACCGAGGTCACGACGATCGGCCGCAGCGGCATGACGGCGCAGCTGACCGGCGTGGCAGAAGCGATGACGACGCCCGGCCTGCCGTTCTTCATCGCGCGCGACGCGGGCGTCGCCGACCCGGGCGCCGAAGGCGAAGCCGGCGGCATCACGTGGCTGGAGGTCAGCACCGACCCGGCCACACTGGAGCGCTGGCTGGGGACGCACGACATGCCGCTGCGCGTCAGCGCAGGCGACGCCGGGGTCACCGGCGTTGGGATCGGCGACGGTGCCCTCCGCTAGCCGGCCAGCCGCAACGGCAGCCGGCGCGGGCCGAAGACCGTCGGGTTGCGCGTGAACTGCGGCGTGCCGGCAAGCTCGAGGCGCGCCGCGCGCGCGATCAGCTCCTCGAGCACGACGCGTGCCTCGAGGCGCGCGAGCTGCGCGCCGAGGCAGAAGTGGATGCCCATCCCGAACGCGAGGTGGTCGGTCGGGTTGCGGTCGACCGCGAAGCGATCGGGGTCGGGGTACTTGCGCGGGTCGCGGTTGGCGGCCCCGAACAGCAGCAGCACGCGCGCGCCGCGGGGGATCGTCGTCTCGCCAACGGTGTAGTCGGCCGCGGCGGTGCGGTAGAGGCCTTGGATCGGCGAGCCCCAGCGCAAGCCCTCCTCGACCGCCGCAGGGATCAGCTGCGGCTCGTCGCGCAGCCGCGCGTACGCCTCGGGATCACGGGCCAGCGCGAACAGCAGCGAGCCGATCAGGTTCGTGGTCGTCTCGTTGCCCGCGACGAGCAGCAGCAGCGAGAACCAAAACAGCTCCTCGTCGTCCAACGCGCCGCCGTCGTTGGAGGACAGCAGCGCGCTGATGACGTCGTCGCCCGGCTCGTCCCGCAGACGCGCGAAGTGAGCCGTGAAGTAGCGGTGCAGCGACAGGGCTGCGCCGATCGAGCGCAGGCCACGGGCGCTGGCGAACAACGACATGCCGGCGTGAAATCCCTCGACGACGCCGTCTGACCACGCGTGCAGGCGCCGCAGGTCGCGCTCGGGCACGCCCAGCACGCGGGCGATCACCGTCACCGGCAGCGGCACCGTCAGCTCGGCGACGGCGTCGCTGCCGGGCGTGGCGACCATGCGGTCGAGCGCGTCGGCGACGAGCGCGCGGATGCCGTCCTGCATCTGTGTCGAGCGGGCGGCGGTGAACAGCGGCGCCACGAGCCGGCGCAGCTCGTCGTGGCGTGGGCGGTCGAGCGTGATCAGCATCGGCAGCCGCGCGGGCGCGCGCGTCACGCCGCCACCCGAGATCAGCACGTCATGGGCGCGCGCCGCGGCGCGCACGTCGTCGTAGCCGGCCAGTGCGAAGACGCCGCGACCGGCGGCGTGCACGCCGGGTCGCGCATGCAGCCGGCGGAACGCGCCGGCGGGATCGTCGAGCGACGGCTCGTACGGCGCGCCGAGCGGCCCGTCGGCGCGCGGTGGCCGCAGCCGCGGCGACGACGCGGCCTCGAGCGTGCCGCGGGCAACGGTCAGCAGCGGCGAGGTCATCGCTTCACCGCCGTCGTATCGAAGAGCTCGAGCAGCTGCGCCCGCGCGACCGGCCAGAGCTCGGCCGGCGTCATCCCGCCGATCGCCGGCGGCAGCGCGAGGCCGCGCAGCGTCGCCAGCCCGACGAGCAGCCGCTCCGTGAAGCCGGGCTGTGCCACCAGCTCGGGGAACATCTCGAGCATCGCCGCGCCGACGCGCAGCGTGAACGCCTCGGCGACGGTCTCCATCGCGGCCGCCAGCTCGCGGTCGGTTCGTGCCGCGACGGCGAGCTCGATCCCGGCTTCGTAGAGCGGGCCGTTGTGCATCGCCCAGAGGCGATCGAGCAGACCCGCCGCGCGCACCTGCACGTCGCTCTCCGCGGGCGCCGCCACGAGCACCTGGTCGGCAAGACGCTCGCCCAGCTCCTGGAGTGCGGCCGCCATCAGCTCGGCCTTGGTGTCGTAGTGATGCTGGACCGCGCCGACGGTCACGCCCGCGCGGGCAGCGATGTGGCGCGTCGAGGTGCTGGCGTAGCCGCGCTCGACGATGCATTCGATCGTCGCGTCGAGCACGCGCTGCTGCATCTCGGCCCGTCGCTGCGCCTGGGTCCGTCGCTCCGGCCATTTCCGGGGAAGTTACATGCCGGTCGTATGGTATGTCAACGGCGCTACGCCACCGGGTAGATCCGCGGGATGCCTCGCGCCGTCCTGCTGGATGTCGACGGGACGCTCGTCGACACGAACTACCACCACGCGCTCGCGTGGGCGCGTGCGCTCGCGGCTTTCGACCTGCGCCCGCCGCTGTGGCGGATTCACCGTGCGATCGGCATGGGCGGCGACCATCTCGTGACCGCGCTCTGCGGCGAGGAGGCAGAGGAGCGCCACGGCGACGAGATCCGCGAGGCGGAGAAGGAGCGCTACGGCGAGCTCATCGACGAGGTGCGGCCGCTGCATGGCGCGCGTGAGCTGCTCGAGGCGCTCGGCGACTGCACCGTCGTGCTCGCGAGCTCGGCCAAGCCCGAGGAGGTCGCCCACTACGTCGAGCTGCTCGACGCGAAGGACCTCGTCGCCGGCGTCACCGACGCCGGCAGCGTCGACAAGACCAAGCCCGACCCCGACATCGTCGAGGGCGCGCTGCGCTGCGCCGGCGCCGAGCCCGACGAGGCGGTCTTCGTCGGCGACTCGCGCTGGGACTGCGAGGCCGCCGGCCGCGCCGGCGTCATCTGCCTGGCGGTGATGACCGGCGGCTTCGGCGAGGACGAGCTGCGCGACGCCGGCGCCGAGGAGGTCTTCGACGACCTCCCGGCGCTCCAGCGTCAGCTCTTGTGAGCTACTTCTTGCGGAACCGCAGGACCGTCGCAGCCGAACGGTTGCCCGCGACGTCCTGGGCCTGGATCTGCAGCGAGTAGCGACCGCGCTTGAGCAGCTTGTGGCTCATCGCGATCTGCTGCTTGCCGGCGCCGAGCGTGCGCACGATCGTGCGGACGCGCTTGCCGTTGCGGCGCACCGCGACGCTGACCTTGGTCGGCTCCGACAGCGTCAGCTTGATCGCCTTGCGCGTGCGGTAGGCGCGCGCGACCCGCGGGGCGACGATGTCGACCAGCGTGTCCTGGGTCTCGTCGCCGTAGCCGTCACGGTCGACGTCGGGCTCGATGACGGCCTGCACGAGCAGCTCGCCGCCGGTGTCGCCGGTGGACGTCTGCGCCGTCGCGCCGAGCTGCGGCGTGAACTCGTAGGCGTCGGTGCCACCGTCGGTGTTGTAGGTCGCGCCGTGCGACAGCGCGTTGAGGCCGACGTGCGCGCCCTTGTGGACCGGCACGCGGGCCGCGAACTCCTCGACCTCACCGGTGCCCGCGAAGCGGACTGCCGGGCCGATCGCGTCGAGCGAGGCGACGCCGACGCGGTTCTTGCCGGTCCCCTGCTCGGTGATCTTCGCGAAGATGAAGGTCACCTCGTCGGCGCCGTAGGAGCGGATCCGCAGCTTCGTCACGACGCCGTCGAACGGCGCGGGACGAGGCACGTTGTCGCCCTCGGGCGGCGTCGGATGACGGTAGCCCACGAACGAGCACGGCTGGTTGACGTTGTTGACCTCGCAGGTCTCAGGACCGTTGGCGGGGCCATGCTTGAGTTGTGAGCCGAACTCCTCACTTGCAGACGCGACGCCCGGGAGGGCAAGCGCGCCGGTAAGGGCGAAGGCGGCAGTGATTGAGCGGTTCATGGCAACCAGGATGCGGGCACGACGGCCCGCATCCCAGGCACCCAAGGGGACGGGGAAATACCCCTCCGCTCGGCGTAATCAGCGCAGGTCGACGTACGCGCGCGTCTTGGCGATCGCCAGCGCGTCGCCGGTCTGCGGGCCGAGCACGTTGCGGTACGTGCCGGCGTGGCACTCGCTTTTGGCGGGCGCGGCGGCATCGAACGTGACGATCTGGAACGCGCTGCCGGACGCCGTGACGTCGGCGTTGCCCGAGCCCAGCGAGCGCGGGTAGACGCCGACGGCCTTCAGCGCCGTCGTCGGCGCGTCCTTCAGGCGCGTGACGCGCCACGCCGCGCGGCCACGCGTGCCCTCGTCGAGCACGTAGGCGCCGGTCGCCGGCGCGTAGCTGCGCGCGTAGCCGAGGGCGTCGGAGCTCGTGACGACGAGCCGCGTGCGCACGCGCACGGTGTAGCGGCAGATCGACGAGCCCACGCGGTAGGTCTGCAGGCTCGGCTTCGAGGTCGCGAGCGTCCAGCTGCGCGGGACGGTGATGCGCGCGGTGAGCGTCGCGGTCTTGGCGCCCGCGTAGCCCTCGATCTTCGTCTTCGTGGGCTTGAGCGTGCGCGAGGTCAGGTCGCTGCGTGAGCTCGACGCGGCGCCCGCGGCGCCGGCGATGAGCGTCGCGGCAACGGCGGTCGCGGTCAGCACCTGGAACGTGCGGCTGGTCATAGGGCGATGATCGTCCGCGCTGGGCCCTCTTGCGAGCCACCCTTGGTGTCGACGTGCGACACCTCGATCGCGACGATGCCGCCGTCGCCTGCGACGAACCTGCAGCCGGGGATTGCACCGCCGGCGAGCGTCTCCCAGCAGGCGCGCGTCGCGTCGGGATCGGCGACCGCGACGGTCACCCCCGTCACGGCTCCGGGGACGCTGCGGGCAGCCCAGCCCTCCCCGCCCCAGCGCCACGCCGACGCGGGCTGCGGCGCGCTCAGCGAGACGATCGCGCCACCGACGTCGCCGGGATGCACGTGGACCTCGGCGATGTCGTCGAGCGCGATCTCGAAGACTTCGCGCGCACCTGCTTCCCGTACGCGCGAGCGGGCCGCCGCGAGGTCGTCCACCTGCAGCATCGCCATGTAGCCGCAGCGCTCCGCACCGCGGCGGGCGAGCTGCCGCGCAGCCGGTGCGTCGTCGCGGATCGGCGAGACGACCTCGAGGAACGTGTCGCCGATCGCGAACACCGCGTTGGCCAGGCCGAAGTACTCGACCGCGGGGTCGCGGTAGGGCTCGCCCAGCCCGTGCTCCTCACGCAGCTGGGCGATCGTCCCTTCGAGGTCGCGGGCCGCCAGGACTGCCTGGCGCAGCCGCGGCATCAGCGCTTCACGCAGGTTCGGTAGGTGCGCGTGGTGCGCACGATCCGGCCCGACCGCAGCCGTGCGCTGATCGTCACCTTCACGCGCGTGCGCGGCAGGCCGCGCAGGTCGACGCGGGCGCGCAGGCGCTTGCCACGCACGGTCCGCACGAGCTTGCCGTTCACGCGCACGCGCGCGGAGACGGCGTTGCGCGGCAGGCGGATCGTGAACGCGCGCCGGCTGGTGCAGCTGCGCGTCGCGGGCAGGACGACGCCGGCGCAGCCCTTCGTCTCGTACGCCGCCGGGCCTGCGAAGTACTGCGAGCGCGGGAAGCCGTCGCCCATCGTCTCGGCCTCGCGGTCGGGCGTCGCCCGCTGGATCGCCGCGCCGAACCCGGGCTCGGGCAGCATGTGGCGCAGGATCAGCAGACCGCGTGAGGTGAACCCCCACGGCACCCAGTTGACGCCGCACTCGCGCGTCGCGTTTGCCGGGCGCTGGTTGGGCGCCGAGACGACGAACGTCGCGAAGCCGTCGGCGCCGATGACGCTCCGGTCGTCGTTGAGGCAGGCGATGAAGCGCTGGCTGAGCGGCTCGTTCTGGCACAGCGACCAGTAGCGCAGCTGCCCGCCCGGCATCCGCGCCGGCCCCGGACGCGTGTCCGGAAACGACGGCGCCTTGAAGCGCGTCACGAGCACCTGACCGAGCGAGCGGTTCACCGTTGCCGATACGTAGGCGTTGTCGATGTTGCTGAGAAAGCCGCCGGTGCCGCCCGCGGTGTCGAGATCCAGCCGGCGCAGCGCCTGGTAGACGGCGTCCGTGCGATCGGAGTCGGTGATGCCATACGCGAGCCCCGCGACGAGGTTCGTGAAGCGCCGCCAGCGCGGCGGGTTGCGCCCGGGTGACGGCGTGACCGCGTCCAGCCCGGGGATCGCGTTGGCGTTCGCGAGTGCCTCGTTGATCCCCGTGATCGAGGGCTTGGAGAACGTGCCGCAGACGCTTGGCGCAAGCGGCCCGGTCGAGCTGAGCGGCTCGAGCTGCACGGTCGGGATCGCGGTGTCGCCGAACTCGTTGCGCAACCGGTCGGGGATGTAGATGCGATAGATCAGCGTGCCGTTGTAGTTCGGGACGCCGTTCTGGCCGGTACCTGTGTAGATCGTGTTCGGCGCGGGCGCCGCGGGCTTCGGACCGAAGTCGACGAAGACCGTGTAGTTGCGCTTGCCGGCCGTGCGGTCGGCGCCGGGTGTGAACGGGTTCGCCGAGCCGGCGTCGGGCTTGATGTTGACGTCTGCGATCGCGTCGAGCGGGCGCTGCAGCTGGTCGTAGACGTTGAACGACATGTAGCGCGCGTGCGGGAAGCGCCCGGTGATGCGCAGCCGCGTTCCCGGCAGGGCCTGGTAGACGCCGACCCAGTAGTTGGCGGAGTCGTCGGGGAACGCGATGTTGATCGTCGCCGCGTCGAACCGCGTGAGCGCGAGCAGGCAGGTCTGGTCGACGCCTTGCGCGCTCGCCGGGGCGGCGAGCGCGAGGCAGAAGCCGACGGACAGGCCGAGCAGGCGCCGCATCGCGCCCGCGAGCCTACGTCACCCTGAACGAGGGCGTGCCGTTCTTCTTGGCGCCGGCGGAGTCCGTGAACGTCCAGACGACGACGATCGACCTCGCCCCGCGCCGGCGCAGGATGCTCGCGCACGTCGAGCGGCGCGACGGCTGGTGACCGCTTGTCCGAGCGTTGCGGACGCCGGGGCGGTGGCCGTCAGCTGGCCGCCCTGAGCCGCGGCGGACACCGGCAGAGCGAGCGCCGTTAGCACAGCGGCGAAAAAGAAACGCGTGTGACGGGGTGGCATGGTCCGGTCAGATCCCACGCACGGCCCTCTGAGCACAACATCCGTTGACCCCCGGCAGGGGCGCAATGAAGCGACTATCGCGCGATGGTCGAAGGAGATAATGTGTGCTCGTTTGCTCGCCCCCGCTTTGCGCATCGCCGGTTCCGCTCTGACGAAGACGGGTTCACGATGATCGAAGTGCTGGTGGCAGCTGTCGTGCTGCTCGGCGGCGTCGTGGTGCTGCTGAGCCTCGTCGACATGGCGAACCGCACGACCGCGAACACCCGCGCACGCGATGCGGGGACGACGCTGGCGCGCCAGGTGACCGAGGCGGCACGCTCGATCCCGTACGCGATGCTGACGCCGCAGACGGTCGAAGCGGAGCTGCAGAGCCAGCCCGGCCTCGCCAGCCGCGAGAGCGGCGAGTGGACGCTCGAGCGCCAGAACACGATCTACACGGTGGCGGCGAGCGTCTGCGCCGTCGACGACCCCTCCGACGGCACGGGTCCGCACGACGCCGGCGTCTACTGCGACAACAGCGCCACCGGCGGGACGAGCGACAAGAACCCCGACGACTACAAGCGCGTCACGGTCGACCTGACCTGGACGCTGAAGAACCGTGAGCACAACGTCCACCAGGTCGCCGTGATCAACCATCCCGGCAGCGCCGGCGGTCCCTCCGTCAAGCAGCTCACGATCCTCGCACCCGCGACGCCGCGGATCCTCAGCGCGTTCCCGTCGGTGGCGTTCACGGCGACGACCTCGGCGCCCGCGGCGACCCTGACGTTCTCCGTCGACGGCGCCCCCACGGCGACCGCGACCGGCCCGTCGCTGCTGTGGAACTTCACGTGGCCGATCGCCGAGCTCGTCGATGGGACGCACCTCGTCACGGCGCAGGCGTTCGACAGGGCGGGTCTCTCGGGCGCGACGCGCGCCGTGACCGTCACGCTCAACCGCTTCGCGCCGCACGCGCCGAGCGGCTTGGCGGGCGGGCGCAACGGCGACGTCGTCGAGCTCGAATGGCTGCCCAACCCCGAGCGCGACATCGCCGGCTACCGCGCCTATCGCGGGCTTCCCGGCACAGCCACGCTCGTCTGCGGCTTGACGCGCAAGCTCAGCTGCCAGGACGACGCCCCACCCGACGGGCCACTGACGTACTTCGTCGTGGCAGTCGACGTCGGCGCCGACGACGAGTACCGCAACGGCCTGCCGTCCACGCCGGTCGCGGTCACAACGGGCAACCACGCGCCCAACGCGCCGGCCAACCTGCAGGCGAGCGAGGCCAACGGCGAGGTCACGCTGAGCTGGGACGCACCAGACCCCGCCGACGAGGACGGCGACGCGATCGCCTTCTACCGGATCTACCGCGACGGCACCACCGCCGGCCACCGCTACGACCGCACCGGCAGCGGGATCGAGCTGTCGCTCGTCGACGGCCGCACCGACGGCGAGCCGCACGAGTACTGGGTGACCGCGGTCGACGGCCAGCTCGCCGAGTCCGCCCCGATTGGTCCGGTCTCGCCGTGAGCGCGCATGAGCAGGACGGCTTCACGATCGTCGAGCTGCTGGCCGCGATGGCGATCTTCTCCTTCGTGATGATCGCGACGCTGACCACGCTGCAGACCATGACGAAGGAGTCGGCGCGCGCCGACAGCCGCAACGAGGCCCAGCAGCAGGCGCGGATCGTCGTCAACCAGATGGCGCGCCAGCTGCGCAACCTCGCGAGCCCGACGCCGCGGCGTCCGCAGGCGATCGACAAGGCGACGCCGGCGGACCTCGTCTTCCAGAGCGTCGACCCGCTCGGGCCCAACAGCGGCGAGAACCGTTCCAACGTGCGCCGCCTGCGCTACTGCCTCAGCGCCGGCGAGATCCACCTGCAGGTGCAGACGTGGACCGCGGCGACAACTCCGCCGGTGCCGGGGACGAGCACCTGCCCGTCACCCGATCCGGCGTGGACGAGCACGACGCTGATGGCGTCGGACCTCCTCAACGACCAGCGCGCGGTCTGGCTCTACAACGCCACGGTGCCGACCGACGTCAGCTTCATCCGCACGACGTTCGTGATCGACCGCGAGCCCGGCGGCGCCGCGCAGGAGACGACGGTCTCCACGGGCGTCTTCCTGCGCAACCAGAACCGCGCCCCGGTCGCGGCGTTCACCGCGACCGCGACGGGGCAGCGCCACGTGCTGCTGAACGGCTCGCTGTCGGTCGACCCCGAGGGCGAGGCCTTGGAGTACGAGTGGCTGGACGGCGACGTGACGGTCGGCACCGGCACGACGTTCGACTACGTCGCGCCCGATTCCGGGCTGCGCGCGCTGAGCCTGCGCGTGACCGACCCGGGCGGGCTCGAGCACGAGGCGCCGGTGCAGGAGGTGTTCGTCGTATGAGCTCTGAGCGCGGATCGGCGCTGCTGATCGCGATGCTCGCGATGGTCGTGATGATGGGCCTGGGCATCGCGACGCTGTCCTTCGCCGACGGCCAGCAGCAGGACGCCGCCCGCGCGCGGATCGCCGACTCGGCGTTCAACCTCGCCGAGGGCGTGCTCGACACCCAGGTCTACCTGCTGTCGCACAACTGGCCGGGGAGCGCGGGGACCGCACGCCCCGCGATGTGCACGCAGGCGACGGTCGTGAGCGGCTGCCCGCACCCGACGCAGGTGCGCGCGAGCTTTGCGGCCGGCGACTGGGGCACCGACGCGACGTGGATCACGCGGATCCGCGACAACGGCGGCAGCGCCGGCTCGTTCTTCAATGACGCAGTCACCGCGCAGCAGCCCTCATGGGACGCCAACGCCGACGGGCGCGTGTGGACGTGGGCGCAGGCGGTGGTGCGCGGGCGCAAGCGCACGCTCGTCGCGCTCGTCGAGGTCCAGCGCGTCGACAACTCGCTGCAGTTCGCGCACAACGCGATCACCGCCGGGTGGTTTCAGACGACGAACAACGGGCGCAAGGTCATCGTCGACACGCGCGGCGACTCGGCGCAGCCGGCGCCCGTTGCCGTGCGCTGTCTCACGCGCACGCCCGCGTGCCTCGGCTACGAGTCGGGCAAGGGCCAGATCGCGCCGGACACGACCCAGACCGCGTACGCCGGCGGCGCCGCGCTGACGCCCGACCGCCTCGACACGCTGCGCTCGCGCGCGATCGCCGAGGGCACCTACTGGGCCAGCGGCTGCCCGGCCAACCCGAGCGGGCGCATCGTCTTCCTCGAGAACGGCGCCTGCGCGTACAACAACAGCGCCGGCCCGTGCTGCAACTCGGCCCAGGTCCCGGGCGTGCTGGTGATCGCCAACGGCACGCTCGCGCTGACCGGCAACATCGTCTACCACGGCATCGTCTACATGGTCAATCAGCAGAACAGCTCCGGCGTCGTGCTGTCGCTGAACGGCACGGCCGGGATCAAGGGCGCGATCGCGCTCGACGGTCCCGGCGGCCTGCTTGCCGGCTCGAGCGGTCTGAACCTCACCTACGCCGTGCACGTCTTCAACGCGCTTGACGGCTTCGGCACCGCCGGCGTGATCCAGAACACCTGGCGCGAGCTGGCGGGTTAGGCGACGTCGTCCGGCCACGGCAGCGGGAAGAGCACGCGGTACTCGCGCGCCTCGTCGATGACGCGAGCAACCGACGGGCGCGCCATCACCCGTTCGACGTAGCGCGTCAGCCGCGGGTGCTCGGCGCGGTCCCAGCGATGGACGACCCAGGTGTAGTGCAGCGCCGGCGCGGCGGCGCAGTCGGCGATCGTGAAGTCCGGCCCGGCGAGCCACGTATCGGTCAGCTGCCCGTCCAGCAACGCGTAGGCCTGCTCGAGCCGCGTCCGCGCCTCGGCCACGCCGTAGACGTCGCGGTCGGGCTCGGGTCGCAGGCTGTCGCCGACGATCTTCTGCAACGGCGTCATGACATAGCCGTCGCTGATGCGGTCCCACAGCCGCGCCTGCAGCGCGGCGGCGGGATCCGACGGGATCATCGGCGGCGCGTCGCCGTAGCTGTCGAGCTGCTCGATGATCGTCGTCGACTCCGGCAGGACGAGGTCGCCGTCGACCAGCACGGGGATGCTCGCCGGCGGCCAGAGCTGCGCGAGCGGCGCGCGGTCCTCGACGAGCCGGCGCTCGAACGGAACCTCGCGCTCGTACAGCGCGATCAGCGCCTTCCAGCAGTAGGACGCGAACGGATGCTGGTGCAATCTCAGCGTCATCGGACGAGCTCCTCGGCGAGGAAGCGCCCGAGGCGGTCGAGCAGGATGCCCGTGCCGTGCTCGCGCTGGGCGGGACCGTCCGGCTCGTCGAAGAACGCGCCCTGCTCGGTGAACAGCAGGCGCGTGCCGTCGCCGTCGGGAAGGAGCTGAATCGTCGTCAGCGACACCGAGATCAGGCGCCCGTCGTGGCGCAGGTCGTAGGCGAACACGATGCGCTCGGGCGCGACGATGTCGTGGTAGCGGCTGTCGAACTCGTTGTAGCGACCGCCGGGGTGGCCGCCGGCGCTGTGCTCGCCACCGCCGACGCGGAAGTCCAGCTCCCACTCGAAGTTGTCCCAGTTGCCGGCATTGGCGAACCAGCGCTGCTTGAGCTCCGCGTCGGCAAACGCGCTGAACGTCTGCGCCGGCGTGCAGCCATAGCGGCGCTCGATCGTGAACTCGGCGTGGGTGACGCTCATCGGTAGGTCTCCTCGAGGACGTCGCCGAGCCGGTCGAGGCTGCGCTCCCAGGCCGCGCGGTGCTCGGCGATCCAGCGTTCGACACCGCGCATCGGCGCCGCCTCCAGGCGACACGTGCGCACGCGCCCGGCCTTCTCGGAGTGGACGAGGCCGCTGCGCTGCAGCACGTCGAGGTGCTGCACGACCGCGGGCAGCGACATCGCCAGCGGGGCGGCGAGCTCCGAGACGGACGCTGGGCCCCGGCTGAGGCGCGCGACGATCGACCGGCGGCTCGGATCGGCGAGCGCGCGGAACGCCTGGTCGAGCTGTGGATCTGCGACGGCGGGCATATCGCTCACCGTAGCAGACACTTAGGTAATTACTTAAGTATCGCTTCGAGACGGTCGACGAACGCCGCCTGCGCGGTGACGAGCTTCGTGCGTGCCGTCGCCGCGTCGAGCCACGCGGCGCGGTCGATCTCCGGGAACTCCTGCATCCGCCCGGAGCGGGGCGGCCACTCCATCGAGAAGGTGTTGGAGACCACGGCGCCGGCGTCGAGCTCGGGCGCCAGCACCGCGAACGCGACCACGGTCTTGCGGCTCTGCTTGACCTCGCCGAGCTCGATCAGCTCGCCGGGCGGTACCGCGCCACCCGTCTCCTCGGCGAACTCGCGGCGCGCGGCGTCGCGCGCGGACTCCCTGGCCGGGTCGTACTCGCCCTTGATCACCGACCAGGCGCGCTCGTCCTTCTTCGCCCACAGCGGTCCGCCCATGTGCGCGACGAGGACCTCGAGCACGCCGTCGCGGACACGGAAGGGAAGGATGCCGGCGCTGCGGTTCGTAGACATACAAAAAGAAATCCGGGGGTTGGCGGCCGACGCGCCGCTGCCCTACCTTCGCACGGCCGTGCACGGCGGACATGAGGGCGGCGGGCGGCGGCCGGGGGGCGCCGCCGACCGCGCAGCCTATGCAGCAGCGCCCTCGACCGACAGCCGCGGCAGCCGGCGCGACAGCCGGACCGCGGACGCAAGGCCGAGGCCGAACAGCTTGATCACGCGGTCGTCGCCGAGGATGAAGGCGCCGAAGACGCTGATCATGATGATCGCCGCTGCGGTGATCACCTTGCCCGTGAGCGCCAGGCCGTGACGCACGGCGAAGCTCGCGTCGCGCGTGCGCTCCCACTCCTCGTGCATGCGTGTGACGAGGAAGACCTCGTAGTCCATCGACAGCCCGAAGACGATCGCGAACATGAACACGGGGATGAACGGCTCGATCGGCCCCGTGGAGTCGACGCCGAACAACGAGGCGAGGTGGCCGTCCTGGAACACGAGCGTTATCACGCCGAGCGCAGCCGCGATGCTGAGCACGTTCATGACCGCGGCCTTGGCCGGGATCACGAGCGAGCGGAAGACGGCGGCAAGCAGCAGCAGGGACAGGCCGAGGACGATCTGCGCGCCGAGGAGAAGCTCGCGCGCCTGGACGAGGCGCTCGGCTTCCTACGCGGCGGCGGCTAGTCCTCGGGCTCGTCGCGGACGAGTGCGCCCGGCGGGAGCACGTAGCGCCGCGGCGTGCGATGGCCAGCGCGGCCGATGTCGATGCGAGCCGCGTGGAGACCGCGCCCGGCGCCCTGCGGAGCGATCTCCTCTGGCTCGCCGGCGTGCGCGGCAATCCAGTCCAGGATGGCGGCCGAGCCCGCCCCCTCCGCGAGGATCGCAGCGTGCTCGATGACCGCACCGCCCGCCGCGTGCGGTCTGGACAAGCGCGCCACCAGTCCGCGGATTTCCGCGTCGTCACGCTCGACAGGGACGGGGGTCATGTGTGACCTTTCCGAGCGCCGAGTCCGGCTGCTCGAGAGGGGATCGGCGCTTCCGTCGCTGGGACGAAACTGATCCGGAGCGGTGAAGTGGCCCTGATGGACCACTGTACTCGCTCTGATCCAGGCCGCCGCCGCTGCTACGGCACGACGACAGTGACGCGCGTGCGGTGGCGCTTGCCGTCGCCCGCCGTGAAGGCGACCTCGACCTGGACGCGGCCGGCGGCGGCGCTGCGCGGCAGGCGCAGGTCGACGGTCCGCCGCCCGGCTGCGACGGCGCGTAGCCGCTTTCGCGCCAGGGTCTTGCCGGCACGCACCGCACGCACCGTCGTGTCGACGGTCGTGTCGGCTTCCAGCGTCACGCGCACGATCCGCCGCCCGGTCTTCGTCACGCGGACGGTCGTCCCCACCACCGCCGCCGGCACGCTGTTCTCGTGCGCCGGCGCGTTCGGCCCGGTCAGCCCGTAGCGGATGTAGGCGTAGCTCGCGCGCGCGGAGGCCATCGAGCCGCGCGCGTGCTCGGAGGCGTTGTCGCGCTCCCAGATGTACCAGTGCTTGTCGACCTCGCCGGCGCCCTGGGCGAACAGGGCATCGAAGAACACCTGGAAGTCGATCGCGCCTTGCCCCGCGTCGCGGATGTTCGTGAGCGGCAGGGCGAAGGGACTGACCCCGTCCTTGATGTGGAAGAGCTTGTAGCGGTCGCGGTACTTGAGCGCGTAGTCGCGCAGCGGGTCGAACGTCAGGATCGTGCCCGACTGGGCCTGGCCGACGTAGGCCCAGTAGATGTCCATCTCGAAGGAGACGTAGCGCGGGTCGGTCTCCGCCAGCAGCACGTCCTCCCCACGCCTGAAGAGGTCGTCGACGCATGGCAGCCACTCGTGGAAGTGGTTGTGCAGGTAGAAGCCGACGCCCTGCTTGGCCGCGAGTTCGCCGTAGCGGTTGTACTGCGCCGCGAGCTGGCGCCAGCCCGACACCGTGGGCCCCGTCGAAGGCAGAGGGAAGGAGATGCCGACGTTGGGGATGCCGAGGATGGCCGCCTGCTCGAGGATCTGCTTCATCGAGTCCTCGTTGCTGGGCTCGACGTGGCTGCCGATCGCCGTGAGGCCGTTGGCGTCGAGAGCCGCGCGCAGCTGCTGCAGCGTGATCTTCGTGTTGTCGGTGTAGCCGGCGAACTCGACCTGCTTGTAGCCGATCTTCGCGAGCGCCTCGAGCACGCGAACGAAGCCGACGCGCTGGATCTCGTCGGCGACCGAGTACAGCTGCAGGCCGATCCGCTCCGGCGGGAGCAGGCCGCCCACGCGCGTCTTGTCGACCGCCTCGGCGGCCAGCGCCGGGGCGGGTAGACCGGACGGCAGCAGCGCCGCGCCGGCGATGCCGGCGCCGCCGGCGAGAAAGCCGCGGCGGGAGAGCGCGCTCATGCCCGTGCCTCCAGCTCGCAGAGCAGCTTCGCGCTCGGGTCCAGGCGCAGCGGCGTCAGCGGCGGCGTGCCCGGGCGCCCGGCGGTCTGCCCGCCGAGCATGCGCGCGGTGCGGCGGCTCTCGGCAAACGTCAGCGCGTCGAGCGGGACGCGCACGCGCTCCCCCGCGACGACGGCGTCCGTGGTCGCCGCGGAGCGCGCGACGCGGTCGCCGGCACCGCGGCCGACGATCTCGAAGGTGGTCATCATCGCGTGGTCCTCGTGGCTGAGCATGTGGCAGTGGATGAGAAAGCGGCCGAGGTGGTCGGTGAACTTCGTGCCGACCGCAAGCGTCTCCCCCGGGTCGAGGCGGAAGGTCTCCTTGAGCACGGCCTCGTCGGCGGCGGGCTTGCCGCCGTTGCGCGACATCACCCACCAGTCGGCAGCGTGCAGGTGGATGTAGTGGCTCTGCGTCGAGAGGTTCACCAGCAGCCACGTCTCGGTGGTCCCGATCTCCGGCCGCGCGACGACGCGCGCCGGGTCGTAGGGCATGCCGTTGATCGTCCACGTCGTCTGCCCGCCCAGCGGGTTGATCGCCTGGCCGAAGACAAACGTGCGCGTCGGGTTGCGCGGCAGCGACCGCGTCCATGCCGGCAGCGCGCGCAGCTTCTTGGGGACCGGGCGTGGCCCCGGCGTCTTCTTCTTCTTGCGCTTGCGCACGCGAAACTCGATCAGCTCGGTGGCCGGCGCAAGGGCGGGCGCCAGCAGCGAGGCCAGCGGCGCGCTCGCCTTCTGCGGCTCGCTTGTGAGCACGAGGCGCGTGCCGGCGTGCGCGGAGAAGTCGACGAATAGGTCGCAGCGCTCGGCCGGCCCCATCAGCACGCGCAGGCGCTTCGCCGGCTCGGGGAACAGCCCGCTCTCGTTGCCGATCTGGTGGATGTCCGGCCCGTCGTCGAAGCCGACGTTGTAGGGGCTGAAGCTCGCGGCGTTGAGGATGCGCAGGCGGTAGGTCGTCGGCTCGACCACCTGGTAGGGCCGCGTCGTGCCGTTGACGAGCAGCAGCGACCCGGTCCCGACGGCATCGGCGCCCGGATCGCTATTGCCGATGAACGGGTTGACGAGCTGGTTGCTGTCGTCGAGCGTGCGCGTCGTCAGCACGAGCACGAGCTCGCGCGTGCCCTGCGGTAGCGCCAGCTGCTTCTCGAGCGGGTCGACGACGACGAACAGCCCCATCAGCCCCATCCAGAGGTTCTGGTTGGTGCGCCCGTGCGAGTGGTCGTGGTACCAGCGCATGCCGCCGCGAACCGGCTCGCCGTCCTCCATGTGCTCGTAGACGTACTCGCGCCGCCCGCCCGGCTCGAGCAGCTCGCTCATCGGCTGGCCGTCGTGGATCGCGGCGTTGTGGTGGCCGTGGTTGTGGATCGTCAGCGAGCCGGCCTCGGGGATGCGGTGCTCGAAGGTCACGCGCGTCGTGCGTCCTGCCGCGCGACGGATCGTCGGGCCCGGGAACGTCCCGCCGAAGGTCCACATCAGCGTGCGCTCGCCGCGCGTCAGCGGCACGTCGGCCTGGACGATCGGCAGCGTGATGTTTGCCTTGCGCAGGATCGGCGGCTGGCGCAGCGGCAACGTGAACCCCGCGGACTGCGCCGGCGCGGGAATCGCACGCAGGTATGGCGCGAGCGCGGCCGCGGCAGCGACACCGCCAGCGGCGACGACGGCCTCACGGCGGGTGAGCTCCATCACGTCACCTCCAGCGAGCCGACCATGCTCGGGTGGACCGTGCAGAGGAAGTCGTACTTGCCCGGCTTGAGCTTGTCCGAGCCCTCGACGGCGGTCGTGCCGGTGCCGATGTTCGGCGCGGCGAACAGGCGCCGCCCGTCCTCGGTGACCTCCTTGGACGCGACGTTGTGCGCGACGACGTCGAGGTTGGTGAAGTTCAGCATCGTGCCGGCGGCCAGCGTGACGTTCGTCGTCAAGAAGCCGACGGTCTGCCCGAGCGGCCCGGAGATGACGCTGCCGCTGAGGCCGATGCCCGGGATCGGCGACGTCGCCGGCGCCGCGATCGTCGGATCGCAGGTGCCGCACTTCGGCACGTACTGGTAGCGCACGACCTTCGCGGCCAGCGGGTTGCCGATCGGGATCGTCTGCGCGCCCCACTCGATGACGTAGAGCGAGCCGTCGGCGCCGAGGTCCATGTCGATCGGCGCCTTCGTCCCGCGCTCGGGCGCGAAGCGCTGGATGCGCAGCACCTCGCCCTTGTCGTCGAGGATCACGTGCTTGATCCAGTCGCGCGCCCAATCGGCGATGAACCACGCGCCGTCGTAGAACGCCGGCATGCGACTGCCCTCGAAGGCGCGGTACTTCGGGCCGGGGATCGCCAGGCGCCCGCCGTCGGTGCCGCCGAACGGCGCGTCGGACATCGCCGGGAAGTCCTCGCCGACGCCGTACGGGTACCAGATGAACGGCTTGGTGGCCGGGCCGAGGTTCTTGATGCCGGGGCTGTCGGGGTTGACGATGTTGTTGCAGTCGAAGAGCTGCTTGGTGCCCGTGCCGAACACCGAGTCGACGTCGCGGTAGGGCAAGTTCGGGCCGATGCAGTAGGGGTAGCCGTAGTTGGCCGGGCCCTTGAGCAGGTTGAACTCGTCGTAGCCCTTCGGCCCGCGCTCGGGACTGTCGTCAGTTGCGTCCGGCCCGACGTCGCCCTCGAGCACCTCGCCGGTGACGTCGTCCACCTTCATGTGGAAGGCGTTGCGGTGGCCCATGGTGTAGATCTCGGGCCGCGTCAGCGGCGTCCCCGGCGGGAACATGTTGCCCTTCGGGATCGAGTAGGTCCCGTCGGGCTCGGGGTGGATGCGCAGGACCTTGCCGAGCAGGCTGTCGGTGTTCTGCGTCGTGCGCTCGGAGTTGATCTGCAGGATCTGCCCGATCACCCCGCCCGCCGACCAGCGGTTGCCGTAGAGGCCGTCGACGTGCGGCAGGTCGTTGGAGCCGATCGCGAGGTAGAGGTCGCCGTTGGCGGCCATCGCGAGGCCGCCGCCGTTGTGGTCGATCCCGGTGTTGTTGATGCGCAGAAGGATCTTCTCGGAGAGCCGGTCGAGCTCGTCGCGCTTGTTCAGCGTGAAGCGCGACAGCCGCCCCGTCAGGCCCTCGAGGTGGTAGTAGACGTAGACCCAGCGGTTCTTCTTGAAGCCGGGGTCGACCGCGAGCCCGAGCAGGCCCTGACCGAGCCCCGGGACCGACGGGATGTAGCCGGCCTCCTTGATGATGTCGCTCTTGGGGTCGTAGATCTTCAGCGTCGACCCGAGATGCTCGATGTAGTAGACGCGCCCGTCGGGACCGACGTCGAGCTGCGTGCCGTCGGTGATGTCGGCGTCGATGACGGTGCGCTTCCAGTTCGACCAGACGGTCGCGCCGCAGTCGCCGACGCGCCGGCCGGCGGCATAGGCGATCGCGCCCTGCAGCTGGCGGCGAAAGACGGTGGAGCCCCAGATCTTCTTCGTCAGCCCGAGCGTCGTCGTGAACGCGCGCCCGTCGCCGAGGTCACGGCACCACGTCACCGGGTGCTCGACGCCCATCGCGAGCTTCTCGCCGGGCGTGTAGGACTGCTCGTTGACCCAGCCGAGCACGTGCACGCGCCCGGTCGGGTTGCGCTTCAGGAAGACCCACGGCTGGGCGATGCTCCAGCGGCGCGGCAGGCGCGCCGTCGCGGGATGCAGCTTGTCGACGAACTGGACCTCGGCCTGCTTGACCGCGTCCGTGCCGGCTGCCGTGGCGCCGACCAGCGTCGTGAAGTCCTGCGACTTGGGCTGCATGAACGCCGAGGAGCCGACGATCACGACACCGCCGCCGGCGCGCACGCGCGCGTTGAGCGCGTCCTCGGCGGCCGGCGACAGCACCGTCCCGCGGTTGGCCGCGAGCACGACCGCGGCGGCACGGCGGATCGCCGCCGGTGTGACCTTGCTCTTCGCACGGAGGATCACGGGGCGCAGCTTCTCCTTGCGCGCCGCCGCAACGAGGCGCTGCTCCGCGACGCGGGCAAGCGACGCGCGCTTGCCCTCCGACGCGGTGACGATCAGCACCGTGGGCTGCTTCTTGACCGGCTTGCGTTTGGCCGCGCCGGCGGTCGCCGTGGGACTTGCCACAGCGACCGCCGCAAGCGCGGCCAGCATCCATCTCCCCCGCACGACGCCTTTCTAGTTGAAGGCGTACTTCTCGTACTCGCTGACGTTGTCCTTGGTGACAACGGCAGCGGGGACGACGATCTGGCGCGGGACCTCCGGCGGCACGAGCTCAGGGAAGCCCTGGCCGAGCGCAATCAGGCGCGCCATGTTGACCGCAGAGGCGGCCATGTTGGGGTTGTAGAGGAACGTCGCGCGGTACAGGCCGCCGGCGGCGATCTGCTTCATCGCGTCCTCGGAGCCACCGACGCCCGTGAGGAACATGTCGTCCTCGCGGCTGGCGTTGCGGATCGCCTGGACGACGCCCTGCGCCATGTCGTCGTCGTGCGTGTACACGGCGTCGATCGACTTCTCGGACTGCAGGATGTTCTCCATGACCTTCAGGCCCGTGTCCGGGTTGAAGTCACCGGGCTGGCTGGCGACGATCTTGATGCCACCGTCCGGGCAGCGCTTCTTGAGCTCCTGCTCGAAGCCCTTCGTGCGGTCCTCGGTGACCGAGATGCCCGCGAGACCCTGGATCTCGACGACGTTGCCCTTGCACTTCAGCTGGTCGGCCATGTAGCCCGCCGCGAGCACACCGATCTGGTAGTTGTCGCCGAGGATCGTGGCCGTGGCCGCGTCCGGCTTCGTGAACAGGCGGTCGATGTTGATGACCGGGATGCCTGCGCGCTCGGCCTTCTGCGCAACCGGCGTCAGCGCGGCGCCGTCCTGCGGCAGCACGACGAGAGCGTCGGGCTTGCGCGCGATCGCCTGCTCGATCTGCTGGGCCTGCGAGTCGGCGTCAGCCGCCTCGAGGAGGCTGAACTCGACGTCGGGGTGAGCCTCCGCCGCGGCCTTCGCGTTCTTCGAGATCGCCCCGAGCCAACCGTGGTCGGTCGGCGGCACGCTCGCGATGATCGTGATCTTCTTGCCGGTGCCGCCATCAGCAGCCGTGCTCGTGGGTGCTGCGTTGACGGTGACCGTCTTCGTCTCCGAATCACCGCATGCGGTGATGCCGATCGCGAGCACCGCAGCGCCGACGATCGAGGTGAGTCGCTTGAGCGACATGGGTGTGCTCCTCCTGTTTGGTGCAGGCCGCGGCATGTTCAGTACCGGGCCTCTGGCCGTTGCAGCAGAACCGCGCCGAGGACGATTGCCCCCTTCGTGACCTGCTGGACCTCCGTGGACAGATCCAGTTGCGTCATCAAGCTGAAGATCAAGGCGAACGTCAGGACGCCGAGGAACGTCCCGACGATCGTCGCGCGCCCGCCCGCGAGGCTCGTGCCGCCGATGACGACGGCGCCGATCGCGTCGAGCTCGTAGAGGTTGCCGCTGACCGGCGACGCGCTGCCCAGGCGCGCGCAGAGCAGAATCGTCGCAACGCCGACGAGCAGTCCGGACAGCACGTAGACGCTGAAGATCACCTTGCGCACGGGCACGCCGGCGATCCGAGCTGCCTCGCGGTTACCGCCGACGGCGACGACGTAGCGGCCGTAGCGCGTGCGGTTGAGCAGGATCCAGCCGGCGATCGTCACGCCGAGGAAGACGTAGACGGAGATCGGCAGGCCGAAGATCTTGCCGGTGCCGAACCACAGCAGCGAGAAGGCCTTCGGGTCGCCGAAGGTGCCGCCGTTGAGATCGAGCAGGCTGACGGGCAGCTTGTCGTTGAGGAGCAGCGCCAGCCCTCGTCCTATCGAGAACATCGCGAGCGTCGCGATGAACGGGACGACGCGGCCGTAGGCGATCGCGGTCGCGTTGATCGTGCCGAGCAGCACCGCGAACGCGATCACCGAGATGAAGAACGTGAAGCTCGTGCCGCTCGGGTCGACCATCACGCCGCCGAAGACGCCGGCGGCTGCGAGCATCGAGCCGACCGACAGGTCGATGCCGGCCGTGGCGATCACGAACGTCATGCCCACGGCGAGCACGCCGATCACGCTGGCCTGCGTGAGCATGTTGCGGATGTTGTCCCAGGTCGGGAACGTGTCCGGCTTGAGGATCGCGCCCGCGACGAACAGCGCGACGACGACGAGCGCCAGCGCGTACTCCTGAAATGCGATGCGGCGGCCTTCGCCGCGCGGATCGGTGGACACCGCGGTCATGCGACCTCCTCGGCCAGGTCGGGGGAATCGGTGGGGGCCACGGCGTGGCGCAGCAGCTCTTGCTCGGTGGCCTGGTCGCCGGCGACCTCAGCCACGATCTCGCCCTCGCGCATCACGAGGATGCGGGTGCAGATGCCGATCAGCTCCTCCAGCTCGGAGGACACGACGAGCACGCCGAGCCCGCGGCCGGCGAGGTCGGCGATCAGCTTGTACAGCTCGGCCTTCGTCGCGACGTCGACGCCGCGCGTCGGCTCGTCCAGCAGCAGCACGCGGCACTCGCGCAGCAGCCAGCGCGCGAGCACGACCTTCTGCTGGTTGCCGCCCGACAGCAGGCGCACGACGCGGTCCGGGTCGTCGGGCACGGTCGACAGCGCGCGCAGCTGCTCGCGTACGGTCGCGCGTTCGCGACCGACGTCGATCAGCGGGCCGCGCTCGAACTTGCCGATGTCGGCCAGCGTGACGTTCTTCGTCAGGCTCCAGTCGAGCACGAGACCCTGGGACTTGCGGTCCTCCGGCGCGAGGCCGAGGCCGGCCTTGATCGCCGCGGCCGGCTTGCCCGCCGGCAGCTGCTTGCCGTCGACGTGGACCTCGCCCTCCTCGGGCGTCTCGAGGCCGTAGATCAGGTGCAGCAGCTCCGAGCGGCCGGAGCCGACCAGGCCGCCGATGCCGAGCACCTCACCGGCGCGGACGTCGAGGCTGACGCCGCGGACCTCGGGCAGGCGGCGCAGGTCGCGCGCCTGCAGCAGCACCTCGTCGCCGCCGCGCGGACGCTCGGGGTAGAGCTGCTCGACGCGCCGCCCGATCATGTGCGCGACCAACTCGTCGGTCGGCGTTTCGGCGGAGATGCCGATGGCGGTCGTGCGCCCGTCAGCAAGGACGGTGACGCGGTCGCCGATGCGGCGGATCTCGTCGAGGCGGTGGCTGATGTAGATGACGCCGACGCCCTCGCCGGTGAGGCGGCGCACAACATCGAACAGCGTCTCGATCTCCCCCTCGTCGAGGATCGCGGACGGCTCGTCCATGATCAGCAGGCGCGCGTCGTGCGACAGCGCACGCGCGATCGAGACGATCTGCTGCGCGGCGGGCCGCAGCTCGCGGACCTTCGCGCGCGGCGGGATCGCGTCATGGCCCAGGCGCGTCAGCAGCGCGGTCGCGTCGGCGGCCATCTTCGCGCGGTCAAGCAGCGGGCCGCGGCGCGGCTCGTGGCCGAGGAAGATCGACTCGGAGACCGAGAGGTCCTCGACGAGGTCGAGCTCCTGGTAGATCGTCGCGACGCCGAGCTTCAGCGAGCCCTTCGGGTCGCCGACCGGCAGCGGCTCGCCGTCGAAGACGATCTCCCCGGCGGTCGGCTCGACGGCGCCGGAGACGCACTTGATCAGCGTCGACTTGCCGGCGCCGTTGGGGCCGAGCAGGCAGTGCACCTCGCCCGGCTTGACGTCGAGGTCGACGCCCTGCAGCGCCTTCACGCCGGGGTACTCCTTCACGAGGCCGCGAACCTCGAGGATCGCGTCGGTCATCCGACCACCATCGGGCGCAGGTGACCATGGGCGATGACGAGCCCTTGGTCGACCTTGTCGGGCGTGCCGCCCCAGACCGGGTCCTCGTGCTCGACCGACAGCACGCCGTCGAAGCCGCCCTCGTACAGCGTGTCGACGTAGCGGCGGAAGTCGACGTCGCCGAGGCTCGGGATGCGGTAGCGCCACCAGCCCATGTCCCACGGGTCGGACGCGCGCGTGGCGGTGCGCCCGAAGAAGCCGAAGCGGTTGCGCTGCTCGGGGAACGTCTCGGCGTCCTTGGCGTGCGCGTGCAAGACCCGCCCGACATAAGGCTTGAGCGCTTCGACGGGATCGATGCCCAGCCACAGCAAGTGCGACGGATCGAAGTTGAGGTAGAGCCCGAGCTCGAACATCCACTCCCACAGCTCGGGCGAGTACGCGAGGTTGCCGGGATGCCCGTCGGGGTGCCAGCCCTCCATCACGCAGTTCTCGATCATCAGCTGCACGCCGCGCTCGCCGGCGTAGGCGACGAGCGGCGGGAAGACCTGCTCGGCGTCGCGCAGGTTGTCGGCGACCGACTTGGCGGGGTCGCGCCCGATGAAGGTGCCGACGGGGACACCGCCGAGCTTCGCAGCCGCGTCGATGCACGCGCGCAGGTGCGTGTGGATCGCCTCGCGCTCGGCGGGATCGGGATGGAGGTTGTTGTCGTAGTAGGCCAGCGCCGACAGCGTCAGCCCGTCGAGCGCGGTTTGGACGCGCTCTTCCTCGGCGCCGTCGAACGCCTCGGCGGCGACGTGACGCGCGACGAACGGGCGGTTGCCCGCGCCGGGCCAGGCGGCGAGCTCGAGCGCCTCGTAGCCCTGCTGCTTGGCAAATGCCGCGATCTGCTCGAGCGAGCGCTCGGGCATGCAGGCGGTGAGGAAGCCGAGCTTCACGCGTGCACCTCGGTCGGGACGTCGACCCAGCCCTGCGCGGCGGACGAGGCGAGCACCGCGTCGGTGATGCGCGCGGCACGCAGGCCGTCGGCAAACAGCGGCAGGCCGTCGGGCGCCTCGCCGCTGCGCGCGGCGGTGTAGGCATCGCCGACGAACAGCGTGAAGCAGTCCTGGTAGCCCTGCGGATGGCCGGCCGGCAGCGTCGCAAGGCGCGCCGGACCTTCGGGCAGGACGTTGGGATCGCGGTGCACGATCGTCGTGGAGTCACGACCGCCGACCCACAGCGTCTCCGGGTTCTCCTGGTCGAACGCGAGCGCCCCGCCGGCGGCGTCGACCTCCAGCCACAGACGGTTCTTGCGCCCACCCGAGATCTGGCTGACGAGCATCGAGCCGACCGCGCCGCCGTCGGTCTCGAACTGCATGACGGCCGCGTCCTCGGTGGTGGTCTCGCTGCCGTTGCGCTGCGGGATCGCGGTCGTCGTCAGCGCCGACAGGCGCGTGATGCGATGGCCGGTGACGAACTCGGCGAGGTCGCACCAGTGCGAGCCGATGTCGGCGAAGGTCCGTGACGCGCCGCCGAGGTCGGCGTCGACGCGCCAGTTGTCGTCCTCGGGCGCCAGCAACCAGTCCTGCAGGTAGGAGCCGTGGATGAGGTGCACGCTGCCACTCTCGCCGCTCGTGACGCGGCGGCGGGCCTCGCGGACAGTCGGGTAGAAGCGGTAGACGAACGGCACCGCCGCGCACAGCGGCGCGGCCGCGCCGGCCTTGTCGGCAAGGCGTTGCGCGCCGTCGGCGTCGAGCGCCAGCGGCTTCTCGCAGATGACGTGCTTGCCCGCGTCGAGCGCCCTGGTCGCGAGGTCCTCGTGGAGGTGGTTCGGCGTGCAGACGTGGACGACATCGACCGAGGAGTCGGCAAGCAGAGCGTCGACGTCACGGTAGGCGCTCTCCGCGCCCAGGCGCCGCGCCGCGTCCTCAGAACGCGCCGGCGTCGATGCCAGCACCCCCGCGAGCGCGCCCCCCGACGCGCGCACGGCGTGTGCGTGGACAGCGCCCACGAAGCCGGTCCCGGCGATCGCGGCACGCATGACTGATGACCCAGAACCCGTCACTCGCTCCTCGGTGCGGACCCTATGCCGAACTTACGTCGCTTGTCAAACGAAGTTTGTTCGTCGGACATGCAGAAGTGGCAAGACTTCGTTTGACCGTGACGCTACGATGCGCCGAATGCGCTCGGATGTGGCCACGGGGGCCGGATCGCTTCTGCAGCTGATCCGCAATGGGGAAGCCGTCACGCGTGCCGACCTCGCCCGCCACACTGGCCTTGCCCGCTCGACTGTGACGCAGCGCGTCGACGCGCTGCTGGCGCACGAACTCGTGTACGAGGCGGACGACAGCGAGTCGACCGGCGGGCGCCCGCCGACCGTGCTCGCGTTCAACTCGCAGGCCGGCGTCGTGCTGTCGGTCGACCTCGGGGCGACGCATTCGCAGCTGGCGGTCTCCGACCTCGGTGCACGCGCGCTGGTCGAGCGCGTGCTGACGATCGACATCGCCGAAGGTCCCGACACCGTGCTGGAGGCGGTGGCCGACGCGCTCGACGAGATGCTCGCGAAGGCCGACCGTGCCGTCAGCGACGTCCGCGGCGTCGGCGTCGGCGTGCCGGGCCCGGTTGCGTTCGACACCGGCCAGCCGGTCAACCCGCCGATCATGCCCGGCTGGGATCGCTTCCCGATCCTCGACTGGTTCAAGGAGCGCTACGCAGCGCCGACGCTCGTCGACAACGACGTGAACATCATGGCCGTCGGCGAGCACTGGGCGCACTGGCGCGGCGTCGACCACCTGCTGTTCGTGAAGGTCGGCACCGGCATCGGCTGCGGGATCATCGCTTCGCGTGCCGTGCACCGCGGCGCGCGCGGCGCCGCGGGCGACATCGGCCACGTCACGGTGCCCGGGCACGACGTCGTCTGCGCGTGCGGCAACACCGGCTGCCTCGAGGCGATCGCCGGTGGGCGCGCGTTGGCGGCGCGGCTCGGCGTGGCCACGAGCCTCGAGGTCGCCCAGCTCGCGCGCGGCGGCGACGCCGACGCCGTCCAGGCGATCCGCGACTCCGGCCGCGCCCTGGGAAACGTGCTCGCCGGCTGCGTGAACTTCTTCAACCCGACGGTGATCATCTTCGGCGGCGACATCGCCGAGGCCGGCGAGCAGCTGCTGGCCGGAGTGCGCGAGGTCACCTTCCAGCGCTCCCTGCCGCTGGCGACCGAGCAGCTGCAGACCGTGCAGAGCCGCCTCGGCGCTCAAGCGGGCACCGTCGGCGCCGCGATCATGGTGATCGAGCACGTGCTCGCCCCCGCAGTGATCGACCAAGCGCTGCGTTAGCTCACTACGACCGGTCGGTCCACAATCCACTGAGCGGAACCGCGGCCAGCCGGTCGCCAAACGGGAGGGTGTGCTCGCCCGTGTAAAGCACAACGCCAGCCTTGAACCGGGATCCGAGCGCCTCACGAAGGTGGGCGAGCGCGCGGAAGTCCGAGACGCTGACCGATGCAGCCGCCTTGACTTCGACGCCGGCGACCGAGCCATCGCGCCGCTCGAGGACGACATCGACCTCCCGCCCGTCACGATCCCGGAAGTGAAAGAGGCGCGGCGGGTCTTCCTGCCAGTCAGCCTGCCGCGACAGCTCGGCGGCGACGAACGTCTCGAACGCGGACCCGGCCAGCGTTCCGTCGTCGATGAGGCGCGCGGCGCCGGTGCCGGTGAGGTGACAGAGCAAGCCGCTGTCGGCGACGAACACCTTCGGGGTCTTGATCGTCCGCTTCAGCAGGTTGGTGCTCCACGCTTCGAGACGGAAGGTGAGGAAGAGCGTCTCAAGCAGCGACGTATGCGCCCGGACTGTGCTCGGCGGCAAGGCGAGGTCGCGGGCGAGGCCGTCGATGTTCATGAGCGACGCCGACATCGCGGCGACGGCCGACAGCAGTCGCCGGACATTCGCCTGATCGTGGACGCGCGCGATCGAGCTGAGGTCCCTCTCGATGAGCGTGTCGAGGTAGCTGCGGAAGAATCGATGACGTCGCGCCTCCGCACGCTCCCGCGCCTCCGGGTAGCCGCCTGCGGCGACGACCTCGGCGTAGGCGCGACGGCCCGCTTCCGGCGCCGAGACGACCGGCCAGCGCCCGTCGAGCAGGTCTGAGACGAAGGCCCCGCGGACGCCGTGCACCTCGCTTTGTGTGAAGGGCCCGAGGCGCAGGTACTCGGCTCGACCGGTGAGGGCGTCTGCAATCCGCGGTGCCGTCAGGAGGTTGGCCGAGCCCGTCAACAGATACTGCCCGGGCGTCTTGTCGCGGTCGACGCGTGCTTTGATCGCCAGCAACAAGTCGGGAGCGCGCTGGACCTCGTCGATGACGAGCGGAGTCGGCTGATCGAGGACGAACCCGGTCGGGTCGGAGGTCGCAGCGCGAAGGGTCGCGGCGTCGTCCAAAGTGACGACCCGGGTGTGTTGTCGATCAGACGCCACGCGCTCAACGAGCGTGCTCTTGCCGACCTGCCGGGCGCCGAGCACGGCAACTACGCGCGTATCGTCGAGAGCCTCGAGAACCCGGGGCTCCAGCGAACGCGCAATCATCGGCTGATCCACGGAATAATCACCGGCTGATCCACAGAATACACCCCGGCAGTTCCACACGTCCGAGGGGGATCACGCGATCCGACAGAGGTCCCAACTCGTACGCCGTCGCGACGGACTACAAGAAGACGCGCGCGATCCTCGCGCCCGAGCGCCTTTCCTGATCCGGCGCATTAGGGCACCCTAACAGGCGCCCCTCAGTGACTGATCGGCGGCTGCTCGTCCTCCGCGCGCCGCTCGCGCAAGCGGCGCAGGTTGGCCACGGCACCGTCGCGAGCGCGCTGGCGCTCGCGGAGACCTTGCGCGGTCGCGGCTCCGCCCCGGTACATCTTCGCGCGGTAGAGGCTGATCTTCTCCTCGCGGTAACGCACCGCGGCAAGCGCGGCTGCCAGCTCGGGGTCGGACGCAGCGGTCACAACCCCAGCGTACTCTCGCTAGGCGGTGGTCTTGATCTCGGCCTCGAGTTTGAGGTCGGTGATCGCCTGCTCGCGCATCTTGAACTTCTGCACCTTGCCGGTGACCGTCATCGGGAACTCGTCGACGAGCGCGACGTAGCGCGGCACCTTGTAGTGCGCGATGCGGCCCTTGCAGTACTCGCGGACGGCGTCATCGGTCAGCGCGGCGCCCTCCCGGGCGACGACCCACGCCATGATCTCCTCGCCGTAGCGTGCGTCAGGCACGCCGATGACCTGCACGTCGCTGATGTCCGGGTGGGAGTGCAGGTACTCCTCGATCTCGCGCGGATACACGTTCTCGCCGCCGCGGATGATCATGTCCTTGCTGCGCCCGACGATGTTGAGGTAGCCCTCGTCGTCCATCGTCGCGAGGTCGCCGGTGTGCATCCACCCGTCGGCGTCGACCGCCTCGCCGGTGCGCTCGGGATCCTCCCAGTAGCCGAGCATGACGCTGTAGCCGCGCGTGCACAGCTCGCCCGGCGCGCCGCGCTCGACGGTCTCACCCGACGCCGGGTCGACGACCTTGACCTCGACGTGCGGATGCACGCGCCCGACAGTGCCGACGCGCTTCTCGAGCGGATCGCTGCTGCCCGTCTGCGTCGACACCGGCGACGTCTCGGTCATGCCGTAACAGATGGTCACCTCGGCCATGTTCATGTCGGCGATGACGCGGCGCATCGTGTCGACCGGGCACGGCGAGCCGGCCATGATCCCCGTCCGCAACGACGACAGGTCGAAGCTTGCGAAGCGCGGGTGGTCGAGCATCGCGATGAACATCGTCGGCACGCCGTAGAGCGAGGTGCAGCGCTCCTCGGCCACCGCTGCCAGCGTCGCCTCGGGGTCGAACGCCGGCGCTGGGACGACCATGCACGCGCCGTGCGTCGTCGCGCCGAGGTTGCCCATCACCATCCCGAAGCAGTGGTAGAACGGCACCGGGATGCAGATGCGGTCGGCCTCGGTGTAGCCGCAGCCCTCGCCGACGAAGAAGCCGTTGTTGAGGATGTTGCGGTGGCTGAGCGTCGCGCCCTTGGGGAAGCCGGTCGTGCCGCTGGTGTACTGGATGTTGATCGGGTCGGCCGGGCTCAGCGACGCGGCGCGCTGCTCCACTGCGTCGGCTGCGACGTCGGCTCCGCCGGCCAGCAGCTCGTCCCACTCGGGGGACTCCAGCCAGACGACGCGCTCGAGTGCGGGCAGCAAGGGCCCAACCTCCTCGACCATCGCGACGTAGTCGGAGGTCTTGAACGCGCGCGCGGCGATCAGCATGCGGCAGCCCGACTGGCGCAGCGCGTACTCGAGCTCACTCGTCCGGTACGCCGGGTTGACGTTGACGAGGATCACGCCCGTCTTCGCGGTCGCGTACTGCACGAGCACCCACTCCGCGCAGTTCGGCGCCCAGATCCCGACACGGTCGCCGCGCTCGAACCCGGCCGCGATCAGGCCGCGCGCCAGCTCGTCGACCTTCGCCTGCAGCTGCGCGTAGCTCAGCCGGACACCCTGGTGTGCGACGACGAGCGCGTCGCGCTCGGCCCAACGTGCCGCGTTGCGGTCGAAGTTGGTGGCGATCGTCTCGTCGAGCAGTGGTTGCTCGGTCGGCCCGGCGACGTGGCTGGCGGACATGCGTTCTCCTGGTCGTGGTCGGCGCCGCGCTACCGCCCAGCAAGCCGCGACGCAGCAACAGCGACCGGGCTGTCGGTGGTGCGGCCGGTCAAGCGCTCGTGGCGGTCGGCGGCGCGATAGAGACCGTAGACCATCCGCGTGCCGAGCCAACGCAGCGGTTCGGGCTCCCAGCGGCGCGCTTCGTGGCCGACCCACGGCAGCGTCACCAGCGGGGTGTCGTGCCCGAGCACGAGGTCGCGCAGCGTGCGGCCTGCGAGGTTGGTCGTCGTGAGGCCGTTGCCGACATAGCCGCCTGCGGTGCCGAGGCCGCTGCTGGCGTCGAAGCGCACCGTCGAGGCCCAGTCACGCCCGACGCCAAGCACGCCGCACCACGCGTGCGCGATCGGGATCGAGCGGACGGCGGGGAACGCGTCGTGCAGCAACCGTGTGAGCTGGCCGATCGTGGCCCGCTGTGTCACGCCGTTGCGGTCGGTGCGCGAGCCGAAGCGGTACGGAACTCCGCGCCCGCCGATCGCGATCCGCCCGTCGGCGGTGCGCTGCGCGTAGCTGTAGGCGTGCGCGCAGTCGCCGAGCAGCTCCTCCCCCGCCCAGCCGATCTCAGCCCACACCGCGTCGGGCAGCGGGTCGGTCACGATCATCGCGGAGTTCAGCGCCAGCCACGCACGGCGCTGCCCGCGCAGCGACGCGGTGAAGCCCTCCAGGCACGACAGCACGACATCCGCATGCACGGTGCCGCGGTCGGTGATCGCGCGGCCGGGCTGCAGCTCCTGCACCGTGGTCGACTCGTGGATCACGACCCCGAGCCGCTCGACTGCCGCGGCCAAGCCACGCACGAGCTTTGCCGGCTGCACGCGCGCGCAGTCCGGCGACCACGCACCGGCCTCGGCGCGGGCAACGCGAATGCGTGCCGCCAGCGCCTCCCCGTCGAGCTCGACTGCCGTCGCGCCCCACTCGCGCGCGTGTGCAACCGAGGCGGACAACCGGCGCCGCTGTGCCGGGCCGCGAGCGACCATCAGCACGCCGTGCTTGACGATGTCGGCGTCGATTTCTTCATCGGCGCAGACCGCGATCACCTCGTCGATCGACGCGCGCATCGCCTCGCCATGCGCCATCGCGTCGCCCGGCGTGGAGAAGTGGTCGGACAGCCAGCCGCCGTTGCGCCCCGAGGCTCCGAAGCCGGCGAACTCGCGCTCGAGCACGACGATCTCGAGCTCTGGGCGGGCGCGCTTGAGGTAGTACGCCGTCCAGAGGCCGGTGAGACCGCCGCCGGCGATCACGACGTCCGCTCGACGGTCACCGGGCAGCGGCCTGCGACGGTCGGGCAACCGCCCGCCGTACCAGAACGAGACGCCGCCGTTGCGGGTCACGCGCCGGGCCCGGGGAGGAGGTCGACGTCCCCGGCGTGCATCGGCTCACCGCAATGGGCGCAGCGCAGGTCGACGTGGCTGATCTCGCCACAGGCGTGGTGGCGATAGAGCACGGGTGGTCCAGCCTTGCCCGCCAGCCACTTGTCGCCCCACCCGATCATCACCATCAGCAGGTCGACGAGCTCGGCGCCCTTCGGGGTCAGGTGGTACTCGTAGCGCGGGCGAGCGTCGTAGGGCGTGCGCTCGATGATGCCGTGCTCGACGAGGTGGTTGAGGCGCTCGGTGAGGACCTTGCGCGAGATCCCGAGGTCGGCCTGGATCTGATCGAAGCGGCTAACCCCGGCGAAGACGTCGCGCAGAATCAGCGGCGACCACGGCTCGCCGATCACGTCGAGCGTGCGGGCGATCGAGCAGGCCATCTCGCCGAACTGCGTCCTCTGCATGGAACGACCGTAGCATGCTGGGGTTTCTTTAAGGAACTTTGTGTGTTAGGGTCTGCGTCTCTTAAGGGAACCCCACATCAAGGAGCAGCGCCATGAGCAGCAAGGTCATCACCGCCCATTCAACCTCCGTCGACGGCTACATCACCGGCCGCGACCCGGCTCCCGGGAACGGCCTGGGCGACGGCGGGGCGCTCTTCGACTGGTACTTCGACGGCGACATGCCCAGCGAGGTGTTCACGAGCTTCCGGCTCTCCGCCCCGAGCGCTCGTGTCTTCGATGCGGCGGCAAGCCGGGTCGGCGCCGTCGTGGCCGGTCGCACCACCTACGACGACTCCAGCGGCTTCGGCGGCGACAGCCCGCACCCGACCGCGCCGCTGTTCGTCGTCTCGCAGCGCCCGGCCCCCGCCGAGGCGGGCGCGCAGCAGACGTTCGTCTCCTCGCTCGAGGACGCGATCGCCGCCGCCAAGGCCGTCGCCGGCGACAAGGACGTCAGCGTCATGGGCGGCTCCCTGGCGACGTCAGCGCTCGCCGCGGGCCTGATCGACGAGGTGATCGTCCACCAGATCCCGGTCCTCCTCGGCGCGGGCCGACCGTTCTTCCAGGAGCTGCCCGCGCACGTCCGCCTGCGCCTCGTCGAAGCCGTGCCGGCGCCGGGTGTCACCCACCTGCACTACGAGGTCGAGCGATGAGCGCCGCGCTCGATCCCAGCCGTACCCGCGCGCGCTTAGCCGCCCAGCAGACCGCCGAGCTGCAGCAGCGTGAAGTTCGCCGAGTCCGTCGAGATCGCCGTGTTGCCGGCCTCGTCAGTGGCCTGCACGCGGTAGTGGTACACACCGGGCAGCGCGAGCTTGCCCGCCGTGTTGCGCGCGTTCCAGCTCACCGCGCCGGGGCCACTCGGCGCGAAACCGTTGCTCGTCGCGGTGACGTCGAGCCGGCGGACGAGCGCGTCGTTGGCGTCCAGCACGACGATGCTGACGCGCGTCTGCGGCGAGGTTGAGTCGCTCACGCCGTAGCGCAGGACGACGCTCGACGTCGTGACGAGCAGCGGCGGCGCCGGCGTGGCGATCGTCGGCACCGGAGCGCGCAGGTCGACCTTCGAGCTCTGCGACGACGCGGTGCTGACGAGGCCGGCGCGATCGCGCGCAGTCGCGCGGAACGTGTGCAGGCCGTGACCTAGCGCCACGCTGCCCTCGTAGGTCGCGAACGGTGCCGGTGCCAGCGGCGGATCGGTGATCTCGAAGGCGGCGCTGTCGGTGCCCGACCCCTCGCCGCCGAGCGCGTCAAGCGGATCGATCGCACTCACCCACTGCTGCAGCGGCTGGCGGTAGTACCCGCGATCGTTGGGGCGTCGCGGGTAGGAGCCGACGTTGACAGTCGGTCGCGCGCTGTCGACGAAGACGACGGCCTCGGTGATCGCGGCCAGGTTGCCCGCGCGGTCGACGGCGCGAACGCGCACCTCGTGGCGGCCGCTCTTGGTGATCTGGAACTGCGCCAGCGGCTTCCAGCCGTCGTCGTTCAGCTCGTACTCGGCGTGATCCAGGCCCGAGGCGTCGACGCCGACGAGCGTCGCCAGCTCACCGGCCGCAGGCTTCAGCGTCGGAGCCGACGTGTAGTAGGAGTTCGACCCGCTCGGCACCGCCGGGGCGATGGTCAGCGACGTCTGCGGCGCGGTGGTGTCGACGAGGATCTCGTCGGAGCACTGCTGCTGCTCCTGGTTCCCGGCGACGTCGATCGAGTAGAAGCAGACGGTGTGCTTGCCATCGCCGAGGGTGTTCGCGGCGTCGTTCTCGGGGCTGTAGTCGTGCCACTGCCCGTCGTCGATCTTCACGAGTGTCTGCGACAGCTTCACGTCGGGGCCGGCGCCGGATCCGCCGGCGTTGTCGTAGACGCTCAGGGCGAACAGCGGCGCGGTGCGGTAGTAGCTCGCGCTGCCGTCCGGCGTCTTCGGCCCGATGAAGAAGTGCGTGTCGGGCGCGGCGGTGTCGACCTGCATCGTGCAGGAGCCCGGCGTCGCCGTCCCCGCACAGGTCCCGCGGACCGGCGAGCGGTGGCCCATGCGATCGGTCGCGTACGCCTTGAACGTGTGCGTGCCGGTGGCTGGGACGAACGGCGTGGTCTCCGACCCCTCGCAGATCGTGACCGTGCTGCCGAACGCGACGCCACACGTCGTGCTGCCCTCGTCGATCAGCACGGTGATCGGCTTCTCGGGGGTGTAAGCGAAGCCCGCACTTGCTGCGGGGTCGCTCGCGTCGACGGTCAGCGTCGGTGTCTTCTTGTACCAGCCGTTGGTCTGGGGGCCGAGGTCGGTCAGCTTGATCGTCGGCGTGTCCGGCGCCTTGGAGTCCACGAAGAACGCCATCTGCTTGGCGCTGCCGCCGACACCGATGTTGCCGGCCTTGTCGTCCGCGCGAACGTCGACGACCTTGAGGCCGTCACCACCAAGCGGGACGCTGACCTCGTCGCCGGGTCGGCAGGGGATGTTGTAGGGGCGCGTGTCACCGTTGGAAGGCGGATCGACGGCGCAGCTCGTCTTGACGACGCCCGAGCCACCCTGGTCGGACACAGCCATGGAGAAGCGCGCCGTCGGGACATCGAGGCACATCGGCTCGGGCAGCCCGGGCGCACCGAGGCCAGTGCAGATGCCGCGCTGGTTCTTGGCGTTCGTGTCCGTGATGATCGGCGTCTGCGTGTCCGACCCGACCTTGACGGGCGAGTACGTCGGGCGCAGCGGCTGCTGCGTGCTTGCCTGATCGCCGTCCTGGGCGAATGCCCAGAAGCCGTGGTAGGCGTTGGTGAGGTTGCCCGCGCGCGGGAAGCGCACGTTGGCGGTGTAGGTCTCCCTGCCCGGGTCCTCCGTCGAGGCCGCGTCGGGCTCGCTGATGAAGTAGAAGTCGCACTCGTCCCCGGGGATCGGATCGCTGTCCCCGGGCTCCTGCTCCACGGCCAGGCGCGACGTCGCGCCCGCACTGCGCCCCGTCCCAGGCCGTGGGTCGAGGGCCGGGTTGGTGAACGGGTCCGATGCGCCCCAGGCGAGCTTCTCGTGGCAGACCCAGACCTTGATCGGTCCGCCACCGGCCTGCATCGCCTGGATCTGCAGGTTGACGTGGCCCTGGACCCACGGGTTGGTGGTGTCCTCGTTGATGCCGCCGGTCACGCGCGTGACCGTCGCGGCGCGCACGACGTCGTGCCCCAGGACCTGCCCGGTGGCACCGGCGACGCCGTCGGCGCAGGCGCCCAGGGTGCCGGGGAGACCGCCGCGCGCGGCCAGATGCGGCTCGAGGGCCGGTGTCGCGATCCGCGCGGGGACCTTCTTGATCACGGCGTCGATGCGGACCTTGCCGCCGCCGCCACCGCCGCCGCCGGTCGCGCCCGCGCCGCCGTCGCCACCGAAGGCCTGGACGACGCGATCGTTTGCCACGGTCACGCGGTTGGCGATCAGCCGGACCGATCCGCCAGAGCCACCGCCGCCGGCAGTCAGCGTGCAATCAGCGCCGGCGTCTTCGCCGTTGCCGCCGTCGGCGACGATCGCGGACGAAGCGTGGGTTGACGAGAGGTCGGCGTCGATCGTGATCGACCTGAGGGCCGAGATCTCGACGAGCCCACCGCCTGCGCCACCGTTCGCGGAGCCGGACCCGGCGCGGCCGCGTGACCCGAGCTCGGTGTGGTCGGCGTCGCCGTACGTCGCGCCGCCGCTGCCGCGGCTCTCGCCGGCGGCTCCGCCGGCGCCGACGTGCCCGGCGCCGCCGCCGAGGCCGGACGCGGGCGTACCGCCCATGTCGGTCTGCCCCGCGGCTCCGCTGGCGTCGATGCTGCCGTCGCCGGTGATGTGCAGCTCCTCGACGTCGAGCACGAGCTTACCGCAATCCGGCGACCCACCGACCGGGACAGGCCCACCCGGGAGGCCGCCGAGCAGGCGCGCTGTCGATCGGCCCTGACTGAGTCCGCCAAGCACCCCGACCGTGACCTTCGCGGAGATCGTCAGCTTGCGTGCGACGATCGTCCCGCACGCGGTCAGCGGGCTGCTGATCGTGCGATCCTGACGGCCGACGTCCTCGGTGACGAGGGCCTCGCTGCCAAGTTCGATCGGTTGCTTGCCGACGTCCGGGATCGGGTGCCCGGGCTCGTCCCAGCGCGGCGACGGGTGGTTGACGTTGACCTGGTCGTTGTGATCGAAGCCGGCGATCGTGTCGACGATGCAGAGGATGCGCGTGACGACGGCGTCCAGCACGGTGATCAGCGCAGACGCCGGACTGGCCTGACTCAGCGACGGGTCCAATGCGCCGACCGCGGTGCCGGCGCCGTTGGTCACGCTCATCGCGTTCGTGATGCCCACCGCGTCACCGGTGGCGCAGGCCAGGAACTTCAGCGCGATCGCGTCGACGGGCGTGTCGTGGTGCGCGGTCGCCGAGAGCAGCCCGAACAGCGCCTCGGCGTGCACGAGCGTGCGGAAGTACCCGCGCAGGTCGGTGGCAACCTCGGTCCGGCCGCTGCCGGGCAGCGTCGGGTCGCCGATGGACGCCGCGTGGATCGCCGTCAGCTTGGCGCCGATCTTGGTCTGACTGGTGGCGGAGCCGGTGATGCGCGGGATCAGGTCGCCGAACATCGACATCTCCGTTGACGCGGCCGCCAGCCCGCCGGGCGTGCCGATGCCCAGCTTGAGCCCGACCTCCAGGCCGGTCAGGCGCAGCGACGCCTGCGGGGTGAACAGCGCCGGGACGCTCTTGTCGTTGACGTTGCGGAAGCCGCGCAGGTCAAAGCGCTGCTCCATCGTGTCCGCGACCGCCTCGATCGACCGTGCCGGTTCGCGCGCCGGCGTCGGCTGGGCGTTGACGTCGACGTTCAGCCAGCGCGTCGCGGGATCGACCTGGATCACGCAAGCGGTGAAGCCGAGGTTGTCCTCGGGCTTGACGCCCTGCTCGCAGCGGCGCTTGGGCACCTCGCCCTCGCCGAGCACCTCGGCGCGCAGGCGGAAGCTCGGCAGCGCGAAGCTCTCGTTGGCGTAGGGGCCGCAGGCGGGCCGTCCCGCGCAGGGGACGTTGCGCGCCGTGATCTGCTGGTTGGGAACGACGTGGCCGTCACGGTTCTCGCCGTAGCCGCCGTCCTGGTCGTTCTTGAGCAGGCGCACCGTCAGGTCGAGCGGGTGGTTGGTGCGGCCGTCGACCTGCGCGAACAGCTGCTGGCGCGCCGCGTTGGGGATCGAGATGTCGTAGTGGTTGCGCAGGAACACCGCGAGTTCCGTGTAGCCCGGCATCACGAGACCGTCGTCGTAGGCGCCCGTCGCCGGCTGCCGGCTGGCCTCGGCGTCGTAGGGAACGGCGCCGAGCGCTGACGTGGCGGGCGGGGCGCCCGTGAGCACCACCTCGGCGGCCTCGTCGTAGTCGTGCATCAGCAGGCTCAGGCGCCCGTCGGGCCCGATCGTGTCGAGGTCGCGCTCGCCGTGGCCGACGTTGGAGCCGACCAGCTTGATGCGAATGTCCTTGGCCGCGAAGCCGCGGTTGGTCTCGGCACCGACCTCAGGCTCCTCGCAGTCGCCGCGCTGTTCCTCGCCGAAGTGCGCGCACGTGTAGGAGGTGATCGGGTCGAGATCGAGGAACTGCGGCACCTCGAGCCGGAGGTTGGCCATCAGCGCCGTCTGCGCACCCCGCAGCCCGACCTTGATGCGCGCGCCGGGGACATCCCAGGAGTCGTGGCCGAAGCCGACGTCGAAGTGCGCGCGCTTGGACAGCACGTCCAGCGGGACCTGGGTGGCGAGCTGCTCGACCAGCGACTTCAGGCCTTGCGCCAGGCGCCCGCGGAGGACCGGGCGCTGCGCCGCTCCGCGCGGGGCTTCCAGCGACAGCAGCGGCGGGCGGCAGCCGGCGCCCAATGTCGCGTCGGCGTGCTCGGTGCAGACGGGACTCTCCTTTGCCGCTTCGGGCGACTTGGCGATCGTCGCCATCAGGCCGTTCGGCCCGGAGGGGACGGAGCTGATGCCGGCGTCGTCGAAGGAGACGATCTCGCCGTGCTCGTCCTCCTTGCGCACAGTGATGTCCAGCGACTTGCCCTGCGCGGCGATCGCGTTGACGCACGTGTACTCGGGACGGTAGGTGGCGGTGAATCCGCCCTCCGCGGGCGGTTTGTCCGCGGGCGGGTAGCGCTTGTCGTCGGGGTTGCACGCGGCCTTGGTCAGCTTGATCCGCTTGAGGTCCGGCACCGAGCCCTCGAACAGCGAGCTCGAGCGCGCCTTGATCACGCGCAGGTAGTTCGGCGACGCGATCACCGAGGACGGAGGCGTGCTCGCCAGCGGGTCGCGCGGGAAGCCGGCCTTGAGCTTGCCGTTGAAGTCCTGCAGGTGGAACTCGATGCGGTCGGCGACCTTCGCCAGCGCGCCGCCGGCGACGCCGTCGACCTGGAGGTCGGCGTCCTCGCCGGCAAGCACCTGGACGGTGTCGCCGAGGTTCTCGATCGACAGCGCCGGGATCGGGTCAGTCGGATCCGGGCTGGGGATGCCGCGGAGGATCTCGGCGCTGCCGCCCTTGGTCAGCTCGAGGCCGTCGATGCGGATGTCCGGGCGGCCGGTCGTGGCCGGCCGGACGAGCGCGATCTCGACCGCCTTCTTGTCAGCCGGCGCCGCGTCGCAGAAGTTGAAGCCGGCGCCGCTGTGGACGTCGTCCTTGTCGACCTTCGAGCGGATGCAGACGTTGATCGCCTGCGGCGCCTCGGCGACGATCGCGTCGAGCTTCGTCGTCTCCTTGCCGGTGTCGCGATCGACGTAGGCGCGGATCTTGTCGGAGGCGTCGCCGTTGCCGAACGCCGCACCAAGCCGCGTCGTCGCACTCGGCGCGTTGCCGCTGAGCTTGCCCAGCGAGACACGTTTGAAGGCGCTGATCCTTGCGATCGCGCGGAACGTGTCGCCGCGCTCGACGAACGAGAAGTTCTGCGTGACCGGGCGTGCCGGGTCGGCGGGTGCCGGGCTCGGCGGCACGACGAACGGGTCGCGCGGGCCGGTGAGCTGGTCGCCGGCAAGCGCGTTGGTCGCCTTGAAGTAGATGCTCTTGACGCCGGCGCACGTCTGCAGCTGGACGTCAGTGATCCCATCGCAGGCGTCGAAGGAGAAGTTCGCGACGTCCGGCTCGCAGTCCTCGTCCTCGATGTCAATGTCGCCGTCGCCGTCGTCGTCGTCGCCGTCGCTGCACGTGAGGATGCGGGACGCGAGCGAACCGGAGGTCGCTGCGGCATCCTCGCCCTCGAGGTTGACGCTCTGCAGCTTGCCGACGATCTTGTCGGTCAGCTCCTCGACGCGCGCGTCGAGCACGATCGGGTCCTCGTCGGGCGACACCGACGACAGCCGGAACGGGGCCACGCCGGGGAGGTCGGGGTTGATCGAGAGCTTCTCGGTGACGCCTTGCGGGCGCCGCGACGACAGCACGACGTCGGCCTTCACCGGGTCGGGGTCGTAGTCGGCGCTCATGTTCTGCGGGATGTCGCGCAGCTCGCCGGACACGCAGACGGCCTTGCGGTTGGGCCGCGGGTCCTCGCAGAACGAGTTGGCGCGGCGGGTCGCGAGGTCGAACGTGATCTTGTCGACGATGTCCGCGGTCGCCGGCGTCGTCGGGTCGCCGTCGTCGGCGTCATAGGCGAACTCGAGCTTGCGCCCCGCCTGGCCGGCCTCGGGCGCGACCGGCGTGATCACGTCGGTGCGCAGCTTGCGCGGGACCTCGGTGACTGAGGCCTTGAGCTCCGTGGTGGCCGGGCGGTCGCCGTCCTCGCGGTCGGGCTGCGTCGACGACACCGACGCGCTCACCGCGGTCGGCGAGGCAGCGCTGTAGACCACCGACAGCGGCGTCGACTGCAGGTCGTCATCCGCGCTGTTGGGGTCCGCGTCGTGCTTGAGCACGTCGGTGCGGTCGCAGGGGGCCAGCAGCTTGTCGAAAAGCGGCGAGGTCGCCTGCGGCGCCTTCGGCGGCTTGCTGTCGGCATTGCCGCGCACGCATGCGGTGAACTGACCGGGGAGCGTGGCGACGTTGACGTGGATGTTGTTCCTCGTCGCGCCGAGGTTGACGTCGTCGTCGTCGGGGTCGGCCATGAAGCCGGCGGTGTCGACGTCTGCGTCGAACCGCGGGCGCGCGGCTCCAACGTCGACCTCGACGCCGAGCGTGCCGTCGGCCTCGCCGTCGTCGTCGACGTCGCGCTGGCGGAACGCAACCGTGCGCACGTCGGCGACGCGGCCGGCGACCTCGAAGTGGTCGTCGTCCTCGCGCCCGAAGATCGGGTCGCGCGAGATCACGCTGACGAAGTTCTGTGCGCCGTCCGCGCGCGGCGGCATCCCGACGCGCGTGGGCTGGTCGCGGACCGTGAACGCGACACGGCCGAGCGCGAACTGGCTTCCGACGCACTTGGCATCGACGAAGTCCCACGCGCACGCGTGGAACTCGGCGGCGCGCACCACGTCGTTGTCGGTGATGTCCAGGCGCCCCCGCACCTGCGCGGGCACGTCGTCCAGCGCGACCTTCGCGTAGGAGCGGCCGTTGGGGTCGACGGGGGTGCGGTCGACCTCGACGCGGACGTCCGGTGGCGTGCCGACGCCGGTATGCGTCAGCCTGAAGTCGGTGTCGTCCTTGCCGGGGACGTCTGCCTCGATGTGCGGCGGCAGGTGCTCGATGCGCGCCTTCAGGCAGGTCACCTCGGACTGGCCGCAGCCGTCGGTCGTGTCGCCCTCGGCGATCACGGCGTCGACGTCGACGTCGACGGACTGCGGTGAGTCATAGACGAGCTTCGTCCCGCTGCCGTTGCGCGACGGGTCGTAGTTGACGTGGATCTGCCCCTTGGGCAGCGGACTGACGGTCGTGTCGAGCGCCAGGCGCAGGCGCTTGGCGGGATCGCTCGGGCCGCCCGGGCCGCGGTTGTCGAGGTCGACGAGGGCGCGCAGCGGCTGCTTTCCGTCTCCGAGATCGGTGGTGACGTCGATCTGCTGGTTGTCGGAGCCCTGGCGCTCGAGGTGGGCCGAGCGCACGCCGAGCAGGCGGCCGGCCGCGCGGAAGCGCGAGCTGCCATCGGGCATCTGCCGCGTGGCCGCCGTGACGAGCTGGTCGGGGCCGAGCACGGGCGCCGGAACGGGGCCGTCGGCGCCGGTGTAGTTGCGCGCGAGGAAGTCCAGCGACTCGATCTCGCCGTTGCCGAGCACCTTGAAGTCGAACTTGTCGATCGCCGCGCCGCCGTCGTCGTCGGGGATCATGTCGACGGCGCCAGTCATGTGGTTCGGCAGCCCCGCGACCCTGAGGTCGGCGTCCATGACGATCGTGCCGTCGGCCTTCGTGTCGCGATACCCGGCCTGCAGGTCGGGCGCCTTCAGCGTCGAGTTGTGCGAGTAGTCGACGTCCGTGTGGTCGCCGACGGAGGTGTGGTGCAGGTCAAGCGTCTGCGGCAGCCGCTCGACGTGCGCGTCGACATGACGCAGGCGCCCGTCGCTGAGGCGGCGGATGTCCGCGGTCGCATCGAGCTTGACGTCGGGGATCGAGCCGTTGTGCTCGAGGTGGAAGTCCAGCCCGTCGTCGCGCGGATCCTCGACGAGGCGGATGCGCTCAGGCATCGGGTTGGCCGCGACGCCGAAGCTGGCATCGAGCCCCGCGGTGACGACGCGGGCGTTGACCTTCAGCGGCGCCGAGTACCCCGGCGTCTCGACGATGGCCTCGAGCGGGTCGATGAAGCCGCCGGCCAGCGGGCCGACGAGCTTGGTGCGGAAGTTGGGCGGGATCAGGCCGCCCTCGGTCGTCTCGTAGCCGTAGGTGATCGTCGCGAGGTTCGAGAAGCCGGCGCCGACGTCGAGCAGCTGCAGCGTCATGTCGATCTTCAGCGGCGGCGCAGGCGCTTGGCGCAGGACCGCGAGCGCGTTGCGCTTGATCTGCACGACCGGCACGAGCGGGCTGTTGGGCAGCTCGTCGAGGGCTAGCAGGCCGACGGAGACGTCGACGTCGGGCCACAGCAGGCCGAGCAGCTTCTTCTCGTCGACGTCCAGGGGAACCGGCACGCCGCCGATCGGGATCAGGCGCTCGCGCACGACGTCGCCCGATTGCGTGCGCACCTTCACCAGCGGCACCGGGAGCGGGATCGTCACCGCGCGCTCGGCGTCGACGATCGACGTCACGCCGCCGATCGCGACGAGCGCCACGAGCACGAGAGCCGCGAACGGCGCGATCACGCGCCTGGGCCGTCGCGACTCGCGCTGCTGCCCGGCGCCGCTCATGCCCTGCTCCCCTCGTAGACCCTCCCCCCGGACAAGCACTATGTCACTGGTTCGTCGAATTACCAAGATCTGGAGTCGATCTGCTCATCCCTCCCGTCACAATCCGGCGAATGACGCCGGCCCCGGCGATTCCCCGCGACCTCTCGAAGCTCGAGACGGAGGCCGCCAAGGTCCTGAGCCCCGAGGCTTTGGCCTACGTCCTCGCCGGGGCGGGGAACAGAGACACCACGCGCGCCAACGCCGCAGCGTTCCAGCGTTGGAGGATCAAGCGCCGGACCCGGCGCCGGCGCAAGCCGGCGAAGGTCGATCTGTCCACCACCATCCTGGGGACGCGCATGCCTGCGCCGGTGCTGTTCGCGCCGGTCGGGGTGCAGACGCTCGCGCATCCGGACGGTGATCTCGCCACCGCCCGCGCGGCGGCCGAGCTCGGGCTGACGTACGTGCATTCGACGCAGGCCGCCTACCCGATGGAGGAGGTGGCGGCCGCCAACGGCGACGGCTCGCGCTGGTACCAGCTCTACTGGCCCACGGACGACGAACTGCTCGTCTCCTTCCTGCGCCGTGCCAGGGCGGCCGGCTACACCCACCTGGTCATCACCCTCGACACGACGCTGCTCGGCTGGCGGCCGCTGGACCTTGACCGCGGGTACTCCCCCTTCCTCGCGAACGACGGCCTCGCGAACTACACGAGCGACCCGGTCTTCCAGCGCCGGATGCCCGTCCCGGCAGAGCTCACCCCGCTACCCGCCGGCATCACGTTCGCGGGGCTCTTCCAGAACCCCGGTCTGAGCTGGGAGCAGCTGCCGCTCATCCGCGCGAACTGGGACCGCCCGATCCTGCTCAAGGGGATCCAGAGCCCGCGCGACGCCAGCCTCGCCGTCGAGCACAAGCTCGACGGCATCGTCGTCTCCAACCACGGCGGCCGTCAGGTCGACGGGGCGATCGCGTCGCTCGACGCCCTCGGCCCGGTCGTCAAGGCGGTCGGCGGCAAGCTGCCCGTGCTCTTCGACTCCGGGATCCGCACGGGCCGCGACGCCTTCAAGGCGCTGGCGCTCGGGGCCGACGCGGTGCTGATCGGGCGGCCGTACCTCTACGGGCTCGCGCTGGACGGGCAGAGGGGCAGCCGCATCGTCATGCGCAGACTCGTCAACGAGCTCGCGATGGAGGTCCGCAACGCCGGCCACCGCAGCCACCGCACCCTTTCCCGTTCCTCCCTGAGCCGCTGAGTGCGGAGCCCGTCCATGTCCGAGAGCACTCGTCGTCAGTTCCTCGAGATGGCTGGCACGGCCGCCGCCGCGACCGTGCTCGCGCCGACTGCGCTCGCCGCGGGCCGTTCGGTGCCCGTCCCCGTGCGTCCCGGGCAGTCGCCGCTGCCGGTCGGGCCGGGTGCCCCCTATGTCGGCTACCAGTCCGAGATCTATCTCGCAGGGATGACGGCGAACGTGAAGCCGATCTTCACCACGAACCTGTCCGGCCTCGAAGCCGCCGCCGGGAAGGTCCTGCCCGAGGCTGCCAGGACGCATCTCCTCGCCTGGGCGGGCGGCGCTGCGGCCGTGCGCGCGAACGAGCGGGCGATGAGGAGGTGGCGGATCGTCCCGCGGATGTTCGTCGACCGCGAGGAGCGCGACTGGACCGCGACGGTGCTTGGCGTGTCGATGCCGGCCCCGATCATCCTCGGCCCGGTCGGCAACCAGGCCCTCGCGCACCGCGACGGCGAGGCCGCGACCGCCCGCGCTGCTGCGGGCCTGGGGCTCACGTACGTCCATGCGTCGCAATCGAGCACGCCGGTCGAGGCCGTCGCGCTGGCAGCGCCGATCGGCTCGCGGTGGTTCGCCGTGGACTGGCCGGAGGGCAACGGTCCGAACCGCGCGCTGCTCTCGCGCGCGCGCCTCGCCGGGTGTACGCACCTCGTGCTCTCGCCCCCTCAGCCGCGCCAGGACTGGACGGCGCTCGCGGCGGTCCGCAACGCCTGGGACGGGCCGATCGTCCTCGGCGGCATCCAGACGGTGCGGGACGCGCGGATGGCCGTGAGCCGCGGCCTCGACGGCATCGTCGTCTCGAACGAGCGTGGGCGCCGCGGCCCAAGCCCGACCGGCACGATCGACATGCTGCCGCGGATCGCCGAAGCGGTTGGCAGCAAGCTCGCGGTCCTGTTCGGCTCGGGCGTTCGCACGGGGACCGACGCCTACCGGGCGCTGGCCCTGGGGGCCGAGGCCGTCGTGATCGGCCGCCCGTACGTGCACGGCTTGGCGCTCGGAGGGGAGGCGGGCGTGCGGCACATGCTCCGCACGCTCCTCGCCGAGCTCGACATCACCCTCGGCGTCGCCGGTGGTGTCGGGGACCAGAGCAAGCTCGACCGGAGCGCGCTCATCCGGGAGTGAGCGGCCCCTCGCGATGGGCTACGCAAGGCTTCCCTAGCGCGCCCGACGGGACTACGGTCAAACCGCTCGGCGCCCCATCTACGGTCTCATGGTTCGAAGAACTCGTCAACGCTCTGATGGACGCGGAGGGCCGCGCTATGCGTGCGCGTGCGGCCCGCGCGAAGCGGCGCTCGTGATCGCCCACGACAGACCGTGGTTGCCGGCTGCGGTGGACCAGGACGAGACGAAGGCCAAACCGTCGCGCCCGGGACGAGGCTCTGCGCACGGCGCTGATGCGGTTGGAACGAGCGCGTCACCGCGCGCCTTGAGCGATGGCGTCTCTGCCAACGCCACAGAAGGAAGTTCGACGCGAGCGACATCATTCGGCGGCGGGCGCGGACGACGCACGCTCGCCCAGTGATTTGACGCCAACGGTGGCTCCGAGCGCCCACACAACCAAGCCTCCGTAGTCCAGAAGGCGGTTGTCCCCGAACGTGTCGTCATCGAGGTACAGCTCGTTGAGGCCAAGGAAGAGGAGAAGCCCTATGAGCAGAACGCCGTAGCCCGTCATCACCACGCCGAAACTGGCTGCTGGTACGACGCGTCGTACGAAGGCCGCCACTGCGGGAACGCCACCGATCGGCCGGTCTATGGGGAGAACCCCCATGAGCGAGGTACTCTGCCAACCGACTAGCGGTTGGACGCGTAGCGCGTCGAGTTCTTGCTCCAAGGTTTCGAGATTCTGCTTCGCGGCGTCGGGCTGCCGGTCACGGACGTTGGAGCGCACTAGGACCAGATTCGCCTTTATGGCACGAGGCAGATCCGGACTCAAAACCCGAGCCTCAGCTTCGATGGCTCGAGCTCGCTCTAGTAGCGCCCGACTCACGCTGACTTTGTCCGCTAGCTCCCGAGCTGCGATTACGTCCTTCCCTCGTAGCAAATGCTCGGCTTCATCGATCATCTCTTGCAGCCGCAACCGGTCAACGGGATTCAATGAGGCCGTCGCACGCCGCGCACGCCGTAGCCGGTGACGGATTTTCGCGGAGTCGGAGAGCCGGCGATACAGAGATGGCAAGAAGCTCAACAGCAAGCCAAACAACAGCGCCACAACCGGCCAGAGCCAGGCGTCTTTGACATCCAGGTCGAGCGAGAGCGACGTGGCTTCGGTAGCGCCGGCCAGTCGGATCACGATCGCACCCGAGTAGTGACCGGGCCGTAGTCGGCTCTTATCGACGACGATAGGAACTGAGCGGATGTCACCTATCGAGATCGCGCGTCCCCTCTTTGGGAGCTCTACTTCGACTCCCCCGACCTTTCCGGGGTGGTCCTCGCTTCCGCTCACGCCGACAGTTGCCGAAGTCGGCACCGCGGGTTCGTCTGCCAGGTTGGCCAACAAGACGCGGATCGATTCGACATCCTCACTGCCCATGCCTGGAAGCTTGACCTCCTTGGTCACGTTGATCGTCACCGCCTCGTTGCTCGACGGGACGAGCGAGATCTTCGGCCGGACGTGCGCCTTGACGATCAACGGCACGCGGCAGCGGCGCTTGCCTGCGCGCACGTAGATCGACCCTTCATAGCGGCCGGCCTGGCCGACTGCTTCAATGCTGACCGGTACGTTCTTGATTTCCTCCTTGGCGAGAACGCCAGAGGGCGCGGTGAGGAGTATGCGCGGTCGCCCCAGTGCATCCGGAGCCCGGCGACCGGGCGAATCCACGGGCACGAGCCGCGACGCGCGCATCGCGACGGTGAGCCCGGTCCGATGTGCCGTGATGCGCAGCGAGTTCGCAAACGTCTTCTCCTCGCCGATACGACCCGAGACGAATAGCGTGCCCGGATGAATCTCCAGGCGTGGCGGGCGCGCATCGGTACACGGCGGGGGCTCGGCTGCAGCGCGAGCTGCGTGGCCGACCGATCCCGAAGCTCACCAGTAGCGCCGCAACACACCGCTTAGCCCCGTGTACCGCCATCGCTCCTTGATTGTTCAGGGCAGCCTACGTCCACGCAACCCGTGTTGTTCGGGGGACTCACCCACGCGGGTTCTGCGCCGGAGGAGAGGGCTCGGGCGGCGGCGAGGTGTGGTGTGACGAGGGGTTTGCTCTTGAACCGTTGGGTGGACCAAGGGGGACCACGGTCAAACCGTGGAGCCTGGGTTGAGACCCTAAGAGCGGCGCTAGCCGGTCGGCCGGAATGATGCCCCTGGCGCGCCTCGTGGGGCGCCCGTCATCTCGTTACGAGCGCGGCTAGCTGACCGTCCGATACAGCCAGGCTCACAAGCAGGAGGTCAGGATGGGTGCCGGCGAGTTCTTCCAATCGTGTCGGATCCGGAAGCAACGGCGATCGCCGCAACCCCGGCTTCGCGCGCCGCGGCGACATCGTGCGTGGTGTCTCCGATCACAAACGTGCATCCTCGAGACACCGCATCGACGTGGCCTCGGTGGATTAGGCCCGTCCTCTCGCGCTTCCTCGACGAGACGCCATCGCTCGCCCGAAAGGTCTCCGAACGCGCCGCACCGCATGTCGACCTGTCCAGCTAGATCGAACGTTTCGAGTTTGGCCAGGGCCCGCCGACGAGAGTTCCCGGTCACGACGGTTTGCAACGCACCGGCCTCGTCGAGCTCGCGGATCGCATCGAGGGCACCGTGGAGACGATTGCGCTCACGTGCAATCGTCTCCCTATCGGTCGTAAGTCGTTCCAGCTCGACCAATGCAGCGGGAATGAGGAGCCGTGTCTCCTCAGGTGTCATCCCTGCCCCAAGAAACGTCCGCTCCAGGATGCCGAAATCCGTCAGTCCGCTGGTCTCGCCGGGAGGCGGAACCTCTCTATCAGTCAAGATCCGTCCAGCGGCCTCCGCGTAGCTCAGGCCATGAGCTGATCGCGCGTTGCTTATCAGCGTGCCATCAATGTCCCACAGTACAAGTGGAAGCGGTCTCATGACTGACTTACACCTCCGCGTCGAAGGTCGCCGACTCAGAACCTCCGCCAGGGATCCCAGGGAAGGTCATGCATCTCGCGCCGCAAGCAGCGCCCATGGTCACCGCATCCGCAACGCTATGTCCAAGCGCCAAGCCGAAGGTGAAACCCGCAGCGAACGAGTCCCCGCACCCGTAGTCGTCCTTCGGCTCGCCTGGCAGCGTAGCCGCTTCCCAACTCCCGCTGGAAAACCCCCACCACCGACCCCCGTCCGCTCCGTTGGTCGCGACCAACAGCCGCGCGCAACCCTCCAACTCGTTCGCCCACGCAACCTCGTGCTCATCCTGCGCACTGAACACCAACGCGTCGGCGACACATCGTGACCGCTGCAGAGTAGTCACCGCGCGCGGAGTCGTTACCAGCACAGGCGCACGCCGCGCTAGCTCAAGCGCGTCACAATCGCCAGCCGTGAAGTACACGGCGTCCGCGCCGTGAACGCGCCCCCAATCCAGGGCATCCGCGCCGCACGGAAAGTGGCGATCGCCGATCGTCACTACGGCACGTCGCCCGCGGCCGTCAATTAGCACTAGGGCACGCCTTGTCGTGCCATTTCTCCACGCCACGTGAACCCGGATGCCGCGCACGTCAAGCTCGCTCGCCGCCGATCTACCATCGACGTCGTCGCCCAGTGCGCAATAAAAGTCGACCTCGGCGCCGAGATCAACGAGGGTCTCGGCGGCCACTGCGGCACTGCCACCTCCTGCCTCGAACGAGCCGAGAGCTCCAGCTACCATGCCCGCCTTGGGAATATCCCGAAGCGACACAAACTCCGCCCATTCAACGTGCCCCACGACGGCAACCCTCGTCATGGTGCGTCTCCTGAGTCAACCACTGGTCGGCCTCAACGCCGCGCGGAATCCTGAGGTCGCAACCGGCCCGAGCCCGCGAGTATCACCTGGAAACGTGACTAGTCCTCCATCTGCTTCCGCGAAAACGTGGCACTCAACCGAAAGACAAGGGCTATCGCCGACACTAGGACTCCCATAACCCACCACACCAGATTGTTGCTAGTGTCGATCCGGACTGGCCCAGCGGTTGCCGCCGCCACAACCCACGCCGCGCTTGCCGTGAGCACACCGACAAGAACCGCGAGCACGGTAGCCCTTCGGCCTGCGGCAAGCCGTTGGCGTGCGCCGGACGCAATCTCGTCCCGAGCCCGCGCGAGCATCGTGTAAAGCTCCAGAGGCACCGCCTCGAGGGTGATGACACGGGCTACACGAGACAACGCAACCAACGCCCAGCTCGTAAAGAGCACGTTCTGGTACCAACTTCCGTTCGGTCGGAGGCGGCTCGGCTGCAACATGCTCGCTAGCGTACGCTGCGCAATCTCCGACTTCTCATCGACGCCACCATGGATGACCCCGAGAGCTAGGAACCCGCAAGCAATATCCAAGAAGTTCGCGCTGGATACCTCGATCTGATCAATGCGGCTCGTCAGACTCGCCACGTACTCGCGCATCGGGCGCTCCGCTGGGCTTACCCCGGACTCGACAAGCGCCTCCACTACCTGACCCGCGATATACACGGACCGTGCTGCGAGGTCTGGCTGTCGCTTGACCTCCGCGTAGAGCAGATCGACGAGTACGGACTGGTTGTCAGTCGCGCCCACATCGTTGTACGCGAGCAACGCCTGCGCGGCGTAGTGAGGCGGTAGGCCAGCCTTCAGACCCCAGTCAGTAGCAGCCTGCTTGTCGAGCCATGCGACCGCGCTGTTCACGAACGGCTCAGATGCACGCTGATGAAGCGACGCTGCGCGAACTACGCCCGCAGTGTCCCAGATGTTGCCCTCCCAGCACCCGCCGACTTGCTGCGCAACTAGCCACTCGAACGCGAGATCAACGCCTCCCGGCGCTCCCGTCGGCAACACCCAGGACGTGTTCGCGCGGAGCTCTGGTATCTGGTGGCTCCATAGCCCGATCGCCCGCAGAGCAAGGTTCGTTTCGAAAAGTGCGTGAGACCCCCATGAGCCGTCCGAGTTCTGCGCGCTCTTCAGAAACGCGAAGCTGTTCGGAATAGTGCTTGCGCGCGCGAACTGCGCCGGGCGTGTGACTTCAAGCTGTCGAATCTCAAGATGCAACCGCCGAAACACGCTGGATATCCATGTCGGCTCGATGTCTACTCCCTGCGCCATGCCGATTTCCGTCAGTCCTAGGGCTGTGGCGTAACGCGGCGGTGGAGGAGTGCCGTCGCGATGTGCGCAAGCGCACCGTGGCTTGCCTCGACGAGCCCGACGTCGGCGCAGTCCGAGGCGAAGATGAGATCGGCGCAGGGTTCAAGCATGGCCGAGTTCTGACCCGTGAATGCGACGACCTCCAACCCGAGGTCGCGGGCTGTCCGGACACCCGCGACTATGTTTGGACTGGTGCCCGAAGCCGTGAACGCAACTGCCACATCGCCGTGCGCGGCGTACCTTGGAATGAGGTATGAAAAGAGCTCGGCGTAGGAAACATCGTTCGCAACCGCGGTTGCCAGCGCAACATTGTCAGTGAGACTGATAGCAAAAAGCGGACAGCGCGTATGTCCAGTGGCGGTCTTAATGATGTCGGCGGCGTGATGACTCGCAGTCATTCCACTACCGCCGTTACCAAAGACCACGACTCGGCGCTCCTGGGCCCATGCCTCCACCAGTACGTCAACGTACCGGTGGATCAGCGCCGGGTTCGTCGCGAGCAGCGAGTCCGCGAGACGACGAACCTGTCGACTGGCAAAACCCGGATCGTCTGCCAACCGCAGGCCTCCAGACTCGACTGACTGCTCATCTCCACTCCGTGCGGCCTGAGCCGAAGTACGGCCGCGCTGGAGAGGTTCCGAATGGGCACTCAGTTGCCCACTATCCGTTCCACGCCGGGATGGGGTGACGGAATCCATGTCGTTGTCCGTCAGCCCCACATCAGACTCCGGTAGCAGGCTTCTCGGCGTGCCCACCAAACTGCTCGCGCATCGCCGACAGGACTTTATCGCCAAAGTCCACTTCGAGTCTGGATCGAAACCGACTGTACAGCGCTGCGCTTAGCACGTTCGCCGGCACGCCCTCATCAACGGCCGCGAGAATCGTCCAGCGTCCTTCGCCCGAATCGGACACCCTTCCGGTGAACTCGGTGAGTTCGGGGGACTTTGTCAGAGCTATCGCCGTGAGATCCAGTAGCCACGATGAGATTACGCTACCGCGCCGCCACACTTCGACAATCGATGGGAGATCAAAGTCGTATGAGTAGTAGTGCGCGTCCCGAATGGGCGCCGTTTCTGCGTCAGATTCCATCTCGGTTCTGCCGATATTCGCGTTACGCAGGATGTTGATTCCTTCCGCGTATGCAGCCATGATGCCGTACTCGACGCCGTTATGGACCATTTTGACAAAGTGCCCAGCGCCAGCGGGCCCACAGTGAAGGAAACCTTCTTCGCCCAACATAGCTTCGCCTGTACGTCCCGGCGTCCTGCTGGCGGCGTCGATGCCGGGAGCGATGCTCCGAAGGATCGGTTCCAGCCGCTTCACAATTTCGGACTCTCCGCCGATCATCAGGCAGAATCCTCGCTCGAGACCGTGGACTCCACCGCTCGTGCCAATGTCGACATAGTGGAGACCGCGGGCCCGCAGAGCTTCTGCGCGCGAAATGTCGTCGCGATAGTAGCTGTTGCCACCGTCGATAATGGTGTCATCGGGCTGCATCAGATCCGCCAGCTCGTGGACCGTGTTGTCGGTCAGACCGGCCGGGACCATGATCCATGCGGACCGTGGCGGCGCCAGCTTGTCGACGAAGTCGCGGAGGCTCGACGCCGCTACGGCGCCGTCGCTCTCTAGCGCCGCCGCTCTGTCAGGGTCGATGTCGTAGACGACGCAGTCGTGACCGCCCTGCAGGAGGCGTCGCACCAAGATGGTGCCCATCCGGCCGAGTCCTACCATTCCTACTTGCATATAGGTCTTCTCCTGGGGATCCGCGTCGAGGTGCGGCGCAAGCGTATCGGCGTCCCGCAACTCGTTGGCATCTGCGGAACGGAAGGACGCCCGGCCGCCGATGGCAGGCGGAGATATCCGCGGCGCGCGCGCGTTAGTCGTCGCGCGAACCCGGGCCAGATTCGGCACCTGCAGCAGCATGCATCACCGCAGCGTCGAGTAGGCCGAGAACGCGAGCGAGGTCATCCGTAGCCACACCCTCCGGATCGAGCTGACCAGAAAGCACGCCAAGCGCGACCTCCACAGGACGCTTGCCGACGCCAAGACCAGCGATGAGCTCGGTCCAACCGCCGTCGGCGCGCATGCGTTCGATGTGGCCGTTGATCGCGGTTAGGAGTTCGCCTCTGCCTTCCACGCGACCATGATCGCACACTGGCGAGGGCGATCACGGGGCCCGCGACGCGGCCGCCGGGCGACACTGGGACGGACAGCACGGATTCAACTGAGGTCTGAACTACCTGGGTCGTCAAGGCTGCCAGGAACGGACCGGGTCCGTCCTTCACAAGTCTGTTATCGGGACGCCCGTTGATTCAACGAGCATCGGCCCACCAGCAGACGACGTAGGCGACTCGGCCCGGATCGAGATCCGCGTCGGAGGGCTGGATTGCCGCGACCCTGTGATGGCCTCTAGCCACGACCGCGACAGATGCCGCGCGCTAACCGCTGGTCTCGACGTCCCGTCCCGCCACGAGCACAACAAACCCGTCAGGGTCCGACAGCCAAAACTCGCGCGTACCGTAGTCGGTGTCGACCGGGGGCTCGCAGTCGGTTCCGGCTGACACGGCGTTACGCCACATCGTTGTTACGGACTCGCGCGGCGTTACCCGAAGTACAACCGCAACGCAGCCTGCTTCTCGGCCCGCAAGCGCCGGCAGCTCGTCGGCGAGCGCTTTGCGCTCTTGAAGCATCATTCGCGTCCCGTGAAAGTCGAGCTCGGCCCAGATAGTCGTTCCGTCGTCTCCATCAACGGTCTCGATCACGGACATCCCAAAGCGACCGCCGTAGAAGGCCGCGCTCGCCGGCACGTCCGCCACGCCGAGTTCGATAACGATTCCTTCACTCTTGGTCATACTCACTGTCTCCTATTCTTCCGCCCGTAGTTTCGACGCGATCACTGTCGCAAATCCGTGCATGTGTTTCGGGCCGTGATCAGTGTCGAGTTCTACACGATCACTATATTTCAGGATACGCCAACCGTCAATAAACGGCGCTAGCAGATCATTCGGTGCGAATACGCTAGCGATTGCCGGCGCAAACTCGCTCGTGGCACTGTGAGCCGGATCCGTGCTGGGGTCGCGGTCCGTGTGAACCTCAAGCACCATCAGCCCACCTGGTGCAACCGCCCGGCATAGTGCTTCCAGTAGCCAGTTACGATCCTCGATCGTCAGATGATCGAGGATCGTAACTCCGACGATTGCATCGAATACCGCCGTGCCAAAGTCGATGTCTAGAACGTCAGCAACGTTTGTTGTCAGCCTCTCCGTAAGCCCGCGCTGCGTGGCTTCACGCTTGAGTGCGGCCATCCCCTTGGACGAGAAATCGATGCACGTTACGTGCATTCCGCGGGCAAGAAGGAACATAGTGTCGCGACCGTCCCCGCACCCGAGCTCAGCGACACGTGCTCCGGGCTTGAGCACCTCGGCCGCCTCACGCACGCAGTCCGTCGGCGTCATGCCGAAAAGCGGCGCCCTCGCTTCGTAAGCAGCATCGAAGAGCGCCCGCGTACCGTCGCGATACGTCACGCCCCGTCCCTCCGTCGTCGACGACGGTAGAGCTTCACGCCAAGGTAGATCACGACCGAGGCGATCATGTTGGTAACAATCGCAAGGATGCTCGCCCATCCCGCAGTCACGCGGAAGTCGTCCGGCAGCCCTTCCCACGAATCGGCGGCGACACCTGGGAGGCCAAGGAGAAGCACCGTTTCTATCGCAACAACCGACGCTAGGACGACTCCGACTATCGCTGGTATGCCACGCGTGCGGGCCGCTCCGCCTACGTCCAGCACCGTGAGCGCTGAGCAGAAGCTGCTGAGTGCAACAACCGCTTCGTTAGTGGGCCACGTGACGACGTCAGGATGACTGGTCTCGTTTGCTCCTAGGAACCAGCTGCCGTCATCCTCTTGATGCGTGTCAAACCATAGCGCCAGCGCTACCCGGGCCGGCTCATCACAGCCGAAGCGGACATAAAACTCGAGCAGTTCGGCTGTGGTGTTGAGATTGAAGACGATTTGGCCTGCGGCATCGTCCGGCACGAAGACTTCCGTGTCGAGGTCCCACAGACGGATCTTCGGACGTGACTCCCGAATGAACCGGGTAGCGCCGAAAAGGATCTTCCCTTCGTGGATGTCATGCCCAGCCGCGTGAAGTGCGAGGCACGCGCGTGCGGTGCTGCATGGATCCGCGGGTCGGCCCGCTGCCGGAGAGAAGCCACCGCTGTTGGGTCGTTTGAGCGTCAAGAGCCAAGCACACGCGCTCCTCACGGTCTTTGAGTTGGCGCACCGATGACCGGCGCTGGCTAGCCCTTCGAGCGCTAGATACGTCGCCACCACACGTGGCTGGCGGCCGGAAGGGCCTCCCGCGGGTTCCGCACCCACCCCCCGTCCGGGCTCGGATGCGTGAGAAGCCAAGAAGCAGCGGCAACGGTGGCACTCTCGATGCGTGCGCGAAGGGGCTCTTCGACGAGCGGCACCGCTGCCGTTAGTGCGAGTAGTGCGTGGCCCGTCGACATGGCCGACCCCTGCGTCCCGCCCGCAACCATCGACCAGGCATGTTCCGACGCACCAGAGTCAGCGATCTGGAAGTCCAGCATCGCCTCCGCCAGTGCTGTGACGGTCGCAGTTCGGTCGCCCCTGAACCATGGGGCTACAACTGCCGCTTGCAGCGTCTCTGCGGTCGTCCAACAGCCAGACGGGTCGCCCGCCTTGATGGCAGGGACGCCGCCGTCTTCGTTCCGGATCCCGAGCACGTAGTCGATGCCCCGCTCGATCCGAGTCCGGAAGGTAGTTTCATCGTCGTCAGTGTTCATCGCACGCGTTCTCGATAGCAGTCAAACCACGATCGATCTCGGCGTCGCTCAACGCGAACGAGGGAGAAAGGGAGACCGTATCTCCCGCCGGGAAGCCTGACTGCAGCGCGATAACTCCCCGAGCGAGGAGACGCTCGGACAAGGATGCGGCCGCGTTCGCAGGTTCTGAGAGGCCGCAGGTAGAAAAATCGACCGCGATGGCTGCGCCCCGGCGGCGGATCGTGATTCCACGATCCGCAACCGCACGCATCGCCAGGATGCCTTGCTCGAGTCGCGCGCCGACCCACTCAGCCCGCTGAATAAGATCATCGGTTGACAGGACTCCGATCGTGGAGGTGATCGCAGCGCAGGCCAGCGGACTCGCGAGAAAGGTGGGGGCGTGAAGCGGCACGCCTGCCGGTGTCGCGAGCGCACGGGCGAGATGGGCATCGACGACACAGGCACCGGCCGGGAAACCACCCGTCATCGCCTTCCCGACACACAGCACGTCGGGGGCCACATCGATCGCCTGTGCTACCGACCACGCCGCGGTCCGCCCAAACCCGGTGAATACCTCATCGAAAATCAGGAGGGTGTCCGTGTCGAGACAGCAGCGATGAAGGGCGCGAAGATACTCGGCCGGCGCCGGGCGGTACCCGGCGAGGTTCTGAACGGGTTCAATAACCACGGCGGCGTATGCGCGAGTCGCCAGCTCGCTCGTGACATCATCGATGTCCACACCAAGTGGGGACGGGCCTGGGTAAGCCGCAAGATGTACGTGTGCTCCGTACGGATGCTCGAATGGCTCTCGGAGCGCACGCTGTCCCGTGATCCCAACAACTCCAAGGGCCTGTCCGTGGTACCCGTTCTGGTACGCGAGGAGACGGCGTCGCCCCGTGTGCGCTAGTGCGATACGGAGCCCGAGGTCAACGGCTTCTGACCCGCTAGTCGTGATGATGACCGCGGTGGTAGCCGCCCGGCCCAGTGCGTTTCTGATACTCGCGTAGGCAGTGGCCTCGGTCTCTTGTGGGTAGATTCCCGTCATCGCGTGGCACATCCGAGCGGCTTGCTCACACACCGCTTGTACTACCTTCGGGTGTCCGTGCCCGACGGCGGCAACTCCGTACCCGGCCGTCAGATCGAGATAATTGCTGCCGTCGGTCGCGTAGACGATGGCGCCGCTGGCCGAGCGCCATGTCGGCCCGCTCGGACACTGACGCAGACTCAGGGGGAACGTCATCGGGTACGCGCCGACCGTTACAGCTGATCCGCGTGGTCGCGTGTCACAGCACACCTCTCGCCGCGACGGCGTCCCGAAGCGCCTGCCGACCCTCATCGCGCAGAACGCTGCCGACAATTTCAAGCGGCAGATCGGCAGCCTGAGCGATCTCCTCCGGTGTCGCGGCCGGATCTCCGGAGCCAAGCTCGACTGCGTCGTGAATCGTCGCCGAGTACACGATCCGACCGATACCCGCGTAGAAGCAAGCCCCGAGGCACATGATGCACGGCGCGCACGACGAGTACAGCGTCGCCTCGGTCCCGACTGCGTCGGGATACCGGCGAAGCGCTGCCTCAAGCGCAACGATCTCCGCATGGCGAATGGCAACGCCCGTGCCCCGTGTTTCATTGTGCCCACATGAAATCTCGACGCCGTCGCGCACGACGATCGCCGCAAAGCAGCTCTCGCCAGCATCAACGGCTCGTCGAGCGAGCTCGAGGGTCCGCGTTATCCATCGCTCGTCGGTCTGTCGCGCTTCAGGCCTCATGGACGGGAACCTATCGTCCGCTCGCAAAGCGCCGACTGGCCGGGCGACTCGGCGATCTCAACTTCGAGCCTCGTGAGTCGCGGGTTGGCGAACAGCGGCGAGGCGCAGAGTTCATCAGCAAAGTAGTGAGTCAAACACTCGACCGTGGTGTTTGGGCCGGGGATCAGCGTAACGTCCTCGTCTGGAAAGCGGTAGTGCTTACCGCAGACTTTGACGTCCACGCTCGAATCACTGCGACGTATTTCGACGATCTTGCTGGAACTCGGCAACAGCACTCGGTGATTCAGCTTCGACGTCACCGCTCTGATCACCGGCTTCAAATCGTAAAAGTCAATGACAAAACCTGAACTGTCGCATATTCCGTGTACGCGAACAGTAACGGTATAGTTATGCCCGTGAAGCGGCTCAGATTCGTTGGCAAGAAGCGCGATGTGGGCCGCCGAGAACACAAACGTATCCCTACAGACTTCGATCCGGGTTGATGACCAATCCATTGGCTGACCTCACACGTCGCGGAGTACGCATAGACCGGGCGTCGGACGACTCGAGCCGGAGGCGTTACGCGCACGGAGATCCGCGCCGTACGGTTGTCTCTCCCGGCATAGCGTGGAACAGAGCCTTATCCCGGGTTGCTTTGTTGGCCGACCCTCTGACGCGATCATCGCGGGTGACTCTACGTCGTCACGCAGTGACAAGCACTTCTGCTCGACTGATCAGTCGAAGCCCGGTATCCGCGTCGCTCTACGACATCGCTGATCGCAAGCAAGCGCTCCGCATCTGGCAGAGCGCGGTGCCTTCCAGACCTTCAGGGGTAGGACGGCCCAGCTTCTGCCGACCGCCATAGCCATCCACGACCCCAGGAGGTCACCATGACGAAGGCCGAGGAGGTCTTCACCCGCGTCGAGGCGCTTGTCGCCTCTGGCGTGACGAAGGCGGATGCCTTCAAGCAGCTGGCCGAGGAATACGCCCAGCCCGTCAACAGCGTGCGGGGCAGCTACTACCAGCACACCCGCAAGGAGAGCGGCGGCGGCAAACCCCGCCGCCGCGAGACCACCGCCGATGACGCCATCGCAGACGCTCGCCGCGCCCTCGAACGGGCGATCGAGAACGTCGACCGAGAGGTCACCGAAGCCAAGAAGCGCGCCGACGAGGCCAAGGCCGAGCACGACGCGCTGAAGGCCTCGGCCACTGAGCGCAAGGAGGCAATCGCCGCCAAGCTCGAGGCACTCAGCTGAGCGGCAAGCGGGTCGATCTGAGCACTGCTTGGATCGGCCCGCTCGGGCAAGAAAACTAGTTGCTTAAGCAACAACTGAATTATAAATTGCAATTCACTAGGAAAGGAGGGAAAGGTGGACACGAAGAAACCGGTGGCGCCGAAGCGGGCGGTGATCTACGTCCGGGTCTCAAGCGACCAGCAAGCCGAGCGCGGTTTCTCTGACGAGGGCTACTCGATCCCGGCACAACGCGAGGCCTGCGAGCGCAAAGCGGTAGAACTCGGGCGGTCGTTGTCGGCGAGTACGTCGACCTGGCGAAGACCGCCAAGACCAAGAACCGGCCGCGGTTCATGGCGATGGTCGACGACATCGAGCGCGACCGCGACGTCGACTTCGCGATCGTGCACAAGCTCAACCGCTTCGCCCGTAACGCGATGGACGATGCGGTGATCGCCTACCGGCTCAACCAGGCCGGAGCGCAGCTGGTCTCGGTCATGGAGCACATCGACGGCTCGCCGTCGGGCAAGCTCAACCACCGCATCCGCGCGGCCTTCGCCGAGTATGAGAACGAGAACCTGGCTAACGAGATCCGCAAAGGCCAGATCGAGAAGCACAAGGCCGGTGGCACGCCCTTCACCGCACCGGTCGGCTACAAGCACACGCCCGTCGAGTTCGAGGGCCGGCTCATTAACTCGATCGTGGTCGACGAGGAACGCGCGCCGCTTGTCCAGCTCGCCTTCGATCTCTACGACAGTGGCGAGTACAGCATCACTCGCCTGCGCGATCACCTGGAAAAGATGGGCTTGCGGACACGGCCAACTCGCAAGCGGCCGTCGATCCCTCTCTCGCGGACGGGCGTGCACACCATGCTCCGCAATCCCTACTACATAGGGACTGTCGTGTTCATGGGCACCGCCAACCCGAACGGGCGGCATCCGACGCTCATCGACGCCGACACGTTCGAGCGCGTGCAGGCTCGGCTGAGCGCCCAACGCGCGGCCGGAGACCGACCTCGCCGACACCAGCACTACCTGAAAGGAATCCTCACCTGCGACCTCTGCGGCTCACGACTGCTCTACGGCAAGCACCGCGGCCACGGCGGCACCTACGAATACTTCAGCTGCACCAAGCGCCGCGCGCGCAACGGTGGCCACTGCGACTCCGGCCACTACCGAGTCGACCGGGTCGAGATCGAGGTCGCGGCGCTCTACTGGAGCCTCCGGCTGACTCCGGAGCAGATCGAGGGATACCGAGTCGCGATCACGGCTTACGCCGAGAAGCACGCCGAGGTCATTCGAAGCTCGGCCGACCGCCACCATCGACGGCTTGCGGCACTTGAGGCCGAGCAGACCAAGCTCCTACAGCTGCACTACAGGGGCGGCGTGGCTGAGAGCGTCATGCAGCGCGAAACCGAGCGCATCGAGGCTGAACGCCAGGCGCTCGCCGGACTCCTCGCTCGGGCCGAGATCCAGCTCGACGACATCCGCGAAACGCTGAGGCACGCGCTGACGCTGACCGCGGAACCGCTTGAGAGCTACCTCGCAGCCGGAAACCTCGGTCGCCGCCTGCTGAACCAGGTTTTCTTCACCGAGATCCGCGTGGGCACCGACGGCGAGATCACCGAAGCGACGCTGACCCCGGTCTACGTCCGTCTAATCGCCCCGAGGATCATCCGGCGGCCAGAACCCGAGGAGGATCCAGGGCCGGCCCCACGGACCTGGAAACGACCAAACCCCGATCCCTTTCTCTTGGGACCGAGGTTTGACCGTGTACAAAATGGCGCGCCCGAAAGGATTCGAACCTTTGACCTTCGGTTCCATAGGCGTTGGTGGGACCTTGCTGGCGCTCTCGAACGACCTGCTAGTGCGCGGTATCTATCGCCGCGCGGCCCGACAGTTCTTCGCTGCGTTACGTGGGGCTTGTTGACCCCATTGTTGCCCCACCGATGTACCGCGAGTCGCCAGCGAATCGCGTCCCGCGCTCGAGCACAAACAGCTCGTCGTACGGGCGTGGCGACGAGGGAGTCAGCCCGTGCCGAGAACGCGTTGGATCCCCCACTCAGACTCGTGAGCCGACCGGTCCGCTTCAGAGCGGATGGTCGACGCAGCGCAGGGTGTGGACGTCGATGCCGCCGTTCGGCACGCCGCCGCTCACGTGCGCTAGGCGCTCCAAGAAGAAGGCCCACATGTCGAGCTGCAGCTCGCGTCCGATGCCCAGCCGGTCGTAGAGGAGATCGAACACGGGATCGCTGCTGCGCGCCCACGACTCGATCTCGAACACGAGTACGTCGTCCTCGTCGCGGGCGCGAAACTCGATTTCGCCGGCCTCCATGTGACCGCGCATCGTGGCCAGCCGGAAGGAGAGCTCCGTGGCGTCGACCACGCGCACGGGGCCGTTCCAGGGCCCCGGGAGCCGCACTCGCATCTCCTCGCCGACATCGATCGGGCCACTGCCTCGTTCGTCGCGCTCGAAGCGGGCTATCTCGAGCGGGCAGGCCACGTTCGGATCGTTGCGGACGATTGCCATGAGCTCGGCTGCGCTCAGCAGCGGGTCCGTGACTTGCACCCGATAGCGCCGGCGAAACGCAGCGCCGGATCCCGCCGACGCCGGCTGGAGCGCCGGGGCTTCGCCGGGGTGCCTGAGATCGTCGCTCGGAAACCCCTCTATGGGCCAGGCACATTCCGCCTCCTCCCGGTGGATCACAACCTCCCGGGCGAGGTATCGCCACGACGCGAAGGGGACCCCGATCGTCCAGCCGATGGCCCGTTCGAAGGGTTTAAGCGACCGTCCGCGCACGCAGAGCCTTGGTATCCGCCTCACCGCGGACGCAAACAAGGTCGTGCGACCCGCGTCCGGGTAAAGGAGGGGCATGGCGAGCCCGACAGGCGGGACGATCCGCTCACGGCTGGGCCGCCGGCTGCTGCGGCGGACCGGGTGGCTCGTGGGTGCACCGCTTGCCATCTTTCGCTTTTTGCGCCAAGACATCCCTCTCCGTGAGCTGCCAGGGCCCGGCACGGCATGGCCGCTGCCGCCGGCGGAACCCAGCCGAGCGAACACGGAGGAGACCGGTGTCGGCGCGCGTGCGCATCGCGTGTACGGAGCCGTCCTGCGCGATTGCGTGCTCCCGGCGGAGCGGCTGATCCAGATCATCGCGACTGATCCAAACGTGATCGCGCCGACGGAGGTGCTGCGCTTCGAACGCAAAGGAGAGGGCGCCCGCGACCTCCGGGAGGGCGACGAGCTGTTGATCCGGATGGCCGGCCCCTGGAACGGGCCGGTCCGCGTCACCCGCCGCTGGGAGAACGGGTTCCGGCTTGCGGCGCTACGAGGGCACGCGCAGGTAGGACAGTTCGAGCTGCGAGCACGCGACGGCGACGGCGACGGCGACGGCGACGGCCAGATCGCCATGGAGATCCAGACGCGCGAGCGAGCCGCTGGGCTGTGGTTCTACCTGCTGGAGCGCATCGGGCTCGTCGGTCGGATGCGGGCCTACACATGGGCGGAGATGCTGCAGAAGTCCGCGCAGCTGGCCGGAGGACGGCCGCCGACCGAGATCACCGTCAGATCTTGGCGCGATTAGCGCATATGGTGCCGCGCTTCCGTTTTGGGCGGCGTCCGACGGGTACTCCGACGGCACCCTAAGGAGGAACGGATGACGGCGACAGTCGAGCAGAGCATCGATGTGAACGTCCCGATCGGGACGGTGTACAACCAGTGGACTCAGTTCGAGGAGTTCCCGCGCTTCATGGAGAACGTCGAGGAGGTCAAGCAGCTCGACGACCGCCGGCTGCACTGGGTCGCCGCGTTCGGCAGCGAGCGGCACGAGTGGGAGGCTGAGATCGTCGAGCAGCATCCCGAGGAGCGAGTCGCTTGGCGCAACGTCGACGGCAAGGACAATGCCGGCGTCGTGACCTTTCACAAGCTCGACGACGCCACGACCCGGGTCGCGGTGCAGCTCGACTTCGTGCCCGAAGGGCTGAAGGAGAGGATCGGCAGCGCGCTCGGCGCGCCGGACAGGCGCGTCAAGGCGGACTTGGAGCGCTTCAAGGACTTCATCGAGTCGCGCGGCCGGGAGACGGGCGCGTGGCGCGGGGACGTCCCGCGCGAGGGCTGATCGGCTCGAGGCGCCGCAACCGACCGTGCAGGCGAGCGGCTTTGACGAGGCATCGGTCGATGGGTTCTGCGAGGTGACCCTCGAGACCCGCGATCCCGCCGCGCTCGAGGCCTTCTACACGAAGGCCCTGTGTCTCGCCGAGCTGTGGGACTTCTTCCGAAGCGGCGACGGAGCCGTCGACGGCGTCCGCGCGCTCGCAGCGGCCGACCCCTCCTAGCCCGGTGACCGACGTGCGGCCGGGTGCACACGCGCGCCAGGGCCTCAACCGTCCGGCGGCCGCGGCCGTGGAGGCCGCCGGATATGCCGTCGGCGCGGTGCTTGCCGGCATGGCAGCCGTCCGCCGCGGCAAGGCGGTGCATCCACACGGCATCGTCTTCGCCGCGGAGCTGGTCGTGGGCCGGGTGCCGCCCGGGCTCGAACGGGCCGAGCTGTTCGCCACGCCGGGCCGGCGGCCGGCGCTCGTGCGCTTCTCGAGGTCGGTCGGCGTGCCGAGGCCGCTGCCGGATCTGCTCGGGATGGCGATACGCGTGCCGGATGCCTACGGCAGCGCTCGGCATCAGGACTTCCTCATGGTCACGTCGGTCGATGCGCCGGTCGCCCATCACGTGTTCCTCCCGGCACGCGACGCACAGCAGCGACCGTACAGCTCTTCGCTGCCGTATCGCGTCGGTCACCGGAGGCTGCTGGTCGGCGCTCTGCCGCGCGACGACTCGCCGCGACCACAGGACGGCAACGAGCTCGACCGCTTGATCGCAGCCGCAGCAACGGGTCGGCTCGTGTTCGACCTGGCGATGGCGGAGATGTGGGGAAGGTTCGCGTCCGTGGCCGAGTTGCACGTGGGGGCCCCGCTGCCCCCCGAGGCCGACGCGCTGCGCTTCAATCCGTACAACAGCGGGGGCGGGCTGGAGCCCGCCGGGGTGCTCAACCGCCTGCGCGACTACGCCTACCCGCTCTCACAACGGGCATGGAGGCTCACCGGCCGAGGCGGCGCGCAGGCGGCGGCGGAGCGGGTCGTCCGGGGCCAACACCCATAGAGCCGAACCGGGTCGCTGCCTTCAGGCGATCTTCCGGAAGGCAAGGAGGCAGACGTCGTCCGAGTGCTCTGCATCGTCCAACGCGCGGAACACGGATGACGCCAGTTCCGCGGCGGTCGCCGCGCTTCGGCGCTCGACGTCGCTGCGCAACCGCTCGAGGCCCCGATCGAGCGGCATCGAGCGACGCTCGACGAGCCCGTCGGTGTAGAGGAGCAACGTGTCGCCCGCCGCGATCGAGGCGTCTCCCTCCGACCGCGCCGGAAGCTCCCCGTCCCATACGCCGAGCGGCGGCGAGCGCCCGTCCCAGAGGAAGTCCGGAGCCTCGTCGCGGCGCGCCAAGAGCGGAGGCAGATGCCCGGCCGCGGCCCAGCGCAGACGCGCGGCTTCGAGCTCGACCTGCACGTACACGACGGTCGTACCCATGCCGATGTCGTGCCGGCGCCCGAAGCGATCGAGTCCGTCAAGCACCGCGCCGGGCCGCAGGCCGGTCGCCGCGAGCGCGCGGATGGCACTGCGAAGCTGGCCCATGGTCGCCGCCGCTGTGATGCCCCGCCCGACCACGTCGCCGACGACCAGCGCCAGCACGTCGCGTCCGTCCTCGTCGAGCCAGAATGCGTCATACCAGTCGCCGCCGACCTGCAGCCCCTCGCCCGCGGCCCGGTAGGCGATCCCGATCTCAAAGGCGGCGGCGGCCGGCACCGGCCCGGAGAGCAGGCTGCGCTGGAGTTCGTCGACGATCTCGTGCTCGCGCCGGCGAGCCGCCAGCAGCTCTTGCTCATAACGGCGCCGGTCGGTTGCGTCGAGCACGGTCGTCCGGACCACCATCGGCGCACCGTCGCTGTCGGCGCGGAGCATGGAGTTGAGCAGCGCAGGCATCAGTGTGCCGTCGGCGCGCTCGATCTCAACGGCGATCTCTCGCACCTCGCCCTGCATCCGCAAGAGTGGGGCAACGTGCGTCTCGTGGTAGATCCGGCCCCCGACCGTCAGGAGATCTTGGAAGCGGCGTGCGCCGACGAGCTGCTCGCGGGTGTACCCGGTCCAGCGCAGGAAGGTGTCGTTGACCTTGACGATCCGCCCGCCCAGATCGGTCGACAGGTAGCCGCAGGGAGCGTTCTCGTACAAGTCGTCGGCGCGCTCGTCGAGCAGGCGCTCGTCCATGTCAACCCGTGCGGTGCACGCGTGCCCTCGGCCGCGGGGCACAGAACTCACGGATCGCCTGGACGGTCTCGTCAGGAGCGCTGAGGTTCGGGCAGTGACCCGTCGCAGTGAGCAGGCGAAGCGTGCCCTGGGGCAGCCGGCGGGCAACGTACTCGCCGACTTCTCTTGGGGCGATCGCATCCTCGCTGCACTGAAGGACAAGCGCGGGCACCTGAACGTGGATCAGATCCTCGCGATTGTCTGACATGAACGTGACGTGGGCGAACTGCCTCGCGATGTCCGGGTCCGTCCGGCAGAAGCTGTTCGTGAGCTCTTCGCCGAGCTCGGGCCGGTCGGGATTGCCCATGATCACGGGCGCCATCGCGGCCGACCAGCCCAGATAGTTGCTGTCCAGCTGTTCGAGGAGGCCCTGGATGTCCTCCTCGCTGAAGCCCCCCGTGTAGTCCGCGTCGTCGATGTACCGCGGCGACGGACAGATGAGCACGAGCGTGTCGAAGAGCTCCGGGCGGCGGTTCGCAGCGATCACACCGATGATCGCACTGACGGAATGCCCGACGAAAATCACGTCCGTGAGGCCGAGCTCATCGCAGATCTCCACGACGTCACCCGCGTAACCGTCGAGCGAGGCATAGCGCCGCGCGTCGTATCTCTCCAGGTCGGATCCTCCGGAGCCGACGTGGTCGAACAACACGACGCGGTGTCGGTCGGCGAAGGCCGGCCAGACATAGCGCCACATGTTCTGGTCGCAGCCGAATCCGTGCGCGAACATCATCGGCTGCCCATCGGGCGAGCCGTGAACGGCGACGTTGCCACGATGAACGGCGTTTACGGACATTGCTGCAGCGATCGACAATGAGCCCTCGTCCGCCGCGACCCACGCCTCACTCGTCCTGCGCGCCGCGACACGAGCAGCCCGCGGGCGAAGCTATCACACAGGCTTGGGGCCGGTGATCGTGCTGGGCCGGACGTGCGCGCGAACACGGGGCGTCGCAGCTGATGCTCCTCTGGCGCATCGTTTTGCACGGCGTCGCCCGGGTCGCCGACCATCATCATGCACTCCGGATCGGCCCTCACGGGCACGCTTATCCAGCGAGCGGCTGCCTTGGTTGGCCTCACCTTCCTCACCGTCGGGATCGCCGGGTTCATTCCCGGGATCACCACCAATCTCTACGACGGCTTGCACTTCGCCGGACACGACGGAGACGCCGAGCTACTCGGGATCTTCGACGTCAGCGTCCTCCACAACATCGTCCACCTGCTGTTCGACGAGGCCAGCGACGCGAACTTCGTGCCACTCGATACCGCGGACGACTGGCTGCACTTCGTGCTCGGTGTCGCGATGCTCGGGCTTGGCCTCATCGTCGGGCGAGACCGGGCGCGCCGCGAACGAATCGCCGTTCCGACCGCAAGGTCGCAGGGTTCTCGCTGTCACGCGAGTCGGTCGGCTCCGCCGAGGTCCGCCGTTCGTCGATGGTGCGAGCGCGGCCGGGCCGGCGAACGTCCGCATCCCGCGGGACGCACCAGCAGGGCGGCGCCACCGACGCGCTAGTGGACGTCCTGGCACCCGGTTACCCGCCGCACGGCCCACACGCGCGTTCACGCCACCGCGGGGCTGTCGCCACGCAGCGCGGCGCCCGTCAGGTCCCGGACGCGCCGGCCCGCCGAGGTCAGGAACCGGTTGCGCTGGCGCTGCCCGAACAGCCAGACGCCGACGGTCGTCAACGGATTCCGGGAACGCACCATCCGCGAGTAGGAGTGCACGCGGAACTGCACCTCGCCCGTATCGAGCCACTTCCACACCTCCCAGGACATCTCGCCCTGCTCGACGTGCCCCTCGAGCGTCTGGTAGGGCCAGCCCCAGACGCACACGGGCCGGCCCTCCACCGTCCGCTGCTCGTCGATCACGCGACCCACGCGGCAGCCGCCGTAAGCGCGAAACGGCCCGAGCCGAAGCTCCAGCAGCATGTTGCGGCCCTCGAGCGGCGCGTCGTGGTCGTAGTAGGCCCGCACGATCCTCGGGTCGGCGACCTTGTAGTCGCGCAGCAGCGTCTGGGCGATCCGGAACGACCCGCCCTCGACCGGCCGTCCGGGCGCCTCGGATGGCAACGCCTCGCAGTAGACGTCGCGGCGCCAGCCCTCGGACTCCGGATGCGGCCCCTCCGGGTCGAAGTTGAGCGGCCGGGCGCGCAACGCGGCCACGCGCGCGGCGACCCCGGCGGTGTCCGGATCGATCACGCGGCGCGGGTGGACATGTGCAGCTGGATGTCGTCGGCCATCCGCACGCGATCGTAGAGGAAATGGGCCGTCGGGCCGGCGCTGCACGCCCACGACTCGATCTCGAACACGATCACGCCGTCCTGCTGCCGGGTGGAGAACCGCTCCACCACGCGCACCGGAACGTCCCCGGCGCCCGCCATGCGCACGCGGTACTCGTCCCCGACCCGCATCGCGCGTGGCGCGCCGTGAAGCTTTGCGGGGCTTCTGAAAGCGCGCCCGAAAGCATTCGAACCTTTGACCTTCGGTTGCGTAGTTTCGCTTCTCGAGCGCTGGCGTGATCCGCTCAGGACTTCAGGCCGCAACCCTCACCGCTTTTTGCAAAGCGCCGACGCGCGCACCCAGCCGACGACGCCGGCGTCCGTGCGGATGCTGGCCCAGCGGCGCTTGCGGGCGAAGCGGCGCACGCGCACGGGCTGGCCGCGATAGACGCTGCCGATCGTCGCCACCCCCGGCGATTCGAAGAGGTAGGCACGTCGCACGCAGATCTTGCGGATGTCGGCCTTGGCCGCAGCGACCGCGGTGGCACCGGCCAGGATCGACCCGTGCGCGTCGGGTCGCTTGCAGAGGATCACGACCGTGACGCGCCGCGCCGGCCCGCGCGAGACACGGACCGCCGCGACGCGGTCGAAGCCGACGGTGGTCTCGGGATCCAGCCCCCAGCTGGTCCGGTCCGCCGGCTGCGGTGCCGCGCCGGCCACGCGCGTCCCGGACGGACACGGCACGTCGCCGCGCACGATGCGATCCGGCGACGAATGGACAACCCGGCGGACCACGGCGGCTCCGGCCGGCACGCGGGCTCCCGGTTCCAGCGCGGCCCCCAGGACCTTCGCGGCCGGGACCGCGAACGGCTGCTCCTCACCGACGCCGAAGACGAGCGTGCCGCCCGTCAGCGCGACGCCGGCCACCGCCGCGGTCGCGGCGGACTTCACCGCAACGCCCGAGCCCCCGCCGGCGACCGCCCAGCCCAGCATCGGCCCCGGCGCAAGAGCGTGGATCGCGCGGCGCACGCGCTTGAGCCGGTCGCGGTACTCCCGGCACCCTGCGCACTCGCGCAGGTGGCGATGGACGTCGCCCGTCGCCCGGCGGCGCAGCCCGTGGGAGCGACGCAGCAGCTCGCGCATGTCTTCGCAGCGGGCGTCGCGCGCCGCGACGCCGGCCACGAGGTTCTCCCGGGCCCGCGACGACAGGCCGCTGACTGCGAACTCGCTGATGCCGAGCTCGACCGCGACGTCGCGCTGGCTCGCCCCCTCGACCTCGCGGCGCAGGAGCACTTCGCGCTGGCGCTCGGGCAGGGAGGCGATGTCGCGCAGGATGGCCTGGAGGTCCTCCTTGGCGATGACGCGCGCCGCCGGGTCAGCGCGATCGTCCGGACGTGTGTCCAGGGTCTCGCTCGCCCGGACGGGACGCGCTGCGTCGGCGCGCAGGGCGTCGAGCGCCGCGTTGCGCACCACCCGGAACAGAAAGGGGCGAACGACGATTTCGGCGGCCGGGTCCAGCAGCAGGCGATGGGTGCGCAGGAACGCGTCCTGCACAACCTCCTCGGCGAGGGCGGCGTCGCGCACGATCTGCTCGGCGAAGCGCCGCAGGGTGCGCTCGTAGCGGCGGTGCAGCGCGTCGAACGCACCGGTATCTCCCGCGCGCAGCCGCGCAACGAGCGCGGCGTCGGAGTGACGGCGGAGGCCGAGCGGGCTCATCGGCGAACACGACGGCAGAGCCCGGCCATGCTCCCCAGAGAACGGGCGGCGGCGTGCGCGCTCGGTGACCGCGGGGACTGCGGCGCCGGGCTCGGGCGAAAAACGTCCATGCGAACGCTGCGGAGACGCAAGTAGTACTTGCGGTCCTCGCGCGGAACCAGGAAGCCGATGCGTCCGGTCGTGGTCGCGAGGCTCTGCATGCGGTAGCCGCGCGGGCAAGTCAGGCGCGTGCGGATGACCTCACCCTTGCGCACGTAAGCCGACCGCGTCACGACGGCGAAGCCCTCGGGGATCGGCCGCCCGCTGCGAAAGCCCTTGCCCGGATAGAAGTCCGCGGGCAGCGCCGACGGAGGCCGCAGCGTGCGCTGCGGCCCCATCGCTGCGTCGGCCGGCGCCGCGCTCCCGGTCAGGAGCGCGGCAGCAGCCAACACGGGCAGGCTACGAGCGAAGGTACGGATCCTCGCCCTCCAGGCTCTTGTGCAGGCGCTTGGTGAGCTTGCGCTCGCTCCGCAGGTTGGCGATCACGTCGCGCTTGCCGGCACGTGTACGGATCATCCGCGAGCCGCCGTCCAGGCTGAAGACCACCGTCGCGTTGTCGACGCCCACGGCCTGCATCAGCAGCGTCCGGGCGTTGTCGAGCACGACGAAGTCGGTCAGGACGTGCGACCGGCGACCGTCGGCGTAGACGACCCGCGTGTACGCGCGAACCGCTTTGCGCTCACGGAACGACTCGAGGTAGCCGTCGCCGTCCCCCGCGTTGCGGCCGCACTCGTTGTTCAGCTCCGGGTTGTCGCTGAACGTGCATTCGAGCGTCGAGGTCGAGCCGCTGGCGGTGACGTAGGTGGTGATGCTTCCCACAGGCTTCTCCGCGGCGGAGGCGGGGGCCACGCTCGCGAGGCTTGCCGCGACGGAGACCGCGGCGATGGTGATCTTGGAGGAGTGTCGCATGCCCCCACAACGCGACAAGGGGCTGGCCACACCGGAACTTCTTACAGGATTTCCGCCCGGGTGATCCTGCCCGGCCGCTTGGAACCCCTCCGTCGTTCGGCGCGCACGATCCGCGACCCAGGCACGAGACCGGACCACGGCGCCTCAAGCGCGCCCGAAAGGATTCGAACCTTTGACCTTCGGTTCCGTAGACCGACGCTCTATCCAGCTGAGCTACGGGCGCTTGAGCGGGACAGTCTAGACGGCTCCTCGCCGCGTTGTCGCTCGGCGCGATAGCGTCGCCGACGATGCGACCGGGTGGTGTGAGCTCGCTCGGCGGGTTCGTTACGCGCGCGCGGGCGTTCGGCCGCCGCCATCGCACGCTGATCACCGTCGTCGGATCGGTGGGGACGGCGGCGCTGCTCGTCTTCCTGCTCGCCGACCGGCGAGGCGAGTTCTCCACGGCGCTGAAGGACGCGTCGATCTGGATCCTGCTCGCGACGACGCTGATGCAGGTCGTCGCGCTGGTCTCGCGCAGCGAGGCGTGGCACCTGACGATCGAGGCGGCCGGCGGCACGGTCCCGCGGCGGGTCCTCTACCGCGCCTCGGCCATGACGGTGCTCGGCGGCGTGATCAACGGTCACCTCGGCGTCGCCGCACGGATCGCGGCGCTGCGGCGCTCGTCGCCGGAGATCAGCCCGCAGGTCCCGACGCTGATCGCCGCCGAGTTCCCGATCCTGGCCATCGAGGCGACGCTTGCCGCGCTGACGTCGTTCACGCTGATCGGCCCGCTCGGCCTGCCGTGGTGGCTGCCGCTGATCGCGATCGCGGTGATCGCGACGCTCAGCGCCGGCCTACGCCACCTCGCGCTGCGCGAGGGCCGCGAGCTCTGGAACGGGCTGACGGTGCTGCGCGAGCTGCGCGGCGGCACACTCGTGGTCGGCTTCGTCCTCGTCGCCGTCTTCGCACAGATCTTCCGCAACTGGATGCTGTTGCACGCGGTCGGCGTCGACGCCTCGTTCTTCGACGCGATCGCGGTGCTGATCGCGCTCGTGACGCTGAGCCAGTTGCCGGTCGGCCCAAGCGTCGGCGCCGCCGCGGCTGTGCTGATCCTCGGCAGCAACGGCGTCGCGGCGGCCGCCGCGGCCGGCGTGCTGACGACCGCGACCGGGACGGCCGGCGGGCTGCTGTTCGCGGCGTGGGCCGGCGGCGACCGGCTGTGGACCAACGCGCGTACGCGCCGTCTCAGGCGGCGTCGGTGAGCGCCGCGGGCACAGCGAGACCCGCCACGGACGCGCGCGTGACGAACACGTCGCCGGTCGTCGTGATCACGAGATCACGACGATCGCTGCCGAAGAAGCCGACGCTGGCGACGAAGTCGGCGTCGACCTCAACCTCGCTGTCGAGCACGCCGTCTGGTGTGAAGCGCCCGACGCTCGGGCGGCTGCCCAGTGCGACCCAGAGGCAGCCGTCCTCGTCGACCGCCATCCCGTCGGCGTCGCCGCTTGGCGACTCGACGACCACGCGCGGCGCGTCGCCGGCGGTCACCGCGAGCACGAGCCCGCGCTCGTAGTCGCAGCCGTAGAACGTCGCGCCGTCGGGCGAGAACGCGCAGCCGTTGGCCCACCGCACGCCGGGCAGGACGACGCTGCCGTCGAGACGCACGAACTCACCGTCGACCGGCGTCTCCCCGGCGAATGGGTGGAAGCGCAGCTGGCCGACGACCACGCGGCCGTCCGGGTCGACCGTGAGGTCGTTGATGCCGGCGACGCCGTCGGGCGGGGTGTAGAGCGTGCGCGACTCGCCGTCCTGCCAATGGATGACGTCGCGCCCGCTCATCACGAGTCCGCCGTCGGCGTGCAGCGCCATCCCGCCGATGCCGCGGCGCTTGGGCAGCACCGTCTCGACCTCGCCGGTCGTCGGCGACCACCGGTACACGCCGCCGCCGAGGACGTCGGAGAACCAGAAGCCGCCGTCAGGCGCCGCGACCGGCGCCTCGGCAAGCGTGTACCCACTGGCAACGCGCTGCATTAGCGACGAAAGGTCCCGGACAGCGCCCGCCGCACCTGCGCCGCTGCGAGCTTTGGCACGCGCCGGCGCGAGCCGCGCAGCGCGTCGTCGATCGCCGCGCGCGCGTCGGCGCCGTGCAGCGCGGGGCCGTGGCCGAGCAGCAGATGCTCGGGGTCGTAGCGCCGCAAGAACGTCGGCGGCAGCAGCCGGCGCATCGGGTGCACGCCGACGCGCTCACCCGGCGCGACGATCGCCTCGGCGGCGGCCAGCGCCTCGGGCACGACGAGGATCCGCTGCGCGCCGAACCACAGCCCGACCTCCTTCCACAACGGCAGGCGCCAGACCGTGAACGTCTCGAACGGCGCGCCGGGCAGTCCGTCGAACGGCGTCACGTGCAGCGGGACCTCCAGCTGCACGGCGAGTGCCTGGCAGTCGCGCGCGTGACGGTCCAGCAGCTGCAGCACGCCGGCGGGCTGGCCGAGCTCGCGCACGCGCTCGGCGACACCGTCGCCGTCGGGCGGGTCGATCAGCCAGACGCGCCCGTCGACGGCGATCGCGTGCCCTGCGCGCGCCATGAACGGCGGCTGCGGGTGGATCCACGAGAGGATCCCGTCGACCGGCCCCGAGAACTCGACTGCGGTCATGCGATCGACACTTCCACACCGTCCACCTTCGTGTCGAACGACAGATGCCCGGCGGCGCGCAGCGCGTCAGGCAGCGGCGCCTCGTAGCTCCACGCCGCGTCCTCGACCCCCGCGACCGTCCAGTAGGTCGCCTCGCCCTTGTACGGGCAGACCGTGCGCTTGCCCGACCCGGCCGTGACGACGAGCTCCGGCGCGAGTTCGGACGACGGGATGTACGCCCGCACGGGCACGCCGGTCTCGAAGACGAGCTTGGCGCGCGTGGTCCTCGCGATCTCTGCGCCGGCGACGCGGACGACGACTTCGCGCGAGCTCTCGTGCACGTCGACGCGGTGGAACGGGTCGCGCAGATGGCCGAAGACGCGGTCGTCCTCGACGAACCACGCGTCGACGCGCTTCTCGTACAACGCGGCGTAGCCCGCCAAGAACGGGGTGTCGTCGAGCGGCTCGGGGTAGGCCCAGAGCACGTCCTCCTCGGTGCGGTCGTTCACGCGCAGCGTCCAGTACGAGGCGTCGCCCTTGAAGCGACAGTGCGTCGTCGTGTCCGTCGCGGTGAACGCGTCCATCGCGTAGTCCTCGAGCGGCGCGTAGATCCGTAGCGCGATGCCCGTCTCGTAGAGCAGCCGCGCACGCGTGGTGTCGAGCACGACCGTTTCGTCGACGACCGCGCGCAAGCGTCGCGGGTCCTCAGCGAAGTAGATGCGGTGCTTCGGCGCCGCGGCGTCGAGGTCGAAGTTGAAGGCGCCGGCGGGGTGGCCGGCGAGCGGTCCGGTGCCGAGGGAGAGGGACATCACCCCACAGTAGAAAGCACTGGCATCCTGAAGCGCTTGCGCAGCATCCTGTCGCATCAGTCCTTCCGCGCGTTGTGGCTTGCGCAGACGACGAGCGTCGTCGGCGACCGCATGGTCATCGTCGCGCTCGCGCTGTTCATCAACGACCTGACGGGCAGCGCGACGGACATCGGCCTCGTGCTCGGTGCGCAGACGCTGCCGTTCGTCGCGTTCCTGCTGTTCGGCGGCGTCTGGGCCGACCGCCTACCGCGCGCGCGGCTGATGATCGCGACCGACCTCGCGCGCGCGGGACTGCACACGCTGCTGGCGATCCTGATCTTCACCGACGCCGTCGAGGTCTGGCACGTGATCGTGATCGAGGCGCTGTTCGGCAGCGCGGAGGCGTTCTTCCGCCCCGCGTTCACCGGGCTGCTGCCGCAGACGATCCCGCCAAGCGAGCTGCAGCCCGCGCAGGCGCTGACGAACGTTTCGAACACGATCGCCGAGCTCGCGGGGCCGGCGCTGGCCACCGCGCTCGTGCTCGGGCTCGGCGCCGGCTGGGCGTTTGCGCTGGACGCGCTGACGTTCCTCGTCAGCGCCTGGTTCCTGCTGCGCGTGCGCGTCGCCGACCCGCCGCCGACCGAGCGCCGGACGGTGTTCGCCGAGATGGCCGAGGGGTTCGTGCACTTCCGCTCGCGCCCGTGGCTGTGGGTGACGGTCGCGGTCTTCTCGCTGATCGTCCCGCTCGCGTTCGCGCCGCTGTTCGTCGTCGGCCCCGGCTTCATCGAGGACTCCTACGACAGCGCCGCGCTGTTCGGTGTGCTGACGACCCTGCTCGGCGCGGGTGCGCTGCTCGGCGGCGTGATCGGGCTGCGCTGGAGCCCCGACCGGCCGCTGCTGGTGGCGTTCATCGGCATGCTGGTGTGGCCGGTCGTGCCGATCCTGCTCGGAGTCACCGCGCCGGTCGCGCTGGTGCTGGCGGTCGCCGTCGTCGCCGGTGTGGCGTCGGCGTTGTTCGACGTGCTCTGGCACACGACGATGGCGCGTGAGATCCCGCCGGCGGCGCTGTCGCGCGTCTCGTCCTACGACTGGATGGGGTCGCTCGTGCTGCTGCCGGTCGGCTACATCGCGGCCGGCCCGATCGCCGAGGCGACGAGCCCTGAAACGGTGCTCGTCGCCAGCGGCGTCGCGGGCGTGGTGCTTGTCGCGATCGGGCTGATCCCTCGCGACACGCGCACGCTCAGGTCGGGTTCGTGACCAGCCGCCCCTCTTCGGGCTCGACGAGGATCGCGCCCTCGCCGGTGGCGTACGCCTCCTCGCCGTGGAAGACGACGTCCATGCCGATCGCCTCCTCCTTCTCGGTGGCACGCAGCGGGAAGATCGCGCCGAGGACCTTCAGCAGCACGTAGGTCACGACGAACGCGTAGACCGGCGCTGCGATCGCCGCCAGCACCTGATCCCAGAGCTGGTCGGCGTTGCCGTAGATGAGGCCGTCGGAGATCCCGTTCCATCCCTTGTTGGCGAAGAAGCCGATGAAGAGGATGCCGGTGAAGCCCGCCACGCCGTGGGCGGCGAGGACGTCGAGCGTCTCGTCCACCCGCGTCCGTGTGCGGTACGCGATGACGAAGTAGCTCGGTAGCGCCGCGAGCGCGCCCAGCACCATCGCCCAGCCGGGGCTGATGAAACCACCGGCGGGGGTGATGCCGACGCAGCCAACGATGATCGCGGTGGCGGCACCGATGGCCGTCACCTGCCGGCCGCGGATGAGGTCGAGGATCATCCACACCAGCAGCGTGCAGGCCGGCGTCAGCAGCGTGTTCGTGAACGCGAGCACGCTGTTCTGGCCGGTGTTGAAGCCGCTGCCGCCGTTGAAGCCGAACCAGCCGAACCACAGCAGCCCGGCACCGAGCAGCACGTAGACCGCGTTGTGCGGCAGCAGCGCCTGGCGACCGTAGTCCTTGCGTGCGCCGACGACGAGCGCGGCGGCGAGGGCGCTGAAGCCGGAGCCCATCTCGACGGGGATGCCGCCGGCGAAGTCGAGTGTGCCGCCCTCGATCAGCCAGCCGCCACCGAAGGCCCAGTGCGCCAGGACGCTGTAGACGAGCACCGACCAGAGCGCCGCGAAGATCATGAACGGCACGAAGCGCATGCGCTCCACGACCGCACCGGAGACGAGCGCGACGGTGATGATGCAGAACGTCGCCTGGAAGGCGAAGAACAGCAGGTGCGGGATCGTCGTCCCGTCGCGCGGCGTGAACGTCACGTCCTGCATGAAGGCGTGGCCGAGGCCGCCGATCAGGTCGCCGTCGCCGTCGAAGGCGATGCTGTAGCCGACGAGCGCCCACATCACCATCGCAACGGCGATCGCGGCGATGCACATCATGAACGTGTTGAGCGTGTTCTTCGCGCGCACCAGGCCGGCGTAGAAGAGGCCGAGCCCGGGGGTCATGAGCAGGACGAGCGCCGTAGCGGCGAGCATCCAGGCGGTGTCGCCCGCGTTGATCTCGGGCGTCATTTCTTCACCGGGGTGACGGCTTCGTAATCGGTCTCGCCGGTGCGGATGCGCACGGCGCGCTCGAGCGGGACGACGAAGATCTTGCCGTCGCCGACTTCGCCGGTGCGGCCGCCCTCGCAGAGCGCCTCGATCGTGCGGTCGACGAACTCGTCGGAGACGGCGATCTCGAAGCGGACCTTGTCCGACATCCCGATCTTGACGGTGGTGCCGCGGTAGGTCTCGACGCGGTCGAGCTCCCCTCCGTGGCCTTGGACCCGGCTGAGCGAGACACCGCGCACTTCGGCGCGGTACAACGCTTCAAGGACGTCGTTCGCCTTTTCGGGGCGAACGATCCCGATGACCAACTTCACGATGAACCTCCTGCTCTGGTGACCCTGCCGACGGCGCGGGCGAGCCTATCTCGCGGGCTTGCCGTGGGAATTCTCACGTTGTCCAAAGATCCGGGCGGGCGGTTCGCCCTGGTGGACAGTGCCTACGCGTGTCGGCGTGTCTTGTCGAGCCGCCGGCGATCGCGCTTGGTCGGGCGACCGCCTTGGGTTGGCTGCGGCGTGGCGGCGAGCTTGCGCAGCTCGCGGTGCTCTTCGGCAGCGGCGCGGCTCTCTGGCGTCTCCTCGTAGAGCAGCGCGGCGTCGGTCGCTGAGCCGCGTCTTGTTGCGGTTGCCGTGACGACCACGGTCTTGCGCAGCGGGCCGATGGTGACCGCGACCGTGTCGCCTGGGCCGACTTGTGCCGATGGCTTCACGGCACGGTCGTTGAGCTCGACGCGGCCGCCGCGCACGAGCTCGGTGGCGGCGCTGCGGGTCTTGGCGAAGCGGGCGGCCCAGAGCCACTGGTCGATGCGGACGGGGTCGCTGGAGGCCACCGAGTGGAGTGTCGCGGGTCGCACGCGCGATTCGTTGCGAAACACCAGCGGATTGCGACGCCGGTGTGACGCCTCTGCGCCGAATCTGCGAAATCCAGCCGCCGGGTGGCCGGCGGGTGCTGTCCTCGGCGCATGACGCTCAACGCTCCGCCGATCGCCGCCGGTGTCCGGTAGGCACCGGCTCGCGAGGTCGCTAGCGTGCATTCCTCGATGGCTCTCGATCTGCAGCCGCACCGCCTCTCGACCGTCGAGTACGAGCGGATCGTCGATGCCGGAGCACTCGCCGACCTCGAAGTTGAGCTCCTCGACGGACTGCTCGTCGACCTCGTGACCGAGGGCGAGATCCACGTGTGGATCGTCAGCAAGCTCATCGCTCTGTTTGCGTCTCGGCCCGACCTTCTCCGGGTGAACGCGCCGTTGCCCGCGGGCGACGGGTGGATGCCGCAGCCAGACGTCGCGCTCGCCGAGAAGGATCCGGGTGACCTCCGCCGGCGACCGGAGTCGGCCGCGCTTGTCGTCGAGGTCGCGATCAGCTCACTCCTTCGCGACCGCTACAAGGCAGGCGTCTACGCACGGGCCGGCTTTCCGCGCTACTGGCTGATCGACGTCGAGCGCGCGATCGTGCTCGATCACACCGAGCCGACGCCCGACGGCTACCAGCACGTCGACGCTCGGCGCGACGACGACGCCCTCGACGCACGAATCGACGGCATCGGCACGACGACGGTCGCCGAGCTGCTCGCCGGCACCCGCTAAGGCCGCCGGGCGTGCTTCACGTCCAGTGATCCCGCTCTTCGTCTTCGGCATCGCGGCGGGCGGTAGTCAGTTCGGCCAGCCATTGCCCGTCTGTGGCACCGAGACGAGCTGGATCGACCACTTCGTCCGCGGCCTCGTCGTCGCTCGGAACCTCGCGCTGGGACACGTCGCGCATGTCCGCGAACGTAACAGGCGTGCCTTCGCCAGGGGCGCCTAGGCGAGCCAGCGGCGCAGGCCCGACGCGCGGGCGATCGGGCGCTCGACCGCGAGGCGCACCGCCCCCTCGCTGCCCGCCAGCACGAGGCGCTCCTGCGCACGTGTCACGGCGGTGTAGAGCAACTCGCGCGTGAGGATCGGCGAGTCAGCGTCGGGCAGGACGACGGCCGCGGTCTTGAACTGCGAGCCCTGGCTCTTGTGGATCGTCATCGCGTACACCGTGTCCACGGCGGCGAGGCGGGACGGGCTGAACGTGACAACGTCGTCGTGGCGCTCGAATGCCGCTGCCACACGGTCCTCACCAGCAGCGACGACCACGCCCGTGTCGCCGTTGAACAGGCGCAGCGAGTAGTCGTTCTCGGTCACCAGCAGCGGCCGGCCGACGTACCAGCGTCCGCCAGCCTGCAGCTCCTCGCCGAGCCACCCTTCGATGCGCGCGACCCACGTCGCTGCGCCGTGGTCGCCACGCCGATGCGCGCACAGCACCCGAAACGCGCCAAGGGAGTCGATCGCGGTCCGCGCGTCGCCAGCCGCGGCGGCGTCGGTCACCGCGCGCGCGGCCGCGACCGCCTCATCGCGGATGACGGCCGTATCGCCAGGATCGGCGAGCCACGTCACGTCCTCAGCACCGGACGCGAGGATCTCGAGCGCGCGGTCGGCGTCCCCAACCCGCACGGCTGCCGCGAGCGCGGCGATCGCGCCACCATGGCGGTAGACGTGCTCGAGGGTGACGACCCCGTTCGCCCCCGCGACGATGTCACCGAGCACTGCCCCCGCCTCGATCGACGTCAGCTGCGCCGGATCGCCGACGAGCACGAGCTGCGCGTCGGGTCGCACGGCCTCGACGAGCCGAGCCATCATCGAGAGGCCGACCATCGACGTCTCGTCCACGATCACGACATCGTGCGGCAGCCGGTTGCCGCGGTGGTGGCGAAAGCGGCTGTTGCTGTCTGGCCGCCAGCCGAGCAGCCGGTGCAGCGTGGACGCCTCCAGCTCGTACAGCCCAGTCTCCGCGTGAACGGCCTCGGCCAGCCGCGCCGCCGCCTTTCCGGTTGGCGCCGCCAGCGCGATCAGCGGCCGCGGGTCCTGCTCCGACAGCTCGCCGACCAGGCGCGCGACCATCGTCGTCTTTCCGGTGCCCGGCCCGCCGGCGATCACCTTCAACCGCTCGGCTCGTGCGAGCAGATCGTCGGCCACCTGCCGCTCCTCGCGCCAGTAGCGATCGAGGTAGAGCCAGCTGTCGACGAGCTGCAGCGGCCCGCCGACCAAGACGCTCACCGCCACGCGCGCAACCCAGCCCGCGGGCTCCGGCCACGGCAGCACCGAGAGGTCGACCGCCTCCTCGGACTCGACGCTCGCGGTCTCGGCGATCGTCGAGAGGTCGACGAACACGTGCCCCAGGCGCGGCGCGCGCACGGCGAACGCGACGGCCAGCACCACGAGCTCGTCGTGCTCGTCGGCCAACGCGCACACGCGCTGCGCCACGTGGACGTCGGCGGCGGCAAGCACGCCGGCCTCGTTGAACGTGCGCAAGGCACCCGTGGCACGGAGCGCCTGCATCACGCAGCCCCTCGATCGAGCAGGTCGCTCAACGCGACGACCAGCGCTCGCGGCGGATGCCACGCGAAGACCCCCGCACCCGGAGGCCCGGTCATCCCGCGTAGGAAGAGGTAGTAGATGCCGCCGACCTCAGCGCTGGGGTCGCGCCAGCGCAGGTAGCGATGCAACGCGACGGTGTAGAGCAGCCCCTGCAGCGCGTAGTGCGCGCGGTACATCTCCGCACTCAGCGCCGCTGGGCCATAGCTCGTAAGGCGGTTGCTCTTGTAGTCGACGATCCCGTAGCGGCCATCGACGCGGAAGACGAGGTCGATGCTGCCGGTGAGGTAGCCGCGTACGCGCCCACGCAGGTCAGGGTCAGACAGGCGCTCGGCATACGCGCGCAGCGGGTCGCCAGGATCGAGGTGGGCGCGCAACGCAGCGGCGATCGCGCCCGGCGTGACGACGCCCGCCGGAGTCTCGCCACCAGCAAGCGGCAGCTCGAAGACCAGCTCGTCGAGCCGGTCTCCGCGCGTCAGGTCGCGCAGCCGCACGCCGTCGGCAAACGGCGTCTCGATCGCCGCCCCCAACCCAGCAAGCGCAACGGTCTCGTCGCCGAGATCCACCCGCCGGCGCGACTCCGCCAGGCGCGCAGCAAGCTCGCCCGCGAGGTCGGGCGCCGCGAAGTCCGCGCGCTCGAAGAGGTCGTGGATCAACGTGCCGACCTGCGGGCCAGCAGGCATCTCGGCGAGCAGCGGGACGTCCTCGACCTCGGGCTCGTCGTCGATCAGCCGCTCCTCGGGCTCGCTGGTGACGCGCGCCTCGTGCCCCGCGGCGGTGAGGTCGGTGTAGGAGGTCCGTCGCCAGTGCCAGTCCAGCCGTCGGTCGAACGACGCCGCCGCAAGCTCGGCCGGCGCCGGCAGCTCGTCGTCCCACGACCGCGGCATCACGAGCGTCGCCTGCTCGACGCTGATGCGCCCCGGCACCCGCGCGGCGACCTCGCGCAGCTTGATCGCCGCCTGCTCGTCGGTCGGCACGCCGTTGCCCTTCGCGGGCACGGTCCCGTCGTCGGCGCGGTCGAACAGCAACCGGCTGAGCGGCGAGTTCTCGCTGTCGCGCGTCCCCGCCCACCAGATCACGGCTTGGTGGCGCGCGCGCGTGAGGGCGACGTACGCCAGACGCAGATCCTCGCCGCGCAGCTCGACCTCGTGGCGTGCCTTGTGCTGGAGGTAGGCGTGTCCCTCCAGGCCCACGTCGAGCGTGCGCTGGTCGCCGTCGTGAAACAGCACCGGCTCGGGGTCGCGGTCGGTGCCCGGGATCCACGACGGCTCCCACAGCGAGGGGTAGTAGACGATCGGGAACTCGAGGCCCTTGCTGCGGTGAATCGTCAGGACCTGAACGGCGGCGGCGTCGGACTCGAGGCGGCGGCTGCGCTCCTCGTCGGCCTCCTGCTCGGATTCGGCGATGCGCCGGCGCAGCCAGGTGACGAGCGCGGCAATGCCGAGATGCTCGCGATTGGCCTCGGCGTGCAGCAGCTGCGCCAGGTGGCGTAGGTCGGTCATCTCGCGCTCGCCGCCCTCGGTGGGCAGGACGCGGCCGGGCAGGCCTTCGCTGCGCGTGACGACCTCGGTCAACGACGCGATGCCGTTGCCGCGCAGCACCTGCGCCCAGTGGTGCAGGCGCTGGTGAACGTCCTCCCACGCGTCATCGTCGGCGCCGGCGACGCGCTCGGCGTCCCAGCCGAAGAACGACGTCAGCGCGGCGGCACGCGCTCGCAGTGTCGAGGCCGGACGCTCAAGCGCCTCGAGCAGGCGCAGCCAATGGCGCGCCGAGTCGCTGGCGAAGACGCTGCCGGCGCCGTTGATGACCGCCGGGACGCCGGCCTGCGCGAGCGTCTCGCGGATCGCCGCCGCGTCGCGGTTGCGTCTGACCAGCACGGCGATGTCGCCGGGGCGGACGGGCGCGCCCTCGATCTGTGCGTCGGAGTCCAGCAGCGCGACGATGTCGTCGGCGACGTCGCGCGCGATGAAGTCACGCGCCGGGCCGGTGATCGCCCAGCCCGTCTGCGTGAGCCCGACGACGTTACGGTCGACGATCCGCACGCGCACCGGCGCCGACACGCCGCTGATCCGGGGCTGCTGGTGCTCGAGCGCGGCGCGAACGCGGGTGTAGACGATCCCCTCGTGGCCGAGCTTGGCGCCGCCGAAGAGCTCGTCGTAGGCGTCGATCAGCCCCTGGTCGCTGCGCCAGTTGACGTCGAGCGTCGCGTCCGTGGCGGCCGTCGCTTTCGCGTCGAGGTAGGCATGAACGTCGGCACCGCGGAAGGCGTAGATCGCCTGCTTGGGGTCGCCGATCAGGATCAGCGTCGACTCGCCGAAGGCGCGGCGCATGATGCTCCACTGGACGGGGTCGGTGTCCTGGAACTCGTCGATCAGGACGACGCTGTAGCGGTCTCTGAGCCGCTGCGCGACGACCTCACCGCCCGGCGCCTTGAGGGCATCGTCGAGGCGGACGAGCACGTCGTCGTAGGTCATCACGCCGTTGCGGCGCTTGCGTCTTTCGAGCTCGTCGCGCGCGGCGATCGCGAGCCGGTGACGCATCGCGGTCTTGTGGTTGGGCTCGGCGTCGTCGGGCACGAGCCGCGCGCCGGGGTTGCGGATTGCTGCACGCACGATCTTCGCTGCCTCGGTGCGGCTGAAGACTGGCGCATCCCAGGAGAAGCGGCGGACGTAGAGGTCGTCGATGACCTCGTCGATCAGATCCTCGACGGTCTCGACGAAGGTGCACTCGCGCTCAATGTCGCCGACGAAACCGAGGCTGCCGAGCGTTTCCTTGCAGAAGCCGTGCGTCGTCACGATCGTCGCCGCGTCGAATCCTGCGACGGCAGTCGAGAAGAGCCGCTGCTCGACACCCTGCTGCAGCAGCAGGGCCGTGAGCCGATCGTGTGCCGTTCGGGTCTCCAGCGCCCGCTCAACACTGACGAGCCGATCGCGCACGCGCTCTCGCAGCTCACCGGTCGCCATCCGCGTGAAGGTGACGACGAGCAGCTTGTCCAACGGCACGCCGTCGGCGACGTAGCGCGCCGCAAGCGCGGCGATCGTGAACGTCTTGCCGGTGCCGGCGCTCGCCTCGAGCACGGCGACGCCGCGCGGCAGCTCGCCGTAGACGTCGAACTCGGTCACGAGGTGGTGATCTCCTCGTGCTTCAAGAGGTCACTCCAGAGCTGCGTGGACCACTGGGCGAAGCGTGGGTCGGCGAGCAGCTCTTTGAGCGGTTTGATCGCGCCGTAGACGAGCTGGTGCTCGAGGTCGCGGTCCTCCTTGTCAAAGGACGACGGCTTGCTCGTCCACTCGCGGTCGGCCTGGATCTCGGCGTTGCGGTTGTCGTGGGTCGCCTGGGCGTATGCGGCGGAGGTCTTGGCGGCGAGCGGGGCGGGCTCGCGCATGCCGCGGTCGTAAAGGTCGATGAGACGCGCGAGCGTTGCGCGCGCGTCGTCGGCGGTGAGCGGTTCTATGCGCGCGACGTCCACAGTTCGGCCGCGTCGCTGGGAGCGGCCGATCGTTGTTGCGCTGAACTCGCGCTGCGGGTGAGCGGCATTGAGGGCGAGCAGGCGCACCCACGCTTCGAGGCGATGGCGGGCGCCGAGCCGCGAGTAGCTGACGGTCTTGATCGTGTCCGCGTACAGGTCGGGGACGGTCCCGGTCAGCGTGCGTCCGTCGTCGAGCGTGAGCTTCACGTCGAGCGACGCGGGCTCACGCGGTATGTCGACTGCGGCGAGCACCGCCTCGACGTTCCTGCTCACCTCGGCCAGGACCTTGTCGGCGAGGACGCCCGGTGGCACGTCGCCGCGCGAGCGCTCGGCTGCGAGCGCATCGTCCAGCGGCGTTCCGGTGAGGCGCGCCGCCAGCAGCCGTTCGCCGATGCCCCACGTCTCGAGCTGGTCGAGCTCGATCGGGATCGCGTCGGAGATCTCCTCCGAGAAGTCGCTGAGCGAGATGCCGAGCCGCTGGCGCAGGAAGGCACGGACGGGGTGGCGAACGAACTTCACCAGATCGTCGAGCTCGAGGATCTGCGTGTCCGGCCGCGGGAGTGGGCCACTGAGAAACGGCGGGCGCTTCGTGCGCTGACCGGTCGTGAGCGCCTTGGCCCCGTCGAGCGTGACCTCGTCGAAGCTCCACGGATCTGTGCTGGCGAAGTTTTTCGGGTCGAACGGCTGCAGCGGGTGCTCGGCGACGATCTGGTGGCGGGCGTCTGGCGCCGTTCGCTCGACGATGTCGAGTAGCTGGCCTACGGGCACTGCGGGCGGGCGCTCGGCGTTCGTGCGCTCGTCGTGACCGGAGTAGGTGACGATCAGCCGGTCGGTGGCGGCGAGCAGGGCGTCGAGCAGGAGCTGGTGATCCTCGGCACGCGAGTCGTGGTCGCCGACGCGGCGGTCTTGCAGCAGCAGGTCGTCGCCGTCGTGTGGAGCTTTGCGCGGGAAGACGCCGTCGTCGAGGCCGAGCAGGCAGACCACCCGGTGCGGGACCGAGCGCATCGGGACGAGCGTGCAGACGGTGAGATGGCCGGTACGGAAGTTTGTGCGTGTCGGGCGGCCCTGGAGGCGCTCGGCCAGCAGCTCGCGCGCCTCGGCAAGGTCGATCGTGGCGTCGCTCTCCCCCGCGTCGTGCGTGACGTCGGTCAGGATGCGGTCGAGTTCTGCGCGCTGCCACGCGTCCTGTGTGGTTGTGGCGGTGAGCGCGTCGGCGGCCTTGGCGATCGCGGTCGCCCATTCGGTGACGCGTTTGGGTTGGGCGAAGTCGTCGACGATGGCGGCGAGACGGTCGACGAGCTCGGCGAAGCGGCCCACCAGGTCGACGGCGTCGCTCTCGACGTCGTCCAGCGGCAGGACGCCCGCGAGGAGCCGATGCTCGTCCTCGGTCATCGTGACGCCGAGCAGGACGCGGTCCAGGCCGGCGCGCCAGGTGTTCGCGTGCTGCTTGCCGAGCTGAAAAGGCTCGCGGTGGTTGGCGTCAAGGCCCCAGCGCACGCCGCTGTCGGCGAGCCAGTCCTGGATGCGGGTGACCTTCTTGTCGTCGAAGCCGAACCGCTGGCGAACCGCTTGGCGGTCGGCGAGGTCGAGCACTTGTGAGGCGGTCAGGCGCTGATCGGCGAGCTCGAGGATGCGGCTGACCGTGCCGAGCACGGGGTTCGTCTGGCGCAGCGAGCGGTCGGCAAGGCGCACGCGCAGCTCTTGTTCGTCGTCGTCGGTGTCGCCCGCGCCGAACGTTGCGTGGATGAGCGGCGCGAAGGCCTCGATGTCGGGGCACATCACGACGATGTCGCGTGGCTCGAGCGTCGGGTCGTCCCGGAGCAGGTGCAGGATCGCGTCCCTGAGGACTTCGACCTGGCGTGCGCGGCCGTGGCAGGAGTGGATCTGGAGGCTGTCGTCGTCGAACGCCCCCGTCACTGGCACCCGATCCGCCCTCACATCGGCCTGGATCTGCGCCAGCAACGTCGCTGCTTCGGGCGGCGTTGGCGCGGGACAGTCCTCGTACGGTCCCGATGCTTCGATCACCGCCTGGATCTCGTGCGCGTCGGTGCCCCACGAGGCGAGCAGGCGGTTGCGCGGGTCTTGGCCGGACTCCCACAGCGCGTGCGAGGGGTGCAGGAGGAAGAGGTGCACCTCGTGCGCGGCCGCTAGCGCCCTTAGGACCTGCAGGTATCTGGCCGGTAGGCGGGTGAGACCGAACAGCGAGAGCCGTGGAGGCAGATCCAGCAGCCCCGGCTCATCGGCGATTCGCTGGCACGCCGCGTCAGTCCGCTCGGCGGGGCCGGGTTGGCCGATCCGTTCGCGCAGTCGGCGCCAGAGCTCGGCCTGCCAGTCGCCCCCACCCTGCTCCCAGGCGCGCAGCATCTCGGGTCGGTAGAGCGAGTAGCGGTCGTAGAGCGTTGCGAGATGCCTGACCGCCGCAAGCCGCCGCGGCCGCTCCGCGTTCAGGCTGTCGTCGAGGTGCGCGGCGAGGATCCTCAGCCACGGCTCGTCGAGATGCTCGTCGACGACCTCGAGCAGCGGCCAGAGCATGCGGCCGGGCTGCCACGGGTCCTTGTCGGGTCGCCCCCAGCGCCTGCGCGACTGTCTCGTCGATCAGCCGCCGCAGCGACGGGAAGTCGACGTTGGCAAGGATCCCGTCGCTGCGCCCCTCGCTAGCGCCGATCCTCGTCGCGAGCTGCTGCGTCAGCCACCGCTCCATCCCGCGCGTCGGGATCGCGATGACGTCCGCGGCGAACGGATCGTCGAGCGGTTCGGCGATCAGGTCGCCAAGAGCGCCGATCAGCGCGTCGGCGCGTTCTGCGCGGTGGACATGGAGCACGAGGGCGGAGTATCAACACTCGCACTGGCACACTGCGGCCCGTACGCATAGTTTGCGTACGTGGCTCTCCACGACCTGTCCGACCGCGCCGCAGTCCTGACCGCGATCAATGAGTACGACGAGATCGGAGAGGCGGCGTTCCTCTCGAAGTATGGGTTCAGCCGCGCCACCCGCTACGAGCTCGTTCACAGCGGCCGGCGCTATCCGTCCAAGGCAGTTCTCGGCGCCGCTCACGGCGTCCAGTTCCCGGCCCGGGACCACTTCGGTCATCGGACTTCACGGGTGGGATGGAAACGACGGTGGCGAAGGCCCACGAGTTGGGCTTTGAGATCGCCCCGGTCAGACGCGGCACCGATGAGCTGGGGGACGCGCTCGCGGATTTCATGACGCTGTTCGCACAGGCGCGGACGGAGCAGTTCACGGGTTCACACCCCGCGGTCGACGCACTCAAGACATGCGCACGACTGATCGAGCCGCTACTTCCTGACGAACTTGCGGATGCGGTCGTCAAGCCTTCGGTCGGACAAGGAAATTGGGCGGGGGTGCCGTGGATTTCCGTCCTGCATCCTCGCGTGACGAAGACGACACAGAGAGGCATCTACCCCGTACTCCTGTTTCGGGCGGACATGCAAGCGGTCGAAGTCGCGATCGCCCAGGGCGTCACCGACCTTCGACGCGACCGAGGGAGGCGAGCCGCGGTGGCCGAACTCGAACGACGCGCGACGCCGCTACGCGAGCAACTGACATCGCTCCTTGGCCGCGGGTTCGCAACGGACAACGACTTTGACCTCGGCGCCGGGCTCGGTCGGGAGTACGTCGAATCCTCCGTCGTCCATCGCACATTTCTCGCAGAGGACCTGCCGAGCTCCGGCCTTACCGAAGCCGTGACCGCGGTGCTCGCTGAGTACGCGAGTCTCCTCGTGTCCGGATCGCTCGACAACGTCGCAGCGCCGCCTGCACCGCTCCCAGACCGCCTCGCGCTAATGGTGTACGTCGGCAACGCAGCGGAAACGAACTTCGAAACGGGAGGAAGGCAGGGCTGGTGGGGGTGGAAGGATCCGCCGACCGGAATCGATGGCCTGCGCGTCGGCGATCTCATCGCGTTTGGACGCCGGTTCAGCGATGGATCCCCGCGGGTGGATCTCGATCGCTGGCAACGCCACCTCGTCGAAGAGGTTGTCGTTGGGCGGATCGCTGCGACGCCCGAACGCACGGACCGGCTCGTGATGCCCGACGAGATTGCGGGGCAGGCCGCGTATCCGTGGAAGATTCGCTTCGAGCACCTGGGAGCGGAGAACAATGTCGCACTCACCCCAAGTGTGTTCCTGAGCGCCGAGGCAAGCGATGCTCTTCGGCGAAGTGGCGTATCCCGCGGCGTCGGCATCCCGGTCCCTGTCGCCGGATCACCCCTTCTCGAAAGGTTCGTTGATTCACCCATGTCGCCCGCCGCGCGCACCCCGGAGGCAGTTGCCGAGCTCGCAGCAGGCTTTGGCTCGGCGGTTGCGGAGAGCGGCGTGCGGCTGCCTGCGGAGGACGTCGCCGCTTTTGTGGCCGCGCTTCTCACCAAGCCACTGGCGGTGCTCACCGGCCAGTCCGGGTCTGGGAAGACCCAGCTCGCAAAGCGACTCGGCGAGTGGTGCGGCTCCGACAGTTCAGGACGACCGCGCTACCTCCCGATCCCGGTGCGACCCGACTGGACGGGGCCTGAGTTTCTCTTCGGCTACCAGGATGCGCTCCGGTCGCGAGCCGGGAAGGACGTGTGGTTTGTGCCCGATGCGCTCGAATTCATGATGCGCGCGATCGACGAGCCGACGGCGCCGTACCTCCTTCTCCTTGATGAGATGAACCTCGCCCACGTCGAGCGCTACTTCGCCGACTTTCTTTCAGGCGTCGAGTCTCGCGACACCGTCCTGCCAGAGCTCGCTCGGGTCGACGACGAGTGGATCGCCACCGGCAACACTCAGCGCCTTCCGATCCCACGAAACCTCTTTGTAGTGGGGACGGTCAACGTCGACGAGACGACCTACCTGTTCTCGCCGAAAGTGCTCGACCGTGCCTTCACGTTCGAGTTTCGGACAGCGTCGTCAGAACTCGATCCCACACTCCGGCGACCAACAGCTATCGCGGCGGGACCCCCGGCGCACCACGAAACGTTCGTCGGGGTCGCGACCGACGACGACTGGCAGCACGACCACCCACACGCTGAGCAGGAAGCCTTCGCGGTTGACCTCCGAGCGCTACATGATGTCCTGAGCGAGTCCGGGCACGATTTTGGGCACCGGGTGTTCTACGAATCGTTGCGGTATGCGGCGATGCTCGGCGCGATCGGAATCGACGAGCGCTGGTCGGTCATCGACCGGGTCGTTCTGACCAAGCTGCTGCCGAAAGTGCATGGGACCCGAACACGCGTCGAGAAACCGCTGCGGCGGTTGCGGGAGTTCGCGCAGGGCGAGGACCAAGCAGCGACGCCACGACTGCCGCTCACGGCGAGAACTCGACCGCATGATCGCCGTCCTGATCGAAGCGCAGTTCGTGAGCTTCACCGAATAGGTAGCTGTGCTCGCCGCGCCGATTCGAGACCGTTCTGGCGCCGTATGCGGGACGTTCCTCGTCGGCCGACTTCCGGCGGGACACGGACGCCTCGAGCTTGACGGTGAGCGCATCGTGCTGGAAGAGGACGCCACCTACGTGTATCGCGTCGAGCCAACATCCGAGGTCGGCTCGGTCCGCCTTCAGCCCGGCGCTGAACTGTTCAGCTTTGACGATGCGACGCAGACCCGCGGCCGCCTGCGGCCGCGTCAGCACGTCGGCCGCATCCGCGTCGGCACGCAATGGGCGGACGTGCGCGGGTCCTTCACGCTTCGCGTTGAGCCTCGGAAGCTGGACGCGGAAACCGAGTACCGGCGGATGCTGGACGACATCGCGTCGATCGCCACAGAGGCAGTCCTGCAAGGTTTTGCACCGGCTTCAGTCGCTCTCGAACACGACGCAGAACGTCGGCCGGAACTGCTCTACCAGCAGTTCGCGTTTCTCCATGCCCGCCTCCTGGGTTCGGGGAACCGCGACCTCTCGCTGGTGTTCCATCGCCCGCACCGCGCGTGGCGCGACGAGGAGGAGCACCGCCCGCCCGGCGCCCCGTTGCGCGGTGGATCGCGGAACCTGCGCGCCCTCGCTCGATCAGGCGCACGTGTCAGCGCCCCCGCTGACTACGCGCTCCCAAGTCTGCCCCAACGCATTACATCCATCCGCACCGAAGAGACGCTTGACACTGAACCGAACCGTTTCGTGATGTTCGCGCTCTCGAGGTGGCGCGACCTCGCCCAACGCGTTCAGCGCTCTCTTCAATCGCAAGCCGTGCACACGGGGCCCGTCTCACGAGGGTTGGATGCAGCGGAGGAGACGATTGACGCGCTCGATCGTGCGCTGTCAGCGCCGATCTTTCGTGAGGTCGGCCGGCTACGCGCGTTCCCGAGCGGGAACCAAGTCCTGCAGAAGCGTGCGGGCTACCGCGAACTCCTTCGCACATTCGTGCTCACCGAACTCGGCGCGCGCCTCGCGCTCGACTGGGACGTCGAGGACATCTTCAGCGCAAGCCAGCGCAACGTCGCGACGCTGTATGAGTACTGGGCGTTCTTGCAGCTTGCGCGTAGCGTCGGAACGGTCTGCGGCGACGACTTGTCGTCGCAAGCCTTCGCGTTGTCGTCGGACACGCTGAGCATGTCCTTTCGGCAGGGTCGCGAGAGCGAACTCGCGTGGACGACGTCGGTCCGCGGACGCACGCTCGCCGTCTCGCTGTATTTCAACCGACAGTTCGCCGCGTCAGCGATCGGCGACTCGTCGTGGTCGCAGGCTATGCGGCCGGATTGCTCGGTGATCGTTCGACCGGAGAGCAGCCCCGACGACGTCTCTAGCGACGATCTCTCAGTTTGGCTGCATTTCGATGCGAAGTATCGGGTGGAATATGCGAGCGATCAGTTCACGAGAGCCAAAGGCGACGGCGGCGCGCAGGCCGCAGACGCTGAGGTGACCGAGCGACTCGCGCGCAGCAAGCGCGAGGACCTCCTGAAGATGCATGCGTACCGGGATGCGATCCGCCGCTCCGCCGGAGCGTTCGTGTTGCACCCCGGATCTGAGCATCACGTGCCGTTCACGGAGCACCACGAAGTCCTCCCCGGGCTGGGTGCGTTCGCGCTGCGGCCGGGCGACGGGGCCGCCGCGGGAGCCGTCGAGCTCGAAGCGTTTCTGCGTCTCGCACTCGACCACGTGGCCGACCGCGCGTCCCAGCACGAACGGAGCCGCTTCTGGCGCACGGTGATTCACCGATCACCGCCGCAAGCCGTCGGCATTGACCGTCGACTCCCGAAACTCAACAAGCCGCCCGCAGACTCGCCGGTGCTGTGCGGATACGTGCGCGGCCAGCCGCACCGTCGCTGGATCATCTCGAACAGTCTGTACAACCTTCGGGCGGGTAACCGCCGCGGGGGTGTCAGCCCCGACGCCGAGATTCTCCGTGCGCCCGACCTCGTCCTTTACGGGCCGGACATGCCTCCAACTCTTTGGACTCGTGTGGGACCGTGGTTCGTCCAGCCCAAGGAGGAGCTGTTGAAGCTCGACTACCCGTCTCCCAGGGGGGAGATGTACTTCTGCTGCCTGGTCGAACGAACGGACGACGCACCCGCGTGGCTTGCGCTAGTCAACCCTGACGAGCTAGCCCCAACCGATGGGCTGCGATTCGCACCGTTCGCGACGACGTGGCAGCGCCTCCTCGAGACGCGCAGCTAACGGACAGGGCGGGATTCGAACCCGCGAACGAGGGTTCACCCCGTTACTCGCTTAGCAGGCGAGTGCCTTCAGCCACTCGGCCACCTGTCCTGGGCTCCGGGGGATTCTAGATACCCGCAATCAGCCGCGCAGCGAGGGGGCGCCGAAGGGGCCGTCGAGCGTCGGCGGGACGTCCTGGCCGCGGTCGTAGCGGTGGACGAACGAGCGGGCCGAGAGGGGGCCGCGGGTGTAGGTCGGGTAGAGGCCCTCGTACTCCATCGCCGTCGTCTGGATCCACGTGCGCGCGAAGGGATCCGAGAGGCGGTGGTTCGTGCGCATCACGCCGTCGGTGTGGACGTCGAGCAGCGCATACGTTCCTCCGTACTCCTTGATCGCGCCGGCCTCGAGAAACGGCGCCGCGCACCCGCGCGAGTACGAGACGTAGTTGCGGTGCGTGTGGCCGTGCAACACCAAAGCGACGTGGTCCTGGCCCTTCATCACCTGCGCGAGCGCGTTGCCGCCGTTCTGCGGCTCCACCCCGAAGGAGATCGGGGGCATTGCGGTCGTGATCGCCATCGGCGTCACCGGGTGATGGAACGCGACGATCGCCCGCCGGCCTCGGCGCGCGGCACGGGCCAACGAAGACGACAGCAGCTCCATCTGCCCGTTGTGCAGGAGGTCGCCGTGGCCGGTCTCGGGGTCGCACGAGTCGAGGCCGATGACCGTCAACCCCGAGCCGACGTCGCGCTCGGACGTCAGCGCGTGATGCCCGCGCGGCAGCCCCGGGAAGGCCGCGGCCTTCAGGCAGTCGCGATCGTCGGTGCAGCCGTCGAACAGCCGATCGTGGTTGCCGCGCGTGACGAGCACCGGCTTGCGGACACGACTGAAGAATCGCGAGCGCCGTGCGGATCTCGTCGGGCCGACCGCGGTCGGTCAGATCGCCGTTGGCGATCACGAGATCGACCTTCGCCCGGCGGATCTCCCGCACAGCGGAGCTGAGCATCCGGATCGCGTAGTCCTTCGCCGTGAAGCAGCGCGGGATCGACGTGTTGCCGACGGTCTGAAGCGTCCCCGAGCAGCCCTCGCCGATGTGCAGGTCATTCAAGACCGCGATACGCGCGAGACGCTCCCCGCGCGGCGGGACGAGCGTCGTCAAGCGCCCCGGGTTGGCGATGTTCACCGGCTGCACGCGCCCGCCGCTGACGAGCTCGTAGGAGTACGAAGCGCCCGGCTTCAAGCCCTCGACACGGGCGACGTGGACCTTGGCATCGCGCTCGACCGTCACCGTGCGCCCGCCGATGCGGACGGTCGTGTCAGACGGCGTCGCCGTCGGCCACCAGAACGTCGCGCTCGTATCGCTCACGCCGACCAGCTCGGGTCCCAGCCCCGACACGCCGAGGTCGGTCCACAAGCCGTCCGCGCGCGCCCACGCGGGCAGGGCCAAGCCCGCCATCGCCCCCGCACCGGCGAGCAGCAGCTCGCGCCGGTTCAGCCTCCCTGCCGACATGGCAGGATCGTACGCCACATGCCCCGCCGCGCCCGCCGCCTCGACGGCCTCGGTACCACGATCTTCACAGAGATGACGGCGCTCGCGCAGGAGACGGGGGCGCTCAACCTCGGCCAGGGATTCCCCGACGAGGACGGCCCCGCGCAGGCGATCGCCGGCGCGATCGACGCGCTCCACGGCGGCAAGAACCAGTACGCGCCGCTGCCCGGCGTCCCACCGCTGGTCGAGGCGATCCGCAACCACCAGCGCACGCGCTACGGCCTCGAGCCCGAGGACGTCCAGGTCACGTTCGGCGCGACCGAGGCGATCGCCGCAGCGCTGCTCGGCCTGCTCGACCCCGGCGACGAGATCGTCGTCTTCGAGCCGTACTACGACTCCTACTCGGCGTGCATCGGCTTCGCCGGCGCGGTCAAGAAGCCGGTGACGCTGCGGCCACCCGACTTCGCCCTGGACGCCGCGGCGCTCGCCGAAGCAGCAAAAGGCGCGAAGGCGCTGCTGCTCAACACGCCGCACAACCCGACCGGCCGCGTGCTCACGCGCGAGGAGCTGCAGGCCGTCGCCGACATCTGCATCGAGCACGACCTGATCTGCATCTCCGACGAGGTCTACGAGTACCTCGTCTACAACGGCGAGCACATCCCGATCGCAACGCTCGAGGGCATGGCCGACCGCACGCTGACGATCTCGAGCGTCGGCAAGACGTTCTCCTTCACCGGCTGGAAGACCGGCTGGGCGACCGGCCCGGCCGACCTCGTCGCAGCCACGCGCGCCGTCAAGCAGTACCTCACCTTCGCCGGCGGCACCCCGCTGCAGCACGCGACCGCCGCCGCGCTGCAGCTGCTGCCACAGCACGGCGACGACCTCGCAAGACACCTCGAAGCCAAGCGCGACCGCCTCTGCGAAGGCCTACGCGCCGCCGGCTTCGAGCCGCTGCACCCAGAGGGCACGTACTTCGTCAACGTCGACTGCGGCGAGGACGGCGTCGAGTTCTGCCGCGACCTCCCCCACCGCTGCGGCGTCGTCGCGATCCCGACGGCTGTCTTCTACGACGACCCCGACGCCGGCCGTCAGCTCGTGCGCTTCGCGTTCTGCAAGCGCGACGACGTCATCGACGAGGCCGCCGAGCGCCTCGCGACGCTCAGGTAGCGCGCAGCGCCTGCGGCAGCTGCAATCCGGCGTCCGGCAGCGCGCGCCGCACGCGACGGTCGAACGACGCGACGTCCGCATGGAGCACGCGCGCCGTGGCGAGCGCGAAGCCGCCTGCAAGGCTGATGTTCCCGGCCCGCAGGCGCGCGGCGTCACGGGCGATCGACGCCGTGGGGGCGACGACCTCGATTCCAAGTGCTTCGATCGCCCCGACGGTCGCGCGCAGTGACTGGTCGTCCTCGGCCGGGCGCACAAGCGTCTCGGCGTAGTTCATCAACGACATGTCGAGCATCACGCCAGCGTCGCGCATCGCCGTAAGCGCCTTCCGCGCCGGTCGATGATGGGCGTCGGCGCGGTCGAGTGCGGCGATCACGATGTCGCTAGCGAGGATGCAGCGGCTCATGCACGCTCGCCGCTGCGCAGCCGGTCGAGGTACCCCGGCTCATACAGGCCGTTGAAGATCCCGAAGGCCGCCTCGAAATCACGTTGAGTACGGCGGATGGTGATCGTGTCGGGACCGTCCGCCTCGATCGTGACCTCGTCGCCGGCGCCGAGTCCAGCCTCAGCAAGGCTCTCGACCGGCAGCGTGACCTGATTCTTGCTGGAGATCTTCGGCACGCCTTTACCATAACGTAAAGGTGTGCCGGCTCACGGTTCGTTGACGAAGACCTGCTGCGAGCAGAACAGCGACTTGCGCGTGGCCCCGCGGCAGACGATTCCGCCACGCATCCCGCCGACGGTGCGCCCGCCCTGCAGCACGCGGATCGAGAACCCGAAGCGCCGCTTCTGCCCGCGCGGGACGGTCCCCGGCACCAGCAGCATCCGCCCGCGCGCGTTCGGGCCACGGAACCCGCCCGAAACCACGATGAACTGGCCCACGCCGCGAATCGAGCGGCCCGTGTCGCCGCCCAGCGGCCCGAGCGTGTCCGCCGAGTACATGAAGCGGGCGATCGGCTTGCCCCGCAGCGACGGCGGCACGGCGCGTCCGCGGCGCACGCGCAGCTCGTAGATCACACGGCTGCGCGAGGACGGCTCCGCCCCGCGCCGCACGCTGAGCTCATAGCGCGACTGCGTCGTGCGCCCGGTCAAGCGCACCGGCCGCGGGCTGCGGACCGTCAGCGTGACCGTCCCCGACCCCGAGCAGCGCTCGCCGGTCGGGATGCCGTTGGCGGTGACCTCCTGCTGCCAGGCGATCGTCAGCGGGATCCGTCCCGGGTCGCCCGTGGTCAACCCGAACGTCACGGCACGCGCGCCGGGGATTCGCTGCAGCGCGCCGCCCGTCCCCACGACCACGATCGTGCTGTCGATCACCGTGCCCGAAGGCGTCACCTCGAAGCGATGCTCGGTGCGGTTGCGCAGCGCGGCCTCGACGCGCTCGCTGCCCTCGAACACCGAGTACTGGAGCACCCCGTTGCGCAGGTCCGACGACTGCAACTCCGCGGCCGTACAAGGGCGCGGAGCCTGCTGGGCACCCGATGGAGCGGCGGCGGTCGCAAGCAGCGCGCCACCGGCGACGGCGATCAGACGGCGGGACATGACTCCCTTCTACCCACTGGACCGAGAAATGGACCGCCGCCTCGCCGAAAGACGCTGAGAGGATGGGGCCATGGAGCTCGATACGCCCCACGGCCCCGCCCGCGTCCATCTCCACGCCGCCGACGCCGCCAGGGGGACGCTCGTCCTCGGCCACGGCGCCGGCGGCGGAGTTGGCGCCAAGGACCTCGTCGCCGCGACGCAAGCAGCGAACGCGGCCGGCGTGTCCGTCTACCTCGTCGAGCAGCCCTACCGCGTCGCAGGGCGCAAGTCGCCGGCGCCGGCACCGCAGCTCGACGCCGCCTGGATCGCGGTCGTCGAGCAAATTGACGTCACCGGCACGCTGATCGTCGGCGGCCGCTCGAGCGGCGCCCGCGTCGCGTGCCGCACCGCCGCGGATGTCGGCGCCGACGCCGTCCTGTGCCTGGCGTTCCCGGTCCATCCACCCGGGCGTCCGGAGAAGTCGCGCATGCCTGAGCTGAACGCGGTGAAGGTCCCCGTGCTCGTGGTGCAGGGCGAAGCCGATCCGTTCGGCATGCCACGCCAGTCCAAGACGCGCAAGGTCGTGCGCCTGAAGGGCACCCACAGCCTGGCGTCGGACATGCCGGGCTTGCGTAACGCTGTCGAGGCGTTTCTCGTTGGGGTGACATGAAGCTCATTCGCATCGCCCTGCTCGTGCTCGCTGGGACGGCGCTGCTCCCCACCACCGCCAGCGCCGACGAGGCGCTCACGACGCTGCGCGAGTTCACGCCCGTCCACTCCGACGGCGGCGTCACGGCGTGGCGCATCCCGACGAGCGGAGACGACCGCCTGGTCGTGCGCTACGGGACGCAGACGCCGTTCACCACCGCCTACCCCCTGCCGCGCCGCATCCCGTTCGACGTCGGCGTCTCCCCGGCGGGCGGCGCGCGCGTCGCGTTCGCACGCGCCTGCTCGACACGCCGCCGCACCTGCGAGCTGCGCGTCGTCGAGCTCGGGCGCAGCGGTAGCGAGGGCAAGAAGTTCCGCTCGCGCCTGCTGACGCGGATCCCCTACCGCGGCGGCGGCACCCCGGCGGTCGCGATCGACAACCGTCAGATCGCGTGGACGCAGCGCGACCGCGGCTGCGACATCCCCTACACGCGGCGCACCGGATCGAACCCGACGCGCGCCAAGCGCCTGGACCGCGGCCACTGCTCGGAGATCACGCAGCTCGACGTCGAGGGCTCGCGCATCGCCGTCCTGGCGCGCCCGAAGCCCGACACGCGGGCGACGGAGGCGCGCCTGCTGCACACCTACGGCGGCCCGTCGAAGCGCATCCAGCGCGAGGCGCAGGGCGAGGAGTCGAACTTCATCGGCCAGCTCGCGCTCGACGGCCCGTACCTCTACACCGCGCGTGGCGGCAACCGCCAGGCCAACGTCTTCACGCGCTTCAACCTGCGCTTCAACACGCGCGTCGACGCGCGCGCGTTCACGGACCTCGCCGGCGGCATGGGCGTCGAGCGCGGCCGCGTCACCTACGTCGAGACGAACGCGGCCGAGTCGTCGGCTCAGATCGTCGACGGCGGCGACCCGTTCATCGGCACGCGCCTGCTGACGCCGAAGCTCAGCTTCGACATCGCGCCCGCCCCGCTGTACGTCGACCAGCAGGCGCAGGGGTTCGGCAAGCTCACGCGCAAGCGCGTCTCGCGGACCGCCGATCTCGGCACGGTGGCTGTGCCGGGCGTGCGGGTGGAGCTCGTACGTGTCGACGGCTTCACGACGCCGAACGTCAGCCGTCACCCGACCGGGGTGCTCGCAAGTACGGGCGCGGACGGCAGCTACGTGCTGGCGATCGGCGGCACGCCGCGACCGCGGATGACGTACACGGCGATCACGCGCGACGGCCTGCAGGTCGATCCCGGCGAGGTCACCTACGTCGTCACGTATGTGCGCATGACCACGAACGCACAGCGCCTGCCCGACGGGCGCCTGCGCGTGACCGGCACGATCACGCCGGCGCAGCCGGGGCGCAAGGTCCGCCTGGACCGCCGCGAGGAGCGCGTCTGCCAGGGCGTGTTCGCGACGCGCCCGACGCCGGCGCAGGTCGGCATCCCGGCCGGCTGTGCCGACCGCTACACGCAGAACCCGCTCGCGACCGCCGCCGTCAGCGCCGACGGCGCGAGCTACACGATCGACGCGACGACCGGACCCGGCACGTTCAAGGTCGCCCTCGACTTCGCCGGCGGCGCCGAGGTCTACCAGGGCGAGACCGCGGGCTTCACGGGCTGAGCCCGTCGCGGAAGGCATCGAGGACGCCCGTGCGTGCGTCCTCGGAGAGACGATCGGCCGGCACCTCACCAAGCCGGTCGATCGTCGCGCGCATCTGCGCGAGGTAGTCGACGCAGAACGAGCAGTTCGGAAGGTGCGCCTCGAAGCGCGTGACGTCGTCGGACGGCAGCGCGCCTTCCAGGTACTCGGTGATCGTGTCCGCGAGCTCGCGGCAGTGCATCTCGCTCATTCCAATCGCTCCGTCGCGTCGAACGCCTCCTCCAGCGCCGCCCGCACCTTCGTGCGGGCGCGGTGCAGGAGCACGCGTTGGTTGGTGTCGCTGAGGCCCAAGGCGTTACACGTCTCCTGCGCGTCGTAGCCGAGCACGTCGCGCATCGTGATCACCTCGCGCTGTGCGTCCGGCAGTTGCGCGATCGCCTCCTGGATCGTCCTGAGCGCCTCGCTCGTCTCCAGCGCCTGCTCGGGCCAGGGCGTCGGCGCGATCGCCCAGTGCCCCGGCCAGCGCGGGTGGTCGACGGGATTGAAGCGCTCGTCCGGCAGACCCTCGAACGGCACGGCGCGCGCGTCGCGCACGCCGCGCGTGCGCGCGATGTTGAGGACGATCCCGAAGATCCAGGTGGAGAGCTTGGAGCGGCCCTCGAAGCGGTCGAGCCCCTTGATGACCGCGAGCCAGGCCTCCTGCACGACGTCCTCGGCGGCCTCGCGCGTGCGCACGTGGATGCGCGCCATGCGCAGCATCGCGGGGCTCAGCTCGTCGACGAGCGCGGCGAACTCGTGCTCCTCCACGCAGTCGTGTGTAACACACGCGCTGCCCGTGCCACCCACGGACATGAGAGCGGGACGCAAGGAATGGATCGGGTTGGTGGCGATCGCACTGCCGTCGCTCGTGTACTCGATGGACCTCACGGTGCTGAACCTCGCGCTGCCGGCGCTGAGCGCCGACCTGCAGCCGTCGGGCACGCAGCTGCTGTGGATCGTCGACATCTACGGCTTCCTCGTGGCCGGCGCGTTGGTGACCATGGGCGCGCTCGGCGACCGCTTCGGGCGGCGGCGCATCCTGATGTTCGGTGCGGCGGGCTTCGCGGCCGCCTCGGTGCTCGCGGCGTTCGCGACGAGCGCCGAGATGCTGATCGTCGCGCGAGCGCTGCTGGGCATCGCGGGTGGGACGCTTGCGCCGTCGACGCTCTCGCTGATTCGCGTGATGTTCGAGGACCCGCGCCAGCGCACGATGGCGATCGGGATCTGGATCACGAGCTACTCCGCGGGTGCGGCGGTCGGTCCGCTCGCCGGCGGTGCGCTGCTGGAGTTCGCGTGGTGGGGCTCGGTCTTCCTGCTCGGCGTGCCGGTGATGCTTGCGCTGCTCGTCGTCGGGCCGCGGCTGCTGCCGGAGTACCGCGACCCCAACGCGGGGCGGCCGGACCTGCGCAGCGCGGCGCTGTCGGTCGTCGCCGTGCTGACGGTGATCTACGGCGTCAAGCGTGCGGCGGAGAGCGGGCTCGGCGTCGAGGCGCTGGCGTGGGTGCTCGGTGGCGCACTGCTGGCGGCGACGTTCGTGCGCCGCCAGAGCCGGCTGCGCGACCCGCTGATCGACCTCGGGCTGTTTCGCGTGCGCACGTTCAGCGTCGCGCTTGCGATTCAGCTGCTCGGGTTCTTCGCGGTCTTCGGCGCGGCGCTGTTCCTGGCGCAGTACCTGCAGTCCGTGCTCGGGATGTCGCCGCTGGAGGCGGGCCTGTGGACCGTGCCCGAGGCGCTCGGGTTCATCGCCAGCTCGATGCTGACGCCGGCGCTGCTCGGACGCGTGCGACCGTGGACGGTCATCGTCGGCGGCCTGCTCGTCAGCGCGCTTGCCTTCGCGATCGTCGCGCAGGTGGACGGCAACCTCGCGCCGCTGGTCGTCGGCTCGGTGCTGTTCTCGCTCGGCCTCGGGGCGACGTTGACGGTGACGACGGACATCGTGGTCACCGTCGCGCCCGCGGAGCGCGCGGGCGCGGCATCGGCGATCTCCGAGACGTCCTCGGAGCTCGGCGCCGCGCTGGGCATCGCGATCCTCGGGTCGATCGCGACCGCCGTGTACCGCGGCGCCGCGCCGGACGGCGCCGGCGAGACGATCGGCGCGGTGTCGGATCCGGCGCTGCTGGACGACGCGCGCGAGGCGTTCACGCAGGGTCTGGTGGTGGCTTCGTCGGTGGCGTCGGCCGTGCTCGTGGCAGCTGCGCTCGTGGCGATCGCGACGCTGCGGCGGTCCGGCCTCGGACTGCGTCCGGCGCATGCTGAGGTCTAGTCTGCCCCGCCGTGGGAACGATCGACGAGCTGCTGGACAACAACCGCGCGTTCGCGTCGTCGCTTCCGCCGGAGCACCTCGACGTGCGCCCGCGGCGGCAGCTGGCGATCGTGACGTGCATGGACTCGCGCCTGAACGTCTTCGCCGCGCTCGGGTTGCAGCACGGCGAGGCGCACGTGCTGCGTAACGCCGGCGGTGTGATCACCGACGACGTGATCCGCTCGCTGGCCGTCTCGCAGCGCAGGCTCGGGACGCGCGAGGTGATGCTGATCCACCACACCGACTGCGGGCTGCAGAAGATCACCGACGACGGCTTTCGCGCCGAGCTGCAGGAGGCGACCGGTGTCGCGCCGGCGTTTGCGATCGAGTCGTTCAGCGACGTCGACGCCGACGTGCGCCAGTCGATCCTGCGCGTGCGCCGGTCGGACTTCCTGCTGCATCGCGAGGCCGTGCGCGGGTTCGTCTACGACGTCGAGACGCACGCACTGCGCGAGATCACCGCGAAGGACTGATGGCGCGGCCGCGCAGCGATGCGGATCTGCGCCGCGCTCGCCCGCGTGAGCCAGCCGCCGAGGGGCCGATCAAGGTCCGCCGCGAGGTGCGGCGGGGCAAGTCGATCACGACGATCTTCAACACGCCGCTCAGCGACGCGGAGCTACGCCAGCTGGGCGCGCGGCTGAAGAAGCGCTGCGGCGTCGGCGGGACCGTGAAGGACGGCGTGATCGAGCTGCAGGGCGACCACCGCGATGTCGTGGTGTCAGAGCTCGAGGCTGCTGGGCATGCCGTCGTGCGTGCCGGCGGCTGATCAGCGCAGCTCGCGCGCGATCTGCTTCGCCGCGCGGCGCGCGACCTTTGCCGAGTAGCCGATCTGCGAGGGGCGCGCGAGGAAGCCGACGAAGCGCAAACCGGGCATTGCGGGCGCCGGCCCGAGGATCGTCGGCCGCCCGTGCTCGTCGAGCACGCCGAGGTGTCCGACGAGGGGCTCGAGGCCGCGCTGGTACCCCGTTGCGCAGACCACCGCGTCGGGATCGAGACGCGTGCCGTCGGCGAGAACGGCGTCGGCACCGTCGAACGCGGTCATGCAGCCGACGATCTCGACCTGTCGCGCCTTGATCGCGTCGATCACCTCCGTGTCGAGGATCGCCGGCGCGACGCCGAGCCGCTTGGAGCGGGTCATCATGCCCTCCTCGGGCATCGGGAGGCCGTACTCGGTGAGGTCACCGAACTCCTTCGTGCGCCCGATGCGCGCCATCGCGTCGGCCATGCGCAGCGGCGCATGGTAGAGCGGTGTCGCAATGACATCGCCTGGCAGACCCGCCGGGCCTTGGCGGGCGATGATGTGCGGCGGCGTGCGGACCGCCAGCCAGACCTTCGCCGCGCCGCCCGTCGCGAGGTCGTAGGCGATCTCCATGCCCGAGCACCCCGGGCCGACGACGAGCATGCGCTTGCCCGCGTAGGGCTGCGGGTTGCGGTAGTCGCTGGAGTGGATGACCTCGCCGGCGAACGTGTCGCGTCCGGGGAGTGCCGGCATGTGCGGTGAGTGCTCGTAGCCGGTCGCGACGACGACGTGGCGAGCCTCGACCTCGCCCGCGGACGTCGCGAGTGCCCAGCCGCCGTCGTGCTTGTCGATGCGCTCGACGCTGGTGGCCGTGGCGAGCTCGATGCCGTCCTCGTGCGCGTGGCGCTCGAGGTGCTCGATGACCTGGTCGCGCGTCGGGAAGGTCGGTGTGCCCTTCGGGTACTTGCGCTGGGGCAGGTGTGAGAACTGCCTGCCGGTGTTGAGCTTGAGGCGGTCGTAGCGGCTGCGCCACGACATCGCGACCTGCTCGCCGCGCTCGATCGAGGAGCGGCCTCACCCCCCGGTCCTTCAGCGCCAGCGCCGTCGAGATTCCCGCCGGTCCTGCGCCGACGACCGCCACCTCGTGCTCTCCCATGTGCGCATTGTCACCCGACGAGCAGTTCCATTACGAGATGCGGACCGATTTCCGGTACGTCGTGCTCGTCGGAGGTCGGCGCGAAGCCTGCGCGCTCGTAGAGCGCGCGTGCCGGAACGCGGACGTGCGCCCAGATCCGCGTCGCGCCGTGGCTGCGCGCGTGGGCGATCAGCGCGTCGAGGACGGCGCTGCCGGCGCCCTTCCCGCGCGCCTCTGGGCGGTCGCCATGCCGCGCACGCGCCAGCCGTCCTCGTCGGGCGCGACGAACCCGACGGAGACGAGCTCGTCGCCGTCGAACGCGCCGACGGCGTGCGCGCCTTGCGTCTCGTGGGCGGCGAGCTCGTCGATGGCCTGATGCGGCCTGAGGACCGCGTGGCGCAGCGGCCGCGTGTCCTCGATCGGGATGGGACGGACGTCGAAGCTCACTGCGCCATGGCGGATGCTGCGAAAGCCGAACACGCCAGCGAGCACGTCGAAGTGGCGATCGACGTGCAGGACGTCGGCGCCGTGCTGCTGCGCGCACGCGCCGATGATCAGATCCGGGAGTGCGACACGGTGCTGGCCTTCGCCGGCGAGCTCGCGCTGCGCGGACTCGGCCGCTGTGATCGTCGCGTGATCGACGCGCAGGTCGCGAAACTCCGCGAGGTCCTCCTGGAGACGCTGGAAGTCCGCCGCTGAGCGCGCGCTGTAGAGGATCTCCAGGCGCGTGATCGCGCACATGCAGAGCTCGCCGTACTCGAGAAGCCCAGCGCCGCCTCGAACCCAGGCGGACTTGTCGAGCAGGATCAGTTCCACGCGCGGTCGGCGAGCAATGCGTCGACGTCGACCAATGCGGCGGCGCGCTCTAGGCCGACGCGCTGGCGCTCGCGACGTGCCACCTGCATCTCCAACTCGGTGCGTACGGCAGCGCCGCCGGCCTCGGCCAGCCGCAATAGCAGTTGCCGCCGATCGGTGATCTCGGGCCATGCTCGCTGCGCCAGATCCAGCAGTTCAGCGGTCTTCCCGGTATCGGTGACGGTGTAGCGCGGGTGAGTCGTCGGCACGGTGCAAGTGTAGCACCGGCGATCCGTCGGTGCGACACCGTCAGCGGGAGGGGCGGGATTCGAACCCGCGAGACGCGCTAACGCCTGGTGCTTTTCAAGAGCACTGCATTCGACCACTCTGCCACCCCTCCGAGCGGCTTGAGGGTAGCGTGGCCGCATGGATCCGCGCGGGAAGATGATCGTGCTGGAGGGCGTCGACGGCGTCGGGAAGTCGACGGCCTCGGCGCTCGTGGCCGAACGCCTTCGGGAGCGTGGACGCGACGTCGCGTTCCACGACTTCCCGCGATACGACGAGCCGCGCTTCGGGCCGCTTGCAGCGGGCGTGCTCGACGGCTCGATCCGCATCTCCGGCGAGCGCGCGCCGTGGGTGATCGCGTCGCTGTTCGCGGGCAACCGCGCGGCGACCGCGCCGGCGCTTGCGGCCGAGCGCGACGCCGGCAAGACGCTGCTCTGCGACCGCTACCACCTCGCCAACGCGGCCTACCAGGGCGCCCAGCTGAGCGATCCGTCGCAGCTCGACGAGTTCCTCGAGTGGATCCTCGACGTCGAGCTGGAGATCTTCGGCGCGCTGCGCCCGGACCTCTGCCTGTGGCTGAAGCTGCCGCTCGAGCTGCGGCCCGCGCGTGCCCGCGAGGACGACGTCTACGAGCGCGACCTCGACCTGCAGCAGCGAGTGCACGGTGTGTACGCGCGCCTGGCCGAGCTCGGCCACCTCGTCACGATCGACCTCGCACCCGACGGCGAGCTGCTGCCGCCCGACGCCGTCGCCGACGCCGTGATGGCGGCGATCGACGAGCGGTAGCGTCCGCGCCATGCCCATCTACGGACCCGGCGAGGGCGAGGACCTCGGCAACGGCATCGTCATCAAGGCCACGAGCGAGACGACCGCAGGCCAGTTCTATCTCTCCGAGTCGTCGATCCCGCCCGGCTTCGCGATCCCGCCGCACTACCACGAGACGCTGCACGACATGTTCTACGTGCTCGAAGGCACGCTCACGCTGCTGTACGACGGCGAGGAGCACGAGGCCGGCCCCGGGACCTTCGCGGTCGTCCCGCCGGGCACCGTCCACGCGTTCTCCAACCGCTCGGACGCGCCCGTGCGACTGCTCAACCTCAGCGTCCCCGGCGGCTTCGAGGACTACCTTCGCGAACTCGCCGGGACGCTGAACGAGGGAGACGCGACGACGCCCGAGCGACTCGGCAGGATCGCCGCGAAGTACGACATGAAGCTGCCCTAGCCCTACTCCACCGTGTGCGCGTCGCGGCCGACGTAGCCGTCCTTGCCGCCGATGCAGAGATAGACAGCCGGCTCGTCCTCGGACGGGTTGCGAAAGCCGCGCACGACCTCGGGGCCGACGCGCGCCGTCCCGCCCGGCCCGAGCTCGTGCTCCTCGCCGTCGAACGAGAACACGACGCGCCCGGAGTGGACGAAGTACAGCTCCTCCTGCTCGTCGTGGAAGTGCTTGTGCGACGCGAACGCCGGCGGCAGGACGACCGCGTTGCAGCCGAATGCGGAGACGCCGAGCGTGCCGCGGATCTTGCGAAAGCCGTAGCCCTCGCCCATCTCGTCGAGCGAGGAAACCGCGAACCCCGGTTGCATGACGGGACCCTATCGCGGCGCGGACAGCACGGCAGGCGCCCCGAAAGACGAGAGCACCGACGGCAGCGTCACGGAGCCGTCCTCGTTCTGCCCGTTCTCCAGCAGCGCGATGATCGTGCGGCCGACCGCGACTGCCGTGCCGTTGAGCGTGTGCAGCGTCACCGGCTTGCCGCCGCCGGACGGGCGCATGCGGATCTCCAGGCGCCGCGCCTGGTAGTCCGTCGTGTTCGACGTCGACGTCAGCTCGCGGTAGCGCTCCTGCCCGGGCAGCCAGGCCTCGCAGTCGTACTTCTTCGCCGCCGATGCGCCGAGGTCGTCGACGGCGATGTTCACGACGCGGTAGGGGATCTCGAGGTCGCCGAGGATCTCCTCCTCGATCGCCAGCAGCTTGTCGTGCCACGCGACCGACTCCTCGGGCCGCACGAAGCAGAACATCTCGACCTTGTCGAACTGGTGCACGCGGAAGATCCCGCGCGTGTCCTTGCCCGCGGCGCCCGCCTCGCGGCGAAAGCACGGCGAGTACCCGGCGTACAGCCGCGGCAGCGAGTCCTCGTCGAGCACCTCGTCGGCATGCAGCGACGCCAGCGCGACTTCGGACGTGCCCACCAGGTAGAGGTCGTCGTCGGCCAGGCGGTAGATCTGCTGCTCGGTGTCGGGCAGGAAGCCCGTGCCGTAGAGCGCCTGCTCGCGCACCAGCACCGGCGGGATCACCGGCTCGAAGCCATGGCTCGCGAGCTTGGACAGCACCCACTGCACGAGCGCCAGCTCGAGACGCACGAGGTCCCCACGCAGGTACGCAAAGCGCGACCCCGACAGGCGCGCGCCGCGCTCCATGTCGATCAGCTCGCCGGCAAGCTCGAGATGATCGCGCCCGGTCTTGGTCGCGTCACCGACGGTCTTGAGCACCGTGTCCTCGGGCGGCGCCGTCTCGTCGGGCAGATTCGGCAGCGACGCCAGCGCGACGTCGAGGTCGGCCTCGACCGCGCCAACCTCGGCGTCCAGCGTCTTCGCCCGCGCCGCGACCTCCTTCATCGCCGCGACCGCCTCCTCGAACCCCGAGCCGGCCTGCTTGGCCGCCGCGATCCCGGCGTTCGCGTCGTTCTGCTCGGCCCGCAGCGCCTCGACCTGCGGCAGCAGCTCACGCCGCCGCGCATCCAGCGCCAGCACCTCGTCGAGGCGACCCTCGTCCCCGCGGCGCGCCAGCGCGGCGCGCACGCCGTCGGGGTCAGCGCGCAGCAGCTTCAGGTCGAGCACTGCGCGATGACGCTAGCAGCGAACCTCGGCCGCGCCCGCGGCGGCCGTGGCCTCACGACCTGAGTACTCCTGCAGGAAGTCGGCGACGTCCTGAGCGTCCTGCCCGACGACGATGTTCTCGGGCATGATCGCGCCGGAGAAGCCACCGAGGCGGATCGCGCGCAGGACGTCCTCCGCGCACTCCTTGCGGGCGTTGAAGTTCGGTCCGTCGACGCGCTCGGTGTCATGGGAGCCGACGGCGCTGCCTTCCGTCCCGACCGCGGCGAGGGTGTGACACCCTGAGCAGCGCTCGGCGAACAGCTGCGCGCCACGATCGATCGACGCGCCTTGACCCTTGACCGAGTTGCCCTCAGAGCCACACGCAGTGAGCAGGAGGGACGCCGCGAGGGCGGCAAGCACGATCAGGATGCGACGGTTCATCGCGCGGGGATACTACGGAAACGGCATCATGCGGCGCTCGATGACTGCCCGCCTCGGCGCCATCGCGCTGCTCACGCTCGTCCTCGCCGGTTGCGGAGGTGAGCCCGCGCCTGTGACGGACCGCGACGCGACGCTGCGCCTGAAGATGACGGAGTACCGCTTCGAGCCGCAGAACCTCGTCGTGCAGGCGACCGCGCGGCCGATGCGCATCCACGTCGTCGCGCGCAATCTCGGCGAGCTGACGCACAACGTCGTGATCGAGTCGATCGAGTCCGGCGACGACCAAGGCACCTACGTCCAGCCGACCGTCTACATGAAGAGCGACACCGCCCATCCCGGCCAGACCGTGAGCGAAGACGTCTTCCTGCACCCCGGCGAGTACCGCATCACCTGCTCGATCGGCAACCACGACAACCTCGGGATGTACGGCAGGCTCACGGTGCGCGCGCCGCAGGAGTCGTCCGGCTAGCGGCGAAAGCCACGGCTGATCCCGGCGTCGGCCATCGATCACGGTCGCACTCAAGTCAATTGCGCGATCGCTTCGAAACGGCGGCAACCTAGGCCGACGCCGGGACCTCTAGCCTGCGCAGCGGTGGACGCACGGCAATACCGCGACGCGATCGGGCACTTCGCCACCGGCGTGTGCGTCGTCACGTGCGAAGGCCCGGCCGGCCTCACGACCAACGCCGTCACGAGCCTCTCGCTGGACCCGCTGCTGCTGCTCGTCTGCTTCGACAACGACAGCCGCACGCTGCCCGCCGTCCGCGACGCCAAGCGCTTTGCCGTGAACATCCTCGCCGCCGACCAGGAGGAGCTGGCGCGTGTCTTCGCCTCCAAGCGCCTGCCGGCGGAGAAGTTCGACGCCGTCACCCACGACAACACGCACGGCGTCCCGGTGCTCGACGGCGCGCTGGCGTGGGTCGCCTGCGACCTCACCGAGCTGCTGCCCGGCGGCGACCACACGATCGGCATCGGCGCCGTGACCCACGCCTGGGCCGACCCCGAGCAACGTCAGCCACTGCTCTTCTACGCCGGCGACTACACCGTTCCGTAGCCGCGCAGCAGCAGGAACGCGCTGACGAGCGACGCAAGCACCATCACGCCGAGCTCGCGCCGCAGGATCTGGCGGACGATCGAGCGTTGCTGCTCCTCGGGCAGCCCGCCGACGGCTTGGGCGTCCGCCAGCCCGCGCGTGTCGAGCACCGTCTGGGCGCTGACGAGCCGGATCTGCTCGGCGAAGAAGTTCACGACCACCGGCAAAACGGCGTACAGCCAGAACAGCCCGTCGTCCGGATCGAAGCCCGCCGCGTAGAGCACGCCGGCGGACACCGCGAGCACGCCGCAGAGCACCTGGCAGGCCCGCAGCGCGACCCACCAGCGGGCAACCGGCTCGACGCGCCACCACAGCCATGCGCCGACGCCCCCCGTCAGCACGTTGACAGCGGCGACGAGGAGAGTCGTGATCTCGGCGAATTCCTGCACGAAAGCGCGGTTTGTGACTTTGTAGCACGAAGTCACATGGACCTGATAGAACGGCTCGCGGATGGTACGCAGCTACGCCCCCGCCATTGTCTTCGTCCTATTGGGCCTTGGCGTCGGCACGCTCTTCACCCTGCTCAACGGGCTGGTAGGCCAGCGCCCGCGCAAGAGCAACGTCCACCGCGAGGACCCCTACGAGTGCGGCCTGCCATCCGAGGTGCGCCACGGCTTCCGCTTCGGGATCAGCTTCTACCTGATCGCGATGCTCTTCATCCTGTTCGACATCGAGGTCCTGTTCCTCTACCCGGTGGCGATGGAGCTGCGCGCGTTCGGGACCTTCGCGCTGATTGAGATCTCGGTCTTCGTGACCCTCCTGTTCATCGCTTTCGTCTACGTCTGGCGGCGAGGAGCCCTGGAATGGAAGTAACGCGCAAGAAGCTCGGCGGCGGCGACACGTTCCGCGTCCAGCAGATCAAGGCCCAGCACATGCTGCGCGGCGACCTCACCGACAAGGAGCTCGAGCAGTACGTCGAGGAGCGCATCGTCACGACCACGGTCGACAAGGCCGTCGCGTGGGCGCGCGGCAACTCGATCTTCCCCGCGACCTTCGGCCTGGCCTGCTGCGCGATCGAGATGATGTCGATCGTCGCCGCCCGCGCCGACATCGCGCGCTTTGGCTTCGAGGCGTTTCGCGCCTCCCCGCGCCAGGCCGACATGATGATCCTGTCGGGCCGCGTCAGCATCAAGATGGCCCCGATCATCCGGCGCGTCTACGACCAGATGCTCGAGCCGAAGTACACGATCGCGATGGGCGCGTGCTCCAGCTCGATGGGCGTCTTCAACAACTACGCCGTCGTGCCCGCCGACAAGTTCCTCCCCGTCGACGTGCACGTGCCCGGCTGCCCGCCCCGTCCCGAGGCGCTGATGCACGGGATCCTCAAGCTGCGCCAGCAGATCCTGCTGGACCCCACCGAGGGCTGGCGCAAGCGCTACGGCGCGGAGGACACCGTCGAGGTGCTGCCCGACGAAGGCGAGTCGCTGGTCGAGGCCGAGCGTGCCTGACCAGGCCGCGCTGCAGACGCTTGCGCAGGAGCTGGGCGACGGCGTGCTCGGCACGACGCACCACGCCGGCCAGGCGACGCTGCTCGTCGAGCCGGCAAGAGTTCGCGAGACGCTGCAGGCGCTGCGCAGCAAGGGCTACGCGCACCTGATGAGCGTCCACGGGGTCGACTACTACCCCGAGGAGCCGCGGCTGGGCGTCTGCTACGAGATGCTCGATCGCGACGCGCTGGACCGCGTGCGCGTGAAGGTCCGTGTCCACACCGAGGCGCCCAACGTGCCGAGCGTCACGCCGGACTGGCCGACGGCGGACTTCCAGGAGCGCGAGACGTACGACATGTTCGGCGTCGTCTTCGACGGCCACCCCGACCACCGGCGGATCCTCATGCCCGAGGACTACGAGGGCCATCCGCAGCGCCGCGACTTCCCGATCGGCGGCGAGCCCGTGCTCTTCACCAAGGACAAGGGCTACGTGCAGTGACCGAGCTGAGCCCCTACCGCCAGCTCGAGGAGTCGATCGACATCTCGGCGCTCAGCCAGCCGCTCGTCGAGAACTTCGTCGGCGACGACGCCGAGCACGAGCTGCTGACGCTGAACTTCGGCCCGCACCACCCCGCCACGCACGGCGTGCTGCGGCTGCTGGCAACGCTCGACGGCGAGATCATCCGCGACATCAAGCCGGTCATCGGCTACCTGCACACCGGCATCGAGAAGACCTGCGAGGACAAGTCCTACTGGAAGGCCATCCCCGTCATCGAGCGGATGGACTACCTCGCCTACTTCTTCAACGCGATGACGTTCTGCGGCGCGACCGAGGCGCTGCTGGAGTGCGAGGTCCCCAAGCGCGCGCAGTACCTGCGCGTGATCCACATGGAGCTCAACCGGATCATGAGCCACATGGTCTGGCTGGGCACGAGCGCGCTGGACCTCGGCGCGATCTCGATGTTCTGGTACTGCTTCCGCGACCGCGAGCAGATCCTCGACCTGTTCGAGTACTCCACCGGCCAGCGCATGCACACGCGCTACTTCCAGGTCGGCGGCGTCATCGAGGACATCCCCGCCGGCTGGGCCGACAACGTCCGCAAGTTCTGCAAGGTCATGCCGGAGCGCGTCGACCAGTTCGGCGACCTGCTGAACAACAACGAGATCGTCCTGCAGCGCCTGCGTCACACCGGCGTGGCGAGCCTCGAGGAGCTGCACGGGCTCGGCGTCACCGGCCCGCTGCTGCGCGCCGCCGGCGACCCGTGGGACCTGCGCAAGGCGATGCCCTACTGCTCCTACGAGGACTTCGAGTTCAAGATCCCGGTCGGCACGCTCGGCGACAACTACGACCGCTACGTGTGCCGCCTGGCCGAGGTCAAGGAGTCGGTGAAGATCATCGAGCAGGCGCTCGACGGCCTGCCCGAGGGACCGTTCATCACGCCCGACCGCAAGATCTCGCTGCCTCCGCGCCACGAGCTGGCGACGTCGATGGAGGCGCTGATCCACCACTTCAAGCTCGTCACCGAGGGCTTCCGCGTCCCCGAGGGCGAGGCCTACTACCCGATCGAGTCGCCGCGCGGCGAGCTCGGTGCCTTCATCCGCAGCGACGGCTCCTCCAAACCCGCGCGCGTGCACATGCGCGACCCGTCGTTCGTGAACCTGCAGGCGACGTCGGCGATGACGAAGGACTCCTACATCGCCGACCTGATCGCGACGCTGGCGATGATGGATCCCGTGATTGGCGGCGTGGACCGATGAAGCGCTGGGACGGCAGCCGCGTTCCGGGGTGGGACGAGCCAGTCGATTTGACGAAGGACCCGTCGCCCGTCCCGGACCCCGCGACGACGCCGGTGCCCGATGAGCTGCGGGCGAAGATCGAGGACTACATGTCGCGCTATCCGGATTTCCGTAGCGCGACGATCCCCGCGCTGCACGCCGCGCAGGACCTGCACGGCTGGTGCTCGCCGCAGGCGGTCACCCAGGTGGCTTGTGTGATGCGCCTGACGCCGGGCTACGTGACGGCGGTCGCGACGTTCTACGACATGTTCAACACCGAGCCCGTCGGCAGGAACTACGTGTACGTGTGCACGAACATCTCCTGCTCGCTGCGCGGTGGCGACGAGCTGCTGGCGGCGCTGCAGGACGAGCTGGAGGGCACGCCCGACCTCAACGTGCGTGGCTTCGAATGCCTCGGCGCCTGCGACATCGCGCCGATGGTCTCCGTCAACGGCGTCTACGTCGGCCCCGTCGACGACGACGAGATCCCGACCCTTGCCGCGCAGATCCGCAACGGCGAGAAACCTCTGCCTGACAAATGGCTAAGCAGCTGATCTTCGACAACATCGACGAGCCGGGGCTGAACACCCTGGACGTCTACCGCCGCCGCGGCGGCTACGGCGACCGCCTGCGCAAGGCGCTGTCGATGCCGCGCGAGGCGCTGGTGGAGGAGCTCAAGGCCTCAGGTCTGCGCGGCCGTGGCGGCGCCGGCTTCTCGATGGGCACGAAGGCGTCCTTCCTGCCCAAGGGCGCGATGGACAAGTACCTCGTCTGCAACGCCGACGAGTCCGAGCCGGGCACGTTCAAGGACCGCGAGATCATGCAGAAGATCCCGCACCTGTTGATCGAGGGCTGCATCATCGGCGCCTACGCGGCGGGCGCGAACAAGGCCTACATCTTCATCCGCGGCGAGTACGAGCAGCAGGCCGACATCCTCGAGGCCGCGATCGACGAGGCGAAGGCCGACGGCCTGATCGGCAACCGCATCCTCGGGACGACGTTCGACCTGGACATGTGGGTCCACCGCGGCGCAGGCGCGTACATCTGCGGCGAGGAGACCGCGCTGCTCGACGCGCTCGAGGGCAAGCGCGGCAACCCGCGCCTGAAGCCGCCCTTCCCCGCCAACCAGGGCCTCTACCAGGGCCCGACGCTGATCAACAACGTCGAGACGCTCGCGACGACGCCGTTCATCGTCGACATGGGCGCCGAGGAGTACGCGAAGATCGGTGTCGAGGGCTCCACCGGCACGAAGCTGGTCTCGATCTCCGGGCACGTGCAGCGGCCGGGCAACTACGAGATCGAGCTCGGCATCCCCTCGCGCGAGATCATCTACGACATCGCCGGTGGCCCCGGGCCGGGGCGCACCGTGAAGCTCTGGTTCCCGGGTGGCTCGTCGGCGCCGGTGCTGACGGGCGACGACCTCGACATCCCCTACGACTTCGATTCGCTGGCAAAGGCCGGCACGATGCTCGGCTCCGGCGCGATCATCGTCGCCGACGACACCAGCTCGGTCGTCGACATCGCGCTGAAGACCGCGGAGTTCTACAAGCACGAGTCCTGCGGCAAGTGCACGCCGTGCCGCGAGGGCTGCAACTGGACCGTGAAGATGCTGCGCCGCATCAAGTCCGGCGAGGCGACGCCGATGGACCTCGACATCATCGCCTCGGTCTGCGAGCGCATCCAGGGCAACTGCCTGTGCGTGCTCGGCGACGCGATGGCGATGCCGGTCGGCTCGATGGTCGCGAAGTTCCGCGGTGAGTTCGAGGAGTACATCGAGCAGGCCCGCGAGCGCGCGTTCGCCGAGGCGGTGGCGGTCTAGTGCCGCGGCCCGAGCAGCGGCTGATCACGTTCACGATCGACGGGCGTGACGTGCAGGCGCCGAGCGGCGCGATGCTCGTCGACGCCGCCAAGCTCGGCGACGTCGAGATCCCGGTCTTCTGTTACGACCCAAAGCTCGGCCAGCCGGTCGGCGCGTGCCGCATGTGCCTGGTGGAGGTCGAGGGGATCCCCAAGCTCCAGGCCGGCTGCGCGACGCCGGTGAAGGACGGCATGGTCGTCCACACCCAGACCGCGCGCGTGAAGCAGGCGCAGGACTCGGTGCTCGAGTTCCTGCTGATCAACCACCCGCTCGACTGCCCGGTCTGCGACAAGGGCGGCGAGTGCCCGCTGCAGGACATCTCGTTCGGCTGGGGCGGCGGGATCTCGCGCTTCGTCGAGCCCAAGCGCCACTTCGAGAAGCCGCTCGCGCTGTCGCCGCTGATCGCGATCGACCGCGAGCGCTGCATCCTCTGCTACCGCTGCGTGCGCTTCTCGCAGGAGGTCTCCGAGGACTACCAGCTGATCCTGCGCGAGCGTGGGTCGGACACGTTCGTCGGCACGTTCGACGGGCACCCGTACGTCGCGCCGTTCAGCGGCAACATCATCGAGCTGTGCCCGGTGGGGGCGCTGACCTCCCGGCCCTATCGCTTCCGCGCGCGCCCGTGGGACATCGAGCAGTCGGGCTCGGTCTGCACGCTGTGCCCGGGGCAGTGCAACGTCTCCTTCACCGTGCGCGACGAGCGCGTGCTGCGCGTGCTGGACCGTGAGAACGAAGACGTCGACGACGGCTGGCTCTGCGACCGTGGGCGCTTCGCGTACCAGGCGATTCACGTGGATGAACGCATCACCGCGCCTCTGCTGCGTGACGGCGGCGAGCTGCGTGAGGTCACGTGGGAGCGGGCGTTGGCGGAGGCTGCGAGCGGGCTCAGCAAGGCCCGCGGTGCGGTTGCAGCGATCGCCGGTGGCGGGGTGAGCAACGAAGAGGGCTTCCTCTTGCAGCGCCTGCTGCGCGACGGCCTCGACTCCTCAGACCTCGACACGGTCGGCGCTCCGGATCCGGCGGTGCTGCAGGCGCTGTACGACCCGGCGTTGGCGGCGACCGTGACGGATTTGGAGTTCGCGCACACCGTCCTCGTGCTCGGCACCGAGCCCGTCGACGACATGCCGATCCTCGACCTGCGCATCCGCAAGGGCGTGCGCCGCCGCCGCGTCGCGCTGGCGGTTGCGACGGCGCGACCGTCGTCGCTCGATCCCAACGCCGCGCTGTCGCTGCGGTATGCGCCCGGTGGCGAGGCCGCGTTCGTCGCGGCACTGGCGGCCGCGGTCTTCGGCGGCGAGCTGGACGGCCCCGCGGCCGACGCCGGCGCAGACCCCGAAGCGCTGCGCGCGCTGGCGTCGCTGCTGCGCACGGGCGGGTCGGATGTCGTCGTGCTCGTCGGCGGCAAGCTGCTGCACGGCGGCGCGGTCGAATCGCTGCTGAAGCTGCTGCGCGGCCTGAACCTCGAGAACCGCGCGGGAGCGGGCGTGATCGTCGTGCCCGAGGCCGCCAACGGCCGCGGGCTTGCGGAGGTCGGCGTGCTGCCGGGCGTCGGCCCCGGCTTCTCCCCGGCCGACCCGGGCCGCAACGCCGCCGCCATCGCGCGTGCCGCGGCTGACGGCGAGGTCCGCGCGGTCTACCTGTCGCACGTCGACCCGCTGCGCGACCTGCCCGACCGTGCGCTGTGGGACGAGGCGCTGACGAAGGCCACCACCGTCATCGCGCACAGTGCCTACCTCACGGCCGGCATCCGTGAGCACGCCAACGTGATCTTCCCCGCCGAGTCGCACGCCGAGAAGGAGGGCACCGTCACGCATCCCGACGGGCGCCTGCAGCGCCTGCGCCGCGCGATCGGCAAGCAGGGCGAGATCCGCGCGGAGTGGACCGTCTACGCCGACCTCGCCAAGGCGATCGGCCTCGACACCGGCGCGCTGACGTCGTCGATGGTGACGACGCAGGTCTCCGCGGCCGTCCCGTTCTACGCGGGCATCACCGCGGACGAGATCGGCGGCACCGGCGTGCGCTGGCAGGATCGCGACGCCGCCGCGGCCTACCCCGAGCCCGCGGCAGCGCCCCCGGCCGATGCTCCGGCCGCCGCGCCGTCGGCAAACGGCAAGCTGCGCGTCGGCACGTTCCGCTCGATCTGGGCGTCGCCTGTCGTCGAGGTGTCGCCGGCGCTGAAGTTTCTCGTGCCCAAGCAGCGCGCCGAGCTCGCGCCCGCCGATGCCGCGCGCCTCGGCATCGCCCACGGAGACAAGGTGCGAGTCGGAAGCGTCGAGGCCACCGCCCACCTGCGCGACGCCACCCCACCCGGGAGCGTCTTCATTGAGGCGGGCCTGCAGGAGAATGGTGCCAATTCGTTGACCGACGCACTGGTGGAGGTCAGCAAGGCGTGAGCGACGTCCTCGCGATCGTCGGCTACTACGAGCCCTGGTACGTCCAGGTGCTCAAGGGCATCGCGATCTTCTTCGTCTTCCTGAACCTGCAGCCGATCCTGATCGTCGGCGAGCGCAAGATCCTCGGTCGCTTCCAGCACCGCTACGGCCCCAACCGCGTCGGCCCGTTCGGCTTCCTGCAGCCGATCGCCGAGATCGTGAAGTTCGCGACGAAGGAGCAGTTCCGCCCGAACACGTCGATCGGCTGGCTGTTCGCGCTGGCGCCGGTGATCTCGATCATGACGGCGATTGGGGCGCTTGCGATCCTGCCGTTCGGACGCGAGCAGGACATCCTCGGCACGACGACCGGCCTCTACGGCGTCGACGTCTCCGTCGGCCCGCTGTTTCTCTTCGCGATGAGCGCGATCTCCTTCTACGGGATCATGCTCGGCGGCTGGGCGTCGGGCTCGAAGTACTCGTTCCTCGGCTCGATGCGCGCCGCGGCGCAGCTGATCTCCTACGAGGTCTCGCAGGGCCTCGCGCTGGTCGGCGTGATCATGACCGCGCAGACGCTCTCGCTGACGGAGATCGTCGAGGGCCAGGCGGGCATGTGGTACTTCGTCCCGCAGTTCGTCGGCTTCGTGATCTTCCTCGTCGCCTCGTTCGCGGAGACCAACCGCGCACCGTTCGATCTGGTCGAGGCCGACGCCGAGCTCGTCGGCGGCTACTTCACCGAGTACGGCGGCACGCGCTGGGTCGCGTACATGTTCGCCGAGTACATCAACATGTGCGTCGTCGCGGTGATCACCGTGACGCTGTTCCTCGGCGGCTGGATGCTGCCGTTCGGGATCCACCCGCCCGGCTGGGTCGACCCGTTCGTCGTCCTCGGCAAGGCGACGCTGATCATCTTGTTCTTCTTCTGGGTGCGCGCCACGCTGCCGCGCCTGCGCTACGACCAGCTGATGTCGCTCGGCTGGAAGATCCTGCTGCCGCTTGCGACGGCCAACGCCCTAGTGACAGCGATCGTGATCACGGTGACCGACTGATGCCCTGGAACCCTGAAGCAGACGTCGTCGAGGTCCTGCGCGGTCCCGCGCCGGGCGCGGCGCGCAGCACCTACCGCGCGTTCGGCGAGACGCTGCGCGGCCTCAAGACGACCTTCGCGCGCGTGGTCGAGGGCCCGGTGACGATGCAGTACCCCGAGGAGAAGGTTCCGGTCTACCCGCGCTTCCGCGGTCGCCACCGTCTGCACAAGTTCGAGGACACGGGTCTTGAGAAGTGCGTCGGCTGCTCGCTCTGCGCCGCTGCCTGTCCGGCCGATTGCATCCGCGTCGTCGCCGCCGAGAACACGCCCGAGCAACGCATCTCCGCCGGCGAGCGCTACGCCGCCGTCTACGAGATCAACCTCAGCCGCTGCATCTTCTGCGGCTATTGCGAGGTCGCCTGCCCGTTCGACGCGATCACGATGGGCCAGGACTTCGAGATGTCGGACTACAACCGCTCGGACCTCATCTTCACCAAGGAGATGCTGCTGGCCGAGCCACTCGAGCGCACGCCGCTGCGTGCGGAGGGGGAGTGATGGGCCGCAACTTCTGGATCGCGATGATCGCGTTCGACATCGTCGTCGCTGCGGTCGTGCTGCTGCTGGTCCTCTAGCCGATGATCCCGCCGCTGCCGCAGAGCTGACGGAAGAACTCCTTCCCGGCGAACTTCACCGAGACGTCCTCGGGGCAGTTCATGTCGCCCCCCTCGTCGAGGAACGGGAACGCGACGACCTTGCGGTGACTCGGCGCCGGCAGGTCCGCTCCGGGCTCCGGGATCCTCAGCTCGAGGACGCGCTCGATGTCGAAGAAGTCGCGGTCGCCGTCGCCGACGATGCCGGTCTCGTTGTGGTAGCGCAGCTGGCTGATCGTGAACTTGTCGTCTGACGCGCGCAGCCGCGCGAACCCGAGCAGCTTGTGACGCCCGGCGTACTCGAGAACGCCGTCCGGACCGTCGAGCTTCACGCCCGCGAGGAACAGGTGGGTGCTCCTGTCGACGCAGAACCGCACCGCCAGGCACAGCGACGAGATCTCGACACCCTGCGACTCGACGCGGAAGGAGGAGTCGACGTCGCGCGTGCCGCCGACGCCGGGCATGTTCTCCGTCGGGACGTTCGTGCAGTGCGCCGTCAGCGGACTCGAGCAGAACACCACCTCTGTCGACGGCCGCAGCCGCATGTCGATCTTGCGCGGGAACGCCTCTTCCATCGCGGCGCTGCTGTCGTTGACGCCGTCGAGTTTGCCGTCGTCCATCGCGAGGCTGACGTCGCCGACGGGACGATCAGAGCTGAACGTCAACCGCGTCGGTCGGCAGTTCGACCGTGCATCCTTGTTGCATCCGGGCGACGCGCCGGAGTCGAAGCGCACGATCATGTTCGGCACGAGCTTCTGCACGTAAAGGTCGATCGTCGTCGGGACCTCGTCGCCTGCAGCCTGGGTCTCCATCTCGGCGTTGAACGTGTACGGGTTCTCGCCGACACCCCGCGGCGGGAGGCCGGCCGTCGAGTTGACGTCCATCAGCGCGCGGATCTCCTGGCCCGGCTCGTCGATCTTCGCGCGGCGCAGGTCGTGGATCTCCGCCGCGAGCGACGGCGCGAGCTGCTGGCCGGCGCTGTTGCGGACCTGCTTGAAGTCGACGCCGCTGTTCCCCCGCGGCAGCGTTCCCTGCCACGAGCTCGAAAGATCGGCGAACGGGTCAGTGATGCCCCCGCCGGAGAGCTTGTGGCGGCGGCCGAGCCTGACCGCGACCGTCCCGATGTCCGCGGTCGCGTGCCCGGTGTCGAACTTGATCAGCGAACCACACGGCTCACCGGTCGCCGGCGACGTGCACCCTGACTGGATGTCGGCCTCGAAGTGCGTTGGCAAATCGCGCACCTCGGCCTCGATGACGTCGGCGCCCCCCGGGTCGTCCGACTTCATCAGCGGCGCGACGTTGTCGGCACGCAGGCTGATGCGCGAGATCAGCGCGTTCGCGTTGTACTCGATGTGCGTCGGGCCGCCGGCCCCCGACCGCCGCAGTTCGACACCGACAGTCGACGGGACGTCCGCGATCTCCAAGCGCGCTGAGAACGGAAGGTCCGGATCGACGTCGCGTGTCGCGTCGCGGAACGTGGCGATGAACGGCACGGACTGCGCGAGGTTCAGGTTCGCGCCGACGAGCTTGTCACCAGCCGTGTCGACGAGCGCGCTGCGCAGGCCGTGCAGGCGCGCCCTGATGCGCTCGGTGCTTGCTCCTCGCTCGTACGCGACGCCGTTGTCTGACTCGAGCGCAAGCGGCGTGATGATCTTCCCCGAGTCGAAGCTCGCGTCGACCATGCCGACCGGTTCCGGCGACGCTGACAGCTTGACGACGCCGAGGTTGTTGGGCTTGTAGTTGACGACGACGCCGACTGGGAACTGCTCGACGCGCGCGTCGATGTGCTTGATGAGCCCGAAGAACGGGATGTTCGAGCTGAGGTTGACGTCGATCGCGTCGATCGCGGCATCGCCGGTGTAGGTCACGTGGCCCGCATCGGGCTTGAGCGTCACGTCCACCGCGCCGGGCAGGTCCTCGATGCGCGCCGTCGCGGAGAACTCGTGGCGCACGGGGTCCCGCGGCGGCTCGCCGATCTCGGGCACGACCTTCTTCTCCTCGGCGGTCTTGATGCGCGCGAGGATCGGGCCGCCGTCGGTGTCCAGCGAGGCGACGATCCGGTCGAAGTGTTCGCGTTCGTCGAACACCGACGCGTTGCGCAACCCGTTGATGCGCCCGCGGATCGCGAAGCGCTCGGGCGTGTCCTCGAGCACGATGCCGGCATCGCGGCCGGTGAGGTCGTCGCTTGGCAGCTGCCCGTCAGACAGCAGCACCTCGACCGAGTCGATGCTCGTTCCCTCGACCGACTTCACCGCGAAGCGTCCCTTCTCCGTCTGCGCCTGGACGCTGACCGAGCGCGGCAGCCCGCGGATCTTCCCGTCGATGCGCTTGACGCGGTCGAAGTACGGGATGTTGCGATGCAGGTTCAGCTCGATGCTGTTGATGTCCGCGCTTGCGCTGTAGCGGCTCGTCCGCGACGGGTCGATGCGGATGTTGGTCGCCCCCGACGGGATGCGGTCGATCTCGCCGTCGCCGTCGGTGACCAGGTGCGTCAGCGCATCCGGCTGCTCCGGGTCCAGCGCGACATCGACGTCGTCGTGCAGCTGCACCACCGCGCGGCCTGCCCCGATGTCGGCCTCGATGTCGTTGCGGCCTGCTTGCAAGCCGTCCGGGCCGCCCTCCGCGAGGGAGAAGTGCTTCAGTCCGAAGACCTTGCCGAAGAGCAGCGTGCGGTTGCCCGCAGCCGCGGCGCCGGTGCGCTTGACGCGCTCGAGCACGGCGCCGTGCGCCGCATTGCCGAGGACGTCCTGCGGGCGCGTGCCGTCGAGCAGGGTCTTCGGCCCGCTCGTCAGCAGCGCCTCGATCGAGCCGATCCGCTGGGTCGAGCTGAAGCGGATGTCCTTTGCGTCGGGTGTCGTGTCCATCTGGACCGTCGCGTCGGACGGGAAGCCGTTCACCGTCGCGATGATGTCCGTGACCTGGTCGAAGAACGGCTTGTCGTCACGCTCGACGTGGGCCTCGATCGTGTCGATCGTGCCGCCGCCCTTGTAGTGCACGGTCGCGGTCGTCGGGTTGTAGGTCACGTTCTCGACGACGCCCGGGAAGCGGTCGAGCTCGACGAACGCGCGCAGGTCGCCGTCGGCTGGGCGCTGGCGGCGAATGGTCGCGGCGAGAATGCCCTCGTCGAGGTTTGCGTCGGCGTTGATGACGCCCGCCGCGTCGGTCGAGAAGCCCGCCGAGCGCAGCCCGCGCACCTTGCCGTACACCAGCAGCGAAGCGGGGAGATCCTCAATGACGACGCCCTGGTCGGGGACGAGCGCGCGCGGGTCGCGGCCGTCGGCCAGCAGCGTCTGCCCCTTGGACAGCAGCGCCTCGACGCGGCCGATGCGCACGTCGCTGTCGAACGTCACCGCCGTGCCGGTCGTCGCGGTAGCGGACGTGAGGTTCACCGTCGCGTTCCCGGGAACCGCCCCGAGCTCTCCGTGGATGTGCGTGATGCCCGCGAAGAACGGCGAGTTGCGGCTGATGTCGGCGACGATCGAAGTGATCGGCACGTCCTCGGCGTCGTAGACGACGCGCGTCGTGTTCGTGCCGGCGACCGGGGTGACGGTGGTGGTCCACTTCGGCGGCGTGCTGTCGAGCGTCAGGTCGCCGGTCAGCACGATCGCGCGCTCCTCGCCAACGGGCACGGCGGCCTGCTCGGCATGAGCGACGAACGGCCCGGCGGCTGCCTCCGCCGTGGCGACGAGCTCGCCGCTGTCGGGGTCCTGCCTGACAGCGGCGCGGCGCAGCCCGAACACCCTGGCCGCGACGGCCTGCTGGTCGATGTCGCCCGGCTCGATGCGATCGATCAGCGTCGCGCCCGCGACGTCGGGGTCGGCGTCGATCGTGGGCCGCGGGCCGTTGGTCAGCAGCACGTCGATCTCCTCGATCGTGCGCGTGGCGTCGAGGTCGACGTCGAGCGGCTGCGGCTTCTCGGGCGACTCGACGAGCGGGTCGGCGAGCGGATCTGGCACCGGCAGGTAGCGCAGGGTCGTGCTCTCGGGGAAGCCCTTCACCGTCAGGTGCGCCTCGTTCATGCGCTTCACGAGCGGCGCCGTGCTGGTCGCGTCGAGCACGATCTCGCCGATCCGCGCACCGGCGGTGTAGACGACGTTGCCGGTGCCGAGATCGAGCAGCAGGTCGGGATCCTCGGGCAGGTTGCGGATCGTCGCGTCGGCGGCCGTCTCGACGGCCGTCTCGTCCCTCTCGTCGGGCTCGGCGATCAGCGCGTGGGCCGTCAGCGGCGCCGAGGCGACGTCAGCGGTCACGTGCAACCGCGGCTTCGGCGACTTTGGTGCCTCGTCGGCGAACGTGAAGGCCCGTAGGCCGAGCACGCGGCCATGGGCGAGCAGGCTGTCGTTGGCGGTGCCCGGCTGGTCGAGCAGCTCGAGCACGGCGCCGTGGTGGTCCTGCGGGACAAGCGTGCGGGGGTCGATACCGGCGCGCGTGTTGGTCGTCGCGCGCGAGGCCAGCGTTGCCTCGACGGCGCCGATGCGCTCGCTGGCGGCGAACGTCACGGCGTCGGGCACGCGCGGGTCGGCAAACGTCAGCGTCGCGTTCGGCGCGAACTCGTCGATCCGCGCGCGCAGGTTGCGGACAGAGCCGAAGAACGGGACGGACTGCAGCGCGTCTGCCTCGATCAGCTTGATCGTCTCGTCGCCGGTGTAGACGACGTTTCCGCCGGCGAGGTCGACGTCGACGACCGCGTCGCCCGGCACGTTGCGGATGCTCGCGTTCGCGACGAGGTCGACGTCCGGCGCGTCCTTGTCCTTCGCCGCCCGCACGAGGTGCCCGGAGGCGGTGAACGGGCCCGCCGCGGTGCGCGCGATGACCTGCAGGCCGTCGTCGGCGCTGTCCTCGGGGTCGTTGCCCGGCGTCGGCCCGAAGCGCGCCTCGCGCAGCCCGCTCACGCGGCCGAACGCCGTCATGCCCTCGCGGTCGGCATGCAGCAACGCCCCCGCCTCGCCTGCCGGGACACGTCCGGGAACGCCGGCGATGCCGTTGGTCGCGACGCCCGCGCGGGTCAGCGTCGTGTCGCTCGCGACTAGCGCCTCGATCGCACCGACCTCGCCCTCGCGGGTGGAGAACGCGACCGCGGGCTCGGCGCCCGGCGTCGCGAACGACACGTCGGCACCGGCCGGGAACTCCTTGATCTCGGCGTCGACCTTGCGGACCTTGTCGAACAGCTGCGGCTCAGCCGTGGCCTTCACGTCGAGGCGGTCGATCGAGCCCGCGCCGGTGTAGCCGATGACGCCGGCTGGGAGGTCGAGGGTCAGGTCGGCAGTGCCGGGGAACCTCGCGATCAGCGCGTCCACCGCCAGCGTCTCGGGCGCGGCGCCGCCCGCCCCGTCGTCGTCGAGGCGGCGGCGCGCCACGGCCGTCACGCGGCCGGCGTCGAACTTGCCGCCGAGCAGCAGCTTGTCGCCCTTGTTGGCTGATCTCTCCGTGCGGAAGGACGCGCGCTCCAGCCCGATCACGCGGCCGAAGATGACGAGCCTGTCGTCCGGCGCGCTGCGCGTCGCGACCTCCTCGAAAATCGCGCCTGTCTCGTCAACGGGCACGAGCTCCTTCGGGTCGGTCCCGTCCTGGAGCTTCAGCGGTCCGCTCGTCAACAGCGCCTCGACGCTGCCGATGCGCGCGCCCGCCACGAGCGAGACGCCCGTGGAGCCGTCCGGTGCCTTGAACGCGACGTCGACCTTCGGCGGCAGGCCGCGCAGCTTGCCGTCGATGTGCTTGATGCGGTCAAACAGCGGCGTGTCGTCGGTGACGAGCACGTCGATCTTCTCGATGGTGTCGCCGAAGCCGTCCCACCCGACCGTGCCGGCACCGAGGTTCATCGCCACGCGGCTGTGCGCCGGCAGCGCGTCCAGCGTGCCGTCGATCGTGCGCCCGATGTCCTGTTGGTCGAGGTCGGCGACGAACGCCTGGCGTGCCATCTGCGCGTCGATCACGACGGGCGCGGTGAGCCCGTCAGGCGCGTCGAGCTCCAGGCGCTTCACACCGTCTGCGCGGGCGGCGTAGGAGAAGCGCCCGCCTCCGGCGGTGAGGCCGCGCGCGCCTGAGCCGGTCGCGTGCGTGAGCGGCTCGATCGGGCCGTTGCCGGCGAGCCCGCCCTCGATGTGCGAGATCGGACCGCTGCCGAGCGTGTCGACGGTGACGTCGAGCTTGCCCTCCTGCGTGAAGTCGAGCTTCGTCGGCAGCCCCGCGGCCGCGACGTCGACGGTGGTCGTCGGCGGTGCGTTCTGCGGCTCGCGCGGCGTGATCGTGAGCTTGCCCCCCAGCGCACCCACGGTCTGGCCGGCGCGCCACGTGACCTGGCGGCGCTTGATCGCCTCGGCGGTCTCGTCGAACACCAGCGTTGCGGAGTTCGGAAGCTGGTCGATCGACGCGGTGCCGGCGATCAGCTTGTCCGGCTTTGCGGTTGCGAACTCGCCGTCGAGGCGCACGCGCTGCGACGAGGACAACGTCAGCTTGATGCGCTCGACCGCGGCGCCGCCGAACGCCTCGTTGGTGCTCGGCGCGAACTCGACGCGCGCGCCGAGCGTGCTCGGCACCGGTGCCAGCGTGGCCTTCAGCCGCGTGCTCTCGGTGCGCTGGTCGGGCGTGCCGGAGAACAGCTCGGCGGTCAACGGCAGCTTCGGCCCCGGGTTCGTCGTGTTGGCGGTGACGTTGAGGCCGTCGGTCTCGCCGTCGCCGGTGGTGTCGAGCAGCTCGAGCGTGATCGCCTCGCTGCCGGGCGCGCGCCCGTCGCGGACGTCGTAGCCGGCGGCGATCGTCTTACCCGCCAGGGCCGACCCGATGGGCCCGGAGATCAGCGCCTCGACGCGGACGGGCAGCGCCGACGTCTCCAGGGGCGCGCGATCGATGCGCAGCTGGAAACGGGTCAAGCTCAGCGGCAGGACCGTGCCGACGAGGTCGGGCAGCAGGTCGGTGTCGGCGTTGATCAGCGACGGGACGACCGCGAGCGCCGGGGTGGTCCGCACGAGCTCGCTGCCGTCGGCGCGACGGTAGACCGTGCGCCACTTGTACTCGAGCAGCCCGAGCTGGCACGTGATCTCGAGGATCGGGCACGTCACACCCACCACCGGCCCGAGCAGCTGGGCCTCGGCCCGCGCCGGCGCAGCAGCACTGCTGGCGGCAACGGCGATCGCCGAGATCGTGAAGAGCGTAAGCAGCCTGCGTCGCATATCGCCAGCGTGCCCGAGCGACCTGGCCACCGGTGTGAGGGAAACCCCTCGACTTGTGAGGGACCGGGGGTACGATCCTCGGTGGGGTGCTCGACGTCGCCGCAGGGGGACCGCTGCTGGGACGTGACCGGGAGGTGGCGGCGGTTGAGGACGCCCTGACCGCGCTCGCGGCAGGCCGCTCGGCGGCGCTGTGTGTCCGCGGAGAACCCGGCATCGGCAAGACACGCCTGCTGATGGAGCTCGCAGGCCGTGCCGAGGACGCGCGCATGCTCGTGCTGGCAGGCGGCGCGACCGACCTGGCACGCGACGAGCCGTTTGGTGTCTTCGTCGACGCACTCGACGATTACCTCGCTTCGCTCGACGCGCGAGCCGTGCAGCGGCGTGGTGAGACGTGGGTGTCCGAGCTGCGTGGCGTGTTCCCGTCGTTCCCCGTCGAACCGGTGAGCGCGGAGACGAGCCTGCAGAGCGAGCGCTTCCGCGCCCACCAGGCGACGCGCACGCTGCTCGAGCGGCTCGCTGCGCGGCGCCCACTGGTGCTCGCGCTCGACGACCTGCACTGGGCCGACGGCGCGTCGGTCGAGTTGATCGCGCACCTGCTGCGCAGGCCGCCGCGCGGGCCGGTGCTGCTGGCGCTGGGCATGCGCTCGGCGTCGGAGACCCTGAGCAGCGCGCTTGCCGGCGCGCAACGCAGCGGTGGCGTCGTGATCCTCGAGCCGGCGCCGCTTGCACGCGAGCAGGCCGACGAGCTGGTCGGCGACCTGAGCCACGATCTGCGCAGCGAGCTCTATCGCCAGAGCGGGGGCAACCCGTTCTACCTGGAGCAGCTCGCCCGCGCGCACAGCGCTGACGCCGGCGTGCCGCCGACGGTCACGGCGGCGCTCGCCACGGAGCTGGGCCGTCTGTCTGACGACGCGCGCCGGCTGATCCAGGGCGCGGCCGTCGCCGACGAGCCGTTCGACCCCGAGCTTGCGGCTGCCGCCGCCGGCCTGGAACGCGACGTCGCGACCCAGCTGATGGACGAGCTGCTGGCCAGCGACGTGGTGCGCACGACCGACGTCCCGCGGCGCTTTCGCTTCCGCCACCCGATCGTCCGCCACGCGGTCTACGACTCGGCGCCGAGCGGCTGGCGCCTCGCGGCGCACGGGCGCGCAGCGGCTGAGCTGGCCGCGCGCGGCGCGCCGGCCACCTCGCGCGCGCAGCACGTCGAGCTCTCAGCCGTGCCGGGCGACGAGGACGCGATCGCGCTGCTCAGCGCTGCCGCCGAGCAGGCCGCGCCACGCGCCCCTGCCAGCGCGGCGCACTGGTACGAGGCCGCCCTGCGGCTGATGCCCGACGATCCCGCCGTGCAGGTGCGACGCCTCGTGTTGCTCGTCGCGCTGGCGCGTGCGCTCGGCTCATCGGGTGACTTCACGCGCAGCAGCGCCGTGCTGCGCGAGCTGCTCGACGTGCTGCCGCCCGAGATGGCGAGTGAACGCGCGGACGTGATCGCGTTCATCGGGACGATCGAGGCGTTGATCGGCAGGCCGGGGAACGCCGGCGCGCTGCTGGAAGCAGCGCTCGACGAGATGCCGGAACGGGTGTCGCCCGCCGCTGTCGCGATCGAGATCGCGCTTGCCGCCGATCGCTTCCTCAGCGGCGACTTCGACCGCATGCGCTCCTGGGCGGCAAGCGCCGTCACGACGGCGCGCCGCTGCTCCAGCCCGGCGCACGTGGCCTCGGCGGTCGCGACGCTTGCGCTCGCCGACTACCACCTCGGCCGCATCCAGCAGGCCCGCGAGGGCGCCGCCGAGGCGCGCGCGATGGCCGACGCGATGGCCGACTCGGCGCTGGGCCAGCGGATCGAGGCGTTGTACTCGCTCGCGTGGTGCGAGTGGGCTCTGGACGACCACGCCCGGGCCGAGCGGCACTTCGAGCGCTGCCTCGACGTCTCGCGCAACTGGGGCCAGAGCCACATGCTCGTGCCGATCCTCGTCGGCCAGGCGATGAGCGCGTTCATCACCGGGCGCCTGGGGCCGGCGCGCGAGCTGGCCGACACCGCGCTGGACGCCGCGTACCTGGGACGCAACCCGCAGCTGGAGAGCTGGACGCGGCTGACCGTGGCGTGGGTCGCGGTGCGCGCGGGCGACGTCGCGGAGGCCGAGACCGAAGCGCGCGAGGCGGTCGCTCTGTCCGAGTCGCTGGCTGACAGCCTGTTCACGGTGCTCGCCCGCTGCGTCCATGCTGAGGCGCGCATCGAGGCGGGCGAGGACGCCGTCGCCGACTTGGTGCAGACGGCCGGCGGCGTCGAGCTGCCGGCGATCGAGGTGCCCATGCGGCCCTACTGGTACGACGTGCTCGCGCGCGCCGAGGTCGCAGCCGCGCGGCCTGAGGCAGCCGCCGACTGGGCAGACCGCGCCGCGCGTGTCGTCAAGCACCTCGACGTCGCAAGCGCACGCAGCTACGCCCTGCGCGCGCAGGCGGTGGCGCTGCGCGCGGCCGGTGACGATGCCGCGGCCGCGACGGCGGCGCTGGACGCGGCGGCGCGCTTCGCCGCATCCGGGATGCCCGTGGAAGAGGGCCGCACGCGGACGCTCGCCGGCCTTGCCCTCAGTGCGGTCGGAGACCGCGAGCGCGCGCTTGCCGAGCTGGAGCTCGCGCACCGCGCGCTCAGCACGTGCGGTGCGGCGCGCTACCGCGACGAGGCGGCCAGCGGGCTGCGGCGGCTGGGCCGCTGGGCCGCACGCGAGACGCGGGCCGGCAGCGGCGAGAGCGGCGTCGCGGCGCTCAGCGGCCGCGAGCTGGAGATCGCCGAGCTCGTCGCGAAGGGCAGGACCAACCGCCAGATCGCGGCCGAGCTGTACCTCTCGGAGAAGACGATCGAGCGCTACCTCGGGCGCGTATTCGCCAAGCTCGATGTCTCGTCACGAACGCTCGTAGCCGGCGTGCTTGCCAAGGAGCGCGCCGCGCCAAAATGAGGGATACCCCTCACATGGCAGCGGATCGCGGTGCGCGATGCTGCAGCCGTGCCTCGTTTCCTGTTGGCCCACCGGCATCGCCCTGACGAGTGCGCCGTCGTGTTCGCGGCCTGGAAGGGCCTCGACAGCCCGCTGCGCCACCGCGGCGCGATCGCCTCCTGCGACACCGGCGGACACTGCCTCTGGTGGACCGTGGAGGCCGCGGACGAGACCACCGCGCGGGCGCTGCTTCCGCGCTACGTGGCTGAGCGCACCGAGCTCACGCGCGTAAGCGAGGTCGTGATTCCGTAGCTGATGGCGAGCACCAGCGGTCATCGTCCGACAGCGCCACCGGCGTCGTCAAGCCATCTGATCTTCATACCGGACATGCTCGCTGGGCCGTCGACCGCGGTGTTGAAGTAGTTGCGTTCGACACCAGCCGCGATTGTCTGCCCGTTGGCGAGAGCGAGCTCGACGGTTGCGACCCCGTCCGGTACAAGCCCGTGCACGTGGAACTGACCGTCTGCCCCGGGATTGCCGGAGACGATCTTTCCGTCAAGAAGATCGGCACCTGATCCGCATTTCTGGCCGACCACGCCAGTGGCGCGACGATTCGCGCTTGCCGGCGGCGAGGCACTGAAGAGCACGCAGAGCGAGTCTTCAACCTCCGTCGAGGGATGACCAGAGTCGTGCGATCCAGACCGTTCGACCGGCACGAGCACGGCGAGGCCAGCGGTGCCTCGGTGAAGGACGCGCACGTCATCTAGCCGGACGCCGTCGAGCTCATGCGACCCGATCACACGGAAAGCATCTTCGACATCCGTCGAACGGTCGCCTTCTGTCTGAGGACTCCGGAGCACCGCGAGATGTCCCGACTGCGCCGAAGGAGCCGGAGACTGCGACGCCGATGGATGCCCAAGCTGGTCGTTTCCGAGTTCCGGCAACCAACTCGTCGCGGCGATTGCGGTCGCCCCGACCACGAGCACCGCCGCACAAGACAGCACGCCAACTCGGCGGCGTCGCCGCCGACGATCGGCCGGCACGTTCAACGAGACCGCGCGGACAAGCGCGCGCTCGACTTCGGGGATCAAGGCACCGGTTGTCGCCATCGTTCTCTCTCCTTGCGGTTCAATGATCACGTGCCGCCCCCAGTCGCAGCGCGGCCAACCCGCGGCTGACGCGCTTGCGGACGACGGTCTCCGAGACGCCAACCTCGGCGGCGATCTCGCTGTAGGTCTTGTCGTCGAGAATGTGGGCGCAGATCGCCTGTCGCTGGGCCTCGGGGAGTTCGCGCAACGCGACCAGGAGCGGCGACCGCGGGTCGTCGATCAGAAGATCGAGTCTGCCGGATGTCTCCGGAGACAGCGGCTCACGAAACATGCCGAGGCGCCGAGTGGCCCGCTGGTGGACAGCTCCACGCCGCCAGTAGGCGCGGACGAGATTTCGCGCGATTCCGACGAGCCACGCAGCCGCGGGCAACCCCTCGTCACGGAATCGCCCGGCAGATACCAGCGCCGTCGCGAATGTCTCGGCGGTGAGGTCGGCGACCGCGTCTGAATCCCTGACGTGAACGGCGACATACGCCGCGACGGTGCGCTCATTCCTTCGATACAGCTCGGCAAAGGCGTCTCCATCCCGCGGTGCGGCGGCAAGAAGCTCAGCGTCTGTGCGGCGACGGGCGGAGCGAACCATTGAACCTATATGCCTCCGAGCCATTGCATTGTGACAAACGCCTGCGCGGGGGACGCCTAGCATCCCCCGCGCCTGGCGTAGTTACTTCGACGCGACCGGCGTGGGCGGGCCTGCGTCGAATGCAACTGCGTCGGCGTCTGCTGGCAAGCGAAACACTCGACCGGTCTTTTCCACTGCCGTAGCGCGTCCGTCGACCATCGCCGTCACGCGCGCTCCATTGCGCGGAGCAATGCCGTACCAGTGACCGGGCGCTCCGGCGATCAAGCCCTCCCTGTCCACCAACGCGCGCTCCCGACAGCCGAACCGGAGGTGAACCACGGATAGTCCGCTACCGCGATTGATGGGTTCCTCGATGACGCAAACGTTGCCATCGTCGGCCGGCGCGACCCAGATCGTGCCATCCGCATCAGCGACTGCCTTCATCGCGTTCGCGACATCGATGCCGCTGTGATCCTGCTGCAGCCTAGCGAGCCAGTCGATTGGCGATGCGGGCGAACTGGGGGCCGCGCCAGCGGTTGCGCCGATGTTAAAGATGCCTACGCACGCAACTGCGGCGAGGCCGGCGACGATGAGGAGCAGACCCCACCGGGCGGAACGTGTAGATGCGATCATTGTGTCTGCCTCGCTACCAGGAGATGTGCGCTTCATAGACGTAGTCCTGCGTCGACTGGTTCTCGTTGATGACCGCACCGTGGCCCGCAAGGGAGCAGCAGATCGTCACGTAGGTGCCATTCGTGCCTGCGCCAGACGTGCAGGCCCACGATTCGGTGTTGGCGAGCGTGCCGTACTGCCACCCACCGAATCCGTATGCCAGCCCGGCACATCCGGTGTGGTTCAGCTGCACCTGGACGTAGACCGTGCCGCCGTGCGCGTTGCCGCCAGCACACACAGACCGCGCTGGAACGGTGTTTCCTTCGCAGTAGTGCTCGGTGCCGGCGACCGCACGGTCAGCGGCAACCGAACCCACGAGGACGAGCGCCATGCCGATGGTTGCGCATAGCCGCCGTAGGTGGCGAGGAGAGAGCGGGACAAACAATGGGGCTCCTTCCGCAGTTTGCACTGCAGTGTTCGAGGACGGACGCGCGTTAAGCGCGCCGCCACCTTCGTTATTCGGGACCGCCAAAGCCATCCCCCTGCAGGGGAGATCTGGGGGAAAGTCACGTGACTTTATGAGCTAACGTGCCAACTATGAGTGAGTAGCTCATTCCGGCTCCGCACGCCGAGCTTGCGCAGGATCTGCTTGACATGGCTCTTGGTCGTCTCCGTCGAGACGTGCAGTTGTGCCGAGATCTCCTTGTTGCTCTGTCCTCTCCGCAACAACTCAAGGACGCGCCACTCAGAGGGCGTAAGCGGCGTGGTGACCTCGGTGCTGTCTCCGCGAACGCGGAGACCGTGCGCGACGAGTCGGAGCGTCGCCAAGAGGTCTACTGCTGCCGTGTCGAATGGAAGCAGGGCACCGACGCCGTGCGCGTTCATCGTGACCTGTTGTCCCGGCGATACCGGTCCCAAGACGACGAGCCTTGGTATTGCGGCACTTGGTGGCGGCCCAGCGAAGTCGGCGGCCTGTGCTGATGCGACCACGGCTGCATCGAGGTCTCCGGCCCGAGCCATTAGAGCGAGCTCATCTGAAGCGAGGTCGAAGCCGACGCGGCAGATGCCCTCCCTTCCACGCAAAGGGATCATGCTCTCAATCGCTGGCCGCACGAGATCAGGCAATGCGCCTACGCCAACGCGGACGCGCTCGATCGCGGTCTCGACGCCTTCGACTTCGATCGCGGCCTGAGGCCGATGGGCGAACGATGTGCGGCTCCGCACCCTTGCCTTTCTCTCCAGCAGGTCTTGATCAACTGCAGCTGCAACGGGCTATGCAACGACGCGGGCCATCTGTGACGGAGCTGGCGCGTCAGCGCTATGTCCTCCGACGCGCGCGACCTCTGCGACTGCAGGCCGACCCAGTCCGGCCAGACAGGCGCGTGGCACCTGTCACAAGCGTGTCACGAAGTCGACGGTGGGCGTCCCCGGTGGAGTAGGTTTCGGTCGCCCCCGGATGAGTGAGCTCCTCTTCTTCCTCGCCGCGATCGCGGCCATCGTCGGTGCGGTCGGCGTCGCGACGTTGCGCAACGCGTTCTACGCGGTGCTCGCGCTCGTCGTCCACCTCGTCGCGCTGGCGATGTTGTTCCTGCTGCTGCGCGCGGAGTTCGTTGCCGCGGCCCAGGTCGTCGTCTACGCCGGCGCGGTGATGGTGCTCTACGTGTTCGTCGTCTCCTACGTCGGCGGGACGTCCCAGCCGCTCGCCGACGCGATGAGCAAACCGCTGCGCGGCGTGACCGTGGCGTTCGCGCTCGGGCTCTTCGCGGTGCTCGCGGTCGCGGTGGTCGGCTCGGGCCTGACGCTGCTCGACAGCGAGGGCGCCGGCCAGGCGGTCACGACGGGCGACAGCGCGCGTCACGCCTTCGGCACGCCCGGCCAGATCGGCGAGCTGCTGCTGACCGACTTCCTGCTCCCGTTCGAGCTCGCGTCGTTCCTGCTGCTCGTCGCCGCGGTCGGCGCGGTCACGCTCGCGCGCCGCCGCGGTGGCCTGGAGACCGCATCCGAGCTGAGCGTGCTGACGCCGCTGGACGTCGTGCGCCCGCGCGACCTCGGCTCGATGGCCGAGGGCGTCGGCACGGCGAAGGAGCTCACCACCGGCGAGCAGCCGCCGGCGCAGCCGGCGGAAGGGCTGCGCACGTGAGCATCACCTGGTACGTCACGCTCAGCGCGCTGATCTTCTGCATCGGCGCCTATGGCGTGATGACGCGGCGCAACCCGCTCGTGCTGCTGCTGAGCATCGAGCTGATGCTCAACGCCGCCAACCTCGCGTTGATCGCCTTCAGCCGCATGCACGGCAACAGCGACGGCCAGATCTTTGCGGTGATCGTGATGGTCGTCGCGGCGTGCGAGGTCTGCATCGGCCTCGGCGTGATCGTCGCGATGTACCGCCGGCGCCTGCCGATCGACGTCGACAAGATCCGGGAGCTGCAGGGTTGAGCACCACCGCCTGGCTCGTGCTCGCCTTCCCGCTCGGCGGGTCGGTCCTGATCTCGCTGCTCTACAACCGGCTGCCCGGGCGCACCGCCGGCTACCTCGGCACGGCCGCGATCGGCGCCGCGTTCATCAGCGCGATCCTCACGCTGATCGAGCTGCAGGACCGTTCCGAGGAGTCGCGGACAGTCGTCCTCAGCCTCTACGACTACGCCGTCACGTCCGGCATCGACGTCCAGATGTCGGTGCTGATCGACCCGCTGAGCGTCTTCATGATGCTGGTCGTCACCGGGGTCTCGATGCTGATCCACCTGTACGCGGTCGCGTACATGGACTCCGACCGTGGCTACAGCCGCTTCTTCGCGTATCTGAACTTCTTCGTCTTCAGCATGTTGCTGCTCGTCATGGCGGGCAACTACCTGCTGCTGATCGTCGGCTGGGCGTTCGTCGGCGCGGCGTCGTATCTGCTGATCAGCTTCTACTACCGCCGCACCACCGCCACCGCGGCGGGCATCAAGGCGTTCGTCATCAACGTCGTCGGCGACGTCGGGCTCGTGCTCGGCACGTACTTCATCTTCAAGCACGTCGGCACGCTGGACCTCGCCAACAGCTTCATCAAGGCCGAGGAGGTCTTTGGCCGCAACGACACCGACCTCGTCGTCGGCTGCCTGCTGCTGCTCGTCGGTGCGTTCGCGAAGTCCGCGCAGGTGCCGCTGCACACCTGGCTCCCGGACGCGATGGAGGGCCCGACACCGGTCTCCGCGCTGATCCACGCCGCGACGATGGTGACCGCGGGCGTCTACCTGATCGCGCGCTTCCATCCGCTCTTCGGGCTCGCGCCGACAGCGGCGGACGTCGGCGCGGTGATCGGCTGCCTGACGCTGCTGATCGCCGGCACGATCGGGCTCGTCGTCACCGACCTCAAGCGCGTCATCGCCTACTCGACGATGTCGCAGATCGGCTACATGGTGATGGCGGTCAGCGCCTCCGTGTATGTCGGCGGGCTGTTCCACCTGATGACGCACGCGTTCTTCAAGGCGCTGCTGTTCATGGCGGCCGGCTCCGTGATCGCGGCGATGGCCGGCAACCAGAACCTCGACCGCATGGGCGGCTTTCGCAAGGCGATGCCGTTCACCTACGGCTGCTTCGTCGTCGGCGGCCTCGCGCTGGCCGGCGTGCCGCCGTTTGCGGGCTTCTTCTCCAAGGACGAGATCCTCGCCGGCCTCGGTGAGGCCGGCGGCTGGCACTGGATCCTCTATGTCGCCGGCTACGCCGGTGCGCTGCTGACGGCCGTCTACACGTGGCGGATGATCTTCCGTGCCTTCTGGGGCGACCCCTGCCCCGAGGCGCAGGAGCTGATCGACGGCCACCTGCACCATGCCGAGGTCCACACCAACCCCGCCAACGGCGAGGTCGAGGACACCGACGTCGGCTTCCCCGGGCCCGAGCACCACATCGCCGAGCGCGAGTGGGAGATGAAGCTCGCGATGGGCGTGCTGGCGTTCCTGACGATCGTCGCCGGGGCGCTGCAGATCCCGCACGTCAACGAGACGCTCCACGAGTTCCTGCACCCGACCTTCCACGAGAAGATCGAGCACGTGCCCAGCGACGGGCTGATCGTCTTCGGGATGGTCCTGGGCGCCGCGCTCGGGATCCTCGGGATCTTCATCGCCCACCACGTGTGGGTGAAGAACCCCGGCATGAGCGCGCGCTACCAGGAACGCTTTGCGCCGCTGCACCGCCTGTTCGCCAACAAGTGGTACTTCGACGAGCTGATCGACACGGTCATCGTGCGGCCGTTTGCCGCGGCGGGGCGCTTCGGCCAGCAGGTCTTCGAGCGTGTCGTCATCAGCGGCACGCTGATCGGCGGCACGACAGGCCTCGTCAAGGCCGGCAGCGCCGCCGTCCGCGCGCTGCAGTCCGGCCTGCTGCGTGCGTACGCCGCGCTGCTGCTCGTCGGTGCCGCCGCGGTCGTCCTCTACTTCATCGCGCAGTCATGACGATCCACCTCTCGATCCTGCTCTGGCTGCCCGCCGCCACCGGCGTGCTCGCGTTGCTGCTGCCGCGCAACGCCGGTCGTGCGGTCGCGCTGCTCGGGGCGGTCGCGGCGCTGGGCTACGCGATCACGCTCGTCGCGGACTTCGACAAGGGCGCCGGCCTGCAGCACGTCACCGACGACATGTGGATCGAGGCGCTCGGGATCCACTACAAGCTCGGCGTCGACGGCCTCAACCTCTTCCTGATCCTGCTGACGTCGATCCTGTTCGTCGCCTCGACGCTGTGGGCGATGAGCCGGGAGTGGCCGCAGGAGGGGCGCTTCTGGCTGTTCATGGGCATCGGCCACACGTCGGTGCTCGGCGCGCTGATGGCGCAGGACCTGGCGCTGTTCGTCGCGTTCTTCGACCTGATGCTGATCCCGTTCTTCTTCATCACCGGGATCTGGGGCGACTCCGAGCATCGCGTCGCCGCCATCACGAAGCTCTTCATCTACACGCTCGTCGGCTCGCTGCTGATGTTGACCGCGGCGATCGCGACCGGCGTGATGAGCGCGTCGGAGTCGGGCAACGAGCTGTCGTTCGCGTTCTCCGACCTCGCACAGACCAAGCTCGGGGAGGGCTCGCAGCAGTGGATCTTCCTCTGCTTCGCTGCCGCCTTCCTCGTGAAGATGCCGGCGTTTCCGTTCCACGGCTGGATGCCCGACGGCTACAAGGCGATGCCGCTGCCGGCGCTGGCGATCTTCTCGGGCGTGCTGTCGAAGGTCGCCGCCTACGGCTTCCTGCGCGTCGCGTTCCCGCTGTTTCCCGACGCCGCCGTGCACTTCCAGGAGCTGCTGCTGGTCGTCGCTTTGGCGTCGATCCTCTACGGCTCGATCCTCGCGTTTTCGACGACCGATTCGCGTCTGATCCTCGGCTACTCGTCGATCGCGCAGCTCGGCTTCATCACGCTCGGGATCTTCGCGATCAACGACCAGGGCGCGCAGGGCGCGATCCTGCAGGCGTTCAACCACGGGCTCGTCGTCGCGCCCGCGTTCTTCATCGTCGCGCTGCTGAGCGCGCGCGCCGGTGGCTCGGAGGACATCCGCGACATGGGCGGTGTCGCGTTCCGCGCGCCGTGGCTGGCCGCGATGTTCCTGATCGTCGCTTTGGCGAACCTGGCGATGCCCGGCTCGTCGAACTTCGTCGGCGAGTTCCTCATCCTGCTCGGTGTGTTCGACGCGAAGATGGTGTTTGCGATCGTCGCGTTCACCGGTGTCGTGCTGGCAAGCGTCTACACGCTGAGGCTGTTCATCCGCACGATGCACAACCGCACCGGCGCGCGCGTGGAGTCACGCGAGATCTCGCTGTCGGACGCGCTGATCCTCGTGCCGCTGGTTGCGGCGATCCTCGCGATCGCCGTGTACCCGCAGGTCGCGCTGGAGAAGTCTGAGCCGACCGTGAAGCAGTCGATCCGCAGCGCGGCCGAGGTGGCCGAGCCGACCGAAACGGCGGCGAGGCCATGACCGGCCCGCACATCGACTGGGCCGGCATCTCGCCGCTCCTCGCGTTGCTCGGCGGCGCGACACTCGTGCTGCTGCTCGGGCTGCTGCGCTCGCGCTTCGTGCGCGAGCACCTCGTTCCCGGCACCGCGCTGCTGAGCGCCGCGGCGTCGCTGGGGCTGACGATCTGGCAGCTCGACGAGGAGAAGGACCTGATCGCCGGCGCGATGCGCCTGGACGGCCTCTCGACCGTGCTCGGGCTGATCTTCGGTGTCGCCGGCGTCGCCGCCGTGCTGCTGTCCTGGCGCCACGTCGCGCCGCGCGAGTCCGCGCACGGCGAGTTCTACTGCCTGATGCTCAGCTCGCTGGCGGGCATGGTCGTGCTCGCATGGGCAAACAACACGATCACGCTGTTCCTCGGGCTCGAGCTGCTGTCGATCCCGCTGTACGTGCTGTGCGCGACCGAGATGCGCCGCGCAACGTCGCTGGAGTCGGGCCTGAAGTACCTGATCGTCGGCTCGGTCGGGTCGGCGACGCTGTTGTACGGCCTCGCGCTGCTTTACGGCGCGACGGGCGTCACCGACTACGCCGAGATCGCGCAGAAGCTCGGCGAGGGCGGGATGGCCGACGACGCGCTGACGCTCGCGGGCATCGCGCTTGTCGTGGTCGGCATCGCGTTCAAGGCGTCGATCGCGCCGTTTCACCAGTGGACGCCGGACGTCTACGAAGGCGCGCCCACGCCCGTCACCGCGTTCATGGCGGTCGCGACGAAGGCCGCGGCGTTCGGCGTGCTGATCCGCTTCTTCGACGTCGCGCTGATCGGCGCGGCGCTGGACTGGGGTCCGGCGCTGGCTGCGCTCGCGACGGTGACGATCATCGTCGGCAACGTCGGCGCGCTCGGGCAGTCGTCGCTGAAGCGCCTGCTGGCGTGGTCGTCGGTCGCGCAGGCGGGCTACATGCTGGCCGGCGTGATCGTCGCGTCCGAGCTGGGCGTCGAGGCGACCGTCTTCTACCTCGCCGTCTACCTGCTGCTGAATCTCGCCGCGTTCGCCGTGATCGCCGCGCGCGAGCGCGAGACGACGCTGGGCGACGACATCAGCGCGGTCGCCGGCATCGGCGCGACGCGCCCGGCGCTGGCGTGGCCGCTGACGCTGGCGATGCTCGGTCTCGCCGGGCTGCCGCTGACCGCAGGCTTCTGGGGCAAGTTCCGGCTGATCGAGGCTGCGGTCGACGGCGACTACACCTGGCTAGGCATCGTCATCGTGATCGGCTCGATGATCTCGCTGGCGTACTACCTGAAGGTGATCGCCGCGATCTGGATGTCGCCCGCCCCCGAGCCCTCGCCGCTGCCCGCGCTGGCCGGCGCCTCGGCCGAGGCCGACGTCACGGCCCCACCGCCCGGCCGCGCCTGGGAGCTCGACCTGACCGCCGTCGTGTTCGGCGCCGCAGTCCTGGTGCTCGGCGTCTGGCCACAGCCGCTGTTCGACCTCGTCGAACGCGCGGCCGCAGTCTTCCCGAGCTGATCTCGCGCGTTGCTAGCGTTGCTAGCAGCATGGCCGCGATCAGCATCCGTAACCTCGATGACGACGTCCGCGATCGCCTGCGCATTCGAGCCGCCCAGCACGGGAACTCGATGGAGGCCGAGATCCGCGCGATCCTGACACGTGCCGTCGACGAGCCCGCCGCTTCGGACAACCTGGTCCATGTACTGGTTGAGCGCGTCCGGAGACTCGGAGGCGTAGAGCTGGAGATCCCGCCGCGGTCGTCATCGCCCGCGCGTGGAGCCAGCTTCGACTGATGGTCGTCCTCGATACGAACGTCCTTTCGGAGCTGATGCGCACGGCCCCAAACGCTGCTGTCGACGCGTGGATGACGGGCCGCGAGGACCTCCACATCTCGGCGCCGACGGTTGCCGAGGTCCACTACGGCATCGAACGCCTCCCAAACGGCCGACGCAAGCGCGAGTTGCAGCAGACGGCTGACGCCATCCTCGGCGCCTTCCAGCACCAAGTTCGGCCAGCGACAGGATGCCGATGACCTTGTTGCCGTCGATGACAGGCAGGCGGCGGACGCCCTTGTCCTGCATCGTCTGAGCGGCTTCCTCGACCTCGTCGTCGGCGCCGATCGTGACCGTCTGGCCGTCGCCCTGGCCCAGCTCGCCGGCGGTGACCGACTCGGGGTCCTTGCCCTCGGCGAGCACGCGCACGACGAGGTCGCGATCGGTGACGACACCCTTCAGGCGCCCGTCGCTGCCGCAGATCGGCGCAGCGCCGACATCGCGGCAACCGCGTCGGTGGACGGACGTCGCCGATCAAAACGCGGCAAGGCGGGTAAGCAGGAAACATGTCGCTCGAAACTCGCCTCGCATCGAACTCTCCCGTGCGGGAGGCGATGCGCAGCCTCGGCGAGGACCGCGTCGCGGAGATCGCCGTCCGCGCCGCCCAACGCCGTGAGCTGTGGCGTCGCCGCCTTCAGGAGTACGTCACAGGTCAAGACTCTCGGCCAAAGTCAGCGCCTCACCGATTCGATCGTGAACGGTAGGCACAGAGCCTGAGTACCCGCCGATCGCCTGCAGCGCGAGTTGCAGGCGACAGCGGTCGAAGTCGGCGGCGGCGACGCCTGCGGGCGCGCCCGTGCGGTAGGCCCGCAGCAGGCGTGCGCGCTCCAGGTCGTCGCGGTCGTCGGTCAGAGCCGCGAGGTCGAGCAGGCCCGGGCCGACGGCGGCGTTGCGCCAGTCACGCGCCCACACGCGCCGGCTGACGACGTCCACGAGCACGTTGCCCGGCTGAGGATCGCCGTGCACCAGCGTCGGTGTCAGCGTCGCCAGCTGGTCGGCGACGCGATGGTGGTGCTCCAGCGCCCGCACGAGGCGGCGCGCCCGCGGGTCGGGAGACGGTGCGAGCGCGGCAACCGCACGCCCGGCCCACACGGAGAACCACGCGCGACCGCGCTCGCCAAGGTAGGGGTTGCGGTTGAGCAGATCTGTCGCGTCCGGCGCGAAGCGCGCGTGTAGGCGTCCCAGCCACTCGGCGGCGAGCTCCCACGGCAGCGGCGTCGCCACCCGTGCCAGTGCGATGCCGGGCGCGCGCTGCACCAGCAGCCAGCCGTCGCCCGCGCCGAAGAGGTGCGGACCGACGCCTGCCGGCGCGAGCACACCGCGCCAGGTCTGCACCTCGGCCTTGTCCGTGAAGAAGAGCGTCAGCTCGCGGCCGTCGGCCAGGACGACCTCGACGTCGTCGCCACGCCGGATGACCGAGACGGCGTGGGCGCCGGCGCCGCGCACGACCGCACGCAGCGTCGTGTCGGTCGGCACCTCGGTCGCCATCACCCTCTGCGTCGGCGCGTCGCGCGCGGGCCTGAAGCCGGCTCAACGAATGGCGTGTAACCGTTCGCTAGGTGCGGGGTTCTTCGTGCGTATTGTCACTTTCTGTTGTGGGCCATAAAGGAGGTCCGTGATGGAAGCCATGAAGCGCCTCGAGCCGTTCTGGTTGTTCTTGGTCGTGCTCGGTGGACTCAACTGGGCGTGCATCGCCCTCTTCGACACCAACGTGATGTCGGAGATCTTCGGCACAGGGACGTTGCTGGACGTCGTCTACATCGTCGTCGGCTTCGCCGCCCTGATGCTGGTGCCAACCCTGATGGCGCACGCGAAGGCCGACTTGCACCGGCCGCACACCGCGTAGGCCTTGACCACACGCACGGTCGGGTTCGTGGAGAATCCGACCGTGCGCATCTCCGCGAAAGCCGATTACGCCGTCCGTGCCGCCATCGAGCTGGCACGCAATGCCGGGGGCGAGCGACCCACCAAAGGCGAGGCGATCGCCCAGGCGCAGGAGATCCCGCTGAAGTTCCTCGAGAACATCCTCGCGGATCTGCGTCATGCCGGGCTCGTGCGTTCGCAGCGCGGCGCCGACGGCGGCTACTGGCTCAACCGCGACCCGACCGACGTGACAGTGGCGGACGTGATTCGCGCCGTGGACGGGCCGCTGGCGTCGATCCGCGGCCAACGTCCCGAGGACGTTCCGTACGCCGGCTCGGCGGAGCCGCTGCAGCAGGTGTGGATCGCGGTGCGCGCCAACCTGCGCGGGGTGCTGGAGAACGTCAAGCTCGCCGACCTCGCGGACGCCAAGCTCCCGGCGAAGGTCGAAAAGCTCGCGGCCGACCCCGAGGCCTGGGTCACGCGCTGACCACCACCGGCGGGCGCACCCACACCACGTCCCCCTGACGCAGCTCGAGCGCATCGGCCTCAGCCCGCGTGAGCTGCGCGGTGATGTCGGTGCCGTCAGGCGACGTGAGCTCGACACGGACCTCGAACCCGAGGTGGGCGATGCGCACGATCTGCGCCTCGACGCCGGCGTCGACGGGGTCCGTCGCAAGCTGGATGTCGTGCGGGCGCACGAGCTGGCCGGCGACCTGCGTCGTGGCACCGAGGAAGCCCATCACCCACTCGCTGGCGGGCGCGTCGTAGAGCTCGCGCGGCGAGCCGATCTGAGCGATCGTGCCGGCGTTGAGCACCGCGATGCGATCGGAGACGTCGAGCGCCTCCTCCTGGTCGTGGGTGACGAGGACGGTCGTCACGTGGACCTCGTCGTGCAGGCGGCGCAGCCACGCCCGCAGGTCGGCGCGGACCTTCGCGTCGAGCGCACCGAACGGCTCGTCCAGCAGCAGCACGGTCGGCTCGACGGCAAGCGCACGGGCCAGCGCCATGCGCTGGCGCTGCCCGCCCGAGAGCTGCGACGGATAGCGGCCGGCGTAGCCGTCGAGGCCGACGATCGTCAGCAGCTCGTCGACGCGCGTGGCGATCTCCGCCTTCGGGCGCTTGCGCACGCTCAGGCCGAACGCGACGTTGTTGCGCACGGTCATGTGCTTGAACGCCGCGTAGTGCTGGAAGACGAAGCCGATCCCGCGCTTCTGCGGCGGCAGATGCGTGACGTCGTCGCCGGCGATCACGACGGCGCCAGAGTCGGGGACCTCCAGGCCGGCGATCACGCGCAGCAGCGTCGACTTGCCCGAGCCCGACGGCCCGAGCAGCGACGTCAGCGAGCCCGATTCGATCTCCAGCGAGACGTCGTCGAGCGCGCGGAAGTCGCCGTAGGTCTTCGTGATGTCAGTGGCGGCGATCATTGAGCCTCGTCATGAGCAGCAGGGTGAGCAGAGCGATGAAGGCCAGCAGCGCCGAAGCGGCGTAGGCACCGGCCAAGTCGAAGTTGGTGAAGCGCTTCTCGACAAGCAGCGTGAGCGTCTCGGTCTCACCCGCGACCTTGCTCGAGACGACGCTGACCGCGCCGAACTCGCCGATCGCGCGGGCGGTCGAGAGGACAACGCCGTAGGCGACGCCCCAGCGGATCGCCGGCAGCGTCACGCGCAGGAACGTCTGCCAGCCGCTGGCGCCAAGCGTCGCCGCGGCCTGCTCCTGCTCGTCGCCGATCTCGCGCAGCACCGGCGCGACCTCGCGCGCGACGAACGGCAACGAGACGAAGACCGTCGCCAGGACCATGCCTGGAACGCTGAAGATGATCTGGATGCCGTGGTCGGCAAGCCACGGCCCGAACCAGCCCGTGCGCCCGAAGACCAGCACCAGCGCCAGGCCGACGACGACCGGTGAGATCGCGAACGGCAGGTCGACGATCGCGTCCAGCAGCGCCTTGCCGCGGAATCGTCCGCGCACGAGCACGATCGCCGTCAGGATCCCGAGGACAGTGTTCAGCGGGACGGCGATCGCGGCGATTTCGAGCGTCAGCCAGAACGCGCTGACCGCCGCGGGCGTGGTGATGCTGTCCCAGAACGCGCCGAAGCCATCCTCGAACGTGCGGTAGAGCACGACGCCGAGCGGCACCAGCAGCAAGAGTGCGAGGTAGCCCAGCGCGACGACGCGCAGGCTGACCCGTGACTTAGCGCTCATGGCGCACGCTCCAGCGCTCGTATCCGCGGATCCCGAGCAGGACGAGCAGCGCAACCGTCAGCAGCTCCACGGACACCGCCGCCGCCGGGATCGGGTTGTCGGTCGACTCCTGCAGCTTGAAGATGTAGACGGAGCTGACCTCGGTCTCGAACGGGATGTTCCCGCTGAACAGCACGATCGAGCCGAACTCCCCGACCGCCCGCGCGAAGCTCAGCGCGGCGCCCGAGATGATCGCCGGGCGCAGGTTCGGCAGGATGATGCGGCGGAAGGTCTGCAGTGGCGTGGCGCCGAGCGAGGCGGCGGCCTCCTCCATCTCGCGGTCCAGCTCGATCAGCACCGGCTGCACGGCGCGCACGACGAACGGCAGCGTCACGAACAGCAGCGCAAGCAGCACCGCCCAGCGCGTGTAGCTGATGTCGATCCCCGCCGGCGAGTTCTTGCCGTACAGCGCGATCAACGTCAGGCCGGCGACGATCGTCGGCAGCGCGAAGGGCAGGTCGATGAGCGCGTTGACGAAGCCCTTGCCCTTGAACTCGTCGCGCACGAGCACCCAGGCGATCAGCGTCCCGGTGACCGCGTTCAGCGCGGCGGCCGCCAGCGAGATCAGGACCGTGAACACGAGCGCGTCGACGGCCTGGCGCGAGGAGATCGTGTTCCAGAACGTGCCCGTCCCGGCGTCGAAGGACTTTGCCACGACGGCGGCCAGCGGCAGTAGGACGATGAGGCTCAGCCACAGCGTCACGACGCCGAGGCTGAGCGCGCCTCCGCCGCCGGGATTGGCCCGGCGGCGGCCGATGGTGGCGGCCAGCGTGCTCACTTCGAGGTCGAGACCCCGGCGCCCTTCTCGATCTTGGCGATCGAGCCCTTCTCAGGGTCGAAGAGCTCGTCGTTGACCTTCGTCCAGCCGCCGAGGCTTGCGATCGTGAACTGCTCCTCGGGCTCAGGCGGGTTCTTCACGGCGGGGTTGACGGAGCGGTAGCCCCACTCGGCGAACTTCTCCTGGCCGGCCTTCGAGAGCACGTAGTCGACGAACGTCTTCGCGGCGGGCGGTGCGTCCTTCGTCGTCGCGATGTCGATCTCGATCTTGATCGTCTTGTCGGGGACGACGTAGTCGACCTTCTCGCCCTTCTTCTGCGCCGTCGTCGCCTCGTACTCGTAGGAGAGCAGGACGTCGCCGGTGCCGCTGGTGAAGTTCTGCAGCGCCTCGCGGCCGGACTTGTCCTGGACGACCACCTGGTCGGCGATCAGCTTGCTGACGTACTCCAGGCCCGCAGCGCCGCCACCGGCCTGGCCGTACGCGGCGAGCAGGTTCCACTTCGCCGCGCCGCTGGTGAACGGGTTCGGCGTCAGGACCTTGACACCCGGCTTGAGCAGGTCGTCCCAGGTCTTGATGTTCTTGGGGTTGCCGGGCCGCACGATGAACGAGACGTACGACGTCGAGACGAGGCCCTTCGTCGGTCCCTGGTTCCAGTCCGGCGCGACGAGACCGGCCTTGACGAGGCGCGTCACGTCGGGCTCGATCGAGAACGAGACGACGTCGGCCTTCTGCCCCGCCTCGACGGCGCGGCTCTGGTCGCCGGATGCGCCGAACGACGAGGTGAAGCCGATGCCCTGGCCGGCCGCGGTCTTCGTGAAGGCCGGGATCAGCTCGTCGTAGACGACCTGCGGCGTCGAGTACGCGACGAGCGCGAGCTTCGTCTTCGCGTCGCTGTTGCCGGCGGCGGCGGCGTCCTTCGTGTCCGACGAGCCGCCGCAGCCGGCCGCCGTGACGGCGGACGCGGACACGGCGAGGGTGATGAGGATGCGCTTCACGGGCGAGGTCTCCAAAAAGGTCGAAACCGGGTCGGGTTTCGAACAATACAACAATTCCCACCGGATTAGTTCTCTATTTTCCTACGGGAATAGTGCAGTCGATCCTAGGAGGAGGCTCCAGCGGCGGGCGAGGGGGCCGGATCGTGGATGCCAGACGCCGCGCGGTCCGTGAGCCGTACTGGTTGTACGGCGATCGGGCCGGGTGGCGTCTGGCGCCGCGAGGCGGTCTCCTCGTCCGCCGCTGGTGGCGGTAGGGTCGTCGATTCGCACATGGACTACCCCCTCGAGAGCTTCACCCCCGCCGAGCAGGCGCGCCTCGCGCCACACGTGTCAAACCTCGACCGGCCGGTGTTCGCGCTCACGAACCTGCCGGAGACGGTCAAGGGCGCGCTGTTTGCCCGCTACTCGCGCTATCCGGGCACGCTGCGCCGCCTGTACCTCGACGAGTTCGCCGACTCGCTGCCCGAGCTGAGCGGCGGCTACGACGACGCCGAGGGCACGCGCGCGGCTGAGCTCTACGAGCGCATCTTCGTCGGCTACGGCGACGACTCCGTCGCGCAGCTCGGCGGTGCGCACGTCGCCTGCGAGTGGGTCTCCAACGTCCTGACGAAGGTGCTCCAGCGCCCGCGCCTGGCGGCGTACCTGGAGCAGTCCACGCGCTACATCCCGTACGACACGCCGATCCCCAACGACGGCGGCTACCGCTACTACCGCGACGCCGGTCTCGGCGACGACTACGCGCGCGCGATGGACGAGCTCTTCGCGATCTACGCGACAGTGCTGCCCGCGGTGCGCGGCTGGGTCGAGACCTCGTTCCCGGGCGACCAGTCACCCGCCCGCACGCGTGCGGTGCAGGCGAAGGCGCTCGACCTGACGCGCGGCCTGCTGCCCGCCAGCGCGCTGTCGCACATGGGGATCTTCGCGAGCGGCCAGACCTATGAGCAGCTGATCCTGCACCTGCTCGCACACCCGCTGCCGGAGGCGCGCGCGGTCGGCGACATGCTGCTGGACGCGATCAAGTCCGTGATGCCGAGCTTCGTCTCACGCGTCGAGCGGCCCGACCGCGGCGGCGAGTGGGTGTCCTACCTGCGCGAGCGCGATGCCGCCGGCGCGCGCTGGGCCCAGCGCCTTGGTCTGGACCGCGAGAGCGGCGCTGAGGATCGCCCCAGCGTGCGTCTGCTGCACGTCGACGGCGACGAGGAGTCGCTGCTCGCCGCGCTGCTGTTCGAGGCCGCCGGCACCGGCGAGGACGCGACGCGGATCCGGCTCGCGGCGCTGTCGGGCGACGAGCGCGCTGCGCTGCTGGCGGACCTGATCGGGCCACGCGCGAACCGCCGCCACCGTCCCGGCCGCGGCTTCGAAGCGTTGCGCTACCGCTTCGAGATCGTCAGCGACTACGGCGCGTTCCGCGACCTGCAGCGCCACCGCATGCTCACGGTGCAGTGGCAGACGCTGACACCCGAGCTCGGCGCCGGCGTGCCGGACGAGGTCGACGCCGCCGGCTGCGGCGACGACTACCGCCGCGCGCTCGAGATCTCGCGCGATGCCTGGCAGGCGCTGATCGACGCCGGGCAGGACCGTCGCCGCGCGATGTACGCGCTCTGCCTCGGCTACCGCATGCGCTACGTGCTCGACCTCAACGCCCGCGAGGCGATGCAGCTCATCGAGCTGCGCTCGGGCCGCGAGGGCCACCCGTCCTACCGCGCCGTCGCGCACGAGATGCACCGCCTCGTCGGCGAGGTCCACCCGGCGGTGGCGGCGGCGATGACGCACGTCGACGACGACAACGAGCCGCGCCTGGAGCGCATCCTGTCGGAGATGCGCACGCAGTCGAAGCTGGACGCGCTGTCCTCGCGCTGAGCCATGGCAATCGTCCTGGCGCTGGCGTCGGCGCTGTCGTGGGGGACGGGGGACTTCATCGCCGGGCGTCTGTCGCGGCGCGAGAAGGTGCTCGTCGTGCTCGCGTCGACGCAGCTCATCGGGCTGCTCGGTGCCGTCATCCTGCTCGTCGCCGTGCGCGACAGCTGGCCCGGCTGGGCAGAGATGTGGCCGGCGCTGATCGCGGGCGCGGTCGGGCCGCTTGCGCTCGGCTGCTTCTACCGCGGCCTGGCGATCGGGACGATGAGCGTGGTCGCGCCGATCTCGGCGACGGCGGTGGTCGTTCCGGTCGTCGCAGGCCTCGCCACGGGCGACCGCCCGGGGGCGGCGGCGCTGGTTGGGATCGTGCTGGCCGCAGTCGGCATCGTCCTGGCCTCGCGCGAGGACGCACCCGGCCACGCCTCGCGCCTCAGCGTGCTGCTGGCGCTCGGCGCCGCGCTGGGCTTCGGCGTCTTTCTCACCGCACTGCCGGCCGCCAGCGAGGCGAGCGTGCCGTGGGCACTGCTGCTTGCCCGCGGAGTCTCCGTCTCGATGTGCGCCGCGGCGCTGCTTGCGGTCGTGAAGGGCCGCCGCCATCCGCAACGCGACGACGCGCCGGCGATCCTCGCGATCGGCGTCCTCGACGTCGGCGCCAACGGGCTCTACGCACTGGCTTCGACGAAGGGCCTGCTCAGCGTCGTCTCGGTGCTCGGTTCGCTGTATCCGGTGACGACGGTGATCCTCGCCTGGTTGCTGCTGCACGAGCGGCTGGCGCGCGTGCAGCAGCTCGGCGTCGTGCTGGCGTTCGCCGGCGTGGCGCTGCTCAGCGTGTGAGCCTCGTGCGCCAGTCGTTGCAACGCATCTGCTGACCAGGCGGGTACTCGAAATCCACCGGTCCGAGCAGCTCGAATCCGACGCTGCGACAAAGCGCGTTGGAGGGCGCGTTGTCCACCGACGGAAAGGCGTGGACCGCAGCGAGGTGCCCGTGCTCGCGCGCGTGCTCGACCGCAGCAGCCGTCGCCGACCGCGCGAGACCGCGTCCCTGGTGCTCGGGCAACACCGACCAGCCGATCTCATACACCTGCGCGCCGAGCCACTCGCGCTCCCAGTAGCCGACCCAGCCGACGGCGCTCCCGTCGCGCAGGATCCGGAACTGCCGCGGGTCGGCGGCGTACCGTTCCTGGCGGTCGGCGACCTTCTCGTCGGTTTCCGGCCCGCCGAGGTGGGCCATCATCACGGGGTCGCCGTTCAAGCGGCGCAAGAGCTCCAGATCGTCGGCAGACCATCGCTCGATCATCACCTCATCCTGTCAGCCGCTGGTACCGTCGCCGCGTGCGCTGGCTCGTGGGGGTCATGCTGCTGGTCGCGGCTTCGCCGGCGCAGGCCGAGCTGCTGCTCGTAGACCCTGGCGACACACGCGGCGCCAAGGTCGTCGCCGGCTACGGCAGCTTCGCCGTCGTCGAGGCCGGCGGCGCGACGGCCGACCGGCTGCGCGCGGCGGGCGCCGTGCCGCGCGAGGACATGCGCCGCGTGCGTCTGCAGGCGCGCAGTGTCGACGCGGCGGCCGAGGCGCAGCGCGCGCCGGCACGCGCCGGCCTGCAGGTCGTCCAGTTCGTCGGCCCGGTCAAGGACGCCTGGCTGCGGCGGCTGCGCAGCGGCGGCGTGCGGGTGATCAGCTACATGGCGCAGAACGCCTACCTCGTCCGCGGCCGCGCTGTGCCGACCGGCGCGGAGGTCCGCGCGGTGTTCGCGCTGCGCGCCGCCGACAAGATCGCGCCCGAGGTGCCCGACGCCGGCACCGTCGCGGTGCAGGTGCAGATGCTTGCCGGTGCCACCCCACGCGTCAGCCTGCGAGCGACGCGACCACCGCTGCGGGTCGGCCCGTACGTGACCGAGTTCGTCACCGCCCCACGCCGCGCGCTGGACGCGCTCGCGGCCGACGACGGCGTCGTCGCGATCGAGCGCGACGCGCCGCTGGTGCCCGAGGACGAGTCGCAGACGCAGGCGCTCGCAGCAAACCTCAACGCCGGCGGCACCGGCCCGTCGGGCCCGGGCTATCTCGCCTGGCTGCGCGCACGCATGCCGAACGCGCCCAACCCGTTCGACTTCGTCGTCGACGTGTCCGACACCGGCCTCGACGACGGGCAGACCAGCGGCCCGACGGTGCACCCCGACCTCGCCGGCCGTGTCGCCTACAGCGACTCCTTCCAGGACGGCGGCGACGCCAACGGCCGCGATTGCACCGGCCACGGCTCGCTGAACGCCGGCATCGTCGCCGGCTTCAACGACACCCAGGGCTCGAGCACGCACGAGGATGCCAACGGCTTGCAGTACGGCCTCGGCGTCGCGCCGTGGGTGCGGTCGGCTCGTCGAAGATGCTCGACTCGTGCGAGAACAGCACGCCGCTCGGCTCGTTCGGCGACATCGCGGCAAACGCCTACGCCAAGGGCGCGCGGATCGTGAACAACTCGTGGGGCTTCAACGACCCGGACGTCCTTGGCGCCTACACGCCGGTCTCGCAGGCCTACGACGCGTTCGTGCGCGACGCGCAGCCCGCGGTCCCAGGCAACCAGGAGCTCGTCGAGATCAAGTCCGCCGGCAACAACGGCAACGGCTCGCAGACCGTCTCGGCTCCCGGCACCGGCAAGAACCTCATCACCGTCGGCGCGACCGAGAACGTGCGCGCGTTCGGCGGCGCCGACCGCTCGCTGGTCGGCGACGCCGCAGCGGACAACATCACCGAGCGCGTCGGCTTCTCAGGCCGCGGCCCGACCGACGACGGGCGCCTGAAGCCCGACCTGATGGCGCCCGGCACCCACGTCGCAAGCACGCGTTCGCAGGCCAGTGGCTTCAACAACAACGGCATCTCGGGGACGAACGCCTCCGGCGACCCGTTCAACAGCTTCTACACGGCCTCGTCGGGCACCTCGCACTCGGCGCCCGCGGTGGCCGGCGCGGCCGCGCTGATCCGCCAGTTCTTCTCGTCGCTGGGCACCGGCGCGTTCACGCCGTCGCCGGCGATGACGAAGGCGCTGCTGGTCAACAACGCGCGCGATCTCGGCATCGACTACTACGCGCAGGGCTTCGGGCTGGTGAACCTCGACGCGACGCTGGCAACCGCCGGACGCTCGTTCTCCGACCAGACGCAGCGCCTCGACGACAGCGGAGAAGCCGCGACGCGGACGTTGACGGTTCCTGACGCGGGCGCAGCCGTGACGGTGACGCTGGCGTGGACCGACCCGCCCGGGCCGACCGGTGGCGACGCGTGGGTCAACGACCTCGACCTCGAGGTGCAGGCCGGCGAGCAGCTCTACTACGGCAACGGCGCGCCCGACCCGCGCAACAACGTCGAGAAGGTCGTCATCCCGCCCGGCGTGAGCGGCCCGATCACCGTCCGCGTGCGTGCGGTGAACATCGCCGGCGACGGCGTGCCGGGCATCGGCGACGCGACCGACCAGGACTTCGCGCTCGTCAGCGCCAACGCCGTTGGTCCGCCGCCGCCGGCTCCGCCGCCTGCGCCGCCCCCAGTCGCCGAGGCCGTCGCCCCGGCGCCCGTCGTCCCCCCGCCTCCGGCGCGCCCCGCGGCGCCGCCGCGGCTCTCGACACTTTCGGTCCGTCCGTCGAGATTCACGCGCGCACGCGGGACCACGATCCGCTTCACGCTCGACCGCCCCGGCCGCGTGGTGGTGCGGTTCGAGCAACGCGTGCGGGGCCGCTACCGCGTCCGCGGGCAGGTCGAGCGCGACGGGCGCGCGGGCGCGAACAGCCTGCGGTTCAACGGTCGCGTAGGGCGACGAACGTTGCCTGTGGGCAGCTACCGGGTGGTCGTCTACGGCACGTCGGGTGGTCTCACAGGGCCGAGAGTGAGACGTTCGTTCCGGATCACAGCACCGTTTTGACACTTTCCGCCCCTGGTGTCGAGCCTGCGTGACCCAGTGACGCGGGTGGGGTTCGATGGCCCCAGATGCCGTCAACTGCGCTCCTCTTTCCCGGTCAGGGCAGCCACAGCGCTGGGATGGAAGAGCCCTGGCTGGAGCACCCGATCATGGATCGGGGTCTCGAGATCCTCGGGTTCGACCCATTCGCGCGCCTCGACGAGGGCACCGCGATGCAGCAGCCTGCGCTGCTGCTCTGCTCGCTGTGCGCCTGGGACGAGGACCGTCCGACCGACGTCATAGCCGCCGCGGGCCATTCGCTCGGGGAGTACGCCGCGCTCGTCGCAGCCGGCGCGCTCGGCGTCGACGACGCGGTGCGCCTGGTCGCCGAGCGCGGCGCCGCGATGGACGCCGCTGCGCGCATGCAGCCCGGCGGGATGACGGCGTTCCTCGGGGGCGACGCCGACGCCGTCGAAGCCCTTGCGGACGACGTCGGGCTGACGTTGGCCAACGACAACGCCCCCGGCCAGCTCGTCCTCTCGGGCGGACTCGCCGAGCTCGACGCCGCGGAGGCGCGCGCAAGCGAGACCGGCGCCCGGCCGCGCCGTCTGGACGTGGCGGGCGCGTTTCACTCCCCGCTGATGGCGCCGGCCGCTGAGCGGCTCGCCGCGGCACTTGCCGACACGCCCTTCGGGCCCGGCGAGATCCCCGTCTTCTGCAACTCCAGCGCCGCGCCGTTCTCAGATCCGCGCCGCGAGCTGGCCGAGAACCTGCTGAAGCCCGTGCGCTGGCGCCAAACCCTCCTGGCGCTCCGTGCTGCCGGGGTCGAGCACTTCGTCGAGCTCGGCCCCGGCAAGGTCTTGACCGGCCTGGTGAAGCGGACCTTTCGCGAGGTGACGGCTTGAAGGCGGGCGTGTTTGGCGTCGGCGCGGCGCTCCCGCAGCACGTCATCACCAACGCCGAGTGGTCCGCGCGGCTCGACACGACCGACGAGTGGATCCAGCGCCGCACCGGCATCAAGAGCCGCTACTGGCTCAACGGCGACGGCACGCTCGCCACGCTTGCCGCGCGTGCCTGCGACGCGGCGCTGGCCGACGCCGGGCGCACCGCCGCAGAGGTCGACCGCGTGATCGTCTCCACCGTCACGCCGGATCGCCTCTTCCCGGGCCTGGCCCCCGAGGTCGCGCGGCTGATCGGCGCCGACGGCGCCGGCGCCTACGACGTCAACGCCACCTGCGCCGGCTTCGTCTACGCCCTCGACCAAGCCGCCGCGCTGATCGAGTCGGGCCGCGCGCGCTGCGTCTTGGTCTGCGGTGCCGAGGCGCTCTCGCGCGTCACCGACGCAGAGGACCGCGGGACCGCGGTGCTGTTCGGCGACGGCGCCGGCGCTGTCGTCGTCGCCGCCGGCGACGTCGAGCGCGGCTGCGGCGAGTTCGTGCTGGGCTCAGATCTCAACGTCGACGCGCTCTGCGCCGACCGCGAGAACCCGCTGATCCGCATGCAGGGTCAGGAGGTCTACCGCCACGCCGTCGCGCGGATGGTCGAGGCCACGCGCACCGCGCTGGCCCACGCGCGGATGGACGTGAGCGACCTCGACCTGCTGGTCGCCCATCAGGCCAACGCCCGCATCCTCGAGACCGTCGCTGCCGAGCTCGGCGTGCCCGAGGACCGCCTCGTCCTCGACGTCGACCGCGTCGCGAACACGTCGAGCGCGTCGATCCCGCTGGCGCTGGCACGCGCGCAGGAGGAGGGCCGCCTGCGGCCGGGCATGACGGTCGGCCTTGCAGCTTTCGGCGGCGGCTTCGTCTGGGGCGCGGGCATCGTGTCGTGGAAGGAGCGCGCGCATGTCTGCGTCTGACGGCAAGGTCGCGCTGGTGACCGGAGCGACGCGTGGCATCGGCGCCGCGATCGCCACGCAGCTGGAGAGCCGACGGCTTCACGGTCGTGCGCCTCGGGCGCAGCGGCGGCGACGTGCAGGCCGACGTCGCCGACGCCGAGCAGGTCGCGGCCGCGTTCGCGCAGGTGCGCGAGCGCTTCGGCCCGGTGCTGGTGCTGGTGAACAACGCCGGCGTCACGCGCGACGGGCTGACGATCCGCATGCCCCTGGAGGACTGGCAGACGGTGGTCGACACGAACCTCACGGGCGCCTTTCACTGCACGCGCCCGGCGCTGGAGGACATGCTCCGCGCGCGCTGGGGGCGGATCGTCAACGTCTCCAGCGTCGTCGCCGAGCGCGCCAACGCCGGGCAGGGCAACTACGTCGCCGCCAAGGCCGGCCTGCTCGGCTTCACCCGCACGGTTGCACGCGAGATGGCCAAGCGGAACATCACCTGCAACGCCGTCACCCCCGGAGTCATCGCGACGGACATGACCGCCGGGCTGGACGACAGCGGCCTCGCGGGCGCCGTGCCTGCCGGCCGCGTCGGGCAACCCGAAGAGGTCGCCCACGCCGTCAGCTTCCTGGTCTCCGACCGGGCCGAATATGTCAATGGAGCCACGCTCGCCGTCGACGGCGCGCTTGGCGCATAACCCAAGGAGCAGCATGAGCACCACCATCAGCAACGACGACGTCCTCGCCGCGATCCGCGACGAGCTCGAGGCGATCAAGGTCCCCGGCGCCGACGAGGCGACCGCAGACACGACGTGGGCCGACCTCGACGTCGATTCGCTCGACCTGGTCGAGCTCGTGAAGGCGCTGGAGGATCGCTTCGACGTGCAGATCTCCGACGACTCGCTCAAGGGCATCGCGTCGGTCGGCGACGCGATCGCGATCGTCACCTCGCTGCGCGGTTCGTGATGGAGGGCGTCGTCGTCACCGGGCGTGGCGTCGTGTCCTCGATCGGTGAGGACCCGGACACCCTGTTCGACGCGCTCTGCGCGCAGACGTCGGGGATCGAGGACGGCACCGGCGCGTGCCGCGCCTTCGACCCCGAGGTGGCGATGACGCCGAAGGAGGCGCGGCGGGCCGACCGCTACACCCAGTTGGGCGTCGCGGCCGCGCAGCGCGCGTGCGACGAGGCCGGCCTGCCGGACGGCGCCGACCCGGCGCGCACCGGCGTGATCATCGGCACCGGTGTCGGCGGGTTGGAGACGCTCGAGCGCGAGTGCAAGAACTGGCTGGAGGGCGGCGACCGTGCCGTCTCCCCGCTGTTCGTGCCGATGATGATGCCCAACGCCGCCGCGGGCCTGGTCGCGATGCGGCTGGGCGCCCACGGTCCGGGCTTCAGCGTGGCGAGCGCCTGCGCGACCGGCTCGCACGCGATCGGCGAGGCCGCGCGGATGATCGTGCGCGGTGAGGCCGACGTCGTCGTCGCCGGCGGCACCGAGGCGGCGCTGACGGGGCTGACGCTGGCGGCGTTCAAGCGCATGGGCGCGCTGTCGCCGACCGGCATGTCGCGGCCGTTCGACGCGCGGCGTGACGGCTTCGTGATGGGCGAGGGCGCGGCGGTGCTGGTGCTCGAGCGCGAGGAGCACGCGCGGGCGCGCGGCGCGACCGTGCTGGCGCGGATCGCCGGCTACGGCGCCACCAACGACGCGTTTCACATCACCCAGCCCGACGAGCAGGGTCGCGGCGCGACCGCCGCGATGAAGGCGGCGCTGGCCGACGCCGGCGTGTCGACGGGCGACTGCGGCTGGATCTCCGCGCACGGCACGGGCACGCCGTACAACGACCGCATCGAGACGAAGGCGATCCACAACGTCTTCAACGGCACGTCGCCGCCGGTCTCCTCGCAGAAGTCGCAGGTCGGCCACCTGCTCGGTGCTGCCGGCGCCCTGGAAGCGCTGGTCTGCGTCGAGGCGATGCAGCGCGGCGTGCTGCCGCCGACCGCCAACTACGGCGAGCCGGACCCCGACTGCGACCTGGACTACATCCCCGCCGGGCCACGCGAAGCGCCCGACCTGCAGCTGGCGCTGTCCAACTCGTTCGGGTTCGGCGGCCAGAACGCATGCCTGGCGGTGGCAAAGGCCTGATGGCGCTCGCCGAGGTCCGCGACACCGACGTCCTCGAGCTGCTGTTCGACGCGGGCACGTTCATGCCGCTGCGCAGCGCCGTCGGCGACGGCGTCGTCGCGGGCCACGGCCAGGTCTGCGGCCGGCCGGTGCATGCGTGGGCGCAGGACGGCGGCTACCGCGGCGGCTCGCTCGGCGCGGCCGGCGGCGAGACGATCGCGCGCACGATCCGCCGCGCGGCAGACGCGGGCACGCCGGTCGTTGGCTTCCCGCACTCCGGTGGCGCGCGCATCCAGGAGGGCGTCGCGGCGCTGTCGGCGTACGCAGCGATCTTCCAGGCGCAGGCGACGTCCGACATCCCCCAGATCTCGGTGGTGTGCGGGCCGTGCGCGGGCGGCGCCGCGTACTCCCCCGCGCTCGGTGACCTCGTCGTGATGGTCAAGGACGCGCGCCTGTTCCTCACCGGACCGCAGATCATCGAAGAGGTCACGCGCGAGCGCATCTCCGCGGAGGACCTCGGTGGCACGGGCGTGCACGAGCGCAACGGCGTCTGCCACCTCGTCGCGCCCGACGAGGTCTCGGCGACCGACACGGTGCGCCTGCTGCTGGGGTATCTCACGCGCTCTCTGGCGCCGCCGCGGCCCCCGCGGCCGGGCTCGCCCGGCGACGCGCTGCCGGAGTCCACCCGTCGCGTCTACGACGTGCGCGAGCCGATCGCGCGGATCGTGGACGGCGGCGAGCTGCTGGAGCTTGCGCCGAAGTGGGCGAAGAACCTCGTCGTCGGCTTCGCGCGCCTGGACGGCAGCCCGGTCGGCGTGATCGCCAACCAGCCGCGCACGCTCGGCGGCTGCTTGTGCGCCGAGTCGTCGCAGAAGGGCGCCTGGTTCGTCGATCTCTGCGACCGCTTCGGCCTACCGCTGATCGTGCTGGTCGACACGCCCGGGTTCCTGCCCGGTGCAACCCAGGAGCGCGACGGGGTACTTCGTCATGGTGCCTCCCTGCTCCGCGCGTTCGGCCGCGCTACGGTTCCCCGGCTGACCGTGACGCTGCGCCAGGCGTTCGGTGGTGCGCACATCGTCATGAACTCACGCGACCTCGGAGCCGATCTCACGATGGCCTGGCCTGACGCCCGGATCGGCGTGATGGGCGCGCCGCAAGCCGTCGGCCTCGTGCGCCGGCGCGAGATCGCCGCGGGTGCGGACCCGAGCGCGCTTGCCGCGGCCTACGAGGCCGAGCACCTGCCGGTCGACGTCAGCGCGCGGGCAGGCTTCGTCGACGAGATCGTCGCGCCGGAGCGCACGCGCGTGCGCCTGATCGCCGAGCTGGACGGGCTGGGCAGATGGCGGTGAACGCAGACCGCGAGAGCGTCCGCTCCCGCAACGCCACCGAGCGCGCGATCCTCGACGCCGCGCGCCAGGCGATTGCCGAGGTCGACTACGACAAGCTGACGATGGGCGAGATCGCGCGCCGCGCCTACGTGTCGCGGACGGCGGTCTACTTCTACTTCGACGACAAGCGCGCGCTGATGGACCGCCTGATCCAGCGCGCGTTCGCCGACATGTACGAGGCGGCGGCGCCGTATCTCGACGGCCGTGGCGATCCGCGGCGCGAGCTGCGCCTCGCGCTGTCGCGCACGGTCGGCGTCGTCAACGAGAACGCGCATGTGCTGCTGCTGGCCGCCAAGCTGTCCGGCGAGCACGAGGACCGCATGCCGCCCGAGTGGGCGCCCTACGTCTTCCGCTTCGCCGACGCGACGGCCAAGCGCATCGCGCGCGACCAGCAGCGCGGCATCGCGCCGCTGGACATCCCGCCGCGGCTGAGCGCGCAGGCGCTGCTGGCGATGGTGGAGTCGCACATCACGCGCGAGGTGGTCGTCGGCGGTGGCGACGCCAACGAATCGATCCGCGTCTTGGCCGAGCTGTGGTGGCGCGCGGTGTACTCGCACCCCGAAGACGTCGTCTCACGGACGAGCTAGCGGCGCCCAGCCCAGCGGCACGCCGCCGGCGATCGTGCTGAGCCGCGTGCCGTCTGCTGACGTCAGCAGGATGCTGCGGCCGCGGCCGACGGCGAGGTAGCGGCCGTCGGGCGACCACACGGGCGTGCCCCTGAGGCCCCGCACGGTCAGCAACGCGCGGCCGTTGACCCGCAGCGTGTTGTCGTCGATCGTCGCCCGCCGCTCACGCCACGTGCGCTGCACCCGCTGGCCGGTCCCGACATCGCGGGCGGCGGCCTTGCCGTACGCGAGCTCCTGCGGGCGTTCGGGATTCCATGCGAGGTGCGCTTCTCGCGTGACGCCGCCGATCAGCGCGTGGTCGTTTGCGCCGTTGCCGGAGACGATGTGGACGCGGTTGCCGGCGATGTAGGCGATCCGTAGGCCGTCGGGGGACCATGCGGCGTTGGTGATGCGGGCCGGCGCGGTGATCCGCCACCGTGGGTCGCCGTCGGGCTCCATCGCGCGCAGCTCGCTGCCGGTCCACGCCGCGATGAACAGGCCGTGGGGTGACCAGGTGGCGCCGTCTGCGGCGGGGAGCTTGGTGCGCCCGCCGTCCTGGCGGATCACGACCAGCCCGCGCGCGTCTTGCACTAGCAGGCGCCCGCTGGTCGGCAGTGTGGCGGCGAGCTTCGGCGTTCGCGGCTCGGGCGCGATCCTGTCGGCGACCCATTCGCCTGTGGCGGCGCCGGCCCCGCTGAGGGCAAAGAGGGTGGCGAGAGCGATCGCGGCGCCCCAGCGTGTAACGAAACCCACGGTATTGGTGGGTTTCGTTACACGGGCCGGGGCTGCTTGCTCGACGACGGCCCAGGCGCGCTGCTCTGCGCCCTCGGCGTCGGGCGGGACGGCGCGGCGCAGGCGGTCCTCGACGGTCACCGCTGCACCCCCGCTTCCCTCAATGCATCCAAACCGCGGCGCAAGCGCGAGTTCACGGTCCCGCGCGGCACGTCGAGCAGCCGCGCGATCTCCCCTGGCGAGTACCCGAGCAGGTGACGCAGGACGACGCAGGCGCGAAACTCGGGAGCGAGGCGGCCGAGCGCGGCCAGCAGCTCTGGGTCGATCGGGCGAGCATCGGCGGCCGGCGCCTCCGGCAGCGCGGCGGTCGCGACCTCCCGGCGCGCCGCCCGCGCGCGCGCCACATCGATCGCGCGGTTCACCACGATGCGGTGCAGCCACGGCCCGAACGGGCGGCGGCGGTCGAAGCGGTCGAGGTTCGCCAGCGCCTTGACGAACGCCTCCTGCGCGACGTCCTCGGCGGCCGCGGCATCGCGGACGATCAGCCACGCCGCGTGGTGCGCCGGTCCCCAGAAGCGCGTGAAGAGCTCGGCGAGTGCGTCCTCCTGCCCACGCGCGACGGCCCGCAGCAGCGCGCCTTCGGAGCGCGACCGCGCGAGGCTGCGGCTGCCCTTGGCGGACAGGCGCAAGTCGTCGACGGCGTCGGAGGACGTCACTCCTCCTTTACGGCCCCCACGGGCAATGTGGTCCCGGGCGCGCCGACGGCGCTGACGCCGCCGTCCGCGTAGACGATCGTGCCGGTGATCACACGCGCCATGTCCGACAGCAGGAAGACGCAGGCATCGGCAACCGGCGCGGCATCGTCGAGGTCCCAGCCAAGCGGCGCGCCGGCCTCCCAGATCCGCCCGAGGTCGTCGAAGCCGTCGATCGACTTCGCCGCCATCGTCCGCAACGGCCCCGCCGCGACGAGGTTGCAGCGGATCCCGCGTGGCCCGAGATCGCGGGCGACGTAGCGGTTGACCGACTCCAGCGCGGCCTTCGACACTCCCGCCCAGTCGTACGCCGGCCAGGCGACACGGGCGTCGAAGTCCAGCCCGACGATCGAAGCCGAGTACGGCGAGCGCTCCAGCAGCGGCGTCAACCCCGCGGCAAGCTGCTGCAGCGACACCGCGCTCGTCTGCAGCGCCGTCATCGCGCTCGTGGCCGGCGCGTCCATGAAGCGGCCGCCGAGCGCGTCGGGTGGGACGAACGCGATCGCGTGCAGCACGCCGTCCAGGCGCCCCCACTTCGCGTCCAGCGCCGACGCCAGCGCCGCGATCTGCTCGGGCTCGTTGACGTCGAGCTCCAGCACCTCGGGCTCGGTCGGCAGGCGCTTGGCGATGCGCTGCGTCAGGCGCAGCGCGCGCCCGAAGCCCGTGAGCACGATCTCCGCCCCCTCGCGCTGGGCGTGCTCGGCCACCGAGTAGGCGATCGAGCGGTCCGTCAGGACCCCGGTGATGAGCAGGCGACGGTCGGCAAGCAGCATGAACCCTGGATCCTACGTCTGCACGCGCCGTTGGATCTCGGCGCCGAGCGCCGCGCCGACCTCGTGCAGCGTGTCGACGAAGGCACCGAGGTGCGGCGACACCGGCTCACCTTCGCGCGTCGCAACGACGACACGCCGCGCCACCGGCGGGTCTGCGCGCACGCGGACGAGCGCGACGTCCTCGCGTACCGCGGTCGCGGCCAGGCCCGGCACGAGCGTCACGCCGAGGCCAGCAGCGACGAGGCCAAGCTTCGCGGTCCACTCACGCGCGACGAACGCGACCTTCGGCTCCCAGCCCGCGCCGCGCCACGTGCCAAGCAGCGTCTCGTCGGGATCGGTGCTGGCCGAGATCCAGCGCTCGTCGTTCAGCGCGGCAAGCGCGACGCTGCGCCGGCCCGCGAGCGCGTGCGTGCGGGGGACCGCCAGCAGCAGCGGGTCGTCGAGCAGCTCCTCGAAGCGCAGGCCTGGACCCTCGAGCGCCGCGCGGCTGCTGCTGACCACCGCGGCATCCGCGCCGCCGTCCGCCACACGCCGCAGCTGCGCGGGCGTCGTTCCCTCGCGCAGCGTCACGGTCACGCCCGGGTGCGTCTCGCGAAACGCCGCCAGCGCGCGCGGCAGCAGGGCCGCGACCGCCGTCGCGAACGCCCCGACACGCAAGCGCCCGCGTGCGGTCTCTTGCAACGCGTCGAGCTCACGCTGGGCGTTGTCCAGGCGGTCGAGCACGTCGATCGCGTGACCGAGCAGCACGCGTCCCGCGTCCGTCAGCTGCGCGCCGCCGACACCGCGGCGAAACAGCGCCGCGCCCGCTGCCGTCTCCAGCGCCGCGACCTGGCGCGAGACCGCCGACTGCGTGTAGCCGAGCCGATCCGCGGCGGCAGTGAACGAGCCGCGGTCGGCGACGGCACGCAGAACCTGCAAGCCTGTGATCGTGAGCATGCGCAAACAGCATGCTAGCGATGCTGAAGAGTCGTTTTGTGCATGCCATGTCCGAGCGTACGCTCGACGTCATGACGAACCGAGAGCTCCTCGAAGACGCCTTCGCCGCGCTCGCCGAGGGCGACGGCAGCCGCTTCACCGGCCTCTTCGCGGACGGCGCGGATATCGTCGCTGCAGCTCATGGGTCGCCGAGGCCTCTGCCTACTCGCGGTCGTGCTGGTCGCCTGCTGCGGCGCGGCGTCGTCGCACGCCCAGACCCCCGGCCTTCCCTGCCTCATCGGACGTGACGCGGTCCCGCAGACCGCGCCGCCGCGGCCGCTGCGGATCGGGATCACGCCGCAGGCGGCGGGCAGCGCCGGCGGCGGGCAGGGCGACGTCGCCCCCGAGGACGAGACCAAGGCGCTCGCCGCGCTGCGCGCGTTGCAGCCACCGGGGCGGCGGCTCGTCATCCGTCTCAACCGCCTCTTCATGGCCGACGGCGACGCCGGCATCGCGCGCTTCTCGACGCTCGCGCGCACCTACGCGCGCGCCGGCTTCGACGTCGAGAGCCAGGTGCGCTACCACCCGTCGCCCGCGCAGGAAGGCGACATGCGCGCGTGGGAGGACTTCGTGCGCCGCGCCGCCACCGTGCTCGGGCGCAATCGCAGGCTTGTCGCGCTGTCGATCACCAACGAGGTAAACCTGCCGATCTCGAGCAACACGAGCGACGGCGCGTACCGCGGCGCCGTCGAGGCTATCCGCCGCGGCGTCCCGGCGGCGCGCGCCGCGCTGAACGCGATCCGCCGCCGGGACGTCCGCGTCGGCTTCACGTACGCGTGGCGCTGGCTGCCCGGCAGCGACGACCAGCTCTTTGCCCAGCTCGACGACGTGGCGTTCCGGCGCGCCGTCGACCACGTCGGGCTGCAGCTCTATCCCGGCCTGTTCTGGCCGCCCGTGTTCCTGCCGGGCGACACCGCCGGCAAGGCGACTGTGGAGGCCGTCGACGTGCTGCGCAGCTGCTTCATGCCGAAGGCGCGGCTGGGGCCGGACGTCGCGATCTGGATCACGGAGAACGGCTACGCCACGAACCTCAACCGGCGCCCGCAGCGCCAGGACGCCGAGCTGCGCAACACGCTGGCGTCGCTACACGCCGTGAGCGGGACGCTCGGCGTCACGGACTACCGGTGGTTCAACCTGCGCGACAACCGCTCGAACGGCGGCGACCTGTTCTCCGCCGTCGGCCTGCTGTTCGACGACTACCGCCCCAAGCCGGCGTTCGCGACGCTGCGCGAGCTGATCACGCGCTACGCACCCGCGCCTCCTCGGCTTGGCGCAGCTCGATGCGGCGGATCTTGCCGGTGAGGGTTTTGGGTAGCGCGTCGGTGAACTCGACGAGGCGCGGGTAGGCGTAGGCGGACAGGCGGCCGCGGACGTGGTCCTGGATCTCGCGCGCAAGCTCGTCTGACCCGTCGTGGCCGGCGGCAAGCACGATGAACGCCTTCACGACGTGCCCGCGGCGCTCGTCCGGTGAGGCGACGACGGCAGCCTCGGCGACCGCGGCGTGCTCCAGGCACGCGGACTCCACCTCGAACGGCCCGATCCGGTAGCCGGCGGCGATGATGAGGTCGTCGGCGCGCCCCTCGTACCAGACGTAGCCGTCGGCGTCGGCAGACGCCGCGTCGCCGGTGTGAAACCACTCGCCGCCGAAGACGCGCTCGGTGTCCTCGGGGCGGTTCCAGTACCCGAGCGGGTAGTGCGGGTTGGAGCGCGCCTTCAGGCACAGCTCGCCGCGCTCACCGGGACCGACGGGCTGTTCGTCCTCGTCGAGGACCGCCATCTCCCACCCGGGGCAGGGCTTGCCCATCGAGCCCTCGCGGACGTCCATGAACGGGTAGTTGGCGACCATCGGGTAGGACTCGGTCATCCCGTAGTAGTCCAGCACCGTCAGCCCGTACTGCTCGCGAAACCAGCGGATCGCCTCGGGGTTCAACGGCTCCCCCGCGCTGCAGACGATGCGGAACTGCTGGGGGTAGCGCTCGCCGGCGTCAGAGATGCTCATCATCGAGCGCATCGCCGTCGGCGTCGTGAAGACGTTGGTGACCTGGTGGCGGCTGAGGAAGTCCAGCTGCTTGTGCGCGTCAAAGCCGCCTTCGCGGGCGTAGACGCACTGCACCGCGCCGCGCGCCCACGGCCCCAACAGCGGCGCGATCCCGGCTGCCCACGCCCACTCGCCCATGCCGTGGAAGCGCTCGCCGTCGCGCACCTCGTGGCAATAGTCGAACTCGACATGCGCAAGCAGGTAGCGGTGCGCGTGGACGATGCCCTTCGCCAGCCCCGTCGTGCCGCTCGTGTAGTACAGCTGCGCCGGGTCGTCAGCGGCGGTGTCCAGCGTCTCGTGCTCGGTCGGGTGGCCGGCGAGCAGGCCGTCGTCGAGGATCAGCAGGTTCGGGTGATCAAAGCGCGACGCGTTCGCGCTATCGGTGACCAGCACGGACGCGCCGGAGTCGTCGAGGCGATGCTTGATGCCGTCGTCGCCGTAGAGCACGCTCATGCTCAAAAGCAGCGCGCCGAGCTTCCACGTGCCGAAGAAGATCGCCGCCGTCTCGGGCGAGGGCGGCAAGACGACCGCCACACGGTCACCACGCCCGACACCGGCCGCCGCCAGCGCGTGCGCCGCCTGCCCCGCGAGATCCTGCAACTCGCCCCAGCTGACGTCCTGCTGGTGACCGTCAAAGCGCTCGTAGACCATCGCGAGCTTGTCGCGCGGATGCTTGTCACAGACATCGGCGGCGATGTTGTAGCGCTCCGGAACCTCCCAGCGATGCTGGGCGACAGCCTGCTCGTAGCTCATGGGCGAGACACTAGTGTCCGAGGCTGTGACGGACGAGGTCGAGCTCTACCAGCGCACCTACTCCACGCTGCTGCGCTCGCGCGGCGAGACACGCCTGCGGATCCTCGAGTCGTCGCACCGCGCGATGGGGTCGTCGCTGCACGCGCTCGCCGACTCGGAGGACCTCGACCTCGGCGCCTTCCTCTACGCGACGCAGCGCCTGCCGCCGGACATCTGGAGCGGGCGCGTCGTGATCATGGGGCAGGACGCCGAGCAGTTCGCGGATGCGGGCATCGGCCCGCTGTCGGAGTGGCCCGAGGTCGAGGCTGCCGCGCGGCGCCGGCGCTGGCACCAGGGCCCCGACGGGCAGTGGGGCGTCCTGCTCGCGTCGCACTCCGACGTCGACGACCTGATCCCGACGCTCGTCGCCTACCAGATCGAGTGGAACAAGCTGCGCCGGCGGCTGCGCGCAATCGGCTGGCCGCCCTCGCATCGCGCGCCCGGCGCCGAGGACTGCGCGCGTGCACTCGGTGGCGCGGTCGAGGACTGGCGGCGCGTGCAGGATGCGTGGGGCACGGCGTTCGCGCGCCGCCTCGGGGACGTCGCCGAGCACGCGCTGTCGCTGCGCGTGCGGATGCTTGGTGGCAGCGCCACCGGCTACGCGCGCATGACGCGCCGCTGGTGGGCGCCGATCGCCGACGCTCTGGCCGACGCCGACGGAGCGCTGTACGTCGTCTCCTCCAACACGCACTCGCTCGCGAACCTCGTGTCCGGCGACGCACGGGCGCGCGAGCCCGAGCTGGTGGCCTGGCTCGAGCGTGCCGGCCCACCCGATCTGCAGGACGAGCTGCGCCGCTTTCGCGAGGACCGCACGCCGGGCTCGTGGGACAACTTCCTCTACTTCCTCGCGCGCGAGCATCCTGAGCGCCAGCCCGCCGCGGTGACGGAGATCGCCTCGCAGACCGCCCTGCGCGTCGCCGCGCAGGTGCTGCCGCTGGCGTCGCTGGACGTCGCGAAGTTCGACCCGCGCCTCGGCGAGGTCGACGCCGACGCGCTGCGCGCCTCGCACGGGGTCATCGTCAACATCGACTACCCGCTCGGCCTTGCGGCGTACAACATCCTGCGCGAGATCACCGAGGACCGCGACACGCTGCGCGGCGTCTACGTGCTCGGCAAGGCGGCGACGCTGAACGCCGACGTCGGCGACGTGATGCTCTCCTCGACGGTCTTCGACGAGCACTCGGGCACGACGTACTGGCTGGACAACGCCTTCGGCGTGGACGACATCGCGCCCTACCTGCGCTTCGGCTCGGGCCTGGACAACCAGCGCGCCGTGACCGTGCGCTCGACGTTCCTGCAGAACCGCGACTACCTCGACCTCTACTACCGCGAGGCCTTCACCGTCGTCGAGATGGAGGCCGGCCCGTACTGCAACGCCGTCTATGAGATCTCCGAGGCCGAGCGCTACCCCAAGGACGAGCAGGTCAACTTCTCAAAGCTCCCGATCGACTTCGGGATCGTCCACTACGCCTCCGACACGCCCTACACGCAGGCGCGCACGCTCGGGGCCAAGGGCATGAACTACTACGGGATGGACTCCACTTACGCGACGTCGATCGCGATCCTGCGGCGGATCTTCGGGCAGGAAGGCGTCCTAGGCTAGGCGCGCGCTGCCGAGGATCCGCGGCGCCACGGGGTAAGCGCGGGCGTCCTGGGGAAAGCCGAAGCCGCGGCAGCGCTCCAGCCGGAAGCCGGCCTGCTCGATCGCGGCAAGCGTGTCGCGGTGCGGCTCGCAGCCACCCATCGCCCGCGACCACATCGGCGCGAGCGCGCGCTGGTAGCGCGCAAAGCGCGGGCGGCGCGAGAGCACGTGCTCGTAGAAGCGCAGCTCACCGCCCGGACGCAGGACACGCCGGAACTCGGCGAGCGCGGCGCGCTGGTCGGGCACCGAGCAGAGCACCCCGGCGACAACGACGGCCTCGACCGACTGCGGCGCGAGCGGCAGCGCCGCCGCGGTGCCGGCCTGCACGTCGATCGGCAGCGAGACTGCGGCGGCGGTCTTCGTCGCCTGCTCGCGCAGGTAGGGCTCGGGCTCGATCGCGACGAGCTCGACAGCCTCGGGGTAGTGCTCGAAGTTGATCCCGTTGCCGGCGCCGACCTCGACGACGCGCCCGGACAGACCGGCGAGGAGCTCACGACGCAAGGCGTCCTCCCCGCGGCCCTTGTCCTTGCCCGCGAAGCGGTCGAAGAAGCGCGCGAACAGTGGGTGGCTGACATCACCGGCGCTCATCGCATCCACGGTAGCGTCGCCGCTCCCGCGTGGCTGACGTAACGTCCGCACGCCCGGACGCCATCTAGTGACCATGCAATCCGACGCGCAGCTGCTGGCGCTGGCGCACGGCAGCGCATCCACGCCTACCACCTGCGGCGCACGCAGGACGGCGACGCCGCGCTCGACCTGACGGCCGAGACGTTCGCGCGCGCCTGGCGCGGGCGCACGCGCTTTCGCGACGAGGCCGGCGACCGAGCGCAGCGCGATCGAGCGGCTCGCCGTGGAGCACCGGCCGTCCGGCGTCTCGCCCGAGGAATCGTGGCTGGACGGCGCCGACGAGCTGCTCGACGAGCTGCCGCCTGCGACACGCGAGGCGGTGCGCCTGCGAGCGTCCCGGCGGGGAACGTGTCTCCGCCGTCACCTGCCCCGCCGCCGGCGCGCCACCACCGTCGAACGTCACGCTCAACGCCGCGTTCGTCGACTGGACCGTCGCCGTCCGCAGGTCAGGCCGCAGGGCCGTGGTCAGGGCGTTGGCGCCGCCGAGCGCGGCATCAGCGGTTGCCGGCACGAGGAGGCCGAGCAGCACGACGAGAGAAGGATGCGTCTGCGGTGGGACATCGGCGCGCATCCTCGTGACGCGCGCCCATGTCGCAACTGCGACCCCTAGCGGCGCTTGACGACGCGCAGCGCGCGGAACTTGCGCGCCGACTTCGCAGCGGGCGCGGTCGGCGAGATCACCTGCGTGACGTTCGTCGTGTTGGCCGCGGTGGTGTTGAGCGCGCCCTCCTGCAGCAGCAGCGAGCGTGCGCCGGCAAGCGTGCCTGCCGGGAACGTGATCTCGGCGATGCACTGGCACGGCGTCGTTGAGCCGCCACCGGTGACGCTGATCGCCCCAGCAGCGATCTGCGAGCCCTGGTCGTCGATCAGCTTGACCAGCGTCTCGTTGGCGTTCTGCCAGCGCTGATCCGTGCGCACGCGCGCGATGTCGGTCGCGTTGTCGAACGTCACCGACAGCGCCTCCGAGCCGGTGGTGAAGCCGGTCGCGAACGCGCCGGCGTTGCCGCCGGTCGGCACGCCGCCGAAGGTGCTCGGCAGCGCAGCGCCTGTCGCGGCTGCCGGCATCCGCCCACGCGCCCACGAGGAACTCGTCGACGCGCTGGCAGAAGAGCATGCACGGCACGCTGACCGTGTTGCCGACATTGGCGCCACCGACGATCGACGGCTGCGGCGCGCCCGGGTCACCGGGGAGGTTGCCCGAGAACGCCATGCTGGCGTGGAACGCCGTGTCCGGGCCGACCGCGCTGAGCACCTGGTCGTACTGGAACAGCAGCGCCGTGCGCGCGTCGTTAAGCGTGACCGAGACGAGGTCGGGCGCGTCGGTGAAGCCGGCGTTGCCGGGCCGTGCGGCCGAGCGACCGGGGTTGAACCCCGACGGTGTCGGGTCGGCCTTGGCCAGCAGCGCCGAGTGCTGGACGAACGCGCGCACCGCGTCCTGGATCTGCGGACCGGGCGGGAAGTTCACCCGCACCGTCAGGCCATCCGAGGAGATCGAACGGTTGGCGGCGCCGGGCAGGCTGTTGACCGGCGTGCCGTTGGGCAGGTTGTACTGGAAGGCATCCGCGTCGGCCCCGTCGAGGCCCAGGCTCGGCGGCGTGAGGCCGCCGACGCGCTGGTCGAACGTGTAGTCGATCGTCGCCGCCGCGTTGTTGATGGCGATCCCGACCAGATCCGGGCCGGTGCCGAATCCGCGCGTGCCGTTGTTGGTCTTCGAGCCGATCAGCGCGGTCGAGTCCTGGATGTTGCCGAAGCCGTTGGTCGCGACTGCCGAGCCGCCGCCGTCCGGGGCCGTGCCGTCCGAGCCGTCGACGGTGACGTGCGTGAACTGGGTCGCGTCGTCGTTCGGGAAGACCGCGTCGGCGCAGTTGCTCGTCGAGCGTGTCGCAGACGTCGCGGTGAGCGCACCTGTGAACGGCGCGTTGTAGTGGCCCAGGTGGAAGAGCCCGGCCTGTGGCAGCGAGGCGATCGCCTTGCTGAAGCAGACGCGCACGGTCGTCGTGTCGTCGACAGCGTTAGTCGACTGCACCGTCGCGGTGCGCAGGTCCGGACGCAGGGATGTGGTGAGCGCGTTGGCGCCGCCCATCGCGGCGTCGGCGGTGGCTGGTGCCGCAAGCAGCAGCAGCAGCGCCAGGGGTGGAAGGCGTCGCATGCGGCGACCCTAACGGCTTGCTCAGTCTTCGTCGCTGGCAGCGATCTGCGCCGAGAGCTCCTTCATCACGTCCGGATCGCGCAGCGTCGTGACGTCGCCGAGCGCGCGGCCCTCGGCGATGTCGCGCAGCAAACGGCGCATGATCTTGCCCGAGCGCGTCTTCGGCAGGTCGCCGGCCCAGATGATCCGCTTGGGCCGCGCGAGCTTGCCGATCTTCTGCGCGACGTGCTCGCGCAGCTCGTTCTCCAGGCCGTCGCCCTCGAGGTCGCCCTGCAGCGTCACGAACGCCGCGATCGACTGGCCGGTGTCCTCGTCGGACTGGCCGATCACCGCGGCCTCGGCGACCTTTGAATGCGAGACCAAGGCACTCTCCACCTCGGCGGTCGACAACCGGTGCCCCGAGACGTTGATGACGTCGTCGATGCGGCCGATCACCCAGAAGTAGTCGTCCGCCGTCTGGCGCGCGGCATCGCCGACGAGGTAGGTCTCCTTGTCCCACTTGGACCAGTAGGTCTCGACGTAGCGCTCGTCGTCCTTGTACAGCGTGCGCAGCATCGCCGGCCACGGGCGCGTCAGCGCCAGCAGGCCCTGCATGCCGCGCTCGCAGACGTCGCCCGAGCTCTCCTCACGCACCTCGCCCGCCAGCGCCGGCAGCGTCGTCCCGGCCGACCCCGGTCGCGCGGCCTGCGCGCCCGGCAGCGTCGTGATCATGATCGCGCCCGTCTCCGTCTGCCACCACGTATCGACGATCGGGCAGCGCCCGCCGCCGACGACCTTCCAGTACCACAGCCAGGCCTTGGGGTTGATCGGCTCGCCGACCGTGCCGAGCAGGCGCAGCTTGGAGAGGTCGGCCTTCTCGACGTGCTCGGCGCCCCACTTGATGCAGGCGCGGATCGCCGTCGGCGCCGTGTAGAACAGCGTCGCGCCGGCCTTCTCGCAGAGCTCCCACCAGATGCCCTTGTGCGGGTAGTCGGGCGCGCCCTCGTACATGACGCTCGTCGCGCCGTTGGAGAGCGGGCCGTAGACGATGTAGGAGTGCCCGGTGATCCAGCCGACGTCGGCGCTGCAGAACCAGACGTCGGACTCGGGCTTGAGGTCGAAGACGTAGCGATGCGTCCACGTCACGCCGGTCATGTAGCCACCGGTGGTGTGGAGGATGCCCTTCGGCTTGGCCGTCGAGCCGGAGCTGTAGAGGATGAACAGCGGGTGCTCGGCAGGCATCGGCTCGGCCGGGCACTCGGCGGGTGCCGACGCCATCGCCTCGTCGACCCAGTGGTCGCGCCCCTCCTTCATGTCGACGTCGATGCCGGTGTGGCGGACGACGAAGATCGTCTCGATCGACGTGACGTCGCCCATCACCTCGTCGACCTGCGCCTTCACCGGCGCGGTCTTGCCCTTGCGCCGCGCACCGTCGACGGTGATCAGCGCCTTGGCCTCGGAGAACTCCATGCGCTCCTTCACCGACTCGGCGCTGAAGCCGCCGAAGACGACGTTGTGGGGCGCGCCGATGCGCGCGCAGGCGAGCATCGCGACGACGACCTCAGGGATCATCGGCAGGTAGATCCCGACGACGTCCCCGGCATGGATGCCGCGCGCCTTCAGCGCGTTGGCCAGGCGCTGGACGTCGGCAAGCAGGTCGGCGTACGTGACGTCGCGCTGCTCGCCCTCCTCCCCGAACCACTTGAACGCGACGCGGTCGCCGTTGCCTGCCGCGACATGACGATCGACGCACTGCGCGCTCGCGTTCAGCTCGCCGTCGGCGAACCACTTGTAGAACGGCGGGTTGGAGTCGTCCAGGGTCTGCGTGAACGGCGTCGACCAGTCCAGCAGCTGGCGCGACTGCTCGGCCCACCACTCGACGTAGTCGCCCTCGGCCGCGTCGTGCAGCGAGCGGTCCTTGACGAGCGCTCCCGCCGCGAACGTCTCCGGCGGCGGGAACGACTCGACTTCCAGCAGCTCTTCGAGCTCGTGCTCAAGACCAGGCGTCATGGCCTCGGACACTATCGCGCGCCAACCAGTGCTCCGGGCTCCGCGTCGATGCCGGTTTCAGAGCGCACGTAGAGCTCGTCGAACGATCGCTCCGCCTGCTTCTCGGTGCTCAGCATCGTGCCGACCCAGCAGGCCAGGAAGCCCAGTGGGATCGAGACGATGCCAGGGTTGGCGAGGTCGTAGAAGCCGAACAGGCCGCCCTCGGAATCAGCGCCCGGCCAGACCTTCGGGCTGATGATCACGAGGAAGATCGACGAGAACACACCGGTGAGCACGCCGGTGACGGCGCCGACCGTGTTGAAGCGCCGCCATGTCAACGCCAGCAGCAGCGCGGGGAAGTTCGCGCTGGCCGCCACCGCGAACGCGAGGCCGACCATGAACGAGACGTTCAGCGTCTTGCCGCCGAGGATCGCGATCAGGATCGCGATCACGCCGATCGATCCGGCCGCGATCTTCGCGACGAGCATCTCCTCGCGGTCGTGGAACTCGCCCTTGCGCACGACGTTGGTCCAGAGGTCGTGCGCGACGGCGCCCGAGGCCGAGATCACGAGTCCGGCGACGACCGCGAGGATCGTCGCGAACGCGATCGCCGCGATCACCGCCAGGAAGATGTCGCCACCGGTCGTGCCGATCCCGCCGCCCAGCTCGCCCGCGAGGTTCGGCGCCGCCAGGTTGGCGCCCGCGCCGGCCGCAGCCACGCCGCCCTCACCGAGGATCGCCCGCGCGCCGAAGCCCAGGAAGGTGGTCATGATGTAGAAGCCGCCGATCAGCGCGACCGCCCAGCCGACCGAGCCGCGTGCGGCCTTCGCGTCGGGGACGGTGAAGAAGCGCATGAGGATGTGCGGCAAGCCGGCGGTCCCGAGCACGAGTGCGATACCGAGCGACACGGTGTCGATTGGGCTCGTCAGGAACTGCCCGGGCGCCAGATAGGCGTCCCCGGCGGGTGATGCGTCGCGCGCGTCGCGGAACAGCTCGACCGGGTTGAAGCCGACCCGCTCGAGCACGAAGACCGACATCACGAGCGCACCGGAGACCAGCAGCACGGCCTTGACGATCTGCACCCAGGTCGTGGCGAGCATCCCGCCGAAGATCACGTAGACGAGCATCGTGATGCCCGTGATCAGGATCGCGAGGTTGTAGTCGATGCCGACCAGCGCGGTGATCAGCGCACCCGCGCCGACCATCTGCGCGATCAGGTAGAAGCCCGCGACCGCCAACGTGCCCAGCGCCGCAGCGGTCCGCGCCGGTCGCTGGCGCATGCGGAACGCGAGCACGTCAGCGATCGTGAACTTGCCCGCGTTGCGCATGCGCTCGGCGAGCAAGAAGAGGACCGTGAGGAATGCGACGAGGAAGCCCACCGAGTAGAGGAAGCCGTCGAAGCCGTAGAGGTAGATGAGCCCGGCGATGCCGAGGAACGAGGCGGCCGACATGTAGTCGCCGGCGATCGCGAAGCCGTTCTGCATGCCGGTGATGCCACGCCCGGCCGCCCAGAACTGCTCGGCGTTGGTGGTGCGCTTGGAGGCCCAGTAGGTGATGCCCAGGGTGATCCCGAGGACGATCGAGAAGATCACCAGCGCCTCGGTGTTGACGGCCGCGATCATCGGTCGGCCCCGACGCGCGGGCGCAGCTCGATCGGCTCAGCGGTGGTGTCCCGTGCGTGCTGGCGGACCTCCTCCTCGAGCGGGTCGAAGTCGCGGTCGGCCTTGCGCAGGTACAGCCAGGCGAGGCCCCAGACCATCAGGAACTGGCTGAACGCCAGCACGTACCCGACCGTCAGGCCGTCGACGAGGAACTCCGAGCCCATGAAGTCCTCGGCGTAGCCGGCCAGCAGGACGAACCCGATGTACCACGTCAGGAAGCCGATCGTCGCGGGCAGCACGAAGCGCCGCTTGCGGCGAACGAGCTCTTGGAACTGCGGCGAGCGCTCCAGCGCCTGCCAGTCGTAGTCAGCCATCAACCTCTCCTCCTCGGGTGGACCGATGTGCTGCGCATTCACGTATCCGGGGCGCGCCGGTGCCAGGCGACGATCCGGCGGACGGTCGACTGGCACGACGAACGGTCGTTCCGGCGCGATGAACGGCTGCCGTTTGCGTGGCCGGGTACGTTGCTCAGCGAGGGTGGACGTCGCGCTCGGTTTCGTGCTGGGTCTTGCCGTCGCTGCGTCGGCGCTGGCTTTGGTGCGCCTGCTCTCGGGTCCGCGGCCGGTATTGAGCCCCGAGGCGCAGGCCGCACAGGACGCGCTGCACGCAGTGACCGCGACGCTGCCGCACCTGCGCCCGGGACTGACGACGGCGACGGCGGCAAAGGCGGCGCCGCACCTGCAGCGGCTGCTCGGCGCGTCGGCGGTCGCGCTGCTGGACGCCGAGCGGGTGCTGGCGATCGCGGGTGCCGGGAGCGACCACCACGCTGCCGGAGACCCCGCCTCGACGCTGCTTGCGGGCGCGCGCCATGCCGACCGCGTGCACGTCGAGCGCGTGCCGTGCTCGCGCCCGGGCTGCCCGCTGCGCAGCGCGGTCGTCGCGCCGCTACTGGTCGGCGACACGGCGGTCGGCAGCCTCGTCGCCCTGCACGAGCAGAGCGGCCACCTGCGCCCGGAGCAGATCCGCGTCGTCGAGGAGAGCGCGGCGCTGGTGAGCGCGCAGATCGCGCTGTCGGAGGTCGAGGCCCAACAGGAGCGGCTCGCCGAGGCCGAGCTGCGCGCGCTGCGCGCGCAGATCTCGCCGCATTTCATCTACAACGCGCTGGCGGCGGTGGCGTCGTACATCCACACGCGCCCGGAGGAGGCGCGCGAGCTGCTGACGGACTTCGCCGAGTTCACGCGCTACGCGTTTCGCGGGCGCCCGCACGTGACGCTGGCCGACGAGCTGCGCTACGTCGAGAAGTACCTGCGCCTGGAGCAGGCGCGATTCGGCGACCGCCTGCGCGTGCGGCTGGAGGTCGCGCCGGACATCCTCACCGCGGTCGTGCCGATGCTGTCGGTGCAGCCGCTGGTGGAGAACGCCGTGCGCCACGCCGTCGAGCAGCAGAGCGAGCCGTCGACGATCGCGATCATCGGCAGCGACCTCGGGCCCGATGTCGAGCTGCGCGTGCACGACGACGGGCCCGGGATTCGCGACCCCGCAGCCGCGCTCGCGGGGCTCGGCGGCGGTGTCGGGCTGGCAAACGTCCACGGGCGCCTGCGCCAGACGTTCGGCGAGGGCTACGGGCTGCGCATCGAGTCCGAGGGCGGCACGACGGTGATCCTGACGGCGCCGAAGTTCCGGGCGGGCGTGCGTGCCGCCTGAGCTTGCCGCGCTGGTGGTCGACGACGAGCGCCCGGCGCTCGAGGATCTCGTGCGGATCCTGCGCGACTCCCCGCTGACCGGGCGCGTGGACGGCGTCTCCAGCGCGCGCGATGCGCTGCTGCGCGTCGGCGCGAGCGAGTGGGACGTGCTGTTCCTGGACGTGCGGATGCCGGGCCTGGACGGCATGCAGCTCGCGCGCGTGCTGCGTCAGCTCGCGCGCCCGCCGCAGCTCGTGTTCGTCAGCGCGTATGAGACCGGTGCCGTCGAGGCGTTCGAGCTGCGCGCGCTGGACTACGTGCTCAAGCCGGCCAGCCGTGAGCGTGTCGAGCAGGCGCTGGCGCGGGTGGCGGCGACGGTGGACAGCGCCGCGGTCGCGCCCTCGACCACCGCTCCCGAGGTTCCCACGGCGGACGGCGACATGATCGCCGTCGACTCGCCGCGTGGCGGCGCGACGCGGCTGCTGGCGCGCTCGTCGATCCTCTACCTGCAGGCGCACGGCGACTACGTGCGCGTCGTCTCCGACGAGGGCCGCTTCCTGCTGCGCGCGCGGCTCGGCGACCTCGAGGAGCGCTGGGCGTCGGCCGGGTTCGTGCGCGTGCACCGCGCGTTCGTGGCGAACCTCGCGCGCGCGACAGAGCTGCGCCCGCGCCTCAACGGCACCGCGGTGCTGCGCTTCGGGGACGCCGCGGAGATCCCGATCTCGCGGCGCCAGATCGCCGACCTGCGGCGCCGGCTGTCGCTGTGAGCACGCGCCCGCCACGAGAAGAGCTCGCCGAGTCCACAGCGGTCGGCGACGCGTACCTGCGCCGGCTCGTGCGCGCGCAGCTGTCGCTGAGCCTGCTGGCGGTGGTCGCGTTCGGGGCGCTGCTGGGCGCGCTGCCGCTTGCGCTGATCCTGTTGCCGGGGCTCGACGACACGCTCGTGTTCGGTCTGCCGGCGGCGCTGTGGATCGTCGGCGCGCCGATGTTCGTGCTGCTCGTGGCGCTCGGGTTTCTCTACCGCCGGCGAGCCGATGCGCTGGACGACGCGTTCCGCGACCTCGTCCGCGGCCCGCAGCCGTGATCGCGATCGTCGCGGTCACCGCGGTCGTGCTCGGCACGGTCGGGCTCGGCGCGTGGGGCGTGCGGCTGGCGCGGACGACGAGCGACGTCTTCGTCGCCTCGCGCGCGGTGTCGCCGTGGTGGAACGCGGCGGCGATCAGCGGCGAGTACCTGTCGGCGGCGTCGTTCCTCGGGATCTCGGGGCTGGAGATGAAGCTCGGCGCTGGGGCACTGTGGCTGCCGCTCGGCTTCACGGCGGGCTACCTCGCGCTGCTGCTGTTCGTCGCGGCGCCGCTGCGGCGCTTTGGCTCCTACACGATTCCCGACTTTGCCGAGGCGCGTCTGGAGTCGCCGGCGATGCGGCTGGTCGCCGCGGGTGTCGTGCTCGTGATCGCGAGCTTCTACCTCGTCCCCCAGTTGAAGGGCGCGGGCGTGACGCTCGGGGTCGTGACAGGGTCGCCGTACTGGGTCGGCGTGGTGGTCGTCGGCTTGATCGTCGCGCTGATCGTGGCGCTCGGCGGGATGCGCGGGATCACCTACGTGCAGGCCTACCAGTACTGGGTCAAGACGTTCGCGATCTGCGTGCCGGCGTGCGTGTTGCTGCTGCACCTCGGCGGCCTGCCCGAGCGCGCGGCGCTGTTCGGCAAGGAGCTGCCGCGCGCGCCCGCGGCGGGGCTCACCGTTGACATCGACCGCGCGACGGACGTCGAGTTCCCGGCGGCGACGAGCTACCGGCTGGACGGCATCGCCCACCGCGCGGCGGCCGGCGACGAGCGCCGGCTGCGCGGCACGCTCGAGCTGCCGCCACGCGCGGTCGTTCCCGTCGCCGAGGGCACCGATGCGATGCGCGGCGAGGACTGGTCGCGACCCGTCTCGTCTGACACGACGGCCACGCCGCTGTACGTCTACTCGCTGCTGCTGGCGACCGTGCTCGGGACGATGGGACTGCCGCACATCCTCGTGCGCTTCTACACCAACCCCGACGGGCCGGCGGCGCGCAAGACGACGGTGCGCGTGCTCGGGCTGCTCGGGCTCTTCTACCTCTTCCCGGTCATCTACGGCCTGCTCGGGCGCGCGCTGGTGCCCGAGCTCTACATCACCGGCACGACCGATGAGGTGGTGCTGCGATTGCCCGAGGTCGCGTGGCCTGGCCTCGGCGGCGAGATCCTGGCCGCGATCGTCGCGGCGGGGGCGTTTGCGGCGTTCATGTCGACGGCGTCGGGGCTGCTGGTGTCGCTCGGCGGGACGCTCTCCTACGACGTCTGGCCGCGCCTGCAGCGGAGTCCCGGCGGCTCGCGCACGCGGCGCTTTCGCGTCGCGGCGGCGCTGGCGATGGTGCCGCCGATGCTGCTGGCGCTCGTCGCGCGCGAAATCGACATCTCGCTGCTCGTCGGCTGGGCGTTCGCGCTGGCGGCGTCGACGTTCTGCCCGCTGCTGCTGCTGGGGATCTGGTGGACGGGGCTCACCGCCCGCGGCGCGGCCGCGGGCCTTGCGGTCGGCACCGTCGTGTCAAGCGGCGCGATCTTCACGAGCCTGCTGGTCGGCGGCGGCGAGCTGCTGCAGCAGCCCGCGGTCGCGTCGGTGCCGCTGGCGTTCCTGACGATGTGGCTGGTCTCGCGCGCCGATGCTGCGCGAGCGCCGGACGCGGCGCCGCACATGCTCGCGCTGCACGCGCCCGAGGGGCTGGGCTTCGACGCCGCCCGCTAGCGGCGCTTGCGCTTCTTCTTCTTCGACGCCGAGTGGGTCGGCTTGACCGCCTCCTCGACATCAGGCACGGCCGCCGGTCCGGTCATGTCGCCGCGGGCTGCGCGTTCGCGCGCCTCGCGCACTTCCTGCTGCGTCGGCCACGGCACGGCGATGCCCTTCTCCCACGCCGGCAGCGGCGTGCGCCCGCGGCCGAGGATCACGAAGCCGACGGCGCCGAGCCAGAAGACCTGGATCAGCGGCGAGGCGAGCCCGAGGAACTGGCCGAGGATCGGCAGTGCGCCGACGATGACGCCGAGCACGCCGAGGAAGCGCGACAGCAAGCCGACGCGCATCGCGACCATCGAGATCAGCACGAACGCCAGCGCGACGCCGAGCAGCGCGAGCTGGCTGACGAGCTGCGCGCCGTTGACGGCGCCGCTCTGCAGCGCCTCGTGCGCGGCCTCGGTGCCGCGCTCCGTGCCGGAGGCGAAGTCCGATGCCTTCGTGACGACGAGGACGACGAGCGTGATCTGGGCGACGGCGATCAGGATCGGCCCGATCAGCGCGGCATAGAGACCGGCGCGGTTGGCGGTCTCCGTGCGCGCGCGAGCCGCGCGGTAGAGGTAGGCGAGCACCGGCGCGACGAGCGCGGTGCCCAGCGCCGAGGCCAACGACGCCAGCACCAGCCCGAGGGCGTGGTCGTCGATGTAGAGGACGCTGTTGGTCAGCAGGCCGCCGCCGGGGACCGACTGGCCGGCGGCGTCGCGCAGCGCGTCGACGGCGTAGACGGAAGGCGTGTCGGCGTTGACGACGCCGGAGAGGATGCCGCCGATCAGCGTCAGCGCGGCCGCGAGCAGCGCGGCGATGCCGGCCTTCGTCCGGTTCTTGGCTTCCCAGGCGAGCGTCTCCTCGGGGCTCTGCGGCGGCGCGGTGGTCTCGGCCATCAGCTCAGGTGCTCGGCGGCCCGGCGGTGACCCGGGGCGGCTGGCGCGGCTGGTCGACGCGGCGCGGCGGCGGCGGGGTGTCGAGGCCGTCGCGGTCGGCGACGCGCGACAGCCGGTCGCCGGCGGCGAGCAGCAGGTTCAGGCCCGGTTCGACGACTCGAAGGACAGCCTCGAGCCGGCGGCGCCATTGCAGCTGCGAAGGGGTGGGCGTCGCCACGGGCGCGATTGTATGCGCCACGGCTATCGTCTCGCCGCGTGGCTGCCCCCTGCCCAGCGTGCGGCGGCGTCCTGCAGCCGTGGCGCTTCGCACCTGCGGCCGAGCCAGGGCTCGGCGAGATCGCGCTGCTGCGTTGCGACGCGTGCGGCAGCGCCGTCACCGACGCGTCGGCCACGCCCGAGCTCTACGAGTCCGGCGACTACGCGCCGGGCCGGCCGCGCGGCGCAGGTGTGGCGGCGCCGCTGCTGCGCGCGTTCGACGCCCAGCGCCTGCGCTTCGTGCGCAAGGCCGTGCCTGCGCCGGCGCGGCTGCTTGATGCCGGTGCCGGACGTGGGCGCTTCGTCGCGTTCGCCGGGGCACGCGGCTACGAGGCAGCCGGCTTCGAGCCGAGCCGCCGCGGCGTCGGCGGCGCGCTGGAGACCTACGGCATCGGTTTGCAGCAGGCGGGAATCGACGACGCCGACGTCGAGACGGGGTCGCTCGACGCGATCACGCTCTGGCACGTGCTCGAGCATCTCGACGACCCCGCGGACGCGCTGCGCCGGATCCACGGCTGGCTGCGGCCGGGCGGCGCGCTGGTGGTCGGGGTGCCGAACCTCGGCTCGCTGCAGGCACGGGTCGGCGGGACGCGCTGGTTTCACCTGGACCTGCCACGTCATCGCACGCACTTCACGGTCGACGGCCTGCGCGCGGCGCTGACGGCCGCCGGCTTCGAGGTCGTCGCGGTGCACCACGTACTCGCCGAGCACAACCCGTTCGGCATGTGGCAGTCGGCGGTAAGCCGGATCACGACGCGCCCGTCGTACCTCTTCCACCTGCTCAAGCGCAACGCCCCGTGGCGGTCGCGCGATCTCGTGATCACGCTGCTGGCGCTGCCGTTGCTGCCGCTCGCGGTGCTCGCCGAACTGCTGGCCGGGCTGGCCCGCCGCGGTGGGACGGTCGCCGTCACAGCAAGGGCCTAGGCTGTCGTGCACGTGCCCGTCCCGCCGTTCGCCGCCATCGGCGACGACATCTCGAAGTTCACGGATTCTGTCGGCCAGTTCTTCGACTCGCTCGGCCGCATCAACGTCGTCGCGCTGTTCTTTGCGCTACTGCTGTTCGGCACGTATCTGACGATTCGCTCGCGCGCGTATTTCCACGTGTTGCGCGCGGCGTACCCGACCGAGCGGATCCAGTGGCGTCACATCTGGGGGGCGTACGTCGCGGCGTACGGCTTCAACAACGTCGTGCCGGCACGTGGCGGCGACGTGATCAAGGTCTTCCTCGTGCGCTCGTCGATCCCGGCGTCGAGCTATCCGGCGATCACGTCGTCGATGTTCGTCGAGATCGGCTTCGACGCCTCGATCGGGATCATCGTGCTGACGTTCGCGTTCACCCAGGGCGTGTTCCCCAAGCCGCCGGACTTCTCCAAGCTCAACGCGTTCGACCTCTCGTTCTTCGCGTCGCATCCGCGCTTCGGGCTGTTCCTGCTGACCGCGCTGGTCTTCATCGGGCTGGTCGGGTTCGCGCTGCTGTCGGTGCGGGTGAAGGCGTTCTGGGCGCGCGTGCGCCAGGGCCTGACGATCCTCTGGGATCGCCACCGCTACTTCCGCGAGGTCTGGCTCGTGCAGCTGTTCGCTTGGACGTTCCGCTTCGCGGCGTTCTGGATGCTGCTGGAGGCGTTCAACGTCGGCGGCTCGGTGAAGAACGTGATGCTCGTGCTCGGGGTGAACGCGGTCGCGGCGGTGGTGCCGTTCACGCCCGGCGGCGCTGGCGTGCAGCAGGCGTTCCTCGTGAAGGTCTTCGCCGGGACGGCGAGCGGCGCGACGATCGCCGCCTACTCGGTCGGCCAGCAGATCGCGATCGGCGTGTTCTCGCTGGCGCTCGGGTTCGTCGCGCTCTTCTTCATCTTCAAGTTCCGCTCGTTCAAGGAAGTGATCCACGCCGGCCGCGCGGCGCGGGAGCAGGAACGCAGCAATGGCCGCGACGATCCCGATTTAGAAGATCCCGTACTCGCGGGTCACCGCCGCTAGGCGCAGATCGTCGAAGAGCAGGCTGAGCAGCCCGGCCTGGACCTGGTCGGCCAGCGCGCGGGCTTCGGCGAACTCGACGGACTCGGTCGCGTCGTCCTCGGGCAGCGCGGCGAGTCGCTCGCGCGCCTGCGGGTCGTCGAGCAGCGCGATGAAGCGGTCGTAGGCAGACAGCGCGCGGGCGCCGGCGTCCTGGGCCTCGTAGCGCTCGAAGGCGGCGGCGATGCGGTCGGTGGGATGCGCGTCGAGCTCGCGCGTGAGGAACGCCGTCATCTCCTCGGCGGGCAGGCGCCAGCATTCGAGCACCGGCAGCAGCCCGCTGGCGAAGAGGATCTTGCGCGACGTGCGCAGCTTGGCGTTGCGCAGACCCCAGCCACTGCCGGCGCGCGTGCGGTCCTTGCCCTCGAAGTCGACGGCGACGGTGCGCCAGTAGCGGACGACGTCGTTGAGCAGGAAGCGCGGTGGGCGGTAGTCGCGCGCCCGCGGGCCGAGGTAGGAGGCGACGACCTTGCCGCGCACGTTTGCCCACACCGGCTCGCCGGCGATCGCGACGGACTCCAGCGTCAGCAGCATCCGTCGCGTGAGGTTGGCGTTGCTGTCTGCGGCAAGGCCGACGTTGGTGTGCAGCTCGTCGCCGAAGGCGACTGTGCCGAAGATCCCCTCGGGACCGGGCGCGCGGGCCTGCAGCGCGTCGGCGACGGCCTGCGGCGTCGGTGCGACGGCTTCGCGCTGCGGGCCGTCGACGAGCACGAGCCAGTCGTCGTCCGAGGCGCCCGTCACCTCCGCACGTCCCCACGAGCCGACAAGCACGACCGCCGCGTCCGCGTCTGCCGCAAGCGACTCCAGCCGCGCCCGCCGCGCCCCCAATCCGTCGGCGGTGCGGGCGCGCGCGGCCATCAGCGCCGGGAATGCCGTGCCGGTGGTCGCAGCGAGGCGCTCGAGCGCGCCAGCGGGATCGACGTCGCCGCCCATCCATCGCCGATTCTCTGTGGGTGACGCGGGTCCTGCGGCTGCACGGTGGCTGCCGATCGCGGCAGCTCGTGGATTGGCATCGTGGGGCGCTTGCTCGGGCCGTGAGGTTGGGCGCTTCGCGAAGAACGGCCGCATTGAGGGGCAAGGGTGCGCCGGGTCCTTGCGTTGGTGTGGATGCGGCTGCGGTCGCGCCTCGCGTCCACACGCCTCAGGGCGCGACCGTTAATCGGGTGCGACGCGCCGGCGATGACCTCCCGGCGAGCGCAGGATTCCTGTCGCATAGCGCAACAAATCCTGCTCTCGGCGCGGCGCGGGCGGTGCCGCGGCGCGGACGTCCTTCCTGTGTAGCCAGGGCTACCACAAAAGGACGCCACCCCCCAAGCACCCCTCAAGAACCACCCCAAAACAACCCGGGGCGGCACCCCTACGGCAGCGGCGCCTCGAGAATCCAGGGCACGTCCACGCAGCGGCGCAGGATCGGGCGGAAGCGCTCGGCGTCGTCGACCGTGACCGGCGCGTGCGAGCCGTCCACGAGCGAGGAGACGTGCACGTGGCGCAGGCGTGAGCCGAAGCGGTCCAGCAGCTCCTCGGCGATCTCCATCGACGGGTCGAGCGAGGCGGCGTGCGCGACGTCCAGGCAGAGGCCGGCTGTCGGCAGCTCGGCGAAGAACGGCGCGAGGTCGTCCGCGGTCTGGCCGAGCGGCTTGCGGCCGTCCATGTTCTCCAGCACGCAGCGGCCGTTCAGCGCGCGCCAGCGCGAGACGTCCTGGATCGTGTCCGGATGGACGACGACCGCAGCGACCTGCGGCGTCAACGCGGCAAGCCGCGCGACGAGCGACGCCTCATCCACGCGGCGGTTCTTCGACGGCGCGTGCACCGAGAGGTAGCGGAACGGCAGCCGGCCGGCGTCGCGGAGGAACGCCTCCAGCGCCGGCAGCTCACCCTCGTCCAGCGCGGCGAGCTCCGCGCAGAACGGCGAAATCGCGGCGGCCTCCCGGACGAGCGCCGGCCAATCACCACGGGAGGGCAGGATGCCCGTCGACGCACCAAGCAAGTGATGGCCGGAGAGCAGCGCTGCTGCGGTGGCGGGGCGGTCGTCCAGGGTGGTCACCATGGGGCCGCCGAAGCTACCGACGGGGTCGGACGGATCGGGGCCGAACTACTGCAGGCCCTGGCGCGCCTCACGCACGAGCGTGACCGCCTCGGGGAAGATGACCGCCATCACCTTGCGGATCTGCTCGGCCTGCTCCTCGGTGGTGCCCTGGATGTTCACGCGGTTGATCGCCGCCACCGTCATCCCGACGGCGAGCTGGATCGCGTTGTCCGCCCACGCGAGCTTCTGCTGACCCTGCAGCGACTCGGCGAACTCCGCCATGCGCCGCTGTAGCTCTTCCGGGTCACCGAACATTCCGCCGAAGCCTTCCATGCGAACATCGTGGCACATGGCGACCGTCCGCCACCTGGAGCTGACCGGCCTCTCGTTCCGGGTGATGACCCCCGACCAACAGCCGCGGGCGCTGCTCATCCACGACATGGCGTCGGACGCCGACGCCCATGCCACCGCAGTCGAGGAGCAGGGCGCGATCGTCTACGACCGCCGCGGCTACGGCGGCTCGGCCGCCCCCGACAGCTACGTCGCGACGACCGTCGAAGAGCAGTCCGAGGACGCCGCGCGGCTGCTGCAGACGCTGCAAGCGCCGCCGCTCACGGTCATCGGCCACGGCTTCGGCGCCGTCATCGCGCTCGACCTCGCACACCGCCACCCCGCCAAGGTCGCAGCGCTGGAGTTGCACAACCCGCTCCTGCCGCAGGACGTCTCCGAAGAGTGGCTGCGCGACGTCCACACCCTCGCCCGCGGCAAGCAGCGGCCTGCCGCCTTCTTCGCCGATGTCGCTGCCCTCCCGACCTGGCAGATCCCGCGCAGGGAGCTGCAGGCGCTGGTCGCATCCGCGCGCGTCAGTCGCTAGGCGGCGGCTTCGCGCAGCCCGAGCGCCGCGTGCACCGCCGGATCGGCAAGCGACGACGCCACGAGATCGGCGTCGGGCAGGCGCCCGTCGGCGAAGTACGGGATCCCGATCGTGTACAGCCCGGCCGCGCGCGCCGAGGTCACGCCGGGGACGGAGTCCTCGAGCGCCGCGCAGCGCGACGGCTCCGCACCAAGCAGCTCACACGCGCGCAGGTAGAGGTCGGGCTCGGGCTTGCCGCGCGCGACGTCCGACGCGCTGACGACGGCGCGGAACGGCCCGTCCTCGAGCAGCCCGACCGAGCGCAGCGTGCGCTCGACGAACGGCCGCTCGGAGTTGGACGCGACCGCCAACGGGACACCGGCCTGCGCCAGTGCCTCGAGCAGCTCGAGCGCACCGGGCCGCGCCGGCACGCCGGCGTTGGCTTCCTCGAGCACAAACGCCTGCAGCTCGGCCAGCAGCTGCGCACCCTGCCCGGGCCGGTCGAGCATCGCTTCGAGCAGCTGCGCCGCCGTCTCGAACGACGTCCCGATCAGCGTCTTCTTGTGCTCGACGGTGAACGTCGCGCCGTGGCGACGGAAGAGATCCTCCTCCGCGCGCGTCCAGACCTCCTCGGTGTCCAGCAGCAGCCCGTCGTTGTCGAAGACCACGGCCTCGAAGCTCATGCAGCCCACTCCCCCGCGAGGCGGACGATCGTCGCCGTCGCCGCGGCCATCTCCCGCAGCGACGCCCACTCGCGCACCGAGTGGTACTCGTGACCGCCCGTGAAGAGGTTCGGCGTCGGCAGACCGCGCGCGCTGAGGATCGAGCCGTCCGTGCCGCCACGGATCGGCGTGCGCACGAGCTCCAGGCCCTCACCGCGGATCGCGCGCTCGGCACGCGCCACCACGTCCGGGAACGGCTCGAGGTGGTCGCGCATGTTCGGGTACTGCGGGCGCGACGTGACGTCGACCTGGGCCTCGCCGGCGTGCTCGCGCGCGACGCGCTCGACGAGCGCCACGTGCTCGGCGAGCTTGTCGTCCTCGAAGTCGCGCGCGATCAGCCGCATCGTCGCCTTCGCGGCGTCGCCGGAGATCTCGTGCGGGTGGACGAAGCCCTCACGCCCCGACGTGCGCTCAGGCGAGAGCTCGGGCGGCAACGCGGCGAGGATCCGACCCGCGGCGCGCAGCGCGTTGACCATCGTGTCCTTTGCCCAGCCCGGGTGGATGTCCACGCCGGTGAGCTCGATGACGACCTCGGCGGCCGTGAACGTCTCGTCCTGCAGCTCGCCGAGGTCCGAGCCGTCGATCGTGTACGCGCACGACGCACCGAAGCGCTCGATGTCGAAGTCCAGCGCGCCCTCGCCGATCTCCTCGTCGGGCGTGAAGCCGACGCGGATCGTCGGGCGCGGCAGCTCCGGATGCGCGACGAGCCATGCCACCGCCGCCATGATCTCGGCGACGCCGGCCTTGTCGTCGGCGCCCAGCAACGTGTTGCCGCTGGAGGTCATGATCGTGTCGCCCGCGTACGCGCCGCCCGGCTCGACCACGGTGCCGCCATGCGGCAGCGCAATCGCGCCGCCGTCGTAGTTGCGGTGGACGATCGGCTCGACGCCGAAGCCCGGCGCGTCGGGGCTGACGTCGAGATGGGCGAGCAACCCGATCGCCGGCCCGCTCCCCGGCAGCGTCCCCATCACGTAGGCGTGCTCGTCGACCGCCGCATCGTCAAGCCCGAGCTCCTGCAGCTCGCTGACGAGCAGCTGCGCGAGCTCGAACTGTCCCGGCGTGGACGGTCGTGCGCCGTCCTGGTCGCGCGCGGACTGCGTGTCCACGCGGGCGTAGCGCTCCAGGCGCGCGAGCGTGTCCTCGGCGACCGCGGCGGCAAGCTCCGACGTGAACGCGGTCACGCGTCCAGCGCCGCCAGGACGTCGTCGTCGTGGGTCTTCGGCGAGACCTTCGGGATCACGTGCTTGATCGTGCCGTCGGGGCCGATGATGAAGGTTGCGCGGAGGTTGCCCCAGTACGTGCGCCCGTACATCGACTTCTCCGCCCAGACGCCGTACTCCTCGGCGACCGCGTGGTCCTCGTCGGCCAGCAGCGTGAAGTTCATGTCGAACTTGTCGTGGAACTTCTTGACCTTCTTGACGGGATCCGGCGAGACCCCGAGCACGACCGCGTCGCGCTGCGCGTAGTCGGCGGAGTGGTCGCGGACGCTGCACGCCTGCGTCGTGCAACCGGGCGTGTCGGCCTTGGGATAGAAGTAGAGGACGACGGTCTTGCCGCCCAGATCGGAGAGCGAGACGGTGTTGCCGTCCTGGTCGGGGAGGGAGAACGCGGGGGCGCGCGTGCCGGCTTCGAGCATCCCGGTTACTTAAGCAGGCGCGAGAGGCGGCGGTCCTTCAGCACGCGTCCGCCGGTCTGCTCCTCGGGGCAGTAGCAGAGGATGTAGCTCTCGTAGTGCACGGCCTCGATCGTCGTGCCACAGCGCGGGCACGGCTCGCCGTTGTGGCGGTGGACCTCCAGCGGCAGCGGCAGCTTGTCGGGAATCGGCAGCTGCACGACCTCCTCGTAATGGTCGATCGCGCCGCCGAGCTTGGCGAGAATCGCCTCGCGCAGCGCCGCTGCGTCGTCGTCGCTGAGCTCGTCGCCGCGCTTGAACGGCGACAGCTTCGCAAGCCAGAGGATCTCGTCGACCCACGAGCGCCCGATCCCGGTGATCACGCGCTGGTCGCGCAGCACCGCCTGCAGCGGGCGCGCGCCGTGCGGCGCCAGCAGCTCGCGCAGCGGCGGCGGATCCGGCCACGCCTCCGGCCCGAGCGTGGCGATCGCGTCGTCCTCCTCGACCGCGTCTCGGCGCAGCACCTTCACCCACGCCGCCTGCTTGGTGCCGAACTCCCGCAGCCTCAGCTCGCGCTCGCCGCTGACCCGCAGCAGCAGGCGCGAGGTGCGGTCCTTCATCGACGCGCGCTTGTCGTAGAGCTGCATGCGCCCGGCGGACATCAGGTGGACCAGCACCGACAGCTCGTCGCCGACATCGACGACGAGGTGCTTGCCGCGCCGGCGCAGCGCGGCGATCTGCTGGCCCTCGAGCGCCTGCAGCGGCGGGTCGAACGTCTTCAGCGCGTTGATGCCTGGCGCCAGCGCCGACTCGATCGTGGCGCCCCGCAGCGCGGCGTCCAGGCGCCGCGCGGTGATCTCGACTTCAGGTAGCTCCGGCATTGGCGATCGCGTTGCACTCGCGTGGCCGCAGGAGGACGATCAGCTCGCCATCACGCACCGCCGCGACGCCGCCCTTCTTGAGGTCGATGCGCGCGCCGGTGAGGTCGTGGACGACCTGCGAGAGGTCCGGTTCGTGGCCTACGACCAGGATACGGTCGTCCGCCCCGAAGCCGCCGAGCAATTCACGCGCGTCGTCGGCGGAGAAGCCCGCGTGCAGCGGCTTGTGCTCGGTCGGCTCGCAGCCGAGCGACTCGCACGCCAGCGCCGCGGTGTCGCGCGCACGCACCTTCGGGCTCGTGAAGCACGCTGCCAGCTCGACGCCGAGCTTGGCGAGCGCGGCGCCCGCGTCGCGCGACTGCTGCTCGCCGCGCGGCGTCAGCTCGCGCTCGGCGTCCGGCTTGGCCTCGTGGGGTTCGGCGTCTCCGTGTCTGAGGATCCAGAGGATCTGGGTCACGGCGCGGAGTATGCCCGGGTCGGGCCGCCGTGACGGACCGATCCGCGGGGACCCCAGGCAATGCGGTACTGGCGACCCTTGCGATACGCGACGATCTCCGTGAAGTAGCCGAGCGAGTTCGTCGTGACCCTCTCCAGCGACTTGAAGGGGCCGCGCGTGCCGTCGCGGTACTCGATCGTCGCGCTGACGACCGCGCGCGCCGGGCGCACGAGGCCCCATGCCTGCGCGCGGGTGGACGTGCGCTTGCGGATCACGAGCGGCAGCCGGAACGCGTCGAAGCTCGGCTTGTACTTGTTGCCGGCGGTCTTCAGGCCCGACTCGAAGCCGCCGTAGCGGGCGAGCGCGGGCACGCCCTTGATCGGGTTGTCGTCGCGCAGCAGGTACTGCGAGAACGCCTTTACGCGCGGGCTGTCGTAGGCGATCCGCTCGGACAGCGCGCGGTACTCGCTCTGCTGCTGGTAGGAGACGCCGTACTGCGGGTCGGGCTGGGACTGGATGCCGAACTCCGTCAGCCAGATCGGCAGCTTGCGCGTGATCGCCCCGGCGTTCCCGGCGCGGTCGACCGCGCGCGTCAGCCGCGACAAGACGCCGATCGTGACGTCGTTGGGCCCGGGCGGCTTGAAGAACGGACCGAGGCGCGTCGTGTAGGCGTGGTGCGCGACGCCCGCCGCAGGCAGGCGCCCGCAGCCCTTCCTGAGCTTGTACTTCGAGCTCAGGCAAAGTGCGCCGCGCAGGAACGTCAGCGGCGCGACGACCTTGCCGGTTCCGCGCGGGGACGTCTCGCCGAAGAGAACCGTGGGCTTGAGCTTCAGCGTGTCGAACGCCTTCAGCGCGCCGCGATAGAGCGCGCGGTAGATGCGTGGCGACGCGGGGCGCTTCTTGCTGTCGAACTGCGGCTTGAGGAACTGCGGCTGGTTGGGCTCGTTCCAGATCGACCAGACGTCGACCTTGCTCGCGTAGCGCCGCGCGACCGCCGTCATGAACTGCGCGAACTCCGATGCGTCGGGGCGCGTGACCTGGTCCTTGCGGTCCTCCGTGGCCCACCGTGGGACGGGGCCGGAGACCGTCAGCAGCAGCCGCCAGCCGCGTGCCTTGACGGCGTCGACGATTGCGTCGTAGACGCCCCAGTTGTAGGCGGCGGGATCAGTCGTGTCGAAGTCGGGCTTCGTCGACGTCGCGGGGTCCGGCGCGACGTCGCGCCAGTAGAGCACCTGGCGCACGGCGCGCACCCCGAGCGAGTCCATGTCCGCGAGCGCGCTCTGCAGCGTCGTCGGATCCTTCAGGTCGCGGGGCGACTCGAAGTACATCTGCTGATCGCGCGAGGCATGGGCCGCGGCGGGGAGGGCGAGCAAGCAGAGAAGGGCGAGTGTCAGACAGCGACGAATGGGGAGGACTCCAGGGGACGAGGGTTCATGAGATTGACACCTCCGAGACGTGGAGGTTGCGCGGAAGGTGGCGTTTCACATACTCTCGGGTATGTGACGACCACGCGCGCCGCCGCCGCCGACCGCACTCGCGGCGCGTTGATCGACGCGGCGATCGAGCGCTTTGCCGAGGCCGGCGCGGTCACGAGCTTCGATGCCGTCGCCGCCGAGGTCGGCGTCACGAAGGGCGCGCTCTACCACCACTTCGCCTCCAAGGACGGCCTGATCCAGGCGGTTTACGTCGAGGTCATCAACCGCCATGCCGCGCGCGTCATCAAGGCGTCCAGCAGCGGGACGGGCGCCGCGCGCCTGCTCGGGCTGATCGACTCCAGCGCGCGTCTGTACACCTCGCGCACGCCGTTCTACCGCCTGCTGATCGCGCTGCACCACGACGCCGCGACGACGCGCCCGTCGCTGGCGCCGATCGCCCGCCGCGCACAAGACGCACAGCGCGAGTACATGGTCGGGCTCGTCCGGGCCGGCCAGGCCGACGGCTCGATCCGCGCGGGCGTCGACGCCGAGGCGCTCGGCCTGACCATCAACGCCGCCCTCATGGGCTTTCTCGTCCAGCAACTCGAGCCGGTGGCCATCCAGCGCCACTGGATCGCGAAGTTCCGCCACCTGATCCAGGAGACCATCGCATGATCGACTTCACCGTCCCCGACGAGCTGGCCGAGGTGCTCACGCGCGTGCGCGCCTTCGTCGCCGAGGAGGCGCTGCCGGCCGAGGCACAGGTGACCAGTGCCGAGGACCTGCTTGCCAACTGGGACGTCGTCGAGCGCCTGCGCGACAAGGCGCGCGAGCGTGGCATCTACACGCCGCACCTGCCCGAGCGCTGGGGCGGCCTTGGCATCGGCGTCCTCGGGATGGCGCTGATCTCGCAGGAGTGCGGCGTGTCCGGGCTGGCGTCGCTGGGCCTCAACGCGATGGCGCCCGACGAGGGCAACATGCACACGCTGCTGATGGCCGGCAGCGAGGAGCAGCTGGAGACCTGGCTGCGGCCGCTTGCCGAGGGCCGCATCCGCTCGTGCTTTGCGATGACCGAGCCGGACGTCGCCTCGTCTGACCCGACGAACCTCGAGACGACGGCCGTACGCGACGGTGACGACTACGTGCTCAACGGCCGCAAGTGGTGCATCACCGGCGCCGACGGCGCGGCGCTGGCGATCGTCGTCGCGAAGACCGGCAGCGACGAGGCCGCCGGCCATCGCAACTACTCGCTGATCCTCGTCCCCACCGACACGCCGGGCTGGGAGATCGAGAAGGACCCCGACTGGATCGGCGCGCACTTCCCGGGCGGGCACCCGTACATCACGCTCAGCGACGTGCGCGTGCCGGCGTCCAACCTGCTCGGGCAGGAGGGCGAGGGCTTCGTGATCGCGCAGAAGCGCCTTGCCGGCGGGCGGCTGGCGCACGCGATGCGCTGGATCGGCGTGTCCCAGCGCGCGCTGGACCTCACGGCGCAGCGGCTGCTCTCGCGCAAGGCCTTCGGCAAGGAGCTCGCACGTCACCAGGCGCTGCAGTTCATGGTCGCCGACTCCGCGATGGACCTCTACGCGTCGCGCCTGATGGTGTTGAACACCGCCTGGAAGGTGGAGAACGGCCTGCCCCACCGCCAGGAGGTCGCGATGACCAAGACGTTCGTCTCCGAGGCGTTCGGGCGGATCATCGACCGCGCCGTTCAGATCCACGGCGCCGCGGGCATCGCGATGGAGCTGCCGATCGCGCAGTGGTACGCCGACGCGCGAGCAGCGAGGATCTACGACGGCGCCAGCGAGGTGCATCGCATGACGATCGCCCGCGAGTGCCTCAAGCTCGCCATGCAGAACGAATCGACGACCGCCGCCGCAGGAGGCCTGCTGTAGATGCCGATCCCGATCGCCCCCGACGACATCGTCCGCACGTCGGATGATGCCGGCGAGCGCTCGCCGCTTGTGGTGCTGGAGCCGCTGCTGGAGTTCCTCGACGCGCAGGGCCTCGGCAGCGGCGCGCCCGAGTTCACGCCGATCGGCGAGGGCCACTCCAACGTCACGTACCTCGTCGAGCGCGGCGACGCGCGCTTCGTGCTGCGGCGCCCGCCGCGCCCGCCGCTGCCGCCGAGCGCGCACGACATGCTGCGCGAGGCGCGCGTCCTCGGTGCGCTGCAGGGGCGCGCGCGGGTGCCGCGCGTGCTCGCCGTCTGCGACGACGAAGCGGTGATCGGCGCGCCCTTCTACGTCATGGATCACGTCGACGGCCACGTCATCACCGACAACGTCCCCGACGGGCTGAACCGCGCGACGATCGGCGAGTCGCTCGTCGACGCGCTCGTCGAGGTGCACGCCGTCGACTGGCAGGCCGCAGGCCTGGAGGGCTTCGGCAAGCCCAGCGGGTACCTCGAGCGCCAGCTGCGCCGCTTCCTCGGGCTGTGGGAGCACAACAAGACGCGCGAGATCCCAGCGGTCGAGTCGGTCGGCGACTGGCTCAAGACCAACCTGCCGGAGTCTCCACCCGCGACGATCGTGCACGGCGACTACCGCCTCGGCAACACGATCGTCGGCGCAGACAGCGCCGTCTGCGCGATCCTCGACTGGGAGATGGCGACGATCGGCGACCCGCTCGCCGACCTTGGCTACCTCGCGACGCTGTGGACCGATCGCGACGACCCCGACCTCGGCATGTTCGAGCTGTCGGCGGTGACGCGCGAGCAGGGCTTCCCGCGCCGCGAGGAGCTGATCGCCCGCTACGAGGAGCGCTCGGGCCGCGCGATGACCGACATCCGCTGGTACCAGACGCTCGCGCTGTGGAAGTCGATCGTCTTCATGGAGGGCAACTACAAGCGCGCCGTCACCGGCACGACTGACGACCCCTTCCTCGCGAAGTTCGGCGACGGCGTGATCATGCTCGCCGACCGCGCAGAGGAGCTCAGCCGTGGCGCGTAAGGGATTGCTGATCGACTGGGGCGGCGTGATGACGTCCGACCTCTTCGCCGGCTTCTCGGCGTTCTGCGCGCGCGAGGGGCTCGAGCCGAGCGCGCTTGCGACCGCGTTTCGCTCCGACAAGGTCGCGCGCCAGGCGCTGATTGACTTCGAGTGCGGTCGCCTTGAAGCCGCTGCCTTCGAGCCGGTCATCGGCGCCGCGCTCGGGGTTGCCGACCACGCCAACCTCGTCGCGCGGATGTTTGCCGACATGCGCAACGACGACGCGATGCAGGACGCCGTCGCCGGCCTCAAGCGTGCCGGCATCCGCACGGGGATGCTGTCGAACTCGTGGGGACCGCAGACCTACGACACGACGCGCTTCGACGAGCTGTTCGACATCACGGTCATCTCCGGCGACGAGGGGATGCGCAAACCCGACCCCGCGATCTACGCGCTGGCCGCGGAGCGCATCGGGCTTGGCTACGAGGAGCTCGTCTTCGTCGACGACCTCCCGCACAACCTCGCGCCGGCGCAGGAGCTGGGAATCGCCACCGTCCACCACACGTCGGCATCGGAGACGATTCCCCAGCTCGAGGAGCTGTTCAGCTTGTCTCTGCGGTAGCCGCTCGCGGCGGCAGCGAGGGCTCGACACGCAGCAGCTTCGCCGGGCCGGCGGGCAGCACCCAGTTCCAGCGGCCGAACAGCGAGACGACCGCAGGCACGAGCAGCGCGCGGATGATCGTCGCGTCGATCAGGATCCCGGCCGCCAAGCCGGTGGCCATGATCTTCACGTCGGTCTGCGGTCCGGACGCCATCGCGATGAACGCGAGGAACAGGATCAGCGCCGCGCTCGTGACCAAGCGGCCGGTGCGGCCGATGCCACGGATCACCGCCTCACTGGTGCTGCCCGTGGCGTCGTACTCCTCGCGCATGCGCGCGAGGATGAAGACCTCGTAGTCCATCGAGAGGCCGTAGAGGAACGCGAACACCATCAGCGGTATCCACGACGCGACCGCGCCCGTCGCCGCGATGCCGAAGATCTCCTCGGAGCCGTGGCCCGACTGCCAGACGAGCTGCATCACGCCCCACGCCGCGGCGACGCTGATCACGTTCAGGATCACCGCCTTCGCGGGCAGCAGCAGCGAGCGGAACGCCCGCGCCAGCAGCACGAAGGTGATGAGCGCGATCAGCGCGATCATCAGCGGGAACGCGCCGTAGACGGAGTCGATGAAGTCGTTGTTGGCAGCCACCTGGCCGCCGACCTTTGCCTCCGGGTCCGCGCTGCGTGCGGCGTCGCGCAACGGGTCGACGGCATCACGCGCCGCCGTTGAGGAGCCGTCCTCCACGGGCAGCACCTCGACGATCGCGGTCTTGCCGTTCTGCCACGTCGCCGGCGCCGCGGCGCCATGCATGCCGTCGACCTTCGCGACGGCCTGCTTCACGGCGTCGGCCTTGTCCGGCGTCGTCACGATCTCGTGCGGCAGGATCGCGCCCTTGCCGATGCCCGAGGACTCGAGCTGCTGCAGGCCGACCTTCGCGTCGCCGCTCTTGGCGATCGTGTCGACGTCGGAGATGCCGAGGCGCAGCTCGGAGGCGGCGAACGTCAGCGCGACGAGGATCACGAGCGCGACGCCCGCAGCCACCCCGCGGCGCTTGACGACCGCCTCGGCCCAGCGCGTCCAGTTGCGCGAGGCCTTGTCGTCGGTGCGCTTGTGCGGCCAGTCCAGGCGACCGCCGAGCGTGTGCAGGATCACGGGCAACAGGGAGAGGGAGACCGCGACGCTCATCACGGGGATCACGAGACCGCCGATGCCGACGCTGCGCATGAACGGCACGGGCAGGACCACGAGCGCGAGCAGGCCGATGGCGACCGTCGTGCCCGAGAACACGATCGAGCGCCCGGCGGTCTTCATCGCATAGAGGATCGCCTCGTCGCCGTCGTGGCCGTGCGCGCGTTCCTCGCGCCATCGCACGACCAGCAGCAGCGCGTAGTCGATCGACACGCCGAGGCCGATCAGCGCGATCAGGAACTGCACGATCGGCGAGACGTCGGTGATCGCGGTCAAGCCGTAGACCGCGAGGAAGGAGCACATGATCGACGGCAGCGCCATCAGCAGCGGGATGAACGCCATCAGCGAGCCGAAGACGAACGCCAGCACGATCAGCGCGCCGAAGCCGCCGACCATCGCCTCGACGAGCACGCCGGGGCCTTCGGCGTCGCCAGCCGACTGCGCGAGCGCGTCGAAGCCCGAGAGCCGCACCGGCTCGCCGGAGACGGTGACGCCCTTCAGCGCGGCACGCGTGTCCTTCTCGGCCTCGGTGTTCTCGCCGAAGATCGACTCGGGGTCAGGGCGCGGGTACGCGAGGATGAAGGTCGTGCGCCCGTCCTTGGAGACGAACGCGTCGTCGTCGGTGGACGCGTAGCCGGCGATGCGCGCGCCGGGCAGCGTCTTGGCGAGCCGCTGCTCGACGCGCTCGAGCTCGGCCTTCACCGCGGGGTCGGAGGCCTTCTGACCCTGCGGCAGTTGCACGACGGGCACCAGCGGCGCGGAGTCGCCGCCCGTCCCGCGGTACTCGCGCATGATCAGCTGGCTGGTCTCCCACCCTTCCTTGCCGGGGTTGGAGAACTTCTGGTCCATCGCGTCGGACGCAGCACCCGAGGTGCCGATGCCGACGAGCGTGAGGACGACCCAGAAGGCGACGACGAGCTTGCGATGCCCGAGGATCCAGTTCGTGAAGGCGGTCATGAGATTTCGTTTGTAGCACAAACGATGCGCTCTTCGTAAAGTTCGTGTGGCGATGCTCTTCGGATCGTCCACCCCGCCCGAGCCGATGGGCGACTACACCGGTTTCCTGCTCAACTGGGTTGGTGCGCGATCACGCGAGCGCTTCGCCGCCGCGCTCGACGAGATCGGCCTGCGCCCGCAGCAGTTCGCGGCGATGGTGGTGATCGACGCGAACCCGGGAATGGCCCAGCAGAACCTGGTCGAGGCGACGAGCATCGACCCGTCGACGATGGTCGCGATGCTCGACGCGCTCGAGCAGTCCGGCTTCGCCGAGCGCCGCCCGCATCCGACCGACCGCCGCAAGCGCGCGCTGCACCTGACGACGAAGGGCAAGCGCAAGCTCGCCGACGCGCGCGACGCCGCGGCAGCCACGGGCAAGGAGACGTTCGGCGCGCTGGAGCCCGCGGAGCTGCGCGAGCTGCACCGCATCCTGCGCAAGCTCGCCGGCTTCGCGGACTAGCGCTCGTGGATTGGCATCGTGTGGAGTTCGCTAGGGCCGGAGGTTGGCCGCTGCGCGAGCGAACAGCCGCTTAGAGGGGCAGGGTGTTGCTCGCGGGCCGAAAGCTGGCGGCCGCAATCGCGCCTCGCGCCGCGAACGTCCGGTTTCCCGGACTTAACCGGGCGTGTCCGACGCGAGGCGCGATTACCAGACGAGCAGTCTGGGCCCTAACGGCTCGCCTCCCTCTCTATGCCCGTTGCGCGCGCAGCGGCCAACGCCACGGCGCCCGAGCAGGCGCGCCACGATGCCAATCCACGGCCGACTAACGCGGCTGCTTGCAACGCGACTCGAGCGTGCGGCGGGCCTCGTCGATGCGCTCGCGCGCGCCGGGCGTCTTCGCCAGCCGCTCTGCCTCGTCGAAGACCTTCTGCAGCTCCGGCCGCGCCAGCAGCTGCTCGAGGCGGCGGCTGAGCTCAGAGGGAGGGACGGTCACGGCGTTCGCGAACGTACCCGATCTCCCGACTTCGAATCATTTGCCTCTTTCTCGATCCGCGCGCGCAGCTCCGCCCCGCGGCCGGCGCGCACCGCCCGCGTCGCGCGCTCGCTCGTCAGCGCCACGCCGTGCTTTGCGGCGAGCTCGAGCAGCTGCTGGCGTTCCTCGTTCTGCCCCGCGGTCTGCACGAACAGCCAGCCGAGGATGACGATCGTGAGGATCGACTCCCAGACCATCATCACCGTGCCGGCTGCGACCTGGTCGTCGGCACCGCTGTAGACGTCGTAGAAGGGGTCGCCACCGAAGACGAACGTGTTGGCGAGCACGGCGCCGATCATCCGCACCGCGACGACGTAGCCGAGCTTCCAGGCGTTGCCGAACCACTCCGGCTGGGGCAGCGGCCCGAACAGCGGCATCCACATGTTGACGCCGAACGTCACGAAGCAGAGGTGCTGCACGGCGTGCACCCACGCGTGCTCGACAGCGGCCTCGTGCAGCGCCGGGATGTGCCACGCCAGCAGGCTCAGCGCCCACAGCGGCAGCGCGACGAGCGGATGGGCGAGCACGCGCAGCGCGTCGAACGCGCGGACCTTCAGCACCGGCGCCAGCACCGGGCCGGTGAGGCCGAGTACCAGCAGCAGCGCGCCGGCGTCAGCGATCAGCAGGTGCTCGAGCATGTGCGCGACGAAGTGCTCCTCGGCCAGCTGGCCGAGCGGCGACGTCAGCGCCACGACGATCGTCAGCAGCCCGAGGTGAAAGCACCATTGGCGCCACGCCGGGACCGCCCGCGGCGTCCCGCGCAGCCGCGACGCGCGGACGGCGTAGGCGATGCCGGAGACCGTCGCCGGCAGGACCTGCAGCGGGGCAAACGAGAAGCCCGCCGCCAGCAGCTCGGTCACTGCCCTCCCAGCAGCTTCTTCACCGGCGGCGCGACCAGGTCGATCACGGTCCCGACGGCGTCAGACACCGGCGGGCCGACGATCGGGATCGGCCGGACGAGGTCCTGCACCGCCTCCCCGAGCTGGCGGACGGGGTTGCGTGGCGGCGCCGGCGCGGCGGGTGGCGGCGGCGGCGGTGGCGGAGTCGTCTGCTCCGGCGGCGGCGGCGGCGGTGGCGGCGCCGTCTGCGTGCGCCCGCTGGATCCGCGCGAGCTGTCGGTTGAGTCGCGCGAGCCGCGTCGCTGCGCGCGCCGGCGCTCGGCCGCCGCACGGCGCGCCGTCGCGGAGCGGCCCGCGGTCGTCTCCTCGCGCGTCGTGCGCCGCGGCACCGTCGGCAGCGCGCGCTCGCCGGACGGCACCTGCGCACGCACGCCGGGGACCCCGGGCCCACCGATCAGCTGGCCGACCGAACCGAGGCCGCTGCCGCCGACCGTCGTCGCGACGAGCACCGCCGCGAGCAACCCGAGCGGCACGAGGAGCGTCACGCCGGATGCGCCGATGATGCCGCGAATCCACGAGCGGACGATCCCCATCTTGCCTGCAGGTTACGCCGATGGCGGTACGGTCCGCGCACGCCGATGCGCCGACTGTCGATCGCTCGTTCCGTGCGGCTCGCGCTGCTGGGCCTGACGCTGGTCTTGACGACCATCGCCGCGATCGGCGCCGCGTCGCTGTACGGCGCGCGCCAGGACTACGAGGACACGCTCTCCGACGCGCTCAACCTGCAGGCCGGTGCCGGGCGCCTGCTGGCCGCGGGCGTCGTCGAGGAGGCGACGCTGCGCCTGACGACGAGCACAAGCGCGCGGGCGCGCGCCGCGGATGCCTACCGCCAGGCGCACGTCGCGACGCAGGACCTCGCGCGCAACGACGAGCGCAGCGCCGCGCTGATCGAGCAGGCGGGCGCCGCACAGGCGCGTATCCGCCAGCAGGGCGGCGGCAGCGGCAGCCTCGCCGCGCGGCGTCCGCTCGCGACGCTCTCGGCGCGCCAGGACGACCGCATCGACGACGCGCGCGCTGAGTCGCGCCGTGATTCGCGCCGCGCGCTGATCGCCGTGATCGTCGGCGGCGGGCTTGCGCTCGTGCTCGCGCTCGGCCTCGTCGCCGCGCTCGTCGCGACGCTGCGCCGGCCACTCGACGAGCTCGTCGAGGCATCAGAGGCGCTCGCCTCCGGCGACAGCGCCGCCCGCGTCGACGAGCAGGACGGCCCCGAGGAGCTGCGCGCGCTGGCGCGCTCGTTCAACCGCGATGGCCGGCGACGTGCAGGTCGCGACCGAGCGCGTCGAGGCCGAGCGCCGGCGCCTGGACCAGACCGTGCGCAGCCTCGGCGACGCGCTCGTGATCGTCGGCGCCGACGGCGTCGTCGCGGCTGCCAACCCGCGGGCGGCAGAGCTCGCCCCTGAGCTGAGCGTCGGCACGCACGTCGGCGACGACGGCGCACCCGAGCCCGCGCCGCTGGCCGAGGCACTCGAGGACGAGGTCACCGTCGAGCAGGGCAGCCGCACGCTCGCGGTGACGGCGTCGCGTCTGGAGGCCGGCGCCGGGACGGTGTGGACGGTTCGTGACGTCTCCGAGCGCGCGCGCCTGGAGCGCCTGAAGACCGAGTTCGTCGCGACCGCCTCGCACGAGCTGCGCTCGCCGCTGACCTCGATCAAGGGATTCGTCGAGCTGCTCGCCCAGGGCTCCGGGCTCGACGCGCGCCAGCAGGAGTTCCTCGACATCGTCCTGATGTCGACCAACCGCCTCGTCGACCTCGTCAACGACCTGCTCGACGTCGCACGCGTCGAGGCCGGGCGCATCGAGATCCACCGCCGCCCGACCGACCTGCCGGAGATCGTCCGCGAGACGACCGCGCTGATGGCACCGCGGCTGCGCGAGAAGAACCAGACGCTGCAGGTCGACCTGCCCGACGACCTGCCTCGCGCGCTGGCCGACCCCAGCCGCGTGCGCCAGATGCTGACGAACCTGCTGACCAACGCGCACCTCTACACGCAGGACGGCGGGGCGATCCGTGTCGCCGTGCGCGAAGCCGGCCGCTCGCTCGAGCTGACGGTTGCCGACAACGGCCGCGGCATCGCCGCTGACGAGCTCGACCAGGTCTTCGACCGCTTCTACCGCGCCGGCGGCGTCGAGGGCGACACCTCCACCGGCACCGGCCTCGGCCTTGCGATCGTCAAGTCGCTCGTCGACCTGCACGGCGGCACGATCGACGTCGAGTCCGAGCCGGGGCAGGGCACGACGTTCCGGATCGCGCTCCCCCGCGCCGCCGAGCGCGCCGAGCCCGATCCGGCGCGCGTCGCGCTGGCGGGCAAGCGTGTGCTCGTGGTCGACGACGAGCCCGAGGTCGCCGCGCTCGATCGCCGAGCACGCTCACGAGCTACGGCGTGACGCCGACCGTCGTCAACGACGGCGCCTCCGCCCTGCGGCTCTTGCGCGAGCAGGAGTTCGACGCGGTCACGCTCGACATCCTGATGCCGGGCATGAGCGGCTTCGAGGTCCTGCGCGCGCTGCGCGCCGAGCACGCGCTGCGGCGCATCCCGGTGGTCGTCGTGTCGGTCTTCAGCGGGCGTGAGGCGCTCAGCGGCGAGTGGGTCGTCGCCAAGCCGATCGACTCCGAGGAGCTGGCGGACGCGCTCGGCGCGGCCGTGCTGGCCGGGCGCGTGCGGGTGCTGGCGATCGGCCGTCCGCAGCTGCACGAGCGCATGGACGCGGTGCTCGACGAGCTGGGCATCGAGCACGAGTGGGCGCACGATGCCGAGGGTGTCGCGCGGCGCTCGGCCAACCGCTTCTTCGAGGTCGCCGTCGTCGACGCGGGAATGCCGGACGCCGCGGCGGCCGTTGCGGCGCTGCGCCTGCGCGGCCGGCGGCTGCGCCGCTCGGTGGTCGTGTTCGCGCCCGACGGCAACAGCGGCGGCTTCGCACGGCTGGACGCCGAGCCGGTGTCGATCGAAGAGGCCGGCGCACTAGTTCTCGGGCTCTTGGAATCGGGGTAGGGTGTGGCGCGCATGGGGAGCGATGCGGAGGAGCTCGGCGCGCTGCGAGACGCGCTTGCCGCCCACGAAGCTGAGGCGGCCGAGAAGGAGCGCCAGCTCGAGCGCTACGCCGCGGACCTGCGCGAGACGTTCAAGCAGGAGCGCGCCCGCTCCGCCGAGCTGCGCGAGTCCTACGTCGCGACCGTGCGCGCGCTGGCAAACGCCGTCGAGGCGCGCGACGCCTACACCGGCAAGCACGCCGAGCGCGTGTCCGCCTACGGGCTGGCGATCGCGCGCGCCGGCGGCCTGACGCTTGCCGACGACCCGCAGGTCGAGTTCGGCTTCCTGCTGCACGACGTCGGCAAGGTCGCGGTGCCCGATGCGATCCTCTTCAAGCCCGAGCCGCTGAACGCCGCCGAGCGCGAGCTGATGGAGCGCCACACCGTGATCGGCTTCGACATCCTGCGCGACGTCAGCTTCCTCGGCGAGGCCAAGGCCGTCGTGCGCTCGCACCACGAGCGCTGGGACGGCCGCGGCTACCCCGACGGTCTCGCGGGCGAGGAGATCCCGCTTGCCGCACGCGTGTTCGCGGTCGCCGACACGCTCGACGCGCTGACGACCGACCGCCCCTATCGCCCCGGCGCGCTCGTTCGCGGAATCGCGCGCGATCTTCACCGACGGCAGCAGCACGCAGTTCGACCCTGCGATCGTGGACGTCTTCATGGCCATCGACGACGACGCCCTGACCACGATCCAGCGGGAGCACTCGTGAACGGCACGCGCAGCGTCCTGATCGTCGACGACGACCCGTTCATCCGCAAGCTGATCGCGACGACGCTCGAGGACATCGCGGGCTTCGAGCTGCACCAGGCCGGCGACGGCGTCGAGGCGCTCAGCGTCGCCGAGCAGTTCCCGCCGGCGATCGTGTTCCTCGACGTGAACATGCCGCGCCTGGACGGCATCGAATGCGCGCGCCAGCTGCGCGAGCTGGACGCGGCCAGCGGCGCGACGATCGTGATGCTGACCGCCGCCGGCCAGGATGCCGAGCCGGCCGCCCGCGAAGCGGGCGCCGACCTTTTCCTCACCAAGCCGTTCTCGCCGCTTGACCTGTTGCGGCTCGTCGACGAGATCGGCGCGACGGGCTAGCTGCGCTTCCCGCGGCCGTAGATGAACTTCACGACCTTCTGCAGGCGCTGCGTCGTCTTCGCCTTGTAGGGGTGCATGAACATTTCCTTCTTCGGGTGCAGGCGTGAGACCACGAGTGCCTGCTGGCGGCAGTACTTGCGGATCCCGCCGGCGCCGTGACGGTGACCGACGCCGGAGGACTTCCAGCCGCCCATCGGCAGCTCGGTCGCCGTGTAGTTGATCAGCGCGTCGTTGACGCAGACCGCGCCGGACTCGATGCGCCGCGCGACAGCCTCGGCGCGCGCGAGGTCCTTGCCGAAGACCGAGGCGCCCAGCCCGTAGGGCGAGTCGTTGGCCATCCGGATCGCCTCCTCGGCGTCGGCGACCTTCATGATCGGCAGCGTCGGCCCGAAGGTCTCCTCCGTCATGCACTCCATCGTGTGGTCGACGTCGACGAGGATCGTCGGCTCGTACCAGTAGCCCTTGTCGTGCTGGCCCTTGCCGCCGCCGACGATCGCGCGCGCGCCCTTGGCCTTCGCGTCCTCGACGTGGCGGTCGACGATGTCGACCTGCTTGGGGAAGGTCATCGAGCCGACGTCGATGTGACCCGGCCCGCCGGGCTCGCCCTGGCGCAGCGCGCGCACCTTCTCGGCGACCTTGCCGACGAACTCGTCGTAGACGGGCGCCTCGACGTAGGCGCGCTCGATGCTGATGCAGGTTTGGCCGGCGTTGAACATCGACCAGTACGCGGCGTAGTTGGCAGCGCGCTCGAGGTCGGCGTCGGCGAGCACGATCATCGGATCCTTGCCGCCGAGCTCCAGCGACACGGGCGTGAGTGTCTCGGCGGCCTTCTGCATGACCTTCTTGCCGGTCGCCGTGGAGCCGGTGAACATGATCATGTCGACCTCGTCCACGACCGCCGCGCCGGTGGCGCCGAGGCCGGTGGCGACCTGGAAGACGCCGTCGGGCATGCCGCTCTCGCGCAGGCCGTCGAGCATCAGCAGCGAGCTCAGCGGCGTGATCTCAGACGGCTTGAGGATGACCGTGTTGCCGGCCATCAGGGCCGGCAGGGCGTCGCAGAAGGAGTTGGCGATCGGGTAGTTCCAGGGCCCGATCACGCCGACCAGCCCGAGCGGGCGGTAGCGCAGCATGAGCTTCTTGCCCTTGAGGAACGGCGAGCCCGTGCGCACGCGCTCGTCGGCCAGGTACTTCTCGGCATGCTTGGCCCAGAAGCCGGTCGTCGACATCGCCGTGCTCCAGTCGCCGAGCTGGGCGTCCTCGTAGGCCTTGCCGGTCTCGGACTGCAGGACGTCGATCACACGCTCGGAGTTGTCGGCAAGCCACTTCTGCATCCGCAGGAAGACGCGTGCACGCCCCTCGAAGCCGAGCGCCTCCCAGGCGGGCTGCACCGCGCGGGCCTTCAGCGCCTGATCGTGGACCTGCTCGGCGCTCATGTCCGGGAGGGTCGCGATGACCTCGCCGGTGGCCGGGTTCTCGACGTTGAAGGTCGCACCTGTGGCCGTGCCGTTGGTGCTCGTGACCTGATCAACCGTTGCCATGTGCTCCGTCCCTCTCGTTGCTCCTGGACCTGACGGGGTGTCAAGCGTACTACGGCGGCGGCGCCGTCGAGGCCCGCTCGACCAGCTCCACGGGGAGGATCGTCTCGCGCTTGGCGCGTCGCCCCTCGAGCCGCGCGAGCAGGATCTCGATCGCCGCGGCCCCGAGCGCCTCGCCGTCGACGCGCACCGTCGTCAGGGGCGGATCCAGCACGCGTGAGATCTCGAGATCGTCGAAGCCGACGACGCTGAGGTCCTCGGGGATGCGGATGCCGTCCTCGCGCGCCGCGACGTAGAGGCCCGCGGCGGCGATGTCGTCGTCGCAGACGACGGCAGTCACCTTCGCGGGGTGCTCGAAGAGCTCACGGGCGGCGTCGATCGCTGCCTCGACGCGCAGCATCGTCGGGATCGACGGGAGCTTGTCGGGGTCCTGGCCCATCGCCTGCATGTGCTTGCGCCAAGCGCTGCGGCGGCGGTCGAACGTCTGCTGCTCGTAGTCGCCCGTGAGATGGCCGATGCGCGTGTGGCCGAGCTTTGCGAGGTGCTCGATCGCTGCGCTGATCCCCGCCTCGGCGTCCAGGCGCACGCTGTACATCTTCGGCTCGGCGCGCTCGACCAGCACGACCGGCACGTCACGGGCGGCCGGCGGCGGGTCGAGACCGAAGATCAGGAAGCCGTCGACCGGGCCGTGGCTGAGCGCCTCGGCGGAGCCCTCCTCCCACGCCGCACCACGGCCCGCGTCGATCAGCGCGACGGCGTAGCCGGCGTCCCACGCCGCGCGCTGCGCGCCACGCAGGACGAAGCCGAAGAACGGATGCACCGAGTCGGGCACGAGCAGGCCGATGACGCGCGCCGCGCCTGAGCGCAGCGCGCGCGCCGCGACGTTCGGGCGGTAGCCGAGCTCACGCGCGGCCTGGCGCACGGCCTCGGCGGTGCGCTCGGATACGCGCCCCGAGGCCTTGCCACTGAAGACCAGCGACACCGTCGCCTGGGAGACGCCGGCACGCTTGGCGACGTCGATGCTCGTGACCTTGGTGCGCTGCGAGATGGCGAGATCCTCCCCCATGGCTGCATGCCTCCGCTTGCAGTCGCCATCATACGTAGTACGCTAATACGTATGACTAACCGAGCGACAACGCTGGCGGCCACCGTGGCCGCCTTCACGGCCGCCGTGGCCGTGGCGGTGGCCGCACCGAGTGCCACCACGCCTTCCATCAACCCGATCCGCAGCGCCGTCATCGTCGACGGCCCCACATCCACCGCCAGCGGCGTGCACGTCGTACGCGTCGGCTCTGCCGCCGAGGCGGGCGCAGCGGCCGCGCGCCTGGCGGCGACCGGCTACGACCAGATCGACGCGATCGGCCCGCTCGCGCGCAGCGGCCTCGCCGAGGCGCGCGCGGCCGGACTGCTGGCTACTCGCTGATCTTCACGGTCGCGATGCCCGCAGGCTCCTGCGGCGCGTCGCGCGAGTCGGTGGGCAGGCCCTCGAGCTTGTCGACGACGTCCATACCCTCGACGATCTCGCCGAAGACCGTGTGCTTGCCGTCCAGCCACGGCGCCGCGGCCGTGGTGACGATGAAGAACTGCGAGCCGTTGGTGTTGGGGCCGGAGTTGGCCATCGCCAGCGCGCCGCGCACGACCTTGTGGTCGTTGAACTCGTCCTCGAACGTGTAGCCCGGGCCACCGGTGCCGGTGCCCTGCGGGCAGCCGCCCTGGATCATGAAGTCCTTGATGATGCGGTGGAAGGTGAGCCCGTCGTAGAACCCCTTGTTTGCGAGGTCCTTGAAGTTCTGGACGGTCTTGGGGGCGTCGGCGTCGAAGAGCTCGATCGTGATCTCGCCCTCGCTGGTGGTCATCACGGCCTGGGACATGCCCCGACCCTAGCGACTACCCCTTGAGGACGATCTCGCGAATGCGGACGGTGGAGCCCTGGTCCGGGCGCGTCGTGAACCACAGCACCAGCTGGCGGACCTGCTCGCCGTCCTTCGCCAAGCGGACGATCTCGGCGAGGTCGCCGCGCTTGTTGTCGCCGACGGTGTTCTGGTCGACGTCCGAGCGGCTGGCGAGGTGCGTCCAGCGCGTGTCGAGGATGTCGGGCGGCAGCGCGCTGCCGTCGGTGCCGTAGACCTCCAGGCGGAAGCCCGGAGTGGTCGTCTTGAACTCGATCTGCTTGAGGTTCTTGCGATTGCCGAGGTCGACCAGCAGACCGACCTGCATCGGCTTGCCGTCGGACGGCGCCGTGACGAACCAGGCGTTCTTGGCGTTCGGGTCGTACGCGTCGCCCGGAGCCCCGCGCGCGGTCGAGCGCTGGTAGGGGTCGTACAAGTCGGCCGCGTCCGCCCCGAGCGCGATCGGCGTCAGCGCCGCGGGCGTCTCGGTGGTCGAGGTGTTCGTCGGCGTCGTGGTCGTCGTCGTGGTGGTCGTGGTGGTGCCGGTGGTGGTGGTGCCCGTCGTCGTCGTGCCGGTGGTGGTCGGCAGCGTCGGCAGCGACGTCCCCGTGGTGGTGGGGTTGTTGTTCGGCAGCGTGGGCAACGACGGCAGCGAGGAGGTCCCTGTCGTCCCCGTGGGCGCGGTCGTGGTCGGGAACGTGTTCGTCGGCAGCTGCTGCGCCTGCGTGTCGGTCGGCACGCCCGGCACCTGCACGGGCGCCTGGGCGATCGGCGTGGCCGAGCCCTCGCTGGCCTCGTCGGCCTTCTTGCCGGCGTCATCGGTGAGCGCCGCGTAGCTGGCGGCGACCGCGCCGCAGACGAGCATCAAGGTCGCTCCGCTGACAGCAGCCGCGGCGCGCCAGCCCGGACGCGTGCCGAGGCGGCCAGGGCGGGCGGTGCCGCAGTTGAGGCACCAGTCCTGCTGCTCGGTCATTCCCGCGCCGCACTCTTTGCAGGTGCGGACGGGCGTTTCGGTCGTTTCGGTCGGCGTCTCCACCACGGCTCAGGGTCGCAGATTCGAACTAACGACGTGCAGGTGCAAGCGAAAGTTGCGCGCCTTTGACGTCCTGCCCGTCGACGGCCTCGACGACACGCGCGGCATCGCTCTCGGGGACCGACAGCAAGGTGAACTGCGTGAGCACGCGAACGTCGCGCACGGCCTCGCCGTCGAGCCCGGTGGCCGCGGTGACCGCGTGGATGATGTCGGCGGCCTCCACGCCCGAGGAGGTGCCGAGGCCGGCGACCAGGCGCGCGTAGGGCTCGTCGCCGTTGCGGCTGAGCTGCGGCTTGGTGTGGCGGCGCGGCTTCTCCTCGATGTGCGCGGGCTTGGTTTGCGCCCCCGGCGACCACTCGCTGAGCTCGATGCCGGTGTGACGCTCGATCGCCTCGAGCTCGCGCTGCTGGCGGGGCTCGACGAACGTGATCGCGCGGCCCGAGCGCCCGACGCGGCCGGTGCGGCCGATGCGGTGGACGTAGACGTCCGGGGAGATCGGGACGTCGAAGTTGATGACGTGCGTGACGGTCGAGATGTCCAGACCGCGGGCGGCGACGTCGGTCGCGACGAGGATCGGCACGCGCCCGCCCTTGAAGCCGAGCATCACGCCGTCGCGCGAGCCCTGGGTCATGTCGCCGTGCAGCGCCTTGACGTTCATGCCCTTGTCGCGCAGGCGGCGATAGAGCTGGTCGCAGCGGATCTTCGTGCGGACGAAGACGATCGCCTGGTCGGGCTTCTCGGCGGCGAGCACCTCGACGAGCTTGTCCTGCTTGTCGGCCTGCTTGACCTCGAGGCGGAACTGCTCGACGGAGTCGACGGTGAGGTTCGCCGACTTGACCTTCACGAGCACGGGGTCGTAGAGGTAGTTGTCGGCGAGCTTGGCGATCGGCGGCGGCATCGTCGCGCTGAACAGCGCGGTCTGGCGGCTGTTGGGCGTGAGGCTGAGGATCTTCTCGACGTCCTCGAGGAAGCCGAGGTCGAGCATCTCGTCGGCCTCGTCGAGGACGACGAAGCGGCAGGAGTGCAGCATCAGCGAGTGGCGGCTGATGAGGTCCAGCACGCGCCCGACGGTGCCGACGACGACGTGGCCGCCGGCCTTGAGCTGTGCCTGCTGCGAGCGGATCGGCGCGCCGCCGAAGACGGCGACGACGTCGACGCCCTTGCGCTCGCCGTAGGCGCGCAGCGCCTGGGTCACCTGGATGCAGAGCTCACGCGTCGGCGTCAGCACCAGCGCCTGGACCTCCTGCTCGGAGGTGTCGATGCTCTCGAGCAGCGGCAGCCCGAAGGCAGCGGTCTTGCCAGAGCCCGTCTGGGCCTGGCCGATCATGTCTTTCCCCTCGAGGAGCGGCGGGATGCTCTGCTCCTGGATCGGGGAGGGTTGCTCGTAGCCGACGTCCTGCAGGGCGTGGAGCGTCGTCTCGGAAAGCCCGAGGTCGGCAAATGCGGTCATTAGTTGCCCTTCAGGATAGGGCGAGGGTCAGCTTTCCGGCGGTCTGCCTAGCTAGCAGGTCCTCCTGCGCGCGGGCCGCCTCCTCCAACGGGTAGCTCGGCCCGACGACCGCGCGCAGCTCGCCTCGCGCGGCGCGCGCGAAGAGATCGGCGAGCGGGCCCTCGATATGGCGCGGATCCTCGATCAGGTGGAAGAGCCAAAAGCCGATGACTGCGTGGCTGTTCTTCAGCAGGCGACCGGTGCGGACCTCACGCTGCTCCTTGCCCGAGATGCCGTAGACGACGCAGCGCCCGAGCGGCGCCAAGACGTCCATCGCGGCGTCGAAGACGTCGCCGCCGGCCATCTCGAAGACGACGTCCACGGGCTCGCTCAGATCACGCGGGCCGGCGACCGCCTCGTCGGCGCCGAGCTGCAGGCACAGCTCGCGCTTCTCGGGGGTCGAGGCGGTCGCGACCACGCGGCCGGCGCCGAGGCCGTGGCCGAGCTGTGTCGCAAGCGAGCCGACGCCGCCGGCGCCTGAGATCACGAGCACCGTCTCACCCGGCGCGACGCGCCCGATCGTGCGGTAGAGGTGCCACGCGGTGAGGCCCTGCAGCAGCAGCGCCAGGGCGGTCGCGTCGTCGACGCCGTCGGGAATCGCGAAGACGCGGTCGGCAGGCGCGGCGACGACCTCGGCGTAGCCGCCGGTGCGCGTGAGCGCGATGACGCGCTCACCACTGTCGCGGCGCGTCCCCGCCACCTCCGCGCCGGGGATCAGTGGCAGCGAGGCCTTCTGCACGTAGGCGTTCTCGCGCTGGTGGGTGTCGGCGAAGTTGATGCCTGCGGTGCTGACGTCGATCAGCACCTCGCCGGGGCCCGCGACCGGCTCGGGCACGTCGACGAGCTCGAGCACCTCGGGTCCGCCGAACTCGCGCTGCTGGATCGCACGCATCGCCGCGCACGGTACCGTCAGGCGCATGGGCTGGAGGTGTGCCGCGGCGCTCGTGTTGCTGCTCCCCGCAAGTGCCGAGGCGCACGTCGGCCATGGCCCGACGTTCGTCGCGGTCGGCGGCCTGCGCTTCGCGCCTGCAGACGTCACGGTCGTGCAGGGCGACACCGTCGTCTGGACGATCGCGCGGGGCGAGCGTCACACGATCACCGCAGACGACGCCAGCTTCGACTTCGCCGCCGACTCCTCGCGGCGCTTCGACCAGGTCGGGACGTTCGGCTACCACTGCAAGGTCCACCCCACGGTCATGCGCGGGCGCGTCGTCGTCGACCAGGCGCCCGACCCCGCAGCGCTGCCGGCGCTCAGCGGCGTGCGGCTGCGCGTGGCGGGCACGCGCGCGACGCTGCGCTTCACCGTCGATCAGCCCGCCAGCGTGCGCGCGCTCGTGCGCCGCGGCGGACGGACACTGCGCGAGTCCACGTACGCGGCAAAGGCCGGCACGTCGACGCGGCGGCTGTCGCTGAAGCGCCTGAAGCCGGGCGCCTACCAGCTGAAGGTCGTCGCGATCGACGACTCCACCGGGCTGTCGTCCAAGGCCAAGCGCGTGAGCTTCCGGGTGCGATGAGGCGCGCGCTGCTGCTTGCCGCGGTACTGGGGCTGCTCGCCGCCCTCCCCGCTGACGCCTACCCGCCGAAAACCTGCGGGCGCATCACGGTGAAGGAGCAGGTGCTGATCGTGCGCACGCACGGGCCGACGTGCGCCAACGCCAAGCGCGGCGTGCGCGACTACCTGGAGCGCCGCCGCGCCCCGAAGGGCTGGACCTGCCGCGCCTACGGCGAGGCGCTGCCGGTGCACTGCAACCACCGGCGCTACAAGAAGTCGCGCTACTTCAACGCCGGCGCAGCCGCGTAGAGTCCCGAACATGAACGCGATTCAGTCGCCCGTGATCGAGCTCGTGCCGTCGGACGAAGAGCGCTTGCTGCGCGAGGCCGTCGCCGGCATCACGAGCGACTTCGGTCCCGCCTACATGCGCAAGCTCAACGCGTCCAAGCAGCCGCCGAGCGAGCTGTGGGAGGCGCTTGCGGCCAAGGGCTACCTCGGCGTGAACATCCCCGAGGAATACGGCGGCGGCGGGCGCGGGATGACCGAGCTCTGCGCCGTGATCGAGGAGGTCTCGGCGGCCGGCTGCGCGCTGCTGTTGATGGTCGTCTCCCCTGCGATCGTCGGTTCGATCCTCACGCGTCACGGCACGGCCGAGCAGAAGGACCGCTTCCTGCGCGGCATCGGGGCGGGCGAGCTGCGCGTCGCGTTCGCGGTCACCGAGCCCGACGCGGGCACCAACACGCACAACATCTCGACGTGGGCTAAGCAGGACGGCGCGAGCTACAAGATCAACGGCCAGAAGACGTTCATCTCTGGCGTCGAGGACGCGCAGGAGGTGATGGTTGTCACGCGCACCGACGACGGCGTCGGCCTCTTCATCGTGCCGACCGACGCGCCGGGGCTGGAGAAGACCGAGATCCCGACGGCGCCGAAGAGCGCCGACCTGCAGTGGCAGCTGTTCTTCGACGACGTCGTGGTGGAGGAGGACCGCCGCATCCCGGGCGCGCTCGGCGCCTTGTTTGACGGCCTGAATCCCGAGCGGATCATGGCTGCCGGCGGCGGCCTCGGCGTCGCGCGGCGTGCGCTCGACAAGGCCGCCCAGTACGCGCGCGAGCGCACGGTCTGGAGCGCGCCGATCGGCACGCATCAGGCGATCAGCCATCCGCTGGCGCAGTGCAAGATCGAGCTCGAGCTGGCGACGCTGATGACGCGCAAGGCGTGCGCGCTGTACGACGGTGGCTTCAAGGGCGCCGGCGAGGCGTCGAACATGGCGAAGTACGCGGCTGCGGAGGTCGCGATCTCCAGCGTCGACCATGCCATCCAGACGCACGGCGGCAACGGCGTCGCGGACGAGTACGGCCTCGCCGACATGTACTGGGGCGCGCGCCTGATGCGGATCGCGCCGGTGTCGCGCGAGATGATCCTCAACTACGTCGCCGAGCACTCGCTCGGCCTGCCGCGCTCGTACTGACGTAGTCTGCGCGGCCCATATGGCCCTCACCGTCGTCGGATCCATCGCCTATGACGCCGTCAAGACGCCCGCGGGCGAGCGCGAGCGCATGCTCGGCGGCGCCGCCACGCACTTCGCGCTCGCGGCGTCGTTCTTCGACACCGTCCGTCCCGTCGGCCCGGTCGGCGACGACTTCGACGACGCGTCGTGGGAGACGCTGCGCACACGCGGCACGATCACCGACGACGTCGAGCACGTCGCCGGCGGCAAGACGTTCTTCTGGTCGGGCGTCTACGCCGACAACCTCAACTCGCGCGAGACGCTCGTGACGGACCTCAACGTGTTCGAGACGTTCGATCCCAAGCTCTCGCAGGAGTCCAAGGACTGCGACGTCCTCTTCCTCGCGAACATCCAGCCCGACCTGCAGCGCGGCGTGCGCGAGCAGTGCACGAACGCGAAGTTCGTCGCGATGGACTCGATGGACCTGTGGATCAACATCGCCCACGACTCGCTCGTGGAGACGATCAAGTCGACCGACTGCCTGATCCTCAACGACGAGGAGCTCGAGATGCTGACCGGCGCGCCGACCACCGGCGCCGCCGCGAAGGAGCTGCTCGCCTGGGGCCTGAAGGCGGTCATCGCCAAGGAGGGCAAGTACGGCGCCGGCCTCTACACGGCGGACGGCTTCTTCCACCTCCCCGCTTATCCGCTGACGAACGTCGTCGACCCGACCGGCGCGGGCGACAGCTTCGCCGGCGGCTTCGTGGGCTACGTGGCCGAGAAGGGCGGAGACGCGAGCGACGACGTGCTGCGCCGCGCGATGGCCTACGGCACCGCGATCGCCTCGTACAACGTCGAGGAGTTCGGGACCGAGCGCGTCGAGCGCCTGACGCGCGACGAGGTCGAGGCCCGCGTCTCAGATCTCGAGCGCTACACGCGCCTGCCCAGCGCCTAGCCCGTAGCCTCTATGCGGTGAGGCTCGGCCGTCTCCTCTTCGTCGTCCTGGCCGCAGCGGTGGTGCTCGGCATCGGTGGGCGGCTGCTGGTGCACGCCAGCAGCGAGCTGCCGCACGGCGCGTCGCTCGAAGCGCTGGGCCGCGCCGTCGTCGCGCTCGGCGCGCCGTGGCTCGTCGTCGCGTGGGGCGTCGGCGCGGTCGCTGCGGACCGCCTGCGCGGCGCGCTGGCCGGCGGCATCGTGCTCGCGCTCGGCACCGCCGCCTGGTACTGGCTGACGATCACCACGGGCGGTCGCGGCGTCGTGCCCTACGCGGTCCCGCTGACGGTGCTGTGGGGTGCGGTCGGGCTCGCCGCCGGCGCCGCGTTCGGCTTCGCCGGCGCGCTGTGGCGCAGCGGCGACGTGCGCTCGCGCGCCTACGGCCTCGCGCCCGCGGCCGGTGCGCTTGCCGGCGAGGCGGTGCTGCTGTCCAGCCAGTGGGGCGGGCGCGCCGCCGCGGTGGTGCTCGCGCTCGAAGCGGCGGCCGCGGTCGCGCTGCTCGTCGCCGGCCGCCGCCACGCGCCGCTGCTGCTCACCGTCGCCTGCTTCTGCGTCGCGACTGCGGCGACCGCACAGGCCGAGAGCAGCGTGCGCGACACCTTGCGCGCCGCCGGCTGGGCCGGCCGCTGAGTAGCGTGGGCGCATGCCAACGGTGCTGGTGACAGGCGCAGGACGCGGGATCGGCCGCGCGACGGTGCAGCGACTGGGCGGCGCGGGCTGGGACGTGATCGCCGGCGTCCGCCGCCTCGAGGACGCCGAGGGCCTGCAGGCCGAGCCGCTCCTGCTCGACATCACGGACACCGCGCACGTGGCGGCGCTGGAGTCGGCACTGCCGGCCAGCTTGGACGCTGTCGTCAACAACGCCGGGATCGCGGTGTCCGCTCCGGTCGAGGCCATCGCGCTCGACGACCTGCGCCGCCAGCTGGAGGTCAACGTCGTCGGCCAGGTCGCTGTCACCCAGGCGGTGCTGCCGCGGCTGCGCGCGTCGAAGGGGCGCGTCGTCTTCGTGTCCTCCCTCAGCGGGCGTGTCGCGACGCCGATGCTCGGCGCCTACAACGCCTCGAAGTTCGCGCTCGAGGGGATGGCCGACACGCTGCGCATGGAGTTGCGGCCGTGGGGTGTGCGCGTGTCGCTGATCGAGCCGTCGCAGACCGACACGGACATGTGGCGCAAGGCCGAGGACGAGCTCGACGCGGCCGTCGCGGCGCTGGCGCCCGAGCATCGCGAGCTCTACTCCGGGCACATTGCCGGCACACGCCGGCTGATCCCGATGGCGCAGCGGATGGCGTCGCCCGTCGACGGCGTCGCCGCGGCCGTCGAGCGCGCGCTGACGTCGTCGCGACCGCGGGCGCGGTACGTCGTCGGCGCCGGCCCGCGCGTGCAGGCGGTGCTTGCCGCGGTGACGCCGACGCCGATGCTCGACCGCGTCCTCGCGAAGGTCACCGGCGTCCCGCGCCGCGCCTGATCAGGGATCGTCGACGAGGCGGCGAGCAGCGGCCCAGCGCGTCAACTCGTGGCGGCTGGAGAGCTGGAGCTTGCGCAGCACGGCGGAGACGTGCGACTCGACCGTCTTCGCCGAGATGCCGAGGCGGTGCGCCACCTCCTTGTACATGTAGCCGCGCGCGATCAGGCGCAGGACCTCGCGCTCGCGCTCGGTGAGCTGCTCCAGCTCGGGGTCGGCCACCGGCTCGGGCGGCGCCCCTGCGAACGCGTCGAGCACGAAGCCCGCCAGGCGCGGGCTGAAGACGGCGTCGTCCTCGGCAACACGACCGATCGCCTCGATCAGGTCCGGGCCGGAGATCGCCTTCGTCACGTAGCCGCGCGCGCCCTCGCGGATCACCGCGATCACGTCCTCGGCGGCATCGGAGACGCTCAGCACGAGGAAGCGCACCCCGGGCACGTCGCGCGTCGCGCGCAGCACCGCGACACCGCCGCCGTCGGGCATGTGGACGTCGAGCAGCACGACCTCGGGCGCCTGCGCGCGGATCAGCTCGATCGCGTCGGCGACCGTGCCGGCTTCGCCGACGATCTCGACGGCGTCGCCGAGCGACGAGCGCACGCCCGCGCGCACGAGGTCGTGGTCGTCGACGATCGCGACGCGCGTCATGAGCCGCTCCGTTCCAACGTCAGCTCGACCTCGGTGCCCTCGCCGGGCGCCGAGCGCACGTGGGCACGGCCGCCGTGGCGCGCCATGCGCGCGAGGATCGACTCACGCACGCCGCGCCGCTCCGCCGGGACCGTAGCCAGGTCGAATCCCCGGCCCCGGTCCCTGACGAAGATCTCGATGCGCGCGGCGGTCGCCTCGGCGTAGACGTCGACGTGACCCGTGCCGGCGAACTTCGCGGCGTTCACGGCCGCCTCGCGCGCGGCGGCGACGAGCGCGCGCCCGGGATCGTCGAGCGCGGCGTCGCCGACGGTGACGACCTCGACCTCGACGCGATGGGCGTCCTCGATCTCCGCAGCCACGGCGCGCAGCGCGGCCGCGAGCGTCGAAGCGGCGTCCGCGCCACCGGGCGACTCACGCCCGGAGAGCCAGTCGCGCAGCTCGCGCTCCTGGCGCCGCGCGAGCTGCGCCACCGCCGGGTCGTCGCCCGCCTCGCGCTGGATCAGCGCCAGCGTCTGCAGGACGGAGTCGTGCAGGTGCGCCGCCATCTCGGCGCGCTCCTCCGTGCGGACGCGCGCCGAGCGCTCGTCGCGCAGCGCGGTCGCAAGGCCCAGCCACGAGGTGCCGAAGATCAGCGTCACGCCCGCGGTCACGATCGCCGCGGCGATCACGAGGTCGCGCAAGGACCCGATCGCGTCGGCGCTGGACAGCAGCGTGATCAGCCCGGCGCCGACGAGCGCGGCGCCGAGCACCAGGCGCGGCCCGAAGCGCGGCAGCTCGCCGAGCGGCGTGCGCCGCGGGCCGGGCACGCCCTCGCTGAGGTCGCGCGGCGGCTCGGCGGCGGTTGGCGCCGGCGGCGGGAGCGGCACCGGCGGCGGCGGCGCGACGGTGCTGTGGCGCCAGATCACCGCCAGCCCGGCGATCGTCAGGACGACGGGCCAGACGACCGCGTCGCTCCACCAGACGCCGATCGAGCGCAGCCCGAGCATCGCGGCGAGCACGAGCAACGCGATCCCCGCGGCCTCCTTGACGTTGGCGGAGATCCGCGGACCCGCGACCGCGTCGTCGACGGGCATGAACAGCATCCCGAGGATGTAGGCGAGGATCCCGAAGCCACCGCCGAAGACCGCGATGACGAAGGCCAGCCGGACCCAGAGGACCTCGACGCCGAGCGCGCGGGCGAGCCCGGCGCAGACGCCTCCAAGCACCGCGCCGCGGCGCGCGCGTCGCAGGCGCCGCGGCAGCGGGGTGTCGGGGGTGTGGGTGGCCATCGTGGCCAGATGATCACCGCCCGCGGCGACGGTCGTCCATCCCCGCCGCCAGCAGGACTGCTCCGGTTGCTCCGGCCAGCAGCGGCCAGAGCCCGTCGAAGGCAAGCTCGATGTCGCCGAGGCGGTCGAGCAGGATGATCACGCCGACGATGATCAGCACGATGCCGCCCGCGAGCGACGTGATGTCCAGCGGTTCGCGCTTCATCGCAGTGTGATCGCGCCGAAGGGCGGGTCGCCGCGGTGGCCGACGTCGTCGTCGCCACGCACGATTCCGATGTGGCCGAAGCCGACGTGCGCGTCGACGGTGATGGTCGGCGAGCCGCTGCCGTCCGTGACGCCGAGGTCGGCGTCGAAGCCGTTGGCGTCGCGGCCGAGCACCTCGACCTCACCGGCCGAGACCTCCGCGCTGACCTGCACGCGCGTGTGCTCGGGAAGACGCACGACGAGCTCGCCGAAGCCCTGGTCGACCTCGATGTGCGTGTCCCTGGACACGACGAGGCGGCGCAGGTCGATCTCCTGGCGCCCGGCCGCGAGGTTGTACTCGGGCTTGATCTCGGCGACGGTCTGCGGGCGGTAGATGCGCTCGCCGGCGCCGCCCTCGAGCTTGAGGTCGGCGGCCGCGGCGACGCCCGCGCCGGTGGCCAGCACGAGCCCAAGCGGGATCAGCGCACGCGCGCCGCCGAACGGGGCGGCCACGACGAGCGCGGCACCGAGCGCGATGACCGTGGAGGCCAGCAGCACGTCCCAGCGCACGTCGTCGCCACCGATTGCGCCGATCGCACCGACGATCGCGATGCCCGCGAGCGTGACCCCGAGCGCGATGCGGCCGCTCGAGCGCCGCCGTGGCGGGGTGATCACGGCGGTCGGCTCCTCGCCCGCCTCTGCGGATGCCGCGGGTTCGCCAGATGCCTCGGGTTCGCCGGCTGCGCGGTCTTGACGACCCATCAGCCACCACACGATCAGCCCGCCGACGACGAGCGTGCCGAAGCCCCAGCCGTCGTCCCAGCCGTTGTCCCAGCCGAAGAACCAGCCGTCGCTGACCACCGCGGCGAGAACGATCGCGATCAGCGCAAGGCCGAGCGCCAGCGGACGGTCTTCACCGTCGAGCGCCCTGCGTGCCATCGAGTCGCTCTCGCCTTCCGCGGGGATGAGCAGGACGCCGAGGACGTAGAGGACGATGCCGGTGCCGCCGATCGCGGTGAGGACGATGGCGGCGACGCGGACGACGAGTGGGTCGACTTTGAGCTCGCGGGCGAGGCCGGAGCAGACGCCCGCGACCCAGCGGTCGTCCTGCGGGCGGCGCAGGGGCGTGCGCGGCTGCTCGGGGTGGGGGTGGTGGACATGGGTCAGAGGTTGGCGCGCGCCCGGTGCGCGCACCATCGGGAATGTCCCTGAGGCCGACCCTGACGGCGACCCCTATGCGCCGCGCGAAAGGACCTTGCGGATGAAGGCAGCGGCCGCGGCGGGCGTCATCTCGCCGTCGGCGATCGGGGGCAGCACCGCGGTGATCAGCCCGCCCCACGACACCATGACCTCGTGGCTTGTGAGGTCGTCGCGCAGCGCGCCGTCCTTCTGAGCCGCCACGACGAGCGGCTCGAGGTGCGCCGTGATCTGCATCCCGCGCGCCAGCGTCTGCTGGTCGCGCCAGGTCGTGAAACGGTAGAGGCGGTAGGTGTCACCGCTGACGAGGACCGCCTCCGTTGCGGCCTCGAACGCGTCGGCTCCGCGCGCGGAGACGCCCTCGAGGGTCTCCTCGACGGCGTTCAGCGAGGCCTCGACGGCCCGCAACCGCACTGCTGCGACGAGGTCGTCGCGGGAGGCGAAATGACGGTGCACCGTTGCGCGGTGCACACCCGCCTCGGACGCGATCTCCTGCATCGAGGCGTCTGGATGCTCTGGAAGGAGGTTTTTTGCCGATTCCAGGATCGATTCGAGGTTACGACGGGCATCGACGCGCCGAACGCGCGCGGGCTCGCCCGTGCTCGCAGGGGGCATCGTGGCCACGGTTCGGCGCTCGGTCATCTTCCTGCGGACGCTACTCCGATCGGGCGCTGCTGGCCACCATCCATTCGTGCAGACGGACCAAAGCCCGGGTACCATCGGCGGTGTGGACGTGACGTTCATCTACATGATGTTCGTGTTGAAGATCCCGATCGTCGCGCTCCTGTGGATCGTGTGGTGGGCCATCCACCAGACCGCGGAGCCCGAGGTCAGCGGTCCCGACGACGGCGGGACGAAGCACTCGCCCCAGCCGCGCCGCCCGCGCCCATACCCGCCGCGCCGCGGCCCGCACGGCGACGGCCCACCGGCAGCGCCGGCGCGCGTGCGCGCAGGACACGCCCGCAGCCGCGTCGCCCCGCACGACTGACGTCCCTGGCAGACTGCCGCGCCATGCCCAGCAGCGTGCTCTCGGACGGCACGATCCGGCGCCTCGTCGACGAGGGCCGCATCACGATCAAGCCCTGGGACGCGGCCATGGTCCAGCCTGCGAGCGTCGACCTGCGCCTCGGCAACTCGTTCCTCGTCTTCCACAACTTCCGCGTGCCGGCGATCGACCTCGCCGATCCGCCGCAGAACCTCACCGAGCAGGTCGTCCTCGACGACGGCGGATCGTTCGTGATCCACCCCGGCGAGTTCGTCCTCGGACGCACGCAGGAGTACGTCGAGCTGCCGGATGACCTGGTGGCGAGGATCGAAGGCAAGGCGCTCGCGCTCGACACCGAGGTGCCGACGCCAGACGGCTGGCGCACCATGGGTGACCTGCGTCCCGGTGATCGCGTCTTCGGACCCGATGGCGCGCCGCTTCCGGTCGTCGCCGTCAGCGACGTGATGACCGGTCGTGAGTGCCGCGAGGTCGTCTTCTCCGATGGGACGACCGTCGTCGCCGATCTCGACCACCAGTGGGAGGTGGCGACGAGGTACGACCGCCAGCGCGGCGTCTCGCGCGTCCTCACGACGCGGGAGATCGAGGACGCCGGCGTCAAGCAGGGGAAGGAGTACAGCTTCCACGTCCGCCAAGCGCAGCCGCTGCGCTACGAGGACAAGGCACTGCCGGTCGATCCGTACGTCTTCGGCGCCTGGATCGGTGACGGCACGAGCACCAAGGCCGAGATCACTTGCGCCGATCCGGAGATCCTGCACCAGATCCATCACTGCGGCGTCACGGTCCGCCGAGCAAGCGGCCCGCTTTCCTACCGTCTCGGGGGTGCTGGCCACACGCGCGACGCGCGCACCGGCCGCTATGTCGCGAACTCATCGCTGAACAGCGTGTTGCGCGCGATGGGCGTGTTCGGGCGCAAGCACCTACCACCTGCGTATCTGACCGCGAGCGTCCACCAGCGCAGCGCGCTTCTGACCGGGCTGATGGACACGGATGGCTACGTCGACGAGCTTGGTCGCTGCGACCTGACGACCGTGAAGGCACCGCTCGCGCAGCAGTACCACGAGCTCGTGGCGAGCCTGGGGTTCCGGCCACGAACGGTCAAGAAGCGGGCGATGCTCGACGGGCGCGACTGCGGGCCGAAGTACGAGATCCAGTTCACGCCGGATCGCCCGGTTTTTCGCCTGCAGCGCAAGCGCCTGCGCCAGAAGGACGTCGGTGTGTTCCGCCGCGGGCGCGCGATCGTCGCGATCCGGCCCACATCCAGCGTGCCGGTGCGCTGCATTCAGGTCGGCGCCGCAGACGGCCTGTTCCTCGTGACCCGGTCGTGCATCCCGACCCACAACAGCTCGCTTGGCCGGCTGGGGCTGATCGTCCACGCCACGGCGGGGTTCGTGGACCCGGGGTTCCAGGGGACGCTGACGCTCGAGATCACCAACCTCACGCGCGTGCCGATCATCCTGTGGCCGGGCAAGCCGATTGCCCAGCTGTCGTTCATGACGCTCGACCGGCCGGCCGAGCGGCCGTACGGGCACCCCGATCTGGGCAGCCACTACCAGGGCCAGGTCGAGGCGACCGAGTCGCGCTACGAGGGCGGACCCGCGGGCCGCTCGAGTGGATAGGGTTCCGCGCATGCTCCACGCGCTCGTGGTGCTGGCCTCGACGGCCGGCGAGGAGGAGTCCTCAAAGACCCCGTTCTACATCGCGGGCCTTGCGCTGGCCGCGGCGGGGTTCGGGATCTCGGCGGTTGCGATCCGCTCCGAGGGCTTCGCAGCCTCGCAGTCGACGGCGCGCGGTGTGATGGCGCTGTTCGCGGTGCTCGTGCTCGCGGCGATGGCGACCACCATCCTCACGAGCTGATCCGGCACACTTCGCCGTCGTGACGGACGACGGCCACGCCATCTCCTACAAGGTCCTCAAGCGCGGAACGCCTGTGCGCACCAGCGACGGCATCGAGATCGGGACCGTGCGCCGCGTGCACCAGATCATCCGCGAGGACCTCCTGGACGGCATCGACGTCGAGACCGAGGACGGCCTGCGCTTCGTCGACGCGCCTGAGGTCGAGCGCATCGCCGAGCGCGCCGTGACGCTGAGCATCACGGCCGCCGAGGCCGCCGAACTGCCGGTGCCCGAGTCGCGCATGGCGCAGCGCCTCAAGATGGCCCCGACAGTGCGCCGCGCCAAGCGCTTCGGCCGCAACGTACGCAGCAAGTGGGACCAGCGGTGAGCCTCGCGACCGAGGTCAAGGCGCTCTCGTGGTACCACACGATCGAGCTCGCGCCGGGCGTGATCACGCCCGGCTTCTTCGACACGCGCCCCACGGTCGGCAAGGTCCCGCTGCCCGGTCGCCTCGACGGCAAGCGCTGCCTCGACGTCGGCACGTGGGACGGCTTCTGGGCCTTCGAGATGGAGCGCCGCGGCGCCGCATCGGTCACCGCGATCGACATCGAGGACCCGACGCGCTGGGACTGGCCGCCGCACACGCAGTTCGGCCCGGCAGCGGCCGACCGTCTGCAGTACCTCAGCCAGTTCAAGTCCGGGGCGGCGTCGTTCGCGCTGGCCAAGGACGCGCTCGGCTCGCAAGTCGAGCGCATCGACCGCAGCGTCTACGAGCTCGACCCCGAGGTCGACGGCACGTTCGACTTCGTCTTCCTCGGCTCGCTGCTGCTGCATCTGCGTGACCCCGTCCGCGCGCTCGACCGGCTGAGGAGCGTGTGCAGCGGCGAGGCCGTCATCGCCGAAACCGTCGAGCTGATCCCGTCGCTGCTGCGCCCGCGCACGCCGACGGCGCGCCTGGAGGGCATCGACCAGTCCTGGTGGTGGCAGCCCAACGTCGCCGGTTTCCGCCAGATGGTCAGCTCCGCGGGCTTCGAGATCGTCGAGCGCACCGGCATCTACATGCTGCCCACGGGCAGCGCGCACCCGCAGCCGCCGTGGCACTCGGGCTGGCGCGACGTGCTGACCGCGCGCGGTCGCGAGAAGCTCATCATCCGCGCCAAGGGCCTGCCGCACACTGCGGTGCGCGCCCGCCCGCTGACGTAGCATCGGCACATGTCGCTGCACGTTGAGGTCGCGGCCAACCCGTACCTCGAAGGGCCGTTCGCGCCGGTCGACGAGGAACGCACCGTCGCGCTGACGCTGCTGGAGGGCACGCTGCCCGACGACCTCAACGGCGTCTACGTCCGCAACGGCCCCAACCCCCAGCACCACCCGATCGGCCGCTACCACTGGTTCGACGGCGACGGGATGGTGCACAGCATCCAGATCGCCGACGGCCAGGCGACCTACCGCAACCGCTGGGTGCGCACCGACGGCTTCGTGCAGGAGCGCGACTCCGGCCACGCGATCTGGCAAGGGATCCTCGAGCCGTTTGCCGAGGACGGCGAGAAGGACACCGCCAACACCGACGTGATCTACCACCGCGACAAGCTGCTGGCGCTGTGGTACCGCGCCGGTGCGCCGTACGCGCTGGACCCGGTGACGCTGGACGACCTCGGCCGCGAGGACTTCGGTGGCACGCTGCGATCGGAGATGTCGGCGCACGCGAAGGTCGACGAGGTCACCGGCGAGCTGCTGTTCTTCGACTACGGCATCACCAAGCCGTACATGCGCTACGGCGTGATCGGCGCCGACGGCCTGCTCAAGCACTTCACCGGCATCGACATGCCGGGGCCGCGGCTGCCGCACGACATGGCGATCACCGAGCGCTACAGCGTGCTGATGGACCTGCCGCTGTACGCCGAGCCCGAAGCGGCGAAGGCCGGACGGCACAAGCTGTTCTTCGACCGCGAGCTGCCGGCGCGCTTCGCGGTGATCCCGCGCTACGGCACGGAGGTCCGCTGGTTCGAGGCCGCGCCGTGTTACATCTACCACGTCGTCAACGCCTGGGAAGAAGGCGACGAGATCGTGATGGACGTCTGCCGCGTCAAGCAGCCGCGGCCCGTCCGGCGCGAGGACGGACCGCTCGCCGCGCTGCTGACGTACCTGCGCCTGGACGCCCACATCCACCGCTACCGCTTCGACCTGCGCAGCGGGCAGACGCGTGAGCAGACGATGGACGACGACAACACCGAGTTCCCGTCGATCCGCCAGGACCTCGCCGGCCGTCCGACCAACACGGCCTACACGATGCACATCTCCCCCGAGAAGACGCTGCTCTTCGACGGGCTGCAGAAGTACGACGTCGCCGCCGGCACCGCCGAGACGTATTGGTTCGGCGACGGCCGCTGGGGCAGCGAGGCGCCGTTTGCGCCGCGCCCGGGCTCGACCGCCGAGGACGACGGCTACCTCGTCTCCTACGTCTACGACGAGCGCGACGCCACGAGCGAGCTGCACGTGCTGGACGCAGCCGCCGTCAGCGCGGGGCCGGTCTGTCGCCTCGGCCTGCCGTTCCGTGTGCCGCTCGGCTTCCACGCGACGTGGATCCCGGCCGAGAAGCTTCCGGGCGGCACGGCTTGAAGTGGCGGCGGCTGCGCGTCGCGGTCCCCGAGGTCGTCACGCACATCCCGCGCCGCACCGGTCACGGCACGGTCTGGCACTACGCGCTGTCGCTGCTGCGCGACCGTGTGCGGCTGGAGATCGTTGCCGACGGCGCCGACGCGCGGCGGCCCGACGCCTGGCTGACCGACCACCGCGTCCCCGAAGCCGCGCGCGGATTGCCGACCGTCGTCCAGCTGCACGAAGCGCCGTGGGTCGACGACCCCGCAGTCGCCGACCTGCTGCACCCCGACTTCGTCAAGGGCCTGGGCGACGACACGCGCAACGCCGCGCGCGCTGCGAGCCGCGTGCTCGTGCCGTCGCACAAGGCCGTCGGGCAGATCGCGACGCTTGCCGAGATCGAGCGCGAGCGCTTCGACGTCGTCCCGTACGGCGTCGACATGCGCATCTTCCACCCCAGCGACATCCCCGCCGAGGACTACGTGCTGTTCGTCGGCACCGCCCACCCGCGCAAGAACCTCGCCGTCTTGCGCGAGGCGGTAGCGCGGCTCGAGCTGCCTTTGGTGATGGTGCTCGCGCCACCGATCGACCGCGACGACGCCGAGCAGCAGCAGCGCGTCGCACGGGCGCCGCTGCGCGACGGGTCCGATCCGATCGTCGTCGAGGACCCCGACGACACCCAGCTCGCAGACCTCATGCGCCGCGCGGCCGTGTTCTGCCTCCCAAGCCTCGCCGAGGGCTATGGCCTCCCGGCGCTCGAGGCGCTCGCATGCGGGACGCCAACCGTCGTCTCCAACCGCGGCGCGCTGCCCGAGGTCGTCGGCGACGCCGCGCTGGTCGTCGATCCAACTGCCGACGCCATCGCCGACGCGCTGCGGCGCGCGCTGGACGATCCGGTCCCGCTGCGTGCGCGCGGCCCGCAGCGAGCCGCGGAGCTGTCGTGGGAACGCACCGCCGACGGCTGGCTGGCAGCCATCGAGGCTACGCTTCCCCGGTGAAGACGCTGGCGCTCACCGCGTGCCCGGTCTGCGCGGCGACCGGCGCGCGCGACGTCGACCTCGGCGAGGGTCACGTGCTGCGCGAGTGCACGCAGTGCGGCACGGTCTACGCGCCCGCGTACGCCGATCCCGAGGAGGTCTTCACCGACGGCTACCTCGAGGGCGGCGCCGGCGACTTCGGCATCGACATCAGCCATCCGCGCTTCCAGGCGTTCATGCGCGAGATCTGCGCCACGCGGCTGGCGCTGCTGGAGAAGACGATCGGCAAGGGCACGCTGCTGGACGTCGGCTGCGGCAGCGGCGAGTTCCTCAACATCGCCAAGCAGCGCGGCTGGGATGTCACCGGCGTCGAGCCGCTGCCGGACGCCGCGCAGGTCGCGCGCGAGCGCGGGCTGAATGTCCACACCGGCACGCTCGAGGAGGTCGACATCGGCCAGTTCGACCTCGTCACCGCGTTCCACGTGCTCGAGCACATGCCGGCGGGCCCGCCGTTTCTCGAGACGCTGCGCGCGCGCTCGAAAGGCCACGTCTGCATCGAGAGCCCCAACTGGGACAGCATCGCGCGCAAGGTGCGCCTGGCCAACTGGGAGCACCTGCGCCCGCTGGAGCACCTCGTCCACTACACGCCCGCGACCGCGCGTGAAGCGTTCGAGCGTGCCGGCATGACCGCGGTGCTCGTGCGCACGCCGACCTACCTGTCCTCCGACGCGACGCTCGACGAGGCGACGACCGGCATCGCCCGCCCCGCCTGGCGCGGGGCGCTGAAGCTCGCCAGCCCGCAGCGCGACGTGCTCGGCCATCGCGCACGTGTCCCCTCGCCACCGGTGCGCGCCCTGCTGAACGCCGTCGCGAGCGCCTATGACCGTCGCGGGGTCGGGGCGACCGTGTTCGTCGTCGCGCGCGTGTGACGGACGCGCGCTTCGACCTCGGCGGCCGCACGCTGCGCGAGCACGCCGCGCGCGGCACGATCATCAACGCCGCGTTCACGATCGGGATCTCGCTGCTGGGGTTCCTGCGCGGCTTCATCCTCGCCGGCCTGCTGGCCCCGGACGACTACGGCATCTGGGGAATCATCCTGATCTCGCTGGGGACGCTCGGCTGGCTGAAGGCCATCGGCATCTCCGACAAGTACATCCAGCAGGAGGACGCCGACCAGGAGCTCGCATTCCAGCGCGCGTTCACGCTCGAGGCGATCTTCAACGCGATCCTCGTCGTCCTCAGCCTCGCCGCGATCCCGTTGATCGTCCTGATCTACGGCCACGACGAAGTGATCCTGCCGGCGCTGGCGTGCTGCCTGCTGCTGCCCGCGGTGACGCTGCAGGCGCCGTTCTGGATCCTCTATCGCAAGATGCAGTTCGGGCGCCAGCGCGCGCTGCAGTCGATCGACCCGGTCGTGTCGTTCATCGTCGCGATCGCGATGGCCGCCGCGGGCGCCGGCTACTGGGCGTTCGTCGGCGGCGCGCTGGCGGGCGCGTGGGCGGCGGCGATCGCCGCGCTGCTGAGCACGCCCTATCGGATGCGCTTTCGCTTCGACCGCGTCACCACGCGCGAGTACGTCGGCTTCTCCTGGCCGCTGCTGGTCGCAAGCCTCGGTGGGATCGTCGTCGCACAGGGCTCGATCCTGGCGGGCGAGACCGCGGCCGGCCTGGCGGCGGCAGGCGCGATCACGCTGGCGTCGTCGATCTCGATGTTCACGAACCGCGTCGACGAGGTGATCACGTCGACGCTGTACCCCGCGATCTGCGCGGTCGTCGATCGCACGGAGCTGCTGTTCGAGAGCTTCGTGAAGTCCAACCGGCTCGCGCTGATGTGGGCGATGCCGTTCGGCTTCGGGCTCGCGCTGTTCGCGCCCGACCTCATCGACTTCGTGCTCGGCCATCGCTGGGACGGCGCGACGACCCTGCTGCAGAGCTTCGGCGCCGCGGCGGCGATCGGGCATCTCGGCTTCAACTGGGGCGCGTACTTCCGCGCACGCGGGGACACGAAGCCGATCGGCGCCGGCTCCGTGGCGCAGGCGGCGGTCTTCGCAGTCGCTGCGATCCCGCTGACGCTCGCCTACGACCTCGACGGCCTCGCCGCCGGCATGCTGCTCACGGTCATCGCCGGGCTCGTCGTGCGCGGGATCTACCTGCGCCGCCTGTTCGCCGGCTTCACGATGACGCCGCACGCGCTGCGCGCGCTGGCGCCCTCGGTGCCGGCGATCGGCGTGATCCTGCTCGTGCGGACACTCGAGAGCGGCGAGCGCACCGCGGGGGTCGCCGTCGCCGAGCTGGCCGGCTACCTCGCGCTGACCGCGGCGCTCACGTGGGTCTTCGAGCGCGAGCTGCTGCGCGAGGCGCTCGGCTACGTCACCGGCTCACGCGACAGGTCGCTGACGCGCTACGAGCGCAGGGTCAGCTCGCAGAACGGCGAGGACGGCGTCATCGAAGAGCTGCTGCGGCGCAGCGGCAGCAGCGGCTGGTTCGTCGAGTTCGGTGCGTCCACCGGCGCGGAGAACGTGTGTGCGCTGCTGGCCGACACGCGCGACTACGAGGGGCTCTTCATCGAGGCCGAGGACACCGCCTTCGCCGCGCTGTCGGCCAAGTACGCCGGCAACCCACGCGTGCGCACGCTGCAGGCGTTCGTCACCGCCGAGAACGTGCAGGAGCTGTTCGCGCAGGCCGGCGTCCCGGCCGAGCCCGACGTGCTGTCGATCGACATCGACGGCATCGACTACTGGGTCTGGCAGGCGATCACCGACTACCGGCCGCGGATCGTCGTCGCGGAGTACAACGCCCACCTCGATCCCGACAGCCCGCTCACGGTCCCGCGCGACCACCGCGAAGACTGGGACGGCACGGACTACTTCGGTGCGGGGCTCGGCGCGCTGCGCGACCTCGCGCACGCCCGCGGCTACCGCCTCGTCTACACCGACACGACGGGGACGAACGCGTTTTTCGTCCGCGCTGACCTGCCGGGCGAGTACCCGCCGGAGGACCAGGTCGTGGTCCATCCGCCGAACTATCTCGGCCAGGGCATCCGCCACCCGCGCGACCCGCAGGGCCGGCCGTGGTGGGACACGCGCTTGGATCGCCTCACGGAGGGGTAATCAGGACCATGTGACGGCCACGCCGCTGGTCCAGTTGCAGTCGGTCCGCAAGGTGTTCGGCGACAACGTGGTCCTGCAAAACATCGACCTCGAGGTCAACACGGGTGAAGCGATCGTGATCGCAGGCCCTTCGGGCTCGGGCAAGTCCACGATGCTGCGCTGCGTCAACGGGCTGGAGTCGATCGACGGCGGCACGATCACGTTCGACGGGCGCAAGGTCGGCCAGGGGCGCGAGCTCGCGCGGCTGCGCCAGGACATCGGGATGGTCTTTCAGCAGTTCAACCTGTTCCCGCACATGACGGTCGAGCGCAACGTCGCGATCGCGCCGATCAAGGTCCGCGGGCTCGAGCCGGCTGCCGCGCGCAAGCGCGCCGCCGAGCTGCTCGAGCGCGTCGGCATCCCCGAGAAGGCGCGCGACTACCCCGCCGACCTCTCGGGTGGCCAGCAGCAGCGCGTCGCGATCGCCCGTGCGCTGGCGATGGACCCCAAGCTGATGCTCTTCGACGAACCGACGTCGGCGCTGGACCCGGAGATGATCCGCGAGGTCCTCGACGTCATGCGCGACCTCGCGCGCGGCGGCATGACGATGCTCGTCGTCACCCACGAGATGGGCTTTGCGCGCGAGGTCTGCGACCGAATCGTGTTCATCGACGAGGGCGAGATCGTGGAGGAAGGTCCGCCCGACGAGTTCTTCAGCGGCGCTCGCAGTGCCCGTGCCCGCGAGTTCGTCGACAAGATCATTCATCACTAGGAGGAGGCGACGATGCAACGTTCGCGATGGCGCTGGTTGACCAGCGCGCTGGCGGTTCTGGTGCTCTCGGTATCGGCCGCAGGCTGCGGGGACGACGACGATGACGGCGGTGGCGGCGGCGGTACGACGCCGGCGGCGCAGACGGACTTCCCCGAGGGCTCGACGATGGCGAAGATCCAGGAGAAGGGCGAGATCGCCATCGGCGTGAAGTACGACGTCCCGCCGTTCGGCTTCAAGAACCCGCAGACCGGGGCGATCGAGGGCTTCGACGTCGACTTCGGCCGGGCCGTCGCCGACAAGCTCGGCGTGAAGGCGAAGCTGATCGAGGCGGTGTCCGACAACCGCATCCCGTTCATCACCGACGGCACCGTCGACCTCGTGCTCTCGACGATGACGATCAACCCGGAGCGCGCCGAGGAGATCGGCTTCACCGAGCCCTACTTCATCGCGCGCGGGCGGATCCTGCAGAAGAAGGGCGGCTCGATCAAGGGCGTCGAGGACCTCGCCGGCAAGAACGTCTGCACGGCGCTGGGCTCGACGTATGAGGAGACGCTGAAGAAGCAGGCGCCGAAGGCCAAGCTCAAGCTCGTCGACGGCTACTCCGAGTGCCTGGAGCTGATCCAGAACGGCGCCGTCGACGCGGTCTCGACCGACGACGTGATCCTCACCGGCATGATCATCCAGGACGACACGCTCGAGTTGGTCGAGGGCGAGGACCTAACGGTCGAGCCCTACGGCGGCGGGCTGAAGAAGGACGACACGGAGTTCAAGCAGTTCGTCGACGGCGTGCTCGAGGAGTACAAGGCCAACGGCGGCTGGCAGAAGTCCTATGACAAGTGGCTTGGCCAGTACACGGGTGAGAAGCAGTCGCCGCCGACGGCCACGCTGGAGGAGGCGCTGGCGGGCGACATCGAGTAGCCCGTCGTGATCGAAGTCCTCAGCGACCACTTCGACGACTACGCCGCAGGCTTCGGCGTCACGCTGCGCCTGGTCTTGGCCAGCCTCGTCGTCGCGGTGGTGCTGGGGACGATCGTCGCCGCGTTGCGCGTGCAGCCACTGCGCTGGCTGCGCGCGCTCGCGACGATCTACACGGAGATCTTCCGCGGCGTGCCGCTGCTGGTGCTGCTGTTCATCTCCTACGCGGGGGTGCGGCGCGGCGGCATCGCGATCGACGCCTGGGTCGCCGGCATCCTCTCGCTCGGCGTCTACACGTCGGCCTACGTCGCGGAGGCGCTGCGCTCGGGCATGAGCGCCGTCGGCCGCGGGCAATACGAAGCCGGCCTGTCGCTCGGCTTCTCCGAGCGTGACGTCCTGCGGCGGATCGTGCTGCCGCAGGCAATGCGCACGGTGATCCCGCCGCTGGGCTCGATCACGATCGCGATGATCAAGAACTCGGCGATCGTCGGCGCGTCGCTGCTTGCGCTGGGCGACATCCTCAAGGAGGCGCGGATCGTCAACTCGGCGACGTTCCAGACGAGCGAGGCGTTCTTCTGGGGCGCGGTCGCCTATCTGCTGCTGACGATCAGCGCGACCGTGCTCTTCCGCTGGCTGGAGCAGCGCTACGCGGTGCGGCGATGAGCTACCTGTTCTCCCCCGACAACTGGGAGTGGCTGTGGACGGGCAACAACGCCCGCTTCCTGCTCGAGGCGTTCCTCGTCAACGTCGAGATCGCGGTCATCTCGATGGTGCTGTCGCTGATCTTCGGGCTGCTGCTGGCGCTGCTGTCGATCGCGCGCTTCACGCCGCTGCGGCTGGCGGGAAAGCTGTGGGTCGACGTCTTTCGCAACCTGCCGCTGATCTTCCTGATCCTCTACCTCGCGCTCGAGCTGCCCGAGGGCATCAAGGACTTCTGGGAGGACAACGCGCCCGGGCTTCCTGCCTGAGGCGCTGAAGTCGAAGTTCGTCCTCGCCGGCATCGGCGGCCTCACGCTCTACAACTCCGCGGTGATCGCGGAGATCATGCGCGCGGGGATCCTCTCGCTGCCACGCGGGCAACGCGAGGCGGCCGCGGCGCTCGGCATGAGCTACACCCAGCAGATGCGCCACGTCGTGCTGCCGCAGGGTCTGCGGCGGATGGTGCCGGCGACGGTGTCGCAGCTGATCACGCTGAACAAGGACACGACGCTCGTCTCGATCATCGCGATCCAGGAGGTCGTGCGCTCGGGCCGGATCCTCTCCAACACGGCCGGCAATCCCTTCACGGGGGGCGGCGTCGACGCGCCGATCCTGCACGTGATGATCTTCATCGGGATCCTCTTCGTCATCGCCAACTACGGCTTGTCACGGCTCTCGCGACGCCTCGAGCAGCGGCAGGACGAGCGCACCGCTGGCAGCGTCCGCGCAGAGGTCGAACCCGCGTAACCGCCCGACACCTCCGGGTGGGTAGATTGCCGACATGGCCGACTCCCTCTCCGTCACCGACAACCGCACCGGCAAGACCTACGAGGTCGAGATCAACGACGGCACGGTGCGGGCGATGGACTTCCGCCAGATGAAGGTGGACGACGACGACTTCGGGTTGATGACCTACGACCCGGCGTACACCAACACGGCGTCGTGTCGCAGCTCGATCACGTTCATCGACGGCGACAAGGGGATCCTCGAGTACCGCGGCTACCCGATCGAGCAGCTCGCGGAGCACTCGACCTACCTCGAGGTCGCGTACCTGCTCGTCTTCGGCGAGCTGCCGACGAAGGAGCAGCTGGACTGGTGGACGCACGAGATCACGGTCCACACCTTCGTGCACGAGAACCTCAAGCAGTTCATGCAGGGCTTCCGCCACGACGCGCACCCGATGGGGATGCTGCTCGGCTCGGTCGGTGCGCTGTCGACGTTCTACCCGGACGCCAACGAGATCGACGATCCCGACAACCGCCTTTTCCAGACGATCCGGCTGATCGCGAAGATGCCGACGCTTGCCGCGTTCGCCTTCCGCCACTCGCGCGGCCAGCCGTACGTCTATCCCGACAACGACCTCAGCTACCCCGAGAACTTCCTCGGGATGATCTACAAGATGACCGAGCTGAAGTACGAGGCGGATCCGCGCCTCGCGCGGGCGCTCGACATCCTCTTCATCCTGCACGCTGATCACGAGCAGAACTGCTCGACGAGCGCGGTACGCGCGGTCGGCTCGTCGCAGGTAGATCCGTACTCGGCCGTAGCCTCCGGCGTCGCCGCGTTGTATGGCCCGCTGCACGGTGGCGCCAACGAGGCGGTGCTGCGGATGCTGCGGCGCATCGAGTCCGTGGACAACATCCCGGACTTCGTCGCCGGCGTGAAGGACGGCAACGAGCGCCTGATGGGCTTCGGCCACCGCGTCTACAAGAACTTCGACCCGCGCGCGACGATCATCAAGAAAGCCTGCGAGGACGTCTTCGAGGTCACCGGTCGCAACCCACTGCTCGACATCGCCGTCGAGCTGGAGAAGATCGCGCTGGAGGACGACTACTTCATCTCGCGCAAGCTCTACCCGAACGTCGACTTCTACTCGGGCCTGATCTACGAGGCGCTCGGCCTGCCGGTCGAGATGTTCCCGGTGATGTTCGGGATCCCGCGCACGTCGCGGCTGGATCGCCCAGTGGCTGGAGATGGTGCAGGACAAGGAGCAGAAGATCGCCCGCCCCCGGCAGATCTACACGGGCGACCGCGGGCGCGACTACGTGCCGGTGGAGAAGCGCGGCGGCTGAGCAGCGACATTGTGACGCGTATCACTTTGAGGTTTTGTGATGCAACGTACACTCGGCGGATGCGCATCCGTCCGATCCAGCCGACGGACAAGGCCTCGCTCCAAGCAGGGCTTCAGCGGATGTCGCCGCGCTCGGTGCAGCTGCGCTTCCTGCAGCCCAGGCCGAGCTTCTCCAGCGCCGAGCTGCGCTACCTGACCGAGGTCGACGGCTACAACCACGTCGCCTGGGTCATCGAGGAGGGCGACGGGCTGCTCGGCGTCGGGCGCTTCGTGCGCGACAAGAACGACCCGACGAGCGCCGAGCTGGCGATCACGATCTGCGACGCCCGCCAGGGCCAGGGCCTCGGCAAGCTGCTCGGGCTGGCGCTGGCGCACGAGGCCGTACGCGCTGGGCATCCAGCACTTCACGGCGATCATGGCGCCGGACAACGAGGCTGCGCTGCGCCTGTTCCGCCGGCTCTCGCTGCACCTGCGCTCCGAGATCCACGGCGGTGTGCGCGAGATGGTCGCCGACCTCGCCGCGTAGATTCTCGGGCGTGTATCGCCTGACGATCCGCGAGGGCGCGAAGGTCGCGCACTCCTCGCACGAGCAGCTGCGCGACGCGCTGGCCGAGCTCGAGCGACGGCTGGCGGGCGTCGACCACGAGCGCGCACCGGTGCGCTGGATCGGCCGCGACATCGACCCCGTGCAGCAGGTCGTGGCGCGCGGCGAGGTCGCCGGACGCCGCGTGCGCGGCGGCGTCGACGTCCGCGGCGACGGCTCGACCGAGGCCTTCACCGGTCGCCTGCGCAAGCGGCTCGTCGCGCAGGAGCGCGGCGAGAGCGCCTACGACGCGCTGGCGCGCGTGCTGTCCCCGTAGGGACCGCGCAGCGTCGCGCGGCGGGCGCCTGCGACCGCGGCGGCGCCGCAGGCGTCGCGGAGCGTCGCGCCCTGCGCGAGCTGGTGCGTCAGCGTTGCCGCGAAGGCGTCGCCACAGCCGTACGCGTCGCGGACGGCGCCGGGTAGTGGCGCGGCTTGCCACGTGCCGCTCGTGCCGTCGGCCGCCGACCAGCTGCCACCCGCGTCGCCGCTGGTGCGCACGACCGCGCCGACTTGCAGCGCCGGGTCGATCAGCTCGCCGCTGTCGCGCGCGCTGGCCACGAGCACGTCGATCGGCACCTCGCGCAGCACCGGGCCGGTGCGCGGCGTCGCGACCAGCACGCGCGCGGCGCGGGCGGCGCACATCGCAGCGGGCGTGGCGGCGGTGACGTAGACCGCGTCGTAGCCGGCAACGTCGACGGCGTCCGGCTCGAGCCGTGGCCCGATGACGGTGATCGTGCGCTCGCCGTCGCCGCAGAGGTGCGTGAAGCAGCGGCGCGTCGGCGTGTCGACGCGCCGCGCGCGCACGTCGACTCCCAGCCGCTCCAATCGCGCAACGGCGGCGTCCCCGAGTGCATCGCTTCCCACGGCCGTCCAGAACGTCACCTCGTCAGCCAGCTCGCGCAGCACGACGGCTGCGACCGCGCCGCCGCCCGCGGGCTCAACGAACGTCTCGCGCGCGTGGACGATCTCGCCGGCTGCGGGCATTGCGTCGACGACGGCGAACTCGACCATCTCGACGTGTCCGACGACGCCGACGCGCATTCAGAGATGCAGGCCGGTGCCGTTGCGCCGCAGCCAGCGCTGCGGCTCGCGGTAGTCGGGCAGGTGGCGCTCGAGCAATCCCCAGAAGCGCGGCGAGTGGTCCATGTGGATCAGGTGGCAGGCCTCGTGCCAGACCACGTAGTCGAGGATCTCCGGCGGTGCGAGCAGCAGGCGCCAGTTGAAGCTCATCGCGCCGCCCGCGCCGCACGAGCCCCAGCGCGTGCGCTGGTTGCGGATCGTCAGCGTCGTGTAGTCGCGGCCGAGCGCGGCGCAGGCTGCGTCGAGTCGCGGGAGGACCTCGGCGCGGGCCTGGCGGCGATACCAGCGCTCCAGTGCCTCGTCGGCGTCGTCGGGGACGAGCAGCTCGTCGCCGCGCCGGTGCACGCGCGTGCGGCGGGGTTGCGAGGTGAGTCGCAGCTCCGCGCCGAGGTAGGGCACGGTGCCCGGGGTTCGCGCGAGGCGCGCGCGCACGTCGTCGAGGTCGGCGAGCCGGCTCTCGATCCACGGCCGCAGCTCCTCGACGGCACGGGCGGCGTCTTTGCGCGACGCGCGGCGCGGGACGACGACCTCGACGCGCCCGTCGTTCTCCACGCAGACGCGGATGCGCCGCACGCGCGGCGAGACCCGGATGTCGTAGTCGAACTCGCGCCGCAGGTCCATGCGGCGCTCACGCTAGCGTGCCCGCCCGATGTCGACCGCCGCCCACAGCCCCGGTGCCGCGCTGCTGCGCGCGCTAGCTGTGCCCGGCGGCGTCCAGCAGCGGGCCGGTGCGCAGCGGGATCTGGCGCGAGAGTGAGATGTAGCTCGTCGAGCGGCGCACGGCAGGGGTCTCGAGGACCTTGCCGATCAGGTGCTGCAGGTGCTCGGTGTCGTGCGCGGCGATCCGGCACAGCAGGTCGCGCGTGCCTGACGTGCCGTGGGCCTCGAGCACCTCGGGGATTGCCTTGAGGTGGGCGACGGCTTCGTCGAGGCGTCCCTGCGAGAGCTCGAGGAAGACGAACGCGAGCACGGGGTAGCCGAGCTTCATCGGGTCGACCTCGGGGCCGAAGCTCGTGATCACGCCGCGTTGGACGAGCTTCTCCAGGCGCGCCTGCACGGTGCCGCGGGCGACCTCCAGGCGGCGCGAGATCTCGGAGATCCCGATCCGCGGTTCGGCGCGCATGAGCTGCACGATCTCCGCGTCGAGGCGATCGATGGCACTGGTCGACATGTACAGGATCCTACGGGTGTTGCGACGCATTCTGCGCGGTTTGACAGGTTCGCGGCGACGAATTTGCCAGGCCCGGCTCGGAGTGGGACGTTTGTGGACATGTTCGAGGAAGCCCAGCTCTACTCCCCGGTGACCACGAACGAGGACGGCGCCGTCACCGTCCACCTCGCAGCCGATCACCCGGGCAAGGACGACCCCGCCTACCAGGCGCGGCGCAACGAGATCGCGGCTGCGGCGCTGTCGTGGAACGCGGGCGCCGAACTGCCTGCCGTCGACTACAGCGCCGAGGAGCAGCACGTCTGGCGCACGGTCCAGCGCGAGCTTGCGCCGAAGCACGAGCGCTATGCGTGCCGCGCGTTTCTCGACGCGAAGGCCGCGCTGGGGTTGCCGGCCGAGCGCGTCCCGCAGCTGTCGGAGGTGACCGCGGGGCTGCGCGGGCTGACGGGCTTTCACTACGTCCCCGCGGCGGGGATCGTGCCGGTGCGCGAGTTCTACGGCGCGCTCGCCGACCGCGAGTTCCATTCGACGCAGTACATCCGCCACCCGTCGGCGCCGCTGTACACGCCGGAGCCCGACCTGATCCATGAGGTCATCGGGCACGGCAACCTGCTGGCCGACCCGCAGTTCGCGGAGCTCAACCGGCTGGCCGGCGTGGCCGCGCGGCGCGCGGAGACCGACGCCGGGCTGCAGTTCGTCGCGGACGTCTTCTGGTTCACGATCGAGTTCGGCGTCGTCTGGGAGGACGGCGAGCTGAAGGCCTACGGCGCCGGGATCCTGTCTTCGTATGGCGAGATCGAGGAGTTCCGTCAGATGCAGATCCGCCCGCTGGACTTCCACGAGATGGGGACGATCGACTACGACATCACGCACTACCAGGAGGTGCTGTTCGCGGCGGCGTCGGTGGGTCAGCTCGTGGGCGCCGTCGGCAGCTTCTTTGCCAGCTTCGACGACGACACCCCCGCGCGGCTGGCCCGTGACTACGATCGGCGCCATGGCGCGCTCGGTGGTGCGACTTCCGCGGCAGGTCCAACGCCCGTTTGAGGTGTATCTGAACGGCGTGCGCCAGGAGGAGGGCGCGGACTACCGCGTCGAGCGCGACACCCTGGTCTTCGACGCGGAGCTGAAGAAGGACAAGATCTCCGGCTGGCGCTGGTTCCTCGGTGCGTGGGGTGTCGGCACGTACCGGCAGAACGACTCCGTCGACGTGCGCTACACGGTCGACGGGCGGCCGGCGGTGGCTGAGGGGCTGGAGATCGAGGCTGCCGGTTAACGCACGACGCGGTAGCGCATGTGCGTCACGCCGGCTTCGCCTTCGAGGATGCGCGTGCGCTCCAGCTCGATCTGCTGCGCGGCGAGGCCGTCGAAGAGCCTGCGGCCCTGCCCGAACAGCACGGGGACGACGTGGAGCTCGAGCTCGTCGAGCACGCCCGCGGTCAGCGCACGCTGCGCGATCCCCGCGCCGTGGACGAGGACGTTCTTGTCGCCCGCGGCTTCCTTGGCTTTGGACATCGCGGTGGTGATGTCGTCGACGTAGGTGACGTGCGGCCAGTCCTCGGGCTCGCTGCCGGGCGCCTGGCGCGTGAGGACGAAGATCGGCACGCCGTCGTGGTGGTCGCCACCCCAGCCCTGCGCCGGCTCGATCGTCCCGCGGCCGCAGACGGTCGCGCCGGTCGCCATGAACTCGTCGATGACCTGACCGTTCACGCCGCTCAGGTCGGCACCGCGCAAGGCCCAGTCGTGCAGGCGGTGGCCGCCGTCGCCGAGGCCGTGGTCGACGGTCTCGTTCGGGCCGGCGATGAAGCCGTCGAGGGACACGGACATGTAGAGGACAGAGGCGGGCATGGTCAGCGCACGCTGACCAGGTCCACGACGAAGACGAGCGTCTCGTCGGGGCCGATCACGCCGCCGGCGCCACGCTTGCCGTACGCGAGCTCGGGGGAGATCGTCAGGCGACGACGGCCGCCGACGCGCATGCCCTCGACGCCCTGGTCCCAGCCGGCGATGACCTGGCCGCGACCGAGGCCGAACTTGAACGTGTCGCCGCGATCCCAGGAGGCGTCGAACTGCTCGCCGGTGGCGTGCGAGACGCCGACGTAGTGGACCTCGACCATCTGGCCCTTCGCCGCGACGTCGCCGTCGCCGTCGACGAGGTCGTCGACCTGCAGGCCGTAGGGAGCGGGCTTGTCGGCCGGAACCTCGACCGTGGGCTTCTCAGATGTGGACATCGACCGCAGGCTACTGCCAGCCGAGCTCGTCCCGAGTGCGCTTCGGAAGCGCGCTGACGACGAGGTCGTAGGAGTCCTCGATCATCTCTTTGATGAAGCGGTCGGGGAGGCTGCCGTCCAGCGTGAGCGTGTTCCAGTGGCGCTTGTTGAGGTGGTAGCCGGGGCGGATCGCCTCGTAGCTTGTGCGCAGGTCGACGGCAATCTCGGGGTCGCACTTGAGGCTGACCTCGAGCGGCTCGCCGTCCAGCCGCGAGAGGGCGAACATCTTGCCGCCGACCTTGAACACCGAGACCTCCTCGCCGAACGGGAAGTCCTCGATCGCCCCGTTGTGCCCGAGGCAGCACGTCCGCAGCGCGGTGGCGTTCATCGCTTGCGACCGTAGCGCGCGGTTGGGCCGGGTCGTCGGGCACGCCCTCCCGGGCGGCGCAGCTTCGCTGCTTGACGACTACCCGCCCGGGAGGGCGATGCCCGCGCCCCGCCCGCCGTTCCAGCTGCCGGGCTGACCAACGGACCACCGCGGCCGACCATGCGCGCGCCCGGGCTTGCGCGCGCCGGCGCCGCCCCCTCCGCTCCGCACTCGGCGCCCACAGGTCCGGTGCTGCTCACGCCCGCCGTTGCTGGGCGCCTCGCACGATGCCGCTCCGGGGACGGAAGCCGCCCGCTCGCCCGAGCGGCGCCGGCGGCTCACGTTGCGCCGCCCCTCCGGTTTCGCGCGAGCCTCGATCTAACACCAAGCACCACGGCGCATAGCACCACCATGAGAATCACGGTCTCCGCGAGCGCGACGAGGATCGTGTCGTCGTGACCGGCGCCCGAGAGATCTCGCGTCGAGACATCGATCGCGATCACTGCGACCCCGAGCACCGCGATCACCACCACCGTCCGGAGCCGCGGGAGGACATATCCGAGGCCGAATCCGACAACCGCTCCTACGGCCAGGATGACCACTGCCGGGTCCACGCGGGGACGCTACATCGGGCTGTCGACCGGGAGGTACCCTGCGATCGCGCAGGTCGCCGTTCTAGGCGCTGTTCACGACGCGGCCGGAGGCTCAGCGCCACGCCGACCTTGCCGCGTGCGTGTTCGATGTCTTCACGCTGGCTCGCTGGTGCACGCACATTGATCGAACCGTGTCGGTTACGTCGCGGATTCCGCGACTAGATTGACCCGCTTCCCCGTAGCTGGAAGGCAGACTGGTCGCCAGCCCCGTGATCCTCCGGTCAGGGAAGGGGCCTCACACGAGGTACGGGGCATCTCGGCACGCCCGACGCCGGAGCAGCTACGGGAGATCGACGGCGACCGAGCCGACGGGGGTCACGTCCTTGGGCTGCCACATGTAGGGCATGCCACCGGCGTCGGTCGGTTGCGCGTACCCGACCTGGACGTTCAGGCGGCCGTGGCAACGCGCAGGCACCCAGACATCGCGACCGACCACGGTTCCGCGGTCGATGTCGCGGGCGATCGGTCCCATGGTGGCGAAATGACACCCGTGTCCCCCGCTGAGCTGCGACTCGACAACGTAGAACCGACGCGCATCGGCAGCCGCACGAGCGCGGAAGGTGATGCGCACCTTTCGCTGGCGTATAACGCGGACGCCCTTCGCCCCCGGCGGCCGGGACGCGTTCGCCGCGACACGCACGCCGATTCGGGTCGCGAGTCGGTCCGCGCTGAGTTCGACGACGTCGGGCGCGGTGTGCCCCTTCGTCGGGCAGGGCCTAGCGCCGCCACGGCGGCGGGGGTCGCGGATGCGACAGACGCTTCCGTCGCGGTACTCAACGCTTGCGAGCCCGGACCCCGGCGTCTGCGTCGGGACCCAGTAGCCGAAATTGCGAGGCCGCGGGTCCGGCTCTGGGAGAACGACGAGGTACGCACCCTCGCGTCCGCTCGCAGCCGTGCGATGAACCCCGCCGCCAGCCACCCGGTACGTGACCGCCCTGCCTTGAGGCCCGAGCAATCCGAACATCGCGATTCGCATTGACGACTTAGGGCAGACCGGCGGTTCGGGATCCGTACGAAGGCGCCTGAGGAGCCGTGGCGCCGGGCGGGCGGTGCATGCGGTGCCGTCGCCGCTGTCTGGGACGCCGCGGTGGTTGACCGCGATGAACGCGAAACCGCGAGCATCGGGCTGAGCGCAGTTGGCGCGATCGACCACGCTGGGTGACAGCGGATGGAACCTGCCATCGCCGCGGAAGCTGCCGTGCACGCCGAGGACGCCGAGCCTCCCGTCAACGACGCGGCCGAGCTGAACGCACCGGTAGCCGCGCGTCGTGGTTGTCAGCTGTAGCCCCCACGGCGGACCCCCGGCGGGGTCGGCCACGCGAAGCGGCAGGAGCCGGGCCTCACCCGGCTTTGGCACGCCGAGACCCGCAGTCGGACTCGGCTTGTAACCCGGTGAGTTCGTCACCGGATCGCCCGTGAGCATTCCGGTCCCGGCCGCGACGGCAACTGCCGCCGCGACGAGTGGGGCAAGGATCATCAGCGGGACGGACCGCCACCAGCGGCGCTTACGCTCCGGCCCGGCCGCGTGGGCGACACGTGTGATCTCGCCTTCGAGCTCGTCGAGAACCTTCATCGCAGATCTCCTTCAGTCAACGCGTGGACCTCGAGCGCGGCGGCGAGCGCGCGAAGTCCGCGCGACACGCGCGCCCTAGCCGTTGCCTCGGTGACGCCGAGCGACCGGGCCACCTCGTCGTACGGTCTCTCCTCGACGACCCGCAGGCGCAGGGCGTGACGCTGTTCCGAGGTCAGGCGAGCGAGCTCGTCGCCCAAGGCCTCACGCAATGGCCCGAGACCGGCACGCCGCTCGATCTCGTCGATGTCACCCGAATCGACCAGCGGGGTTTGGATGCCCAACCGATCGCGTGCTCGTCGGTCGAGCACGCCACGCTTGAGATATCTCGCGATCTGGCGGCGCGCGATCGTCTGCAGCCAGGCGCGCGCCTCGGCCTCGGTCGTACCGCGGAAGCCCGCCCGCCCGCGGAAGGCCTGGGCGAAGGTCTCCGCCGTCAGGTCCACTGCGGTCTCGGCGTCTAGCACCCGCCGGGCGCAGAAGCGCAGCACACCTTCGGCTTCGCGTCGGTACAACGCGACGAAGCCCTCGGGTTGTGTCAGCGGCAGCGTCAGCTGGACCTCCATCACCCCAAGAGTGACTCGTAGCCTGATATCTGTGACGAGCGGATCCGACCGCCTCGGTCTTGCGCCGCGTCGAGGAGGCCTAGACGTCCGGCTCTTCGGCCTCCGTCACGTCGCGCCGGTCGTAGTCCAGGAAGCTCGGAGGTGTGCGCGTAGCGACTTGGTCTGGCAGAGCCTCGGGCTGGATCGGCTCGGGCGGCGGGTGCCTGATCTCACTACGGTCTGATTCGTCTGTGCGCAGCCTCGGGGCCTTGGGCTGCCATGCCGCGAGACCTTGAACCACCTCGCGATAGAAGTCGCTCAGCTGGCGGCGCGTGTCTGTCACGAAGGTACCTTTACCGCGTCCGCGCTTGGTTCCGAGCGGGCGTCCTAGCTCGATGACGAACGCCCGCGGCACGCGTTTCGGGTCCGCTGACGAGAGCAGACGATCGACGCCGTCACGCGCTTGACCGAGGAGCAGCGACGTCGTCTCGCGCGTCCCCTGAAACGACACCTCGATTCGTAGGCCGGCCGGCGCGTCGGAGAGTTGCCGGAGGAGCCATCCGACGCGGGTGGCAGGCCGGCCCTCCTCCGGCGCGCGGACACTCACCGACGTATAGACACGCCGGGAGCGAAGGTCAGCTGTGAGATCGAGGTGCCCGATCGCGTCAGGCACCCTTATCGACCCTGTGAGGACGCCCGAGTCGGTCAAGGTCCTGATGGCGGCGGTTGTGCGTTGGTCGGGCGTGGAGCTACGAGGCTTCGCCACCGACACGTCTGCACCGAGATCCTGGGCGAGTCCAAGCGCGAGGTATTCGGTGAACTGTGCGAAGCGCTCACAGGTCTCACGCGCCTCGGGATCGGACCCGCGAAGCGTCCCGTTGTGCGCCGCGTCGCGCGCCTTGACCCAGCTCGCCCCCATGTCCGTGAAACCGCTGGCGCCCGACGCCTCGTGGTCGAGGTAAGCGATGAGCTCCCCGAGAATCCACGCTTGATCTGGGTCACCAATCCCGCGATACCGGTGCTGGACGACGGCTTCCGTAATCACCCGCCACCAGGAGAGATGCCGGACGCGCATTGATCGGAGCTTTCGGCCGTCGATGTCGTACGGGAGTTCGTCGATTGACGAGGTGATCGCGTTGCTCAAGGTCACGACACAGTCGAAGGCGTGCGTCCGCGCCATATCGACGTAGCGCGTGACCTGGTCACCGCGGAGGACGGCATCCCCCGTCTTCACTTCAACCAAGCACCGCCAACGCGTCCTCCCCCGTTCGACCACGATTGCGCCGTCGGGGATATGCACCTTGCCGCTCGGGTCCTTGAGAGGCACCTCGACGTACGCCGAGATCTTTCCCTTCGGCGCGCCGAGCGCACCAAGCAGCGCGTGGCCGAACTCTGGCACCGCGGACATGACCGCAAGAAGCGAACTCGTCGCCCGGCGCTCTTGTTCCTCTTCCCCCCGGATACCGGCAGTAGGGATCAGACGTGCCGGCAACCACGTTTCGCGCGGATCAAGCACCTCGACTGGCATCCAACAACACTATCCGCGGCTCGGAAATGCGATGGATCCCAACGACTGACAGCTACTCGTCGTCATGGAACGGATAGCTGTCACTCGTCGCGCGTCGGCCGGCAAACCCCTCGGGCGAGCGGGCGGCTTCCGTCCCCGGAGCGGCATCGTGCGAGGCGCCCGCAGCGATCCGGCGCCGCCGGCACCGGACCATCGGGCGCCGAGTGCGGAGCGGAGGGGACGGCGCCGTCGCCCGCGAGGCCCCGGCGGGTGGTTGGTCCGCCGCGGTGGGCAGTTGGTCAGCTGCGACGGCTGGCGGGGCGGGCGGGGCGCGGGCATCGCCCTCCCGGGCGGCTAGTCGTCAAGCAGCGCAGCTGCGCCGCCCGGGAGGGCGTGCCCGACGACCCGGCCCCAACCGCGCGGTGCGGGAAGCGGCAGCGGCCCTAAGCCGCAGCGCCCGCCCGCACCCACGGGCGGTGGAGCTTCAACGCGCTCAGGATCGCGCGCGTCGCCGGCGAGCGGTTGAGCGTGTAGAAGTGGATCCCGGGGCAGCCGTTCGCCAAAAGCTCGGCGCACTGCAGCGTCGCGTAGGACACACCCAGCTCAGCGACGGCCTCGGGGTCGTCGCGGCGGGCGTCGAGCTCGCGCTCCAAATCCGCAGGCAACTCAGCCGCGGAGAGCTCGGTCATCCGCTTGATCCCGTCCACGCTCGTGATCGGCATCACGCCGGCCAGGATCGGCACGTCGATCCCGATCGCTTGCGCACGCTCGACGAACTCGAAGTAGTGGCGGTTGTCGAAGAACAGCTGCGTGATCAGGAACTTGGCGCCCGCGTCGACCTTCTCCTTCAGGTATCGCAGGTCGTCGTCAGCCGAAGCCGCATGGATGTGCGTCTCCGGGAACGCCGCCGCGCCGATCGCGAAGTCGTAATCCGTCACCAGCAGCTCGATCAGCTCGCGCGAGAACTCCAACCCGCCTTCGGTCTTCGTCCAGCGGTCCTGCCCCACCGGCGGGTCGCCGCGCAACGCCAGAACATTCTCGACGCCCGCGTCGCGCAGCTCGTCCAACGTCCCCCGCAGCTCCGAGGTCGTCGCGTTGACGCAGGTGAAGTGCGCCATCGCCTCCAACCCGAAGTCCTGCTTGATCCGCGAGACGATCTCGATCGTCTTGGACCGAGTCGAGCCGCCTGCGCCGTACGTCACGGACACGTAGGAGGGCTCCAGCGCCTTGAGCTCGCGCAGAGCGTTGTAGAGGTTCTCCTCACCCTGCTCGGTCTTGGGCGGGAAGAACTCGAAGGAGAAGGTCGGCCCGTCGCCACCGTCGAGCAGCTCGTCGATCCGCATCGTCCAGCAACCCTAACACAACTGTGTCAAGGTTGGCGAGGCATAGGATGCCCGCCCTATGAGGGTCGACGCGATGGGCTACATCGACACGGTGGACAACGCCGGCAAGGGCGCGGTGCACGCCGAGCAGTTCGGCTACGACGGCTGGGTCGCGCCGGAAACCCAGGCCGACGTCTTCCTCTCGGCCGCGATCGGCGCCGAGCGCACGGACAAAGTCGACCTGATCAGCGGCATCGCCGTCGCCTTCGCGCGCAACCCGATGAACGTCGCCTACCAGGCCAACGACATCCACCTGCTCTCGCAGGGCCGCTTCATCCTCGGCCTCGGCTCGCAGATCAAGCCCCACATCGTCAAGCGCTTCAGCATGGAGTGGTCGCACCCGGCCAAGCGCATGCGCGAGTTCATCCTCGCGATCCGCGCGATCTGGAAGGCCTGGGAGACGGGCGACAAGCTCGACTTCCAAGGCGACTTCTACACGCACACGCTGATGACCCCGATGTTCTCGCCGGGGCCCAACCCGCACGGCAACCCGAAGATCCTGCTCGCCGCCGTCGGCCCGCTGATGACCGAGGTCGCCGGCGAGGTGGCCGACGGCATCGTCTGCCACGGCTTCAGCACCGAGCGCTACGTGCGCGAGGTCACGATGCCCGCGCTGCAGCGCGGCGCCGCGAAGGCCGGCCGCTCGCTCGACGACTTCGAGATCGTCGCGCCCGGCTTCATCGTCGCGCGCGACAAGGAAGAGGACCTCACCGAGGGCATCAACTTCGTGCGCATGCAGATCGGCTTCTACGGCTCCACGCCCGCCTACCGCCCGGTGCTCGAGATGCACGGCTGGGGCGACCTGCAGGACGAGCTGTTCGCGCTGACCAAGCGCAACGGCTGGGACGAGCTGGCCAGCGTCGTCCCCGACGAGGTCGTCGACACGCTCGCGGTGATCGGCAAGCCCGAGGAGGCCGTCGCGCAGGTCAAGCAGCGCTACGGCGACGTCGCCACGCGCGTCAGCTGGACGCTGCCCGACGAGGCCACGCCCGAGCGCTGGGCACCGATCTTCCAGCAGCTACGCGGCTGACCAGCGGTCCGCACCGTCGTCGCCCGGCAGGCGCGCGATGCGGTCGGTCAGCTCGAGGTGCGTGAGGTAGCAGAGCGTCTCGGTCAGCCACCAGTTCGCGTTCATCGGCGTCAGCTGCGCGCCGTAGAGGCGCGGGACCATGTCGAACGCGGTCATCGGCCCCTCCTGCACAAGCGCAAGGATCGTCGCGAACCGCTCGGAGATCGCCTGGCGGTTGGCATGGATGTGGCCCGACACGTCGGTGAACGTGCGCCCGTGCCCCGGCAGGCACAGCCGCGCATCGAGGTCGTCGACGACGTCCAGCGAACGCAGGAACTCCCCCGCCGGGTCGGGCGTCGAGCCGAAGTCGAAGAACAGGCTGACGCGGCCGAGCACATGGTCCCCGGAGATCAGCAGCCGGCGATCGGGCTGGTAGAGGCAGACGTGCGAGGGCGCGTGCCCCGGCGTCTCGTAGACGGTCCACGGTCCAAGGTCGGTGTCGAACGTCATGCCCGCATGCAGCTCGACGTCGGGGAGGACGACGCCGGCAACGCCGTACTTGCGCCCCCGCGCGCTCTCCGCGTACGCCTGCAGTGGCTCGTCGGGGACACCCGACTGACGCGCGACCTCCAGGCGCCGGTTCAGCGCCGCCTCGGGATCCTCGACCGCCCGCGTCATGTGCTCGTGGTTGGGGTGCATCCACAGCTCACAGCCGGCCTGCTCCATCACCGTCGCGGCCTGCCCGTAGTGGTCTGAGTGCGCGTGCGTGCAGACGAGCAAGCGCACGTGCTCGAGCGCGCAGGTTGCACTGCGCCAGCGCGCGCTCGAGGTGCGCGAAGGACCCGGGCTCGTGCATCCCCGTGTCCACGAGCACGATGCCGTCGCCCGCCGCGATCGCCCACGCGTTGCAGTGCGGCACCCCCGGCCAGGGCAGCGGCAGGCGCAGCCGCCAGACCCCGGGGAGCACGCGCTCCCCGCGCCCGACCTCGCGCTTGCGTTCCGGTGACGGCACGCGGTCGAGTCTATGAGAGGGTTTCACCCATGCCCCCTGTGACCGCCGAGGACGTCGCCAAGCGCTACTTCGCCGCCGTCACCGCACGCGACATCGAAGGGATGCTTGCGTGCTGGGCACCGGGCGGACGCGAGAACATCCGCGGCCAGATGGACGGCCACGCGCCCGACGACGTGCGCGCGTTCTTCGAGAACCTCTTCTCCGCGGTGCCCGACTTCACGTTCAAGGTCGAGTCGATCACGGCCGGCGACGAGCGCGCCGCCGTGCGCTGGGTTGCGCACGGCACGTTCGTCAACGGCGAGGTCGGCGGCTACGTCGCCCACGGCGGCCCGATCCAGCTCGAAGGGATCGACGAGCTGACGATCCGCGACGGGCAGATCGTCGAGAACAACGCGTTCCCCGACAACATCGCCTTCGCGCGCCAGATCGGCGTGCTGCCGCCCGAGGGCTCGAAGGCCGAGGCGCGGATGAACAAGCTCATCAACGTCAAGACGCGGCTGACGCGCAAGCTCGGCATCTCGGGCCTGGAGGAGGTCGCCGACGGCGTCTGGCTGATCCGCGGCGGCATGCCCGCCAAGGACATGAACGTCTACTTCGTCCGCGACGGCAACGGCGTGCTGATGTTCGACGCAGGCATCCGCCAGATGACCAACGGCGTCGCCGCCGCGGCGCACGAGCTCGGCGGGCTGACGCGCGTCGTGCTCGGCCACTCGCACAGCGACCACCGCGGCACGGCGGCCGGGCTCGGCGTCCCCGTCTACTGCCACGAGGACGAGCGCGCCGACGCCGAAGGCGACGGTGGCATGCACTACTTCCGCCTCGACGAGCTGCCCACGCGTGGACGCATCGTCTTCGGGCGCCTGCTGCCGTACTGGGACGGCGGGCCCGTGCAGATTGCCGGGACGCTGAAGGAGGGCGACGACGTCGCCGGCTTCGAGGTCATCCACATCCCCGGCCACGCGCCCGGGATGATCGCGCTGTGGCGTGCGTCGGACCGCCTCGCGCTGACCACCGACTGCTTCTACACGCTCGATCCGTTGAGTGGGCGCAAAGGCAAGCCGCGCGTGCCACTTACGCGCGTTCAACAAGGACACGCAGGAGGCGCGGCGCTCGATCCGCAAGCTTGCCGCGCTGCAGCCCGGCCGCCGCCTGGCCCGGGCACGCCGAGCCGCTGACGGGCGACGTCGCAGCGCAGCTCGAAGAGGCCGCGGCGACAACCTGATGGGCCGCCGCTCCCGCGGCAAGGCCGAGAAGTCGCGGCCCCGACGAGCACCTATCCGGCTGGCGATTCCGAGCTCGAGCTGCGCGGCGTGCTGACGCCGAAGACACGCACGCAATATGCCGAGGTGCTCGCGGGCCGGCGACCGTCCTGCGGCCACCGTCGACGACGCCTGGCAGCGCGCCGTGGAGTTCCTGTTCGAGCGCCTTGCCGTGCGCTGGACGATCGGCGGCGTCGAGTACACCGACCAACGCGAGCTGCTCGCCGCGGCTGCGCGCGGCGACGCAGGACGAGCGCCGGGTGGTCCGCGACACGCTGCGCGCGCACTGCGCCGAATGGTTCCCCGACGTGGAGGCCCCATGACGTCTCCCCACCGCCTGCTGCTGGGCTCCGGCCCGTCGCGTGATCCCGCAGCGCGTGCTCGACGCGCTCGCCCAGCCGACGATCGGCCATCTCGACCCGGTGTTCGTCGACGTCATGGAGGACGACCGCCGAGCTGCTGCGCTACGACGTTTCGCACGGACAACCGCGTCGCGATCCCGGTCTCCGGCACCGGCAGCGCCGGGATGGAGGCGATGGTCTGCAACTTCGTGCGGCCGGGCGACCGCGTCGTCGTCGGCGTGCACGGGCTGTTCGGCGAGCGGATGGCGACGCGTGCCGCCGCCAGCGGCGCCGAGGTCGTGCGCGTGGAGGGCGAGTGGGGCCGCGCGCTGGACCCGCAGCAGCTGATCGACGCGGTGACGCCGGCGAACCGCGGCGCTGTTCGTCGTCCACGGCGAGACCTCGACGGGTGTCGTGCAGCCGCTCGACGGGCTGGCCGACGCGATCCACGCCGTCGACGGGCTGTTCCTGATCGACTGCGTGACGTCGCTGAGCGGGCATCCGCTGGACCTCGACGCCGCCGGCGTCGACGCCGCGTTCTCCGGAACGCAGAAGTGCCTCAACGTCGCCGCCCGGGCTCGCGCCGTTCACGGCCGGCGAACGTGCGCTGGCGCGCGTCGACGGCTCGTCGCGCTCGTGGTACTTCGACCTCTCGCTGGTGCTCGGATACTGGGACGGCTCGACGGCGGGCGCGCCTACCACCACACCGCGCCGATCAACATGATCTACGCGCTGCGCGAGGGGCTGCGGATCGTGCGCGAGGAGGGCCTCGAGCGCGCGCTGGGCGCGCCACGCGAAGGCCCACGCCGCGCTGCGCGACGCGCTGGCCGTGCTCGGTCTCAAGCCGTTCGCTCCGCGAAGAAGACCAACTGCGCTCGCTGCTGGCGGTGCGCGTCCCCGAAGGCATCGACGAGGCGGCGATCCGCGGCGCGCTGCTGACCGAGGACGGCATCGAGATCGCGGGTAGCCTCGGGCCGCTGGCCGGCAAGGTGTGGCGGATCGGCGTGATGGGCGAGGGCGCGCGGCCCGAGCCGCAGGAGCGGCTGGTCAGCGCGATGGCGCGACGGCTCGGCGGCGACGAAGCGGCCGCCCTCTGCCGCCCTGCACGCAGGGTGGCGCATGACGCTCGACCCGGCGGCGTTCGCCGACCTGCTGACGGGCTACTGCCTCGACGTCGAGAAGGGCAACCAGGTCGTCGTGCGCTCGACGTCGCTGGCAGCGCCGCTGCTGCTCGAGCTGCAGCGCGCGATCCTGCGGCGCGGCGCCTGGCCGCTGCTGCGCGTCGAGGTCCCCGGCCAGACGCGCGGCTTCTACGACCACGCGCAGGAGTGGCAGCTCGACGAGTTCGCCGACCTCGCCTACGCCGACGCGCGCAAGGCCGACCGCCAGCTCGGCATCCAGGCGCCCGACGACATGCGCGCGCTCGCCGGCGTCGACCCCGAGCGGATCGCGCGCGCCGCCCGCGGACGCCAGCCGCTGCGCGAGGCGACGCTGCGCAACCGCTGGTGCTCGACGCTGTGGCCGACACCGGCGAACGCCGAGCACGCCGGCATGTCGCTGGACGACTTCAGCGCGTTCGTCGCGCGGGCGCTGTTCCTCGACCGCCCCGCCGGCGCGGTGACGGCGTGGGGTGAGCTGAGCGCGTTCCAGGACCACCTCATCGCGCGGTTGAAGCAGGCGCGGACGATTCGGATCGAGGGCGACGGCACCGACCTCACGTTGGAGGTCAAGGGCCGCACGTGGGTCAACTCCGACGGCAAGCGCAACATGCCGTCGGGCGAGGTCTTCACCGGACCGCTCGAGACGAGCGCCGAGGGTCGCATCCGCTTCGACGTGCCCTCGTCACCGCAGGGCGTGCAGGTCTCCGGCGTCGAGCTCGAGTTCCGCGAGGGCGAGGTCGTCTCCGCCAGCGCCGACGAGGGCGACGACTACCTGCAGCACGCGCTGCAGATGGACGCCGGCGCACGCCGTGTCGGCGAGCTGGGGATCGGCACCAACTTCGGCATCGACCGCGCGATCGGCGCGATCCTGTTCGACGAGAAGATCGGCGGCACCGTCCACGTCGCGCTCGGCCGCTCCTACCCCGAGACGGGCGGCAAGAACGCCTCCGCGCTGCACTGGGACCTGATCTGCGACCTGCGCAGGGGCGGCCGTCTCAGCGCCGACGGCGTCGTGATCCAGGAGGACGGCCGCTTCGCGGCGGCCTAGACGATCGGGGCGCCGCGGCGGATGCGGCGGCGGGTGTCGGCGAGGTAGAGGTTGAACGGGAACTGACGCAGCGGCGCCGGGCTGATCCGCGTGGCGACCCCGACGAGCTGCGTGAGCCGGTCGAAGACGCTCTGGCGGCGGGCGTCCCACGGCAGGCCGAGCTCGTCGCGGAACGGCGGCGGCAGGAAGCCGACGGTGAGCAGGCGGCTCATCGGCGCGAGCACACGGCCGGCCGGCCCGAGGAAGCTCGTGCTCGCGACGCCCTGCAGGTAGGGGCGGCTGACGTCGTCCATCGCGATCGTCGCGACGCCGGCTTCCCAGTACTCGGCGAACGCCGCGCGATCCGCCGGCCAATGGTCCTGCGGGACCTGCAGCGTCGTGCCGAGCCGCGCCCCATGCTCGTAGAGCACCGGCGGGACCGGTGTGCCGTAGACGAGCGCCCAGACGTCCTCGAGCCCCTTGTAGAGACAGGCCGCAACCCACAGCTGCAGCTCCGGGTCGAAGGCGTTGTAGGGCACCGGCTCCTTGGACTTGCACCTGGCGGTGCTGGCGGTTGACCTCGCGGCGCATCGCGAGGCGCTCCTCGTCGTCGCCGAGCATCGCGATCGCCAGGTACGCCGAGGTCGTGCGCAGGCGCTTGACGGGATGCTTGTCGACGCGCCCGCTGTCGACGGTGCTGAGCGCCACGGCGCGCCCGATCGGCAGCTGCGCGAGCTGCATGATCACGTTGGCGCCCGCAGCGGCGTAGGCCATGCCGCAGACCGCTTGCTGCACCTCGTGTGGAATCTCGCTCAGGAGCGCAAGCTTCGCGAATCACCGAGTGTCTACGCGCCAACTCGCGCGCTGCTGTCGAATTCAAGGCAACCCACCCGACGGCTCTGCGACAACCCAATCCTGGAGGCTCACCATGAAGTACGCCCTGCTGATCTACTCCGACCCGTCAACGATCACGGCCGAGGAGGCCGAAGCGTCGATGCCGCGCTGGTTTGCCTACACCGAGGCGCTGCACGCCTCCGGCGCACACGTCGACGGCCAGGCGCTGGTGCCCACCGACTCCGCCACGACCGTCCGCGTCCGCGACGGCCAGCGCCTCGTCACCGACGGGCCGTTCGCCGAGACGAAGGAGGCGCTGGGCGGGTACTACATCGTCGACGTGCCGGACGTCGACGCCGCGCTGGAGTGGGCCGCGAAGATCCCCAACGTCGACCGCGGCTCGATCGAGGTGCGGCCGGTGATGGAGTTCGACGCGGCATGAAGTACGCCCTGCTGCTCTATGGCGACCCCAACGCGGTCACGCCCGAGGAGGCCGCGGCCGAGATGCCGCGCTGGTTCGCCTACGACAACGCCACGCGCGAGGCGGGTGCGTTCGCCGGCGGCCAGGCGCTGCACGAGACCGACACCGCCAAGACGGTGCGCGTACGTGACGGCCAGCGGCTCGTGACCGACGGGCCGTTCGCCGAGACGAAGGAGATCCTCGGCGGCTTCTACGTCCTCGACGTGCCCGACCTCGACGCCGCGCTGGAATGGGCGGCGAAGATCCCGAACATCACCAACGGGAGCGTCGAGATCCGCCCCGTCGTGGAGTTCGATCAGGGTTGACGCCCGCGGCCGCTCTCGAGCGCGCGTTTCGCGAGGAGTGGGCGAGCGTCCTGGCGACGCTCGCCCGCCACGTCGGCGTCGGCCTCGCCGAGGAGGCGACCGCCGACGCGTTTGCCCAGGCCGCCGCGGCCTGGGCGCGCGACGGTGTCCCACGCAAGCCCGGCGCCTGGCTGACCACCGCGGCGCGGCGGCGCGCGATCGACCGGCTGCGGCGCGAGCGCGGCCTCAACGACCGCCTCGCGACGCTCGCGCATCTCGAAGCCATGAACGACGACGAAGACCACGCCGTGCCCGACGACCGCCTGCGCCTCGTCTTCACGTGCTGCCATCCGGCGCTCGCACCGGAAGCGCGCGTCGCACTGACGCTGCGCGCGGTCGGCGGCCTTGCGACGCCGGAGATCGCGCGCGCGTTCCTCGTTCCCGAGGCGACGATGGCGCAGCGCATCGTGCGCGCCAAGCGCAAGATCGCGCAGGCCAACATCCCCTACGTCGTCCCCGCCGACCACGATTTGCCCGACCGGCTGGCGTCGGTGCTCGACGTCCTCTACCTGATCTTCAACGAGGGCTACGAGGCATCCGCAGGCGAGACGCTCGACCGTCCCGACCTGGCCGCCGAGGCGATCCGCCTGACGCAGCTGCTGTGCGTGCTGATGCCCGACGAGGCCGAGGCGTTCGGCCTGCTTGCGCTGATGCTGCTGACCGACGCGCGGCGCCCCGCGCGTGTGGACGCAAGCGGCGCGCTGGTGACGCTCGAGGAGCAGGACCGCTCACGCTGGGACGCCGCGAAGATCGCGCTCGGCGAGAACGCGCTGGAGCGCGCGCTGCGCCGCGGCACGCCGGGCGCCTTCCAGGTCCAGGCGGCGATCGCGGCGCTGCACGCCGGCGCGGCGAGCTATCCCGAGACCGACTGGCAGCAGATCGCCGCGCTGTACGCACGCCTCACCGAGTTCGACCCGGGGCCCGTCGTCGCGCTCAACGGCGCCGTCGCGCTGGCGCTTGCCGGCCACGGCGACGGCGCGGCCCAGCTACTCGAACACGTGCGCGAGCCGCTCGCCGACTACGTCCCCTTCCACGCCGCCGACGCCGAGCTGCGCCGTCGCGCCGGCGACACGGACGCCGCGGTCGCGGCCTACGAGCGCGCGATCGCGCTGTCGCAGAACACCGCGCAGCGCGCCGAGCTTCAGCGCCGCAGGTCCCAGCTGCGCCACGTGTAGGGCGTCGACGCGAGCGCCTGCTGCATCGCGGCCTCGTCGTCGAAACGCTCGGTCAGCGTGCGGGCGTAGAGGCCGATCGTGACTTCGCCGGCGTCCAGCGGCCACGGATCGAGCGCGCCTTCCGGCGTGTCCCAGCCGTTGCAGAGCGCCAGCGACAGCGCATCGATCTTGAACAGGATGTCGGCGTCGCGCTCAGCCTGCTCGCGCGTCACGTCGGGCAGCAGCGCAAGCAGCGCGTCCTGCTCGGCGCGGGCCTCGTCGAGCAGGTCCTGCGGCTGGTGCTCGGGCACCAGGTAGCGCGTGTGGATGTTGGTCGCGTGCAGCGACACGAGCACCGCCGCGTACGGGCTCTGCGCATCGAGGCGGCGGCTGACGTTGCGCCAGATCTGCAGGCGCTTGTCGATCGGCGCCTCGTAGAACGCCGCCGCGCGCCGGCCGTCTGCGAACAGCGGCGGCTCGCGATCCCACTCGGTCCAGGCGACGTCGTGCTGCTCGACCGCGAGGACGGCGTCGGTGCTTAGCGCCGGCTGCCAGTGACGGGCGATTTGTCCGGCGAGGTGGGCGTGGGCTGGCTGGGTGACGGCGGTCCAGCTGTCTCCGTCGTCGCGGATGAGCATTCCGCGGAGTCTGCCAGCGCCAGCTTCTTGGCTCGCCGCCGCGGCCGCTTCACGCGGATCTCCTCGGCCAGCATGTAGGACCCGATCACGAAGACGAACGCCGCAACCTGCGCGCCGATCGACTCCCACGTCGGGTACACACCGAGCCACTGCCCGGCCCATGCCGGGAACTCCGTCTCGCCCAGCGGCGTGATCGCCAGCCAGCCGGTGCCCTGCATCGTGCGCGCGGTCTGCCCGACCATCACGACGAGCACGAGGCTGATCATCACGCCGGTGACGATCAGCATCCGCTTGTACGGCAGCTTGGTCTGCAGGACGAACATCGCCGCGCCGACCGCAAACGTCAGCAGCAGCCCGAGGCCGGCGCCCTCGACCACCGTCGCCGTGCCGGCGCTGAGCTGCAGCGACTGCAGGAACAGCGCGGTCTCGAAGCCCTCGCGGTAGACGCTCGTCAGGCCGAGCAGGACGAAGCCGAACGCCTGACCGGAGAGGAATCCGAGGCGCCCGCCTTCGAGCTTCTCCAGCGCCTTGCGGCGGCGGTGGAACTTGCCGATCCACTCGCTCCAGTAGACCTTGTGGAAGAACCAGTTCGTGACGAGCAGCAGCACGCCGATCGCGACGATGCCGGTGATCGCCTCGATCTTCTCGCCGTGGCGATCGAGGCTGCCGATCAACGTGCTCGCAAGCGCCCAGGTGATGATCGACAGCAGCAGGCCGAGCATCGAGCCGATGAAGACCGGCCGGCGCAGCCGCCGCCGCACACCGATGAAAGACGCGGTGATCGCGGCGAGGATCAGCACGGCCTCAAGCCCTTCGCGGAAGACGAGGATCGCGGAGTTGACGACGACGCCCGTGCGGCTGGCGCTGTCGCCGAGCGTGGCGGCGGCGTCCTCGAGCTTCTCGTCGACGACACGGCGCGTCTCGCGCAGCTCGCGCACAGGGCGCTTGTCGGCAATCAGACGCGCGAGGCCGTCGGTGCCGCTGCTGCCGTACCAGATCAGGTTCTCGATCTTCAGCGCAAGCGCGGGGTCGAACGCCTTCAGCCGGCGCTCGGGACCGAACTCGAAGAACGCGTAGGCCTCCAGGCGCGCGCGCTCGGCCTGGCTCCACTCGCCCGCGCCGGCTGCGGCCTGCATGCGGTCGAGCGTGATGTCGATGAGGTCGTAGTCGGACTCCTCGCTCTCCTCGAGCCAGGCGTCGGGCATCACGGACTTCAGCGTCTCCTCGGCGCGACCGGTGACCTGCTCGAGCTGGTCGTGCGGCGCGACGTTCTTGGGATCGCGCGCGGCGTCGTCGACGATCGCGGCGATCTCCGACAGCAGGTGGTCCGCCGCATCGGTGCGCGTGATGTTGCGCTTGGCCATCTGGTCGCGCAGGTCGTCGAACGCCGCACGCGCGCCCTGGCTGAAGGCGACGGCCTCCTGGATCTCGAAGTCCTTGGTGACCTCGGTGCCGCTGACGCCGCGGCCGTACTCGACGGGAACGAGCGCGAGGAAGCGCAGCAGCTGCTGGGCGCGGCGCTGCGCCTCGTCGGGCGTGAAGGGCGCGGCGGTGAAGCCGGCGAGCAGCTGCACCGCGGCGGCGGTGTCGCCGCGGCGGAAGACCGCGCGCGCCTGCCTTGTGGCGGCTGCACCGCGGTCCTGCTTGTAGCGCGCGGCGAGGATCGCGAAGTAGCCGGCAGCCTGCGCCTTGGCCTCCGCCTCACGCACGGGCAGCTCGCGCTCGGCGCCGCGCCGCGCGTCGGCAAGCAGCTCACGCAGGCGTGCCTGGTAGGCGTCGAGCAGGTCCTTTGCGACGATCTGCCGCGCCGCGCGTGGCGACAGCGTGCGTGCGGCGAGGCGGTCGACGGCGAGCGTGCCGTCGGCGCCCGGGCGCGTGAAGCGCGTCGCGGTGCGGAACTCGCGCAGCAGCAGCCAGCGCTTGGCGGTGGCGGCGTCGCCGCGGCTGACGGCGTCGAGTGTCACCGCAAAGGCGCCACGGAAGACGGCGGCGCGCGCGGCGCCACGGGCGGCGGCCAGCGCCGTCGCGTCGTCGTCAGCTGCCGCGCGCGCGGCCCGGCGCAGTGCGCGGCGCAGCCCGCGGTCGGTGCTCGGCGCGGCCTGCGCGATGCGGCGGCGCAGCTCGCCGCGGTAGTGGCGTGCGGCGCGCCGCACGTCCGCCGCGGCGGCACGCGGCGTCTCGAGGATCAGCGCGGATTGGGCGTCGAAGAGCCCGGAGCGCAGCGCGCCGGCCGCGTCCCATGGTGCCTCGGCCGCAGCAGCACCGGTCGGCGCCGCCGCGAATGCGGCAGCGGCAACCAGCGCGGCTGCGGCCGCGCACCTCACTCCGCCAGTTCGATGTTCAGCCGGCCGGCGGCCTGCGAGACCTGCCCGGCGATCGCCTCGGCGCGGTCCTGCGCCTCGCCGCCGAGCGTGTCGGCGTCCTGCGCGCTGAACGACTTGCCGGCGGCCTCCTGGTCGCGCAGCTTCGACGCGAACTGCTCCAGCGCGACAAGCTCCTTGCCGGTCTGCTCAGCCTGTGCGGCATCGGCCTTGGCGACCGTCGGTTTGATGTTGTCGTAGATCAGGACGACGCCGCCGAGGATGTCGGCGATGTCCTCCAGGCGCGAGGCAGCGACGAATGCCTTCTCGGTCGCCTTGGAGCCCGCGATCGCGCGCGAGTTCTTCCAGGCCTCGAAGTACTCCGACATCGTCGGGGTCATCACGACCACGGCGTTGAAGGCGTCCGCGGGCGTCGGATCCCATGCCTTGGCGGCGGTGTCGAGGTCGGCCGCGGCCTTGTCGAAGTCGCGCGCGGCGGCGGCGAGGAAGTCGGGATCGGGCGCGGGGTTGCCGAAGCCGCTCCTGACGCCCCTGATCTGGAACTTCGGCTCCGTGCCGAAGACCGCGGTCTCGATCAGGTAGTTGAAGTTGCCCGGCTGCTTGAACGTGCGGCCGTCCTCGGTCTTGATCGAGAACGGCACCGCGTTCTCGGGGTCGGACGCGTCGCCGCCGGCATCGATGATGACGTCGAAGTCCGCCAGCGACGGCACGCCGGCGACGATGCCCTCCATCTCCTCGTAGGCCGGGTTCGCACGGCGGAAGGACTCCTGCAGCTGCTTCACGAGCTGCGGGCGCTGCGCGCGGGACGCCGCCGCGTACTGCTCGGCGAGCCCCTTGAGCTTCGCGGTTTCGCCCTTGAGCAGCGCGGTGTGCTCCAGCAGGTACGTCTTGATCGCGCCGAGGTCGGCGCTCGCCGCAGCGGTGGTCGTCGTCGAGGACGACTCCTTGCTGTCGTCGTCGTCGCCACACCCGGCGACGAAGAGCGCTGCCGTGGCGAGCAGGGCGAGGGGCCAGCGAGTCATTGCAAGGGTCTCCTAATTAGGGATGCCTAAGTAGCGGGCGCGGGGCACCGTAGCAGCTACGCTCGCGTCAGCGATGAGCGCAGCGCCGCTGCACAGCCGCGACGTCAACACGCTGAGCGAGGCCCGTCGTGTGCTGCTGGCCAAGCGCTCGCCGAAGATCCTCGGCGGCGTGCTGCTCGCGGAGCTGCTGCTACGCGCGCTGCTGGGCGCCCCGACCTGGCGCGATGCGGTGGCGGTGGCGGCGATCGTGGTCGCGTATCCCTTCGGCGAATGGGCGATCCACGTGCACGTGCTGCACCTCAAGCCGTTTCGCTTTCGCGGCCGCCGCGTCGAGCTGCTGCCGGCCAAGGGACACCGCCAGCACCACGAGAGTCCCAACAACCTCAACACGGTCTCGCTCGACGCTGTGGAGATCGCGTTGCTGCTGCTGTTGGCGGTGCCGGTGGTCGTCGGCGTCGGCGCGCTCGGCGTGTGGACGGTCAGCGGCAGCGCGCCCGGCGCCGGGCCGTTCGTCACCGGGATGGCGACCGGGACACTGCTCGTCGGCGTCTACGAGTGGACGCACTTCCTGATCCACACGTCCTACCGTCCGCGCTCGCGGTTCTACCGCGCGATCTGGCGCGGACATCGCCTGCACCACTTCAAGAACGAGCACTACTGGCACGGAATCACGACGACGATCGCCGACCGCGCGTTCCACACCGCACCCGATCAACGTCAAGTTCCCCGCTCGGACACCGCACGCAATCTGCGGTAGCTAAGGTGGCGGCGCCTATGCGCCGAACGAAGATCGTCGCCACGATCGGTCCCGCCTCCCGTGATCCTGAGGTGCTCGTGCGCATGATCGACGCGGGCATGGACGTTGCCCGCCTGAACTTCAGCCACGGAACGCACGAGGAGCACGCCGAAACCGCGCAGCGCGTGCGCAACGCCGCTGGCCGCGCCGGCCGACCCGTGGCGATCCTGCAGGACCTCCCCGGTCCGAAGCTGCGTATCGGGCCGGTGCGCGACGACAGCGTCGTCCTCCCCGCGCGCACGCACGTGACCGTCATCTGCGGGCACGACGAGGAGAAGCACATCGGCGACGAGTCGACGCTGTACATCGACTGGGAAGGACTCGCGCGCGCGATGGAGCCCGGCGAGGTCATGTACCTCGCCGACGGGCGCGTGCGCCTGCGCGCTGAGACCGTGCGCGCTGAGTCCGGCGAGATCGACGCGGTGGTGGAGGTGGGCGGCGCGGTCGCGTCGCGCCAGGGGCTGAACATCCCCGGCGAGGCGACCGAGCTGCCCGCGGTGCCCGAGGAGGATCTCGAGCACCTGCGCGCCGGGCTGAAGATCGGCGTCGACATGGTCGCGCTGAGCTTCGTGCGGCGTCCCGAGGACGTGCTGTTCGTGCGCGAGCACACGCGTGTGCCGCTGATCGCGAAGATCGAGAAGCCGCAGGCCGTCGCGCGCGCGGAGGAGATCCTGCGTGTCGCCGACTGCGTCATGGTCGCGCGCGGGGATCTCGGCATCGAGCTGCCGATCGAGGAGGTGCCGATGGTGCAGAAGCGCCTCCTGGCGCTTGCCGGCCGGCTGGCGCGCCCGTCGATCACCGCCACGCAGATGCTCGACTCGATGATCACCTCGTCGCGCCCGACACGCGCGGAGGTGGCGGACATCGCCAACGCCATCCTCGACGGCACCGACGCGGTGATGCTGTCGCAGGAGACCGCGGTCGGCGAGCACCCGGTGCTCGCGATCGAGGTGATGAACGCCGTGGCCGTCGCGACCGAGCGCGAGGCGCCCTACGCGCGCTGGAACGAGGAACGCGTCAAGCGCGATGCACGCGATCCCGCGTACACCGTCGCGCGCGCCGTCGTCCAGGCGGCACATGACCTCGCGTTGGACGGGCTCGTCGTGCCGACGCTGTCCGGACGCAGTGCGCGGCTGGTGTCGGCGCACCGTCCCAACGTGCCGATCTTCGCGCTTTCCCCTGGACGCGAGACCGTGCGCCGCTGCGGGCTGATGTGGGGCGTCACCGCGGACTCGATGCGCCGCCACGAGGTCACCGAGGAGCTGATCGCCGACGCCGCGCAGCGCGTCGTCGAGCTCGGGTGGCTGCAGCCCGGCCAGCGCGTCGGCATCACGGCCGGGTTGCCCTCGGGCACGCCCGGCACGACGTCGCTGTTTCAGATCCAGACGCTCCCGGACAAGCACGAGCGCTGGTCCGAGAGCGGCGGCTCACCGCCGCCGGGTCACTAGCTGGGCGACGCCGCGCCGCAGCTCGTCGTCGCGCGCGGCGAGCAGCAGGCCGAGGCCGGCCATGCCGATCAGCACCACGAGCGCGACGACGAACTCCCAGGAGTCGAACGAGCCGAGCTGGCCGCCGAGCGCGGTATAGGCAAACGCGCGCGGGGCGCAGCCGATCGCGGTGCCGGCGGCGAAGACGAGCACCGGGATGTGCGTCAGGCCGACCGCGTAGTTGACCGCGGTGTACGGGACGCCGGGCATCAGGCGCAGCAGCAGCACGCCGGTGAAGCCGCGCCGTCCGACCCAGTCGCGCGCGCCGAGCAGGCGCGGGCCGCCGAGCTCGGTGACGGCGTCGCGCGCCATGCGCCGCGACACCAGGCACGCAAGCACCGCACCGAGCGTTGCCGACACGATCGCGACCGGCGTCCCCAGCGCGGTGCCGAACAGCACCCCGCTCGCGCCGGCGAGGATCGGCCCCGGGAAGAGGACGACGGTGAGCGCGCTGGAGATCGCGATGAAGACGATCGGCCCGGCCGCGCCGTAGCCGTCCGCCCAGTCCCTGACGCGGTCGACGCTGAGCGAGCCGCTGGCCGCGACGATCGCCAGGGCGGCAGCGAGGAACGCCGCCAGCGCGACCAGTCGGACGATGGCAAGCCGGCGGCTCACCTAGTTGGCGTAGAACTCGGCCTGCTGGCGGCCGAGCTCGGTGACCGGCGCGTCGCCGTAGATCCACTCGCGCGCGATGCGATGCCAGTTGGCCGTCGCGCGCAGCTGCCCGAGCACCGCGAGCGTCAGCTGCTCCAGACGCCGGCCGAAGAGGTGCTCGGGCGGCATGTTCTCGTGGCGCATCCGCGCGAAGTGCTTCCCGCGCGGATCGCCCATCTCGATCATCACCTGTGTGGCGATCTCGGGCGTCAGGGTCAGGACCTGGTCCTCGATCATCCACCACGAGGCGAGGCCGATGTAGTCCAGCAGCCGCTCGGGATCCATCCGGCTCGGGTCGTTGAGGAAGCCGTGCCGGCCGAACCACTCGACAAGGCCCGGGCCGTCGCCCTCGATCGCGAGGCGCATGCTCTGCAGCTCGATCTCCGCCGCCTCCTTGCTGATCACCTTGAACAGCCCGAAGTCCAGGAAGCAGACGTGCCCGTCGTCCATCACCAGGAAGTTGCCCGGGTGCGGATCGCCGGAGAACTGGCGATGGCGGTACATGCACTCGAAGTAGAAGCGGAAGATGATCTCGCCGATCCGGTCGACCTCCTCCTGCGCGGCGGTCTCGCGGATCTCCTCGAAGCCGCGGCCATGCACGAACTCCGTGACGATCACGCGCTCGCGGCAGAGGTCGGTCACCACCGCGGGCACGACGATGAACGGGTGGCCCTTGAAGATCCGCGCGAGCTGGCGCTGGTTGGAGGCCTCGAGCTCGTAGTCGAGCTCCTCGATCACGCGCTCGGAGACCTCCTGCGCAAGCGCCTTGGTGTCGAGGCCGGGGACCATCCGCTTGATCAGCCGCATGATCAACCCGAGGTTCTGCATGTCCGCGCGCACCGCGGCGTTGACGCCGGGGTACTGCACCTTCACCGCGACCTCGCGGCCATCGTGCAGCCGCGCGCGGTAGACCTGGCCGATCGAGGCAGCCGCGATCGGCTTCTCGTCGAACTCGCCGAAGATCTCGCCGAGCTTCTCCTCGAGGTCGGATTCGATCACCTTGCGCATGTCCTTGAAGGACACCGTCGGCGCGGCGTCGCGCAGCGCCGCGAGCTTCTTCTGGAACTCCTCGCGGTACTCCTCGGGCACGAGGCCGACGTCGAGGAAGCTCAACACCTGCCCGAGCTTCATCGCAGCGCCCTTCATCGTCCCCAGCGCGGCGACGATCTGCTCGGCAGTCTCGACCTGCCGGCGCTCCAGCGCCTTCGTCGCCGCCTCGTCGGAGCGCGTGACGTTGGCCGCGCGCGTCCCCATCTGCTTCACCGATGTCGATGCCGCGAGCCGGCCCACCTTTGCCGCGCGTGCCACGCGCGACGTGGGGACCTTCTTGGCGGGCTCGTCAGCCAACCTGCACCTTGGAGCCGGGGACGATGTCGTCGCGGCCGTCGGGCCAGCGGACCCACGCCTTGTGGCCGCCGTCGTAGTCGTCGCCCAGCAGGATCAGCGTCGCCGGCTCACCCAGCGCGGTGCACGGCTGGTCGCCCTCGGGGTCCAGCCCGCGCCACATGCGGATGAACGTGTTGTTCTCCCACTCGTCCTTGATCGTCGTCGGGTCGGTGTGGCCCGGGCGCACGATGGTGTCGGCAGGCAGGTCCATCAGCACGCTCATGATCGAGCGCTTGATGTCCTCGAAGCTCGTCGAGCCCGGCGCGCGCACGCCGCCGACCGAGCCCTTGAAGAGCGTGTCGCCGGTGAAGACGTCGGTCTCGTCGATCAGCAGGCTCAGCATCCCGGCGGTGTGGCCGGGCGTGTGCAGCGTCTTGACCTCGTGCCCGCCGATGTCGAGCAGGTCGCCGGGGTTCAGCTCGTTGGTGACGTAGAGCTTGAACTGCTCGTCGAGCGCCGCGAGCTCACGCGGGTCGATCCAGACCTTCACGTGCGGATTGCGCTCCTTGATCTGCGGCAGCTCGCAGACGTGGTCCCAGTGGTGGTGGGTCAGCAGCACGTCGGTGATCGGGACGTCGAGCAGCGGCTCCACCGGGCCGCCGGCATCGATCAGGACGCTGCCGACGCGGTAGGTGTTCGACAGGAACTGCGGGTGCAGCGAGCGCTCGAGATCCATGCCGCGAGGATACGCGGCCGGTCACTAAGGTCGGGGTATGCCTGCCCTGATCCACACCTGCTATCGCATCGGCGACATCGACCGCAGCGTCGCCTTCTACGAGGCGCTCGGCTTCGAAGAGGTCGGGCGGATGCCGATCCGCGACGAGGCGATCAACGTCTTCATGGGCCTGCCCGGCGACGGCGCGCGGCTGGAGCTGACGTACAACCATGGCGTCGAGAGCTACGACCTCGGCACGGGCTACAACCACATCGCGGTGACCGTCTCGGACATGGACGGGGCGCTGGCGCAGCTGGCCGACAAGGGCATCGAGCCGGAGAAGCCGCCGTACACGGTGCGCGACGGCGGCTCGCGGCTGTGCTTCGTGCGCGACCCCGACGGCTATCGCATCGAGCTGATCGAGAAGGACCCGGCGTCTTAGTCGCGGCGTAGTCTGCGAGGTGTGCGCCGCTTCGCGGTCATCGACCTCGGCTCCAACTCCTTCCGGCTCGTGGTCTTCACGGCCGAGGACGGCTGGTGGAAGCGCACCGACGAGATCTACGAGCCTGTGCGCATCGGCGAGGGCATCGCGGCGACCCATGAGCTCGGCGCGGAGCCGATCGCCCGCGCGCTGGCGACGATGGACGTCTTCTCGCACTTCGCGCGCGCGAGCGGGCTGACCAGCGACGAGCTCGACGCGGTCGCCACCAGCGCGATCCGCGACGCCGAGAACGCCGACGACTTCCTCGCGCCCGCGCGCGAGCGCACGGGCTTGCCGATGCGCGTGCTGTCGCGCGAGCAGGAGGCGCGCTACGGCTACCTCGCGGCGGTCAACTCGACGACGCTGGCCGACGGCTGCGTGCTCGACCTCGGCGGCGGCTCGCTGCAGCTCGTGCGCGTCGTCGGGCGGCTGGAGACCGAGGCGCTGTCGTGGCGGCTAGGCGCCGTGCGGATGACGGAGCGCTTCCTGCCCGGTCCGGAGAAGCCCGGCAAGCGCGCGCTGGATCGCCTGCGCGCGCACGTGGCGCAGAAGCTCGAACGCGCGCCGTGGCTGCCGCGCTCAGGCGATCGCATCGTCGGCATCGGCGGCACCGTGCGCAACCTCGCAGTCGCCGCGCAGCGGGCGGCGGAGCTGCCGTCGATGGGCGTGCAGGGGTTCGTGATCTCGCGCGAGCAGCTCGACGAGCTCGTCGAGCTGCTGGCGAGCATGCCGCCGGCCGAGCGGCGCGCCGTGCCGGGGATCAAGCCCGCGCGCGCTGACCTGATCCTCGCCGGTGCGATCGTGATCCAGACGGTGCTGGACGTCGGCGGCTTCAGCGGTATCGAGACCACCGAGGCCGGCCTGCGCGAGGGCGTCTTCTTCGAGCGCTTCCTCAGCGACGCCGACGTGCCGCTGTTCGAGGACGTACGCCGTGCGAGCGTGATGAACCTCGCCGCGCAGTACCGCGTCGACCCGGCCCACACCGAGCATGTGGCGAAGCTCGCGCTGGGCCTGTTCGACGACCTCGCGGCAGCCGGGCTGCACCCGGGCGACGCCGTCGAGCGCGAGCTGTTGTGGGCGGCGAGCGTGCTGCACGACATCGGCATGACGATCGACTACGACGACCATCACAAGCACTCGCAGTACCTGATCCTCAACGCCGGGCTGCCGGGGTTCTCGCCGGTGGAGGTCGCGACGATTGCCCAGGCGGCGCGCTACCACCGCAAGGGCGTGCCGGACCCGGGCGTGCTCGCGCCGCTGTTCGGCAAGCGCGACGTCGAGCGGCTGAACCGGCTGGCGACGCTGCTGCGCCTTGCCGAGGACGTCGAGCGCTCGCGCGACCAGGCCGTCAAGACCGTGAACGTCGAGGTCAACGGCAAGGACGCGCGCCTGGAGCTTGTTGCTGACGGCGAGATCGCCGTCCCGCGCTGGGCCGCTGCGCGCGAGGTCGACATCTTCGAGCGCGCGTTCGGGCGGCGCCTCGTGGTCAAGTAGGGGCTGCCGCCGCGTCGAGCGCGCGCGAGACGTTGTTCCAGTCGCGAAACGTGCCGCGGTAGAGCGCGCGGACGACTGCGACGAAGTAGATCGCCGCGGGCACGGCGGCGACGTCGATCGCTCTGCGCGGGTGCGGCGCCCGCCATTGCCAACAGCGCCGCGAGACCCGCTCCAGCGCACACCGACGTTGTACGAGGCATGACGCTCTAGTACCGGAGTATCAGGTTCCCAGCCGGTCGAGGATGCGCTCGAGGCCGGCGCGGACCGCGTCGGGGACGCCGGCCTGCTCGAGGTCGCGGCGGAACTGCTCGTTGATGCCGCCGGAGGTGGCGTGGTCGTCTGCCAGCTGATCGAAGCTCGCGCCGCTGCGGGTTGCCTCGGCGAGCCCGGCGAACATCGAGGCGACGTAGTGCTGCGCCGCGGATGCGGGGATGTCCTGCTCCGCGAGCCAGCGGGCGATCGCATCGAGGTAGGCGAAGTGCGCGGCAATCGTCGCCGTTGCGGCGGAGAAGGCTTCGAAGGCGGCGACGTCAGCGACCTCGACCGTCTCGCCGAGACGGTCGAACAGCGCCTTGGTCACAGCGTTCGGCGGGTGCAGCGGCGTGATGCCCGCGCGCCGTGCAACGGAGGGCAGCGGGATGACCCGCACGACATCGGTGGCCGGCGCCACCAGCTCGCGCACTGCCTCCAGCTGGACACCCGCCATCGCGCTGACGACGACACTGCTGGCGGGAAAGCGCAGCGCGCCGAGGACCGTCCCCCGGTCCCGCGGACGCACGCACACGACCACGACCTCCGCACCGTCAACCACCGCTTGGTTGTCGGCGGCGACCTCCACGGTCGCGAAGCGCGCGGCAAGGCCGCGCGCGAGCTCGCCGTTGCGGGGCGACAGCAGGACCTGCGGCGCGTCGTCGACGTCCTCGCACAGCCCGGTGACGATCGCCGAGCCGAGTGCGCCGACGCCGAGCACGCCGTAGGTCATCCGTGGACAGTGTCAGACCACGCTCCTCGGGCGAGCGCGCGGCCTCCATCCCCGTAGCGGCATCGTGCGAGGCGCCCAGCGGCGACGGGCGATGGTGACCGGGCCGTTCGGGCGCCGAGTGCGGAGCGGAGGGGATGGCGCCGCCGCGCGCGAGACCCAGCCGCAGGCGTGGTCCCTAGCGGTGGGCCGCTGGTCGCCTACAACGGCGCGAACGGCGGCCGGGCCGTCGGGCATCGAACGTCCATCTACTGTCCCCCAGCGACAGTAGATGGACGTTCGATCCCTAGAACCGCGGCTCGGCCTCGCGCTCGGGGCCGACGGGGATCACCACCGGCTCCGCGGGCGCCGAGATCACCTCGGTCTCCTCGATCTCGAGCTCCGGCGGCTCCATGCCGTCGCAGACGAGCCGGAACGCGCCGGTGCCAAGCTTCGGATCGGCCTCGAGCAGCAGACCGGCGATCGTGTCGCCCTCCTCCCACTGCATGCGCTCGATCTCGTGCGGATGCATCCGCACGGTGTGCGGCGGGAACGGGCAGCTCTTGTTGTGCTGCGCCTTGGCCTTGGCGATGGCCTCGAAGTTCTTCGCCTCCGCGCCCATCAGTCGAAGTCGAGCAGGTCCTCCAGGAACGACCGGCGCTTGCGCTTCTTCTGCGTGCGCGGATCGTGATGGTCGCCGTGCGCGGGCGGCGCGGACGGGCGCGACTGCTGGCCGCCCATCTCGGCGTAGAAGTCGTCGTCGGCGGCCAGCCCGGAGGCGAGCTGGCGTTCCTTCACGAGGATCTTGTCGAGCTCGCCGCGGTCCAGCCACACGCCACGGCACTCGGGGCACGCGTCGATGAGGACGTCGGCGCGCTCCATCTCGACCAGCCGCGATCCGTCGTTGGGGCAGCGGAGTGGCTCTTTCATGGCCCCTCAGAGTAGGACGCCGGGGTTCAGGATGCCTCGCGGGTCGACCGCCGCCTTCGCGCCACGCAGCGCCGCGGCGAACGGCTCGGGGCGCTGGCGCTCGTACCACGGCTTGTGATCGCGGCCGACCGCGTGGTGGTGGGTGATCGTCCCGCCCGCGGCGATGATCGCGTCGCTTGCGGCGCGCTTGAACTCGTGCCACTGCGCGACCTCGTCCCCACGGCGCGCCGGCGCGATCACCGTGTAGTACGGCGCCGGCCCGTTCGGGTAGGCGTGCGTGAAGCGGCAGCGTCACGCGGCAGGGCTCGCCGAGCGCCTCGCGCGTGGCGCCCATCACGGCCTCGTGAAACGCCGGGAAGCGCTCCCAGGTGATCGCCGTCTCGAACGTGTCCGAGAGCACCCCGCACTGCAGCAGCACGTCGCGCAGGTAGGGCATCGCCAGGAACGCCTCGCGCCACGCGGAGACCGCGCCACCCTCGCGCGCCTCGTCGGCCTTGCCGCCGTGCGAGCGGCAGATCTCCAGCGCCCGCTGCAGGCGGTCGCTGACGTCGTGGTCGGTCGACTCGAAGCCGAGCACGAGCAGCGCGTGCTTGCCGTCGCCGGCGCCCGTCTGCTGCGCCTCGAGCGCATCGACGAGCCGGCAGTTCGCAGGATGCAGCCCGGACTGCGCCACCGCACGCACCGCGTCGGCGCCGCGCAGGAAGTCGCCGAAGCGCACCGCCCGCGACGCGCGATGCGTGGGCTTGGGCTGCACCCGCATCCACGCCTCGGTGATCACGCCGAGGATGCCCTCGCTGCCGAGCAGCATGCGGTCGGGCGACGGGCCTGCGCCGGAGCCCGGCAGGCGCCGCGACTCCCAGGTGCCCGTCGGCGTCACCGCGCGCACGGACTCGGCGAGGTCGTCGATATGCGTCCACAGCGTCGCGAAGTGCCCACCCGCGCGCGTCGCGATCCAGCCACCCAAGGTCGACAGCTCGAAGGACTGCGGGAAGAAGCGCAGCGTCATGCCGGCAGCGGCGAGCTGCTGCTCCAACGCCGGTCCGGCAACACCCGCCTGGATACGCGCCGAGCGCGAGACGTCGTCGACCTCGAGCACGCGGTCCAGGCCCGAGAGGTCCAACGAGATCACGCCGTCAAAGCTCGCCGGCACGTCCGGCTCGACGCCGCCGCAGACGCTCGTGCCGCCGCCGTAGGGCACCACCGCGGCTTTCGCGCCGGCCGCCCACTCGAGCACCTCCTCCACCTCCCGTTCAGAGGACGGGAAGGCGACAGCGTCGGGGACGTGATCGAACTGCCCGCGAAACGCGCGGACGGTGTCGAGGAACGAGCGACCGTACGCGTGACGCATGCGATCGGCGTCGGACGCGGAGTACGGCGTGGAGAGACGCGGAGCCGGAAGCGGGGGCGGCTCGGCAGGCGCCTCGATGTCCTCACCACCGAACCCGAGCGTCTCCCGCAGGACGGGTATCAGCGCCTCGGGATCGGGCCGCGCGTCCGCGAACCCCCACCCCCACCAGTTCTTCGTACGGGCCATTGCTCGTACGATCACATCAGAGAATGACTCGAGCGCCCGGCATCCTCGCCCGCGGCCCGTGGGAAATCGAGGACATCGAGACCCGCTGGCTGGATGAGCACTACGCCCCGAGCGCGGACAACTCGGCAGCCGCCGACGAGAAGATCCGCGCGCTCAGGGAACGTGGCTCGCCGTCGCACGACGGCCTCGGCGCGCGCCTCGTGCACCACCGCGAGGAGGCGGGCCGCCTCGTCATCGAGCTGCAGCCGGTGCGCTGGGCGCTGCGCCTCGTCGAGGGCGACGCGTCGGCAAGCGTCGCCGCGCTCTGCGTCACGCGCGACTGCGAGGGCCGCTGGCTCGCCGGCCGGCGAGCGCCGTGGGTCGCCTCGTGGGCGGGACGCTGGGCGCTCGGCGCCGGCGGCGCCGTCGACGAGGGCGAGACGCTGACGCACACGCTCGTGCGCGAGCTGCGCGAGGAGTGGAGCGTCGCCCCGGAGCGCGTCCGCGGCGAGGCGCTCGTGCGCCTGCCCCACCAGATGATCATGTTCGTCGGCCAGGCCTGGTTGCCCGCGGGCGCCGAGATCACGATGGACAAAGAACACGACGCCTACGCCTGGTGGCCGGCCGACGTCAGCGAGTGGCCTGACGAGGCGGACGAGCCTTTGCGCCGGATGGCGTCGCTGCTGGTCGCGGCCGCGGGCTAGGCGAGCCGTCGGCCCTGCACCCGCGCCGCCGCGGATTCACGGGGATCGGCAGGTCGGCGATCACGGCGGTGTCGGGGTAGTCGTTCTCCAGCGCATCGCCCGACCCGGGCGCAAGCCGCGCGCCGACCGCGCGCAGCGCATCGCGCGGGCCGTCGGGCACGACCCACGGTGCGATCGCCAGGAAGCCCGGCTGCGGACCCGCGTACGTGCGGTACTCCTCGCGGTCGTCCGCCGGCACGAAGACGCTGTTGCCGATGTAGTGGCAGCGCCCGCCACGCAGGCCGCGCTGCGTGATCGCCGTCTGCCCGTCGAACGCGAGGTCGGCGAGGTTGCCGACGAGGTGCGGCGTGACGTTGTAGAGGAAGCGCACGGACGGATCGGACGTCGCGCGGTAGGTCGAGCGCATCCACGACAGCGGCTGCCACTTGGAGACGCCGTCGCCGTCCCCGCCCGTCCAGCGTCCGGGATTGGCCTCGTCCTGGATCACGACGTTGGTGCCGAGCTTGTCCAGGCAGCGCATGTAGTGCCGCGCGATGTCGGCGCACGGGTCTGCGACGGCGTCGCCGTAGATGAACGCCGGCAGCGAGGTCGCAAAGCCCAGTCGCGCGCGCGTGCCCGGCACGCGATAGGGCCGCAGGTTCTCGACGGTGGCCGCGCCCGGCGTCAGCGACAGCAGCTCCTCGATCGGCGTCAGCGGCAGCTTGTCGTTGCGCGCGACGACGTTGCGCAGCGGCCGCGGCCCGTCGGCGCGCACGTCGCGCGGGCCCCAGAGGAAGACCGTGTTGTAGACGCGCGGGTCGCTTGCCACGTACGCGCTTCGTGCCCCGGCGGGCGCGAACAGGGCGACGTCGGCCGGCGCCGTCGACTCCGTGAAGCGCGCCTGGTTGTTCGAGCCGAGGATGTAGAGGCCGTACTTGCGCGCGAGCCGCGAGAACGTCTCCATGAACCCGCGCACCATCGTGTCGGTCGTCGCGACGAACCCCTGCGCGAGGCCGAGCGTCATCGACGGGAAGCGCAGCCGGTACGCCGCGAGCTGGGGCGCGTACGTGGCCGTGATCAGCCCGAGCGCGCCAACCGCGCCGCACGGCACGCCGAGCGACTCGCAGCTCAACCCGCCGGGTCCGCCGAACGCCAGCCGCGCGAGCGCCCCGCGCCCGCCCGCCGCCATCGTCATCAGCCCGATGTCCTCGTTGAAGGCCACGATGTTCGCCCGCCCGCGCGCGCGATGGGGCAGCACGAGCTCGCGGATGCGGCACTCGATCACCGTCCGGAACGCGGCGATCGTCTCGACGTGGCGCAGCTCGTGCTTGAACTGCATCGCGAACACGCGTGGCGCGCGCGGCCTGGGGTCGGCGGCGATCCGTGGCGCCAGCGTGCGCGCCGCGTGGGTGCGCGCGCACTCCGCAGCGGTCGGGGCGGCGCGCGCGTCGGCCGCCCAGCCGGCCGCAGCCGCTGCCGCGGCACCCGCCGCCAGAGCCGTCCGCACCCCCACGAGGCGTAGGGTACGCCGCCGCATGAGCCGCGCGCGCCGCAATCTCAAGCGGGCGTCGTTTGCCCACTCCACGGTCTACGCCTGCCTGTTGATCGCCTGGGCGATCCCCGGCCTGCACCCGCTGGAGTTCGTCTTCGGCATGGCGCACGGACTCGGCTGGTTTGCGATGTGCGGCCTGATGATCTGGGGGCTGCGCCGCCGGATCGTCGACCTGCGGCTCGCCGTCGCGGTGGCGATCCTCGGGGCGGTCGGCCCGTTCATCGGCAGCGCCGAATTCATCCGCCAGGACAGGACCGCGGCAGGAGCGCCTGATCGCTAGAGTCAGTTGTCAGAGCAAACATGGCGACTACGACTATCCAGGTCGTTGCTCCGGGGGCCGGCGAATCGGTGACCGAGGGCGAAATCCTCGAATGGCATGTCGAGGAGGGCGGCCACATCGAAGCGGACGCGACGATCGTCGAGATCTCGACCGACAAGGTCGATGTCGAAGTACCGGCACCCGCTTCCGGAACAGTCGTGAAGATCCACGCCGCCGCCGGCGAGGTTGTCACCGTCGGCCAGGTGCTCGCCGAGATCCAGCCGGGTGAAGGCGCGCCCGACGACGAGCCACCGGTCACCTCGGGCTTCGAGCCGGAGGGCGACACCGCCAACGACCCGGCCGACACCGAGGCCGACCAGGACATCGTCACCGAGGTCATCGACATCGTCACCCCCGGGGCCGGCGAGTCGGTCACCGAGGGCGAGATCATCGAGTGGAGCGTTGCCGTCGGCGACGTCGTCGAGGCCGACCAGCCGATCGTCGAGATCTCGACCGACAAGGTCGACGTCGAGCTGCCGGCGCCCGCCGCCGGCACGATCACCGAGATCCTCGCCGACGCCGGCGAGACCGTCACCGTCGGCCAGGTCATCGCGCGCATGCAGGCCGGCGGCGGGGCAACCCCCGCCGGCACCAGCGAGGGCAGCGTCCAGGCCGAGCCGCAGGCGCCCGCCGAGCCGACCGGCAACGGCGCGGTCGCGGGGCGGGTGGGGTCCGAGTCCGTCAAGGCTTCGCCCGTCGCAACGCGTGTCGCCGCCGTCGAGGGCGTCGACCTCGCGAACGTCCCCGGCAGCGGCCCCCAGGGCCGCGTGCTCAAGGAGGACGTGCTGGCGGCAAAGAACGGGCCGGTCGCCGCAGCCGCGCCGGCCACGGCGCCCGCGGGCACCTCCAAGCCGATCAAGGGCGCCGCTGCGCGCCTGGCGCAGTACATGGACGAGTCGCGCGCGATCCCGACCGCGACGTCGTTCCGCACGATCACCGTCACGGCGATGGACGGGCGGCGCAAGCAGCTCAAGGAGGGCGGCCAGAAGGTCTCCTTCACCCATCTGATCGCCTACGCGATCGCGCTCGCCGGCCAGAACCAGATGCCGGTGATGGCACACCACTTCGCCGAGGTGGACGGCAAGCCGCACCGCGTCGACGACGACGCGATCAACCTCGGCATCGCCGTCGACGTCACCAACAAGAAGGGCGAGCGCACGCTGATGGTGCCGGTGATCCTCGATGCCGGCCGCCGCGACTTCGCGTCGTTCAAGGCCGCGTTCGACGAGCTCATCGACAAGGCACGCAACAACGCGCTGACCGCCGACGACCTGCAGGGCGCCAATGTCAGCCTCACCAACCCGGGCGGCATCGGCACGATCGCCTCCGTCCCGCGGCTGATGACCGGCCAGGGCACGATCGTCGCCACGGGCTCGATCGCCTACCCCGTCGGCCTCGGCAACGTCGGCGCGCAGATCGGTGCCGAGAAGGTCATGACCATGACCTCGACCTACGACCACCGCGTCATCCAGGGCGCGGAGTCGGGGCAGTTCCTCAAGACGGTCGAGGAGTACCTGCAGGGCGACCATGGCTTCTACGAGGCGGTCTTCGCGGCGCTCGGCGTCGCGCTCGGCGAGGCACCGCAGGCGCCGCAGCCCGCCGCCGCGCCTGCCGCAGCCGCGTCCGTCCCGGCGGCTGCTGCCGGCGCGCCGAGCGAGCAGCTGCTGCAGGCCGTCCAGGCCGCGGTCAGCCTGATCAAGGCACACCGCACGCACGGCCACCTCGCCGCACGGCTGGACCCGCTCGGCTCCGAGCCCGAGGGCGATCCCGCGCTCGATCCCGAGCCGCTCGGCCTGACGCCCGAGCTGCTGGCGCAGATCCCCGCGAAGATCCTGCGCATCGGCGTGCCGGGGCAGTCGCTGGCCGACGCGCTGCCGCACCTGCGCGACACCTACTGCGGCACGATCGCCTACGAGATCGAGCACATCGCCTCGCACCGCCAGCGCACGTGGCTGCGCGAGCGGATCGAGACCGGCGCCTACCGCGCGCCGCTGACCACCGACGAGCAGCGCGCGCTGCTGAAGCGCCTGATCGAGGTCGACGCCTTCGAGCGCTTCATGCACAAGGCCTACCTCGGGCAGAAGCAGTTCTCGATCGAGGGCCTCGACATGACGGTCCCGATGCTCGACGAGCTGATCCAGCTGTCCGCCGCCAACGGCGCTCGCGAGGTCGTCGTCGGCATGGCGCACCGTGGCCGGCTCAACGTGCTCGCGCACAACCTCGGCCGGCCCTACGAGACGATCTTCGCCGAGTTCGAGGGCGCCTCGACGCTGGAGGCCATCACGACGATCCCGTCCGGCGGCACCGGCGACGTGAAATACCACCACGGCGCGCAGGGCTCCTACCAGTTGCCCAACGGGGAGTCGATCCTCGTCAACCTCGAGTCCAACCCGTCGCACCTGGAGTTCGTGCACCCCGTCGTGCTCGGCGCGACGCGCGCGGCGCAGACCACGCGCCAGGGTCCGCACGCCCACCGCGACACGGACTCGGCGGTGCCGGTCGTGTTGCACGGCGACGCGGCGTTCCCCGGTCAGGGCGTCGTCGCGGAGTCGCTGAACATGCAGGCGCTGGACGGCTACCAGGTCGGCGGCTGCGTCCACCTCATCACCAACAACCAGGTCGGCTTCACCACCGACCCCGAGGACTCGCGCTCCACGCGCTGGGCGTCTGACCTCGCGAAGGGCTTCGACGTCCCGATCATCCACGTCAACGCCGACGACGTCGCGGCCTGCATCAGCGCCGTGCGGCTGGCCTTCGCGTTCCGCCAGGAGTTCGGCCACGACGTCCTGATCGACCTCATCGGCTACCGCCGCTTCGGGCACAACGAGGCCGACGAGCCGGCGTACACGCAGCCCGAGATGTACGCGGTGGTCAAGCAGAAGAAGCGCGTCGCCGAGCTGTTTGCCGAGGCCCTTTCGGAGGCGGGTGTCGTCCCCAAGGACGAGGTCGACAGCCAGCGTCAGGAGATCTGGGACCACTTCACCGGGCTGCACCAGGAGCTCAAGGCCCAGATCAAGGCGGCCGAGGAGGCCGGGGCGCCGACGCAGACCACGGGCGAGTACCAGCTCGACCGCACGGCCTCGCCGGAGGTCAAGACGGCGGTCTCGATCGAGCGGCTGCAGTCGCTCAACGAGGAGCTGCTCGGCGTGCCCGACGGCTTCACGATCCACCCCAAGCTCGTCAAGCAGCTCGAGCGCCGACGCGGCGCGCTGAGCCCCGAGGGCGGCATCGACTGGGGTCACGCCGAGGCGCTGGCGTTCTCTTCGCTGTTGACCGAGGGCATCCCCGTCCGCCTCACCGGCCAGGACGCCGAGCGCGGGACGTTCTCGCACCGCCACCTCGTGCTGCACGACGCCAAGACCGGGCAGACGTACTCGCCGATCCAGAACCTGCCCGGTGCGCTCGCGCCGCTGGAGCTGCACAACTCGCCGCTGAGCGAGGTCGCGTGCCTCGGCTACGAGTACGGCTACTCGCAGGAGGCGCCGGAGACGCTCGTGCTGTGGGAGGCGCAGTTCGGCGACTTCGCCAACGGCGCGCAGGTGATCATCGACCAGTTCATCGTGTCGGGCCTGGCGAAGTGGGGTCAGTCCTCGCGCCTGACGATGCTGCTGCCCCACGGCTACGAGGGCTCGGGTCCCGAGCACTCCAGCGCCCGCCTCGAGCGCTTCCTGCAGCTCGCCGCCGAAGGCAACATCCGCGTCGCGAACCTGACCACGCCGGCGCAGTACTTCCACCTGCTGCGCCGCCAGGCGCGCATCGCCAAGCAGCGCCCGCTGATCATCATGGCGCCGAAGTCGCTGCTGCGCCTGCCGCAGGCGACCAACCGCGTCGAGCACCTGTCCGAGACGCAGTTCTTCCCGGTGCTGGGCGAGCCGCGCGTGCCCGTCGAGAAGGTCTCGCGGCTCGTGCTGTGCACCGGCAAGATCTACTACGACCTCGTCCAGCACCCGGCGCGCAAGGACAACCCAGGCGTGGCGATCGGGCGCGTCGAGCTGCTCTACCCGTTCCCGGAAGGGCAGATCCGCGAGCTGATCGAGACCTACCCGAACCTCGCGGAGGTCGTGTGGGTGCAGGAGGAGCCGCGCAACATGGGCGCCCGCGCGCACATGTCCCCGCGGATCATGCAGATCCTGCCGCCGCACCTGCACTTCGGCTACATCGGCCGCCCGGAGCGCGCCTCACCGGGCGAGGGCTACCCGGTCGCGCACAACGAGGAGCAGAACCGGATCATCCGCACGGCGCTCGATCTGCGGGTTCCGGTGTCGCTGTACCCGCGCAAGCGGCCCGGCGACCGGTAACAGACGAGCTTATAGCTCGGATCACGTACGATCGTTTGCCCTAATGGGGTGGCGGTGGCACTCTGTGTCTATGACCAACACAGCCTCCCTCACCATCCGCCCCGCTGGCCCGGCCGACGTTCAGACGATCGCTGATCTAGCGCAGCTCGACTCTCAGCGAGCTCCCACAGGGGACATCCTGCTCGCATTCCGCGACGACGAAGCCGTGGCGGCGATCAGCGTCGAGACCGGCCAGGTCGTCGCCGACCCCTTCCGCCCGACGATGTCAGTCGTCGAGCTGCTGCGGGCCAGCGTCGCCCGCACGCACCAGCGGCCGCAGCGTGTGAACGGACACGTTCGCAAGCTCCGCGTCGCTGCGTGACGTCACGCTGAAGCGCTCCTCGACGCGACTGAAGAACGGCGCGCCCGGAGTCCTGCCCTGATCGGCCAGGAGGACGGGCGCGCGCAGCGTCGTCAGCACTGACAGCAGGCTGTCGACCTGGTGGCCCTCGTAGAGCACATCTGCGGCGATCACCAGGTCGAACGGCCCCCTCCGCGTGAACTCGTCGAGATCACGCCAGTCCAGCGCCGCGAGCTCAAGCGTGACCTCGTTGATGTCGGCGTTGTGCTGGGCCGCGCCGAGCGCGTCGGGCTGCAGGTCCGTCGCCAGCACGCGCGCACCGAGCTTTGCCGCGAGGATGCTCGGCAGCGCCAGGCCGCAACCGAGCTCCAGCACCCGCGACCCGCCGAGGGCGCGATGACGCAGCGCGCGCGCCAGGCCGATCGCGCTCGGCCACAGCTCCGCCCAGTAGGGCAGCTCGCCGTGGGAATTGTAGGTCTCCATGTCGATCAGCCCCTCCGCGAACGGGTCGGGCGGGCGATCGATCAAGACGTCGAGGCCGTCGAAGGCCAAGACCTCCTGGATCCAGTCTTCAGGAAGAGGCAAGGGCGTCCCGCACGGTCTCGGCGCTCGGCGCGATCTCCGGAGTGAGGCGGTCGAGCAGATCGCGCCAGCCGGGCTGCATCGCGATCGCGTCGCGCACGCGGGTCAGCGCCGTCGGCATGTCCCCCGTCTGCGCGGCGGCAAGGCCGCTCCAGAACAGCAGCTCGTGGTTGCCTGGCGCGAGCGCGCTGGCGGCGGCGTACTTCTGCGCGGCCTCGTCGTGGCGGCCCAGGCCGGCGAGGTCGTCGCCATCGGTCGCGAGGCGGTAGGCGTCGGCCAGGTCGAGCAGGCGGTCCAGCTCCTGCAGCGGCTCGTCGTGATCTTCGACGCGCAGGTCGACGAGCGTCTGCCACGGCTCGCCGCTGGCGGGAACCACCAGCAACGCCGCGGACTGGCGACCGCGGGCGTCGCCGCCGCGGCTCTCGGCGGCGTGCAGCGCGGCGAGCAGGCGGCGCTGCAGCGGGCCCGTCGCGCGCTCGAACGCCTGCGCCATCGCCGGCCAGACCTCGGGCGAGGCCATCATGTTCGCCTGCGCGCTGAAGCCGGCGCCGGGCTGATCGCCGGCGAAGGCGATGCAGCCCTCGCCGGTGTGGACGGCGACCGTGCCGCTGGCGTCGACCGCCGCGACCTGGCGAAAGCGTGCGGCTTCGTCGGCTTCAAGCAGTCGCGTCAGCGCCGCGCCGGGCGCCTCACCACCTTCGATCGCGTCGAGGAGGCGGATGCCGTACGCGGGCTCGGCGATCGACTGCGTCGCGACCGCCCCCACGCCGGGACGCGCCCACGCGACGATGCCGCCGACGTTGAACCAGTGCGACTGCACGGCCACGCCGAGGGCGCCGGTGTCGGGGCAGCGAGCCACCAAGGAGTACGTCATTCGTGCGCCACACTACTCACGTGCCGGCTAGCTCCGACGTCATCCTCGAACGGGTTCGCAGGGTCCCGCCGGGCTTTGTCACGACCTACGGCGACATCTCCCCGGGCGCCCCGCGGCTCGCCGGCCGCGTGCTGAGCCAGCTGTCCGACGGGCACGACGTGCCGTGGTGGCGCGTGGTCCGAAGCGACGGCTCGCTGGCCGTCGGCGCGCGCCAGCGCGAGCTGCTGCTGGACGAGGGCGTGCCGCTGCGTGGTGAGCGGGTCGTGCTGGCGGCTGCGAGGATTCCGCCGGAGGCGATCCTCTGATGTGGCTGCAGCGCACGATCCAGCTGGACCCGCGCCCACGTGGCTTTCATCTCGTCACGCGCGAGGTCGAGTCGGCGCTGCCTGAGCTGGGCGACGTGGTGGCCGGGTTGCTGCACGTCCACATCCAGCACACGAGCGCGTCGCTGACGCTGAACGAGAACGCCTCCGCCGACGTGCGCCGCGACTTCGAGACCTGGTTCAGCGCCGCAGTGCCGGAGAACTTCGGTGGCTGGACGCACACGCTCGAGGGGCCCGACGACATGCCCGCCCACATCAAGGCCTCGTTGCTCGGGCCGTCGCTGACGCTGCCGGTCGGCGAGGGCCGCCTGCAGCTCGGCACGTGGCAGGGCATCTACCTCTGCGAGCACCGCGACCGCGGTGGCTCACGCACGCTCGTGCTGACCTTGAACGGTCAGTCGCGCAGCGACGAGCCGTAGCGCGCGCGGCGAAACTCGAGCACGTCGTCGGAGACGGCCCGCAGCGCCTGCGGGCCGCTGGTCTGCAGCTCGCGCACGAGCAGCGGCGTCTTCGTCACGCCGCCGGTGCCGTCGGGCTCGACGCGCCAGGCGCGCGCGCCCGGTCGCGAGGAGACCGCGCCGTCGAGCGTGTCGCCGCGAAACAGCAGTCCGACACCGTCGTCGGCGGCGTAGCCGGGCGGCAGCGATCCGTCGGCGACCGCCGCCTCGTAGACGGGCAGGCGCTCGGGCTCGCCGTCGGCGTGAACGCTCAGCGACCCGGGCAGGAAGCCGAGCCCAGCGGTCACTTCCGGCGTCCCGCTGGACTTCGTGACGCCGCCCTCGAACCAGCACATCGCCCCGGCGCTGAGCCCGGCGAGCACGACGCCCGCCTGCCACGCCTCGCGCAGGATCGCGTCGAGGCCGTGGGCGTGCCAGATCGCCAGCAGGTTGCGCATCGAGCCGCCGCCGACGTAGACGATGTCCTGCGCAAGCACCAGCTCGCGCAGGTCGACGGGGCCACGCTGACCAAGCCGGAAGAGCTCGAGCACGTCGAGCCGGCAGCCGCGGTCGGCGAAGGTCGCGTGGAAGCGGGCGGCCTGCTCGGCGCCGTCGCCCGAGGCCGTCGGCAGCAGCATCAGCCGCGCCTCGCGCTCGTCGGCAAGCGTCAGGACGTACTCGTCGAGCGCCGGATTGTCCGGCTCCATCGTGAATCCCCCGCCTCCCATGGCGAGGATGGTCGGCTGGGCCACCTTCAGCAGACTACGCGGCAAGCGCCGCCCGCAACGGTGCGCCGAGGTAGCGCACCGGCAGCTGCGTCTCGAGGACCTCGCCGCCGACGGCCTCCACGCGCACCGCGCGCGCCTTCGGCCGGGACGCGACGACCTCGTGCAGCTCGCTGCCGACGAAGTGCAGCGCCGCGCCGTCGTCGACGCCGAAGCCCGCAATCATGCCGTCGGCGACATAGCCGTGGTACTCCTCGCGCCGCGCGGGCTCGCCGTCGTAGTGGACGCAGTTGGAATGTGGCAGGAACCCCAGCCCGCGCAGGCGCTGCGGGGGCCCGTGGAACGCGGTGACCGCCTCCTCGAACCAGCACAGCGACCCTGCCGAGAGCCCGCACAGCACGGTGCCGTTGCGCCACGCCGCCTCGAGCATCGTGTCCATCCCGTGCGCCAGCCAGGCGCCGAGCAGGCTGATCACGCTGCCCCCGCCCACGTAGATCACGTCCTGCTCGAGCAGATGCGCGGCGATGTCGCCCTCAACCGCCCCGGCGCCTTTGTCGCGCCGGAAGAGGCTGACGTGCGAGACCTCCGCGCCGCGCGCGGCGAACTCGCGGTAGAAGCGCACGATGTAGTGGTCGGCATCGCCCGATGCCGTCGGGATGAAGCAGACCTTCGGCCGCTCGCGCTGCGTCAGCGACAGGACGTAGTCGTCGAGCAGCGGGTTGCCGGCCTCCATCGAGAACCCACCACCACCGAGCGCGACGATCTGCGGGGACATGTCGCGAGAGTAGGGAGCAATCCCGCATCGTGCGCGAATTTCGGCCCGCTGTACGGGGTCAGGTGGACCGAGTGGCGAACGCCCTTATTTGCCCTGCCAGACGGGATCGCGCTTCTCCTTGAAGGCCAGCGAGCCCTCTTTTGCGTCCTCGGAGGTCATCACGGGGCCGACCAGCTCGCCCTGCTTGGCCCACATCTCCTCGCGCGACCAGTCCTGCTGCTGCTCGATGACCTGCTTGGAGGCGACGACCGCAAGCGGGCCATTCTTCGCGATCGTCTCGGCCAGCTCGAGCGCGACGTCGAGCGCGCTGCCGGGCTCGGCGAGGCGGTTGACGACGCCGAGCTCGTGGAAGCGGTCGGACGGCAGCGGGTCGCCTGTGAGCGCCAGCTCCATCACGAGGTGGTAGGGCATGCGGCGCGGCAGGCGCAGCAGCGCGCCGCCGGCAGCCACCAGCGAGCGCTTGGCCTCGGGGATGCCCATCTTCGCGCCCTTGGCGGCGACGATCATGTCGCAGGACAGCGCGATCTCCATGCCGCCCGCCACGGCGAAGCCCTCGATCGCGGCGATCAGCGGCTTGCGCGCCGCGCGCTGGGCGATGCCGGCGAAGCCACGGTCGCCGTACCACGGCCGCTCGCCCTTGACGAACGCGCCGAGGTCCATCCCCGCGCAGAAGTAGCCGCCCGCGCCGGTGATGATCCCGACCGTCAGCTCGGGGTCGTCGTCGAGCAGCTCGAGGCCGGTGCCGATGCCCTCGGCGACGGCACCGTTGACCGCGTTGCGCACCTCGGGGCGGTTGATCGTGATGATCAGGACGTTGCCCTGGCGCTCGTGGAGGACGGCGGGCGCCTCAGTCGTGGTCTCGCTCATTGGCGAGACCCTAGGCGAAGAGGGTGAGATCCGGCTCGCGCTCGCCGCGCAGGACGGCGAGGTCGACTTCGACGCAACCGATCCCGCGTGATTCGGCGAGGACGCGCGCCTGCGGCTTGATCGTCTGCGCGGCGAGGATGCCGCGACACTCGCCCATCGCCGGGTCGACGCGGATGCGCTCCAGGTAGCGCGTGAGCTGCTCGACGGCGTCGATCGTGCCGATGCGCTTGATCTCCACGGCGATCCAGCTGTCGTCCTCGTCGCGGCACATGAGGTCGACGGGACCGATGTCGGTCGGCCACTCGCGCCGCACCAGCCTGAAGCCCTCGCCGCAGAACTCGGGCGCGTCAGCGAGCGCCTCCTGCAGGTCGCGCTCGACGCCGTCCTTCTCGAGCGCCGCGGCCTCGCCCATGTCGTGCGTGACGTCGGAGAGCACCTCGACGATGCGGATGTCCAGCCGGTCCTCGGTCTTGCCGGCGTGCTTGCGCACGACGATGAGGTCGTCCTCTTCCTCGATCACCGTCGGCGGCGTCATCCAGTTCTGCGGCTTGAAGCCGCCGGTGTCGGCGTGGACCATCACGGAGCCGTCGGACTTGATCATCAGCAGCCGCAGAGCCTCGGGCAGGACGGCGTTCAGCCGGCCCGTATAGGTCACTTCGCAGCGCGCGACGATCAAGCGCATCGGCGGGACGCTATCGCCCGCCGCGGCTGTCATCCTGCCCGCCGTGGCGCCGCTGAAGGAGATCGTCGACCCCGGCTGGGCGGAGGCGCTGGCGCCCGTGGAGGCGCGCGTCGCCGAGATCGGGCAGTTCCTGCGCACCGAGCTGGCCGCCGGTCGTCGGGTGCTCCCCGAAGGCCGCAACATCCTGCGCGCGTTCACACAGCCGCTGCAGGCGACGCGCGTGCTGATCGTCGGGCAGGACCCCTACCCGACCCCGGGCCACGCCGTCGGGCTGTGCTTCTCCGTCGCGCCGGACGTGCGGCCGCTGCCGCCGAGCCTCGTGAACATCTTCAAGGAGTACTGCGACGACCTTGGCTACCCGCCGCCCTCGACGGGCGACCTGTCGCCGTGGGCCGACCGCGGCGTGCTGCTGCTCAACCGCGCCCTGACGGTCTGCGCGGGCCAGCCCAACTCACACCAGGGACGCGGGTGGGAGGCGGTCACCGAGCAGGCGATCCGCGCGCTCGCGGCGCGCGGCGGCCCGCTGGTGGCGATCCTCTGGGGACGCAACGCGCGCAACCTGCGCCCGCTGCTGGGCGACGTGCCGTGCATCGAGTCCGCGCACCCGAGCCCGCTGTCGGCACACAACGGCTTCTTCGGCTCGCGCCCCTTCAGCCGCGCCAACGACCAGCTCGAGCGCCAGGGCGCCGAGCCGGTCGATTGGCGCCTGCCGTAGCTACTGGTTCTCGCGCAGGTGCGGCTGCAGCAGCCGCTGCCAGGAGCGCGACTTCTGCTGGTACTCCGCCGGGCAGCGCTGCAGGCGCCCCTCCGACAGGATGTTGAGCTTCGCGACGGCCTGCATCGACTCCGGCGACTTGCCGGCGATCGAGCAGACGATGTCGAACGCACGCTGGATCGACAGCCCGTGCTCGTCCTGGAACTGGCGCACGTCCGGCGCGCCCTGGACGTCCTGCAGGGTCTTGAAGAAGCGCGCCGCGTCGAAGGCGTACTCCAGGCCGTTGGGCACGGCGTCGGTGAAGAAGACCGTGGCCATGCCGTCGACGGCGTCCTCCTCGCGGCCCGTGATCGGGATGTCGAAGACGTCCACGAACATGTGCCCGAGCTCGTGGATGAGGATGAACCCGTCCACCGCGGCGAGCTGCTTGCCGAACTCCGCGTCGGGGATGTTCGGCTGGCCGCGCCGGATCAGCCGCGCGGTCTGGTCGACGAACGAGTAGTAGAGGTTGACCGTCTTGTTGGACGGGTCGTAGTGCGGCGAGCCCTCGCCGCGATGCACGTTGATCGCGACGTCGACCGGGAACGCGAAGTTCTTGCTGAAGCCCTCGGCGACGCCGTCGGTCCCGCCGAGCTTCAGCAGCTCAGCCGCCTGCTGCTCGATCTGCGTCTGCGGCGGCTCGTAGTTGACGGTGATGCCGTGCTGCTCACTCGCCGCCTCGTTCTCGGCGCAGATCGTCAGGCCCGCCTTGCGCGCGGCGGCCTCGTTGCGCTTCTCGAGGTTGCCCTGCTGCGCCTCCTGCTGCAGCTCCTGCAGGCCGCTCGGATCCTTCGCCTTGGCTTTCGCGAGGACGCGCTTGAAGAACGCCTGCGTCGCCTCACCGGCCTCGATGTACTCGTCATACGCAGCCTTGACGCTGTCGTCGGGCGCCAGCTCCTTCAGCCCCGCGACCTGCTCGTCGGCTAGCGCGACGAGCTTCGTCAGCCACGCCGCGGCCTGCGCGGGGTCGTTGATGTCCGCCGGCTCCTCGATCGCGTCGAACTTGCGGCTGGACTCCTTGCAGAGCGCGCCGGTCTTCGTGTTCAGCTCGGTCTTGGACAACGCGTCACCGCCGTCGTCGCCCCCGCAACCGCTCAGCACTGCAAGCGCGACCAAGGTCGCAAGCCCCCTACGCATTCCGTTTCTCCTTCGAGTTCGAGCCCCTACCGGCGCCGCAGCCTATGACACAGCGAAGCTGACGAACGCGGATCGCACAGCCTTGTACTCGCCGCCGCCGGGGTAAGTGGCGCGCACGCGCCACATGCCGCGGCGCGGCAACTTCGCGGTGAATGCGAGCGCTAAGTATAAACCCTAGGACCACAAGATTAAGCTCTAGGAAGGAAAGACACTGACATTTAAAAGGCTATATTAGCTATTGGAAAAGGAACTTAGCGTACTTCGCAAGTATATTACTAAAAACCTTAAGAAGGGATTTATTAGACAATTAGAATCACCTGCAGGGTACCCTATTATGTTTGTTCTAAAGAAAGATAGCAAGCTACAACCTTGCATTGACTTTAGGAAGCTTAACAAGATTATAATTAAGAATTGTTACCCGCTCCCTAATATTACAGAGTTGCAGGACCAGCTCGAAGGAGCACAGTACTTTACTGCGTTAGACCTACAAGAGGCGTATAACCTTATCTGCATAAAGGAAGGCGAAGAATAGAAAACAGCCTTTAGGACACGATACGGACTCTATAAGTACCTAGTTATGCTGTTCGGTCTAACAAACGCACCAGCCACTTGCCAGGAGTTAATTAACAACGTCCTTAGGGCACACCTCGACAGGACGGTAGTAGCGTATTTAGATAATATCCTAGTGTACTCTAAGACACTAGAAGAGCATATACAACATGTTAAAGAAGTGCTAGAATGCTTGAAACAAGCAGACCTACAACTCAAGCCTGAGAAGTGCGAATAGCACAGGGAGGAAGTTGAATTCCTCGGGTATATTATAGGACGACACGGAGTCAAGATGAGTCTAACAAAGATTGAAGTGGTTAAATCGTGGCTTACGCTAAAGACGGTTAAACAGATTCAAGAGTTTCTTAGGATTTGTTAACTTTAACCAACGCTTTATTAAGGACTACTCTAAAATCGCAATCCTGCTAACAAAGCTTACGCAGAAGGATATACTATTCAAGTAGGGAATAGAACAGGACGATGCCTTTAAAACGCTTAAGAACGCGTGCATTGACCACCTACATTAATTACGTTTTGCAGTGGCAAACCGATGCGCATAGAAACAGATGCTTTAGACTTAGCACTAGGCGCATGTATTACACAAGAGAAAGATAGACTATAGCACCCTATTGCGTACTACTTACGCAAGTTTACAGGACTAGAGGAACGCTACAATGTGCACAACAAAGAACTACTTGCAATTATATCTGCGCTAGAACACTAGAGACTATATGCAGAAAGCTGCTTAGAGCTTACTATCTACACCAATTACAAGAACCTAGTATACTTTATAACTACCAAGGTTTTAAATCAACAACAAGTACGTTGGTCTAAAATGCTAGGTACGTACAAGTTCAAGATACTGTACACCCTAGGCAAGGACAACAGCAGAGCAGACGCGCTTAGCTGAAGACATAACTTAGTAGGCAAGAAAACAATTAACTAGTTTGCTATACTTAGAGTTAACAAGGATAGGTCTTTAGGACTATTGCAACAGCTTAACCTTATTATGCAAGTTTAGCAGGAACAACGCATACCTAAGCAAGTACTAGAAGAACTTTAGGAGGAAGTTATTAGCAAACATCACGATAATCCGTTGCACAGGCATCCTAGTATTATAAGAACTATAGAACTTATTAGACAACACTATAAGTTTCTATATATAAAGGACAAGGTTACTAAATTCATTAAGAACTGTGTTAGCTGCTAGCAAAATAAACACAGCACACATGCCAAGTACGGAGAAATGCAGGCTATAGAACCACCAACTGCACTATAGACGAACATTATGATAGATTTCGTTACGCAATTACCAATCTCTAAGGACCCTGTTACTGGCTACAACTACGACTTAATATTCGTTATAGTAGACAGATTTACAAAAGCCGCTAAGTTTGTGCCTTTCCGACACAGCTACACTGCCGAGCAGCTCGCTCTAGTGTTCCTGGACAGGATTGTTTAACACTACGGCATTCCCGAATCTATTATCAGCGACAGAGACAAGTTGTTTACGTTAAACTTCTGGACAACATTCCTAGCAGCAGTAGGAACCAAGAAAAAACTATTAACTGCCTATTATCCGCAGACGGACGGACAAACGGAACGAGTAAACTAGACAATAGAGACGTATCTCCGCATCTACTGCAATCAAGAGCAGAACAACTGGGTTTTACTCTTGCCTATAGCACAAATTGCATACAACAACAAACTATTAGAAGCAACAGGCGCAACGCCTTTCTTCGCAAACTACGGAAGACATCCAAATCTCTTTACACGCAGTCTTGAAAGTAATATCCAAACGGAATTAGCGATATCCTTCAGTAACAAAACTAAAGGAAATACACTAGAAATTGCTTAATAACATCGCCAAAGCTCAGTCACGAGCAATTTCCTACACAAACAAGAAAAGAAAAACGGCACCTCTGCTAAAAGAGGGGGATAAAGTCTATCTCCTTATAAAAAATCTACGCACACGCAGACCAACGAAAAAACTAGACAAAGTCAAGGTCGGACCATTTTTCATTTCTAAGCAAATCAGCCCAGTCAACTTCAGACTTGCGCTGCCAAAGGATGCAAAGATCCACCCAGTGTTCCATGTCTCGCTTTTGGAACTAGCGGACCCAAGGACCCCAATCTAGAAAGACTTCTATTACCAAGCCGACGGCGAGGACGAATGGGAAGTCGAAAAAATAATAACACATCGAGGAACGGGACCCGACAAGGAGTACCTAGTCAAGTGGTTAGGGTACCCTAGACTTAGAGAACACATGGGAACCTACTACGAACCTTACGAACTGCCAACAGCTGCTGCGCCAGTATCGGCAGCGTCAGGATCCAAAGGTGGCGGATACACCGACCAATCCAAGGCTAGGGAACCGGGCATCAACCTGTTCTCGAGCTGAGTGACGTCATCCAACAACGCAGCTTGCTGCTCCAACGGCTCAATCTCTTCAACGAATTGAGTTGTCGCGCTGAACCATTGCTGTTCACGGCGCTGAAGAAATTTCTTTTGTTTGCGCACCCGGTTCAACTTGGCACGAGCGGCCTGAAGAGCAGCCATCGCTTCCTCTTCCGCCTCCGCAGCCTCATCTTCCATCTGTTCCAACCGCGACATCTCGTTGTCAATCTTCGAGAAATCAGGAACAGGAATATCCACCGGTTCGCACTTTCGAATTCTGTTATATTCGCAATTTCCACACTTCTTGCTCAACGATGTCAACTTGCAAGGAAGTTTGTTCTTTGCGCAGTACTTGCAGGCAACCATGGCCAAATATCCGGTCGAGTTTATTCGGTTTCCAGAGGTGTGTCGAGCTTGGGTACTTCGGGATACCATTTATTAATTCATGAGGACATGAACTAGAAGAGGGGAGGATAGTGTTACGATCTTGAAGAGTCAACGCAGGAACGGTGGCTTAGGGCCAACGGTACGGCACTACAGGCTAAGCGGTCACGTGATGTCCCACGGTTCTCATGGTCAGCCTTACGCCAAGACCGTGAGACAAGTGTAGGGCATCTCCGCGATATGTCCCACGCTTCCCACGGGAATCTCACAGTTCTCATAAGGCCCCCTGTGGGACTATGTAGGATTGTGCGAGACATGTAGGACACTCTCTAGTATATAGCATGTAGGAACACAACCCTTATGGTTCGTGTTCAACCTGATCAATCCACTTTGTTATTGGAATCTCAACCCTACTCTCGAGACAGATAGATCATATCTATACTCCTCATTGTTACCCATAGCTGTCACGGTGTTTCACTAGGCAACTATACCCATCCCCGACGAGCCACTTGTAAACGTATTCATCCCTGAGAACCAACTCGAACTAGTACACGAGCTTTGCTTAGTACGACTTCAA
>CAVSFU010000018.1:0-113124 GCA_963727365.1 Paraconexibacteraceae bacterium | reverse complement strand
TCTCGACGGCGGCCGGCGAATCCGCGCCGCCGTTAACGCACCTCAAAGTGGTGTGCGTCTATCGTGTCCGCTCTGGTTCGTAGCGGAAGACCCATGCCCTCCTCTCAGCCTCAATCAGGACCGGCCCCGGCCGTGACCGCGTTTGACGTCCGCACGGCGATCGAAATCGCCTGGCACGGTCTGTTCGACCGGGTCGCGTTCGCGGTGGTCTACGCCCTGCTCTCGCTCTTCGTCCTGCCTTGGACCGAGGCCGCGGCCTGGATCGCGGCCATCCTGGTGTGGGAACTGGCGCTCACGCCCTGGCTCGATCGCGCCGTGTTGCGGCTGCGGGAAGATCGCGCCTCGGCGGCTTACGCGCTCTGCAATCTGGTCGGGGCGGCGATCTTCCAGGGCGTGGCCTTCCTGTGCCTGGTCAACGGCTCGCCGGTTGGCGTGGCGATCGCCGCGACCTGGATCGGCGGAACGGTGCTGAACGTCTTCGTCTTCGCCAGCTCAAACCGCCAGCTGATGCTGGCGACCCTGTTTCCGGTGGCCGCGGTGTCCATCCTGGGACCGTGTTTCGCCTATGGATTCAGCTGGAAGTCGGTGGTCATACCGGTGCTGTTCGGGCTGGCCGGCCTGGCCGCAAGGCGCTTTTCGCTCGATCACGGCGCGCTGCTGGCCCAGCTGGCCGATCGCCAGGTGGCGTTCGCCGACCTGGAGCGGAAGCTCTCGATCGCCATCGAGGCGTCCGGCGACGGGCTCTTCGAGTCCGACCTGACCACCGGCGAATTCCACGCCAGCGCCGACCTGGCTGGCGATGCTGGGCTATGCGCCCGGACGAGGTCGCAGATCGCCGATCCGCGACTGGCGCGCCTTCGTCCATCCGGACGACCTGCGCGAGCTCGAGCCAGGACTTCATGCGCCCACTTCCGCGGGCGAGACGCCCCACACCACGCTCCGAGCTGCGGATGCGCTGCAAGGACGGCGGCTACAAGTGGGTGCTGTCGCGCGCGCGGCTGGTCGCGCGCGACGCCCGACGGGCCGGCCCTGGCGGCTCGTCGGCACCACCATCGACATCTCCGGCGCGCAAGGCGCTGGAGCACCAGCTGGAGGCCGCCCGCGACCTGGCCGAGAGCGCCAACCAGCGCCAAGAGCGTCTTCGTCGCCAACATGAGCCACGAGATCCGCACGCCGCTGAACGGCGTGATCGGCGTCGCCGGCGCGCTGGCGCGGACCGAGCTCTCGCCGGACCAGCGGGAGATGGTGGCGCTGGTGCAGTCCTCCGGGCCAGGTGCTGGAGCGGCTGCTCTCCGACATCCTGGACCAGGCCAAGATCGAGGCCGGCAATTTCCAGCTGCAGATCGCGCCCTTCGACCTGCGCCGGGAGATCGACGCCGCCGCCGAGCTGATGCGCGCCGCGCGCCGACGAGAAGGGCCTGGCGTTCCACGTCGCCTACGCCGACGCCGCCGAGGGGATGTTCGAGGGCGACGCGGTGCGCCTGAAGCAGATCGTCTCCAACCTGGCCTCCAACGCCATCAAGTTCACCGAGGCCGGCGCAGGTCGCGGTCGCGGTCGAGGCCGTCGATCCGACGCAGCGAGGGCGACGCCGACCCTGGTCGGATCGCGGTCACCGACACCGGCGATCGGCTTCGACGCCGAGACCGCCGAGCCGGCTGTTCAGCCGCTTCGTCCAGGCCGACGGCTCGATCTCGCGGCAGTTCGGCGGCACCGGCCTGGGCCTGGCCATCTGCAAGCACGCTCACCGAGCTGATGGGCGGGCGGATCGCGGCGCGCTCCGCAGCCCGGCGCGGGCAGCACCTTCACCGTCGAGCTGCCGCTGCGCGCGGACGCTGACGCTCGCCGACTATCGCCGCGCGGCCAGCCGGCGAGGCCGAGCGACGAGGCGCGCCGGCTCGACCGAGCCTGGCCGAGATCCGCATCCTGCTGGCCGAGGACCACCCGACCAACCAGCGGGTTGTGCAGCTGATCCTGGAGCCCGCCGGCGTCGACGCTGACCATCGTCGACAACGGCCGGGAGGCCGTCGACATCTTCCAGCCCGGCCGCTTCGACCTGATCCTGATGGACATGCAGATGCCGGTGATGGACGGCCTGGCCGCCACCCGCGCGATCCGCGAGCTCGAAGCGCGCGGCGGGCGCCGCGCCGACGCCGATCGCCATGTTCACCGCCAACGCCATGGACGAGCACCTGGCCCTGGCCGCCGAGGCCGGCGCCGACCACCACATCGCCAAGCCGATCACGCCCGAGCGGCTGCTCGCCGGCATCGAAGTCGCGCTCAGCCACGCGATGGAAGAACCGGCGGATCGCTCCGTCGCCTAGCCCTCAGGCGCGTATCCATGCATCTGGGTGCCGCGATGCAGGACCCGGTCGGTCTCCAGCACCGCCTCGGGCGCCAGGTCGGGCGCCGCGTCGAGTTCGCGATAGAGCGGCGCGAAGTCGGTCTGCAGCGTCTGGCGCAGCAGGTCCTCGAAGCTGTCGATGACGAAATAGGTCCGCTGGAAATCGTCGATGCGATAGCGGCTTCGCATCACCCGGCGCAGGTCGAAGCCGATCCGGTTGGGGGAGGGGTCGTCCAGGGCGAAGATCGACTCGGCATGGCTGGAAACGATGCCGGCGCCGTAGAGCTTCAGCCCGGCGCCGTCGCGGATCAGGCCGAATTCGACCGTGTACCAATAGAGCCTGGCCAGCTTCTCAAGCGCGCCGAACTGCATCGAGCGCAGGCCGCCCTGGCCATAGGCCTGCATGAAGTCGGCGAACACCGGGTCGGATAGCAGCGGCACGTGGCCGAAGACGTCGTGGAAGACGTCCGGCTCCGGCAGATAGTCGATCTGATCCGGAGTGCGGATAAAGCGGCCAGCGACAAAGGCGCGGTTGGCCAGATGGCGAAAGAACACCTCGTCGGGAACCAGGCCGGGCACGGCTGCGACCGTCCATCCGGTCAGGGCGTGCAGACGTTCGGAAAGGTCCGCGAAGTCCGGAATGCCGCCGTTGGAGAGCTCGAGCACATCCAGGCCATGCAGCAGGGCCGGGGCGGCGCGATCGCCGAGGATGGCGGTCTGGCGCGCGAACAGCTGGTCCCACAGGGCGTGCTCGGCGGCGGTGTAGGCCACCCAGCCTTGCGGAACGGTCCAGTCGGCCGCCGCGCCGGGCGGCGGCGATGCGGGAGGGGCGCCAGGCATCGTCCATCGGCTCAATATAGACCTGATTCTAGCGGCGGCGCCGGCAAAAGGTTTCATTTGAAACTAAATCCGCGCGGGCCTAGTTTGAGAGCGTTGAAGGAGGACGCAGCATGGCGTTCGACAATCCGCTCGGCACCGACGGCTTCGAGTTCGTCGAGTTCACTGCTCCGGAGCCTGACCGGCTCAAATCGCTGTTCGAACTGATGGGCTTCACCGTGCTCGGCCGGCACCGGTCGAAGAATGTGCTGCACCTGCGCCAGGGCGACATCAACCTGATCCTCAACATGGAGCCGTCGGGCCAGCCCGCCGCCTTCCGCGCCGCCCATGGCCCATCGGCCAACGCCATGGCCTTCCGGGTCAAGGATGCGGCCAAGGCGCCTAAGCTGGCGGTCGCGCGCGGCGCCAAGGCGGTGCACGGGCCGCTCGGACCGATGGAGCTCAACATCCCGGCGATCGAGGGGATCGGCGGCTCGAACCTCTATCTGGTCGACCGCTATGGCGCGCGCGAGATCTATGATGTCGACTTCCTGCCGATCGACGGCGCGCAAGCCGCCGTGCCGGCCAACGACCTGGGCTTGAGAGCGCTGGATCACCTGACCCACAACGTCCATCGTGGCCAGATGGCGAAGTGGGCCGCGTTCTACGAGAAGATCTTCGGCTTCCGCGAAATCCGCCACTTTGACATCGAGGGCCAGCAGACCGGCCTGCTGTCCAAGGCGATGACCAGCCCCGACGGCAAGATCCGCATCCCGCTGAACGAGAGCCGCGACGACAAGAGCCAGATCGAGGAGTTCCTCAAGGACTATGGCGGCGAGGGCATCCAGCACCTGGCCTTCGCCACCGAGGACATCTTCGCCACCGTCGAGGCCATGCGCGAGCGCGGCGTGGTCTTCCAGGACACCCCGATCACCTATTACGAACAGCTCGACGCCCGGCTGCCCGGCCATGCGCAGGACGTGCAGCGCCTGCAGGCCGACCGCATCCTGATCGACGGCGCCCCGGCCGAGGGCGGCGGGCTGCTGCTGCAGATCTTCACCGAGAACATGATCGGCCCGATCTTCTTCGAGCTCATCCAGCGAAGGGCAACGAGGGCTTTGGCGAAGGCAACTTCAAGGCCTTGTTCGAGTCCATCGAGGCCGACCAGGTGCGCCGCGGCGTGCTGCCCGGCGTCCCGGCGAAACCCTGAGGTCGCGGCTCATGGCTGAGAAAAACTGGATTCCTGTTCGCGGCGCGCAAGGCCGCCATTCGCGCCAGGCGCATGCCGACCTGCCCGAAGGCACCTATGAGCGCGAGGTCTCCAAGGAAGGATTCTTCGGGCCGGCCGCCTTCTTCTACCATCGCCGGCCGCCGACCGGCTGGACCGCTTTCGAGGGCCCGCTGCGGCCGCGCGCCTTCGACCTGACGGCGCTGAACACGCCGGCGGAGTCACCGTGGGACGCGCCGGTGGTGTTGAGCAACGCCGCCTGTGAGATGCGCTTCTGGAAGCTGGCCGAGGCCATGCCGGCCCTGGCTCGCGACGCCGACGGCGACCTCCTCGTCTTCGTCCACCAGGGCGAGGGCGAGCTGTTCTGCGACTACGGCCGGCTGGTCTATGCGCCGGGCGACTATCTCTACCTGCCGCGCGGGACCATGTGGCGGCTGCGCCGACCGCGGCGACCGCCGCCCTGGTCATCGAGGCGACCAACGCCCACTTCAGCCTGCCTGACCGCGGCACGCTGGGCGGCCACGCGGTGTTCGACCCGGCCATGCTGGACATGCCGGTGATGGACGAGGCCTTCCGCGCCCACCAGGAACTGGCCGGCCCGTTCCGGGTCGAGATCAAGAAGCGCGGCCAGGTCTCGGCGGCGACCTTCGGCTATAATCCGCTCGATGCGGTCGGCTGGCACGGCGACCTCGCGCCAGTGCGGCTGAACGTCCGCGACATCCGCCCGGTGGTCAGCGCCCGCTACCACCTGCCGCCCTCGGCCCACACCACGTTCGTCACCGACCGGTTCGTGGTCTGCACCTTCAGGCGCCCGGTGACGTGACCGGCTTGGTGTTCTGGCGCGAAGGCATCGACTGGAACACGACCGACGAGGAGCATCTCGATCACGCCGAACAGGTGTTGAAGGACGAGCTCGTGCCCCACATCAAGGCGTTCGACTCGTATCCCGCTGCGGCGATGCTCGAGGGCGCCTACGTGCTCTCCCAGGCGTGGAACGGCGACGCCCGCGTGGCCGTGGTGGAGGACCCGGAACGGTACAAGTGGGTACTGGGCGCGCCGAAGACCGAGCTGTGGATCGACACGTGGGCGATCTTGGCCGACGCCGCCCATCCCGAAGCGGCGCACGCGTGGATCAACTACATCCTCGAGCCGGAGAACTCGCGCAGGAGGTCGAGTACCACGGCTACAACACCGCGGTCCGCGGGCTCGACGAGCACCTGCCGAGTGATCTTGAGGCGCGGGAGATCATCTTCTTCACCGACGCCGAGGTGAAGCAGCTCGTAGCCGGTGAGGTCACGGCTGCACAAGACCGGACGGTGGAGATCTTCAACAACATCCAGGCCGCGGCCGGGAAGTAGGGCGGGTGGCCGCGGCGAGCGCTCCTGTGAGCACGAGGCGGCGCCGGGTGCGCCTGCCCCGGTTCGCCCTGGCCGTCCCCTCTTGGCTGCTCTACAGCTTGTTCTTCCTTGTGCCGCTCGGGGTGATCATCGTCTACTCGTTCGGCTACAAGCCGCGCTCGGCCCCTCGAGCAGCTCGATCGGGCTCGACAAGCTGTCGACCGCGAACTACCGGGCCACGTTCAGCGACGCCTTCGTCTCAACGTTCTGGTCGTCGGTGCGGGTGGCGATCATCGGCACGACCCTGTGCCTCCTCATCGCCTTCCCGATGGCGTACTTCCTCGCCACGCGGGTGAGCCCGCGATGGCGAGGGATGCTGCTCGGGTTGGTGATCGTGCCGTTCTGGACCAGCTTCCTGCTCCGCACCTTCGCGTGGCGGATCATCCTGTCGGCCAACGGGTTCGTATCGAACTTCCTGCAGGACACCGGATTGTTGGACAGTCCCCTCCAAGTGCTCGACACCGCGGCGCCGTGCAGATCGGCGTGGTCTACAACTACCTGCCGCTCATGATCTTCCCGCTGTTCGTGGCGCTCGACCGGCTCGATCCCGCGCTGCGGGAGGCGAGCAAGGACCTGGGTGCGGGCCGGTTCCGCACGTTCACCGCGGTGACGTTGCCACTGGCCATGCCCGGCATCGCCGCCGGCCTGCTGCTGGTCTTCATTCCGCTCATGGGTGAGTACGTCACCCCGCAGCTGCTCGGCGGAGCGAAGGGGCTCATGGCCGGGAGCCTGGTGGTGAGCCAGTTCCTCGAAGCGCAGAACTGGGCGCTTGGCTCGGCGATGGCGCTCGTCCTGATCGGCCTCACGCTCGCGGTGATCGCGGTGATCGCGAGCACCGCAGCGGCCGCGTCGTTCGTGGTCCGGCGCCGTCGCGCCGTGGAGCTGCCGACATGAGAGAGCGCAGCGAACCGGGCCCGAGCGGTCTGGCGCAGCCGAGAGCGGACAGATGAACGGGGCCACGATCGCGAAGCGGTGGCGGCGGGCGGACGTCGCAGGTGCCGCGCTGCGGATCTGGGCGATCGCGGTGTACGTGTTCCTCTACCTGCCGATCCTCTTCGTGGTGCTCTACTCGTTCAACGAGAACCGCCGGCTCGTGCCGTGGAAGGGCTGGAGCACCGAGTGGTTCTCCAAGGCGCTCGACAACGAGAGCATCCGCTCGGCCATCGGCGTCTCCGTGCGCGCCGCCGCGGTCAGCGCCGCTCGTTTCGGTTGTGTTCGGGTCGCTGGCGGGCATCGCGCTGGCGCGGCGGGGCGGGGGCTGGAGCCGGCCGTTCCTCGTGATCGTGTTCCTCATCCTCGTGACGCCGGAGATCGTGGACGGCATCGCGTTCCTCATCTGGTTCGTGCGGCTCGACATCGACTCCAACCTCGTGCGCCTCGTCATCGGGCACTCGATCTTCAACTCGGCCGTCGTCACCCTCATCGTGCGTGCCCGCCTGGCCGGTCTGGACGAGTCGCTGGAAGAGGCGGCCGCCGACCTCGGCGCGCCACCTGCTCGCGTCTTCCGCCAGATCACGCTGCCGTTGATGCTGCCCGCCGTGCTTGCGGGCGGCCTGCTGTCGTTCACGCTGAGCCTCGACGACGTCATCATTTCGTCGTTCGTCACCACCGCCGGGTCGTTCACGCTGCCGGTCTACGTGTTCTCGTCACTGAAGACGGGGCTGAAGACCGAGCTGGCGGCAGTGTCCACCCTCATGCTCTGTCTCACGCTGCTGGCGCTCGCGTGTACGGCGTTCGTGCTGCGGCGATCGGGTGACTCTGCCGAAGAGATCACCCAGACGATCACCGCGGGCTGAGCCCCTGTTCGTTCGCGCACCGATGTACCCGTACGGTTCACGCGTGCGCGAACGCTCGGGGGTTTGGCCGGGTTTCAGCCCTTGACGTACGAGCGCTTCTCGACGATCACACCGTTGGTGACACGGATGACGTCGACGCCGCGGATGTGACCGCCGGCCGGGTCGGTCCGATCGAACACGTACCGCCAGCACACGGTGCAGTGCTCGCCAACGGCGATGACCTCTTCGGCCTCGACGTGCGCGTTCGGCGCGGTGCGGAACAGCTGCTCCCACACCGCCCGCACCGCACCCCGCCCGATCACGACGGCGCCGTCCGGTGGCGTTGTCGTCTCGAACAGGACGTCCGGGCTCACGAGCGCCACCATCTCGTCGACGTCGTGACGGGCGTTGGCGTCGTTGAACCGGTTCACGACGTCGAGGGTGGTACCCGTCACGTCGGCGGCGCTGGCCGAAAGCGGCTCGATCACATCGCCAAGCCCGGAGACCTCGAAGGTGCGACGCACGGCCGGTGAGGCGACGCGGATGGCGAGCTCACGGCGAGTGACGCGGGCTCGGGCGTGGGCTTGGGCGAGAACACCGAGCCCGGTCGAGTCGATGAACCCGACGCCGCCGAGGTCGAGCTCCACAAGGGGCCAGTCGGCCACCCGATCGAGGGCCTCTTCGAGCTTTACGGTGCTGGTCACGTCGATGTCACCGGCGACGGTCACCACGGCCCGCCGATCCTCTCGCGTCACCTGCACCTCGAATCGCTGTGCCAACGTCCCTCGCTGTACGCCCCGCTGTCGCGGCCCTTGTGACGAGTATCGGCAGGCGACCGGGCCAGGTGAACACAGCTCCTCGCGGTGACGGGGGCGTACCGTGGAGGCTGAGTCGGCCCTCCTGCCTTGATGCGACAGGGTCCCTGTGACTGGCTCCGAATCGCCTGACGACGTCTCACCCCGCTCGTAAGGTCGGGCGGTGCCCGTTCCTGGTCCCGCCCCCCTCGGCCGCGGCGTCGTCGTCCGTCGCGGCGACGCGGTGCCGGCGCCGTGGGCCGATGCTCGGGTTGTCGAGGTCGACGAGGCGGTGCCCGCCCAGCCTGACGCGGTCGTCACCGCGCTGCACGAGGCGTGGGCGAGGCGCGAGCCGCTCGTCGTCGTGCTCGGGGTCGACGCCGACGTCTTGCGCACCCCTGCCTCCATCACCGCCGAGCCATGGCGCCTCCATGCCCGGTTCGAGGTCTGGCTCGACCGGCTCCACTTCCTCGTCTGGGCCAACACCTACGACGCCCGCGGTGGCATCGCGCCGGTGTGGTGGTGGGCCCGCAAGGCGTCCCGTCTCGGCGCGACCGAGGTGGCTGAGGGCCGGTTGGCGATGTCGTGCTCGCCGACGGCACCCCGGTGTGGATCGATGGTGGGCCGCGCGGCGGGATCGATCTACGCGCAGCTCGGCGCCGGCCTGGTGCACCGCGAGACCGTCGACCTCGGGCGGCTGCATCCCGAGCCGGCACCCGTACCGGTTCGCGCCGCACTCGCACCCGACCAGCTCGCCGCGGTCGCGCACGGCGCGGGCGCCGCTCGCATCGTGGCGCCCGCCGGGTCGGGCAAGACCCGCGTTCTCACCGAGCGGCTGCGCCACCTGGTGGTCGACCGCGGCATCGAGCGCGAGGGCGTGCTGGCGGTCGCCTACAACAAGAAGGCGCAGCTCGAGCTCGAGGAGCGCACCGCCGACTTCCGGCCCCGGGTCAGCACCCTCAACGCGCTCGGCTACCGCCTGCTCGCCGACCACGCGGGCCGCACGCCCCGCGTGCTCGACGAGCGCGAGGTCCGCCGGCTCGTCGACGAGCTTGTTCCGCCGCGCCGCCATCGGGCCAACACCGATCCGATCGCGCCATACCTCGAAGGCCTTACCGCCATGCGGCTTGGCCTCCGCGATCCGGCCGACGTCGAGGCCGAGCGCGACGACGTCCCCGGACTGGCCGCCGCCTTCGAGCCCTACCGGCGGGCGATGGCGCGTGCCGGGGCGGTTGACTTCGACGAGCAGGTCTACGGGGCGATCGAGGTGCTGCTTCGCGACGGCGAGTTTCGCCGTCGGGTGCAGGCCGGGTTCCGCCACCTGCTCGTCGACGAGTTTCAGGACCTGACGCCGGCCCACGTGCTGCTGCTGCGCCTCCTCGCCACACCCGGGCTCGACGTGTTCGGCGTCGGCGACGACGACCAGGTCATCTACGGCTACATCGGCGCCGACCCTGCGTTCCTCATCGACTTCGAGCAGCTGTTCCCCGGTGCCGCATCGCATCCCCTCGAGGTCAACTACCGCTGTCCGACGGTGGTGGTCGACGCGGCGCGAACCCTGCTGTCGTACAACCACTGCCGGGTCACCAAGGAGATCCGGCCCGGTCCCGACGCCGACACCGACCCTGGCGCGCTGGCCGTGCACCGCCACGCGCCCGAGATCGGCGCGCAGCGCTGGTCGACCTCGTGCAGGGTTGGCTGGCCGACGAGGGTGTCGCGCCGCGCGGATGTCGCGGTGCTCACCCGCGTCAACTCGCTGCTGCTGGCGCCGCACGTCGCGCTGGCGGGCGCCGGTGTCCCGATCAGCTCGACGCTCTCGGCCGACGTCCTCCAGCGCACCGGTGTCCGCGCCGCGCTTGCCTACCTGCGCCTCGGCGCTCACCCCGAGCGGCTCAAGCCCGACGATCTCCAGGAGGTGCTGCGCCGGCCCAGCCGGGGGTTTCCCCAGTGGATCGGCAAGTGGTTCCGGCGCCCGATGTCCATCGACGAGCTGCGGGCCATCGCCGACCGGATCGACGACGTGAAGGTCGGCGCCAAGGTCGATCGGGCTGGCCGACGACCTCGCGCGTCGTCGCCGACGCGGTCCGCTCGCTCGACGACGAGGGAGGTGCTGGCGGTCGTCGCCGACCAGATCGGTCTCGGCCGGGGCGATGTCACTGCTCGACGGCTCGAAGGGTGGGCAGAGCGGCTCGCGCTCGACGACCTCGACGCGCTCTCCCAGGTCGCCGACCTCCACCCCGACGCCGGTCACGTTCGAGGGGTGGCTGCGGGGCGTGCTCGAGCGACCGATCCAGACCGATGGGGTCACGCTCTCGACGGTCCACCGGGTCAAGGGCATGGAATGGGACCGGGTCGCCGTGTTCGGCGTGACGGGCGGCGTCCTCCCGCACCGCCTCTCGGCCGACGAGGAAGAGGAGCGCCGTGTCCTCCACGTCGCCATCACCCGTGGTCGCCACCGGGTGGCGGTGCTCGCCGATGCGACCCGTCCGTCGCCGTTCCTCGACGAGCTCGACGGCTCCGCGCCACACCGGCGGCCGCGGGTCGGGGCCGTCGCGGCGCGCTCGCCCGCCGCGCCGGCGACGGCCCGCCGCGCAGTCGTGCCGCTTGTCGACCTCGCCGCCCGAGGCGGCGCGGGCCGAGGACGAGCTGCGCGCGTGGCGGCTGCAGCGCAGCCGCGCCGACGACGGTGCCCGCGTACGTCGTCTTGTCAAACGCCGTGCTGCGAGCGGTCGCGATCCGTCGCCCCACCACGCTGGCCGAGCTGGCTCAGGTCGCGGGCATCGGGCCCACCAAGCTCGACCTCTACGGCGACGAGATCCTCGCCGTCCTCGACGCCGAGCACACCTAGGAGGCTGCTAGCGCCAGGCGAAGACGGGCTGCTCGTAGCCGGCGACGCGCTCGAGGGTGCCTTCGATGACCACGCGGCGGAACTGGAGGAGGATGGCGCCGGTTGGGGCGTGGATGAGATCGCCGCCGACCGGCATCTGCACCACTGGTCGCTCCGATTCCGGGATGGAGACGAAGCGGGGCGAGTCAGGCCGGCACAGCTCGCGGAACGCGACCCGGTGCACGGAGAGCACCTCGTCGGGGTGCGGGTGCATGGCGGGGTCGGCGCCGCCCCACAGCACGACCGGCGTGATGACGTAGCCCGATCGGGTCTCGTAGTCGTCCAACGTGCCGAGCAGCGCGGACTCCTCCAGCTCGAGGTCGAGCTCCTCGCGCAGCTCGCGGCGGGCGGCGTCGACCGCGGTCTCGCCGTCGTCGACCCGGCCCCCCGGCAGCGCCCACTGTCCGGAGTGGGCCCGCAGGCGGGCGGCGCGCCGGGTGAGGAGCACGGCCGGGCCGCCGGCGGTGCCGGCCACGCTCCCGCTCAGCATCAGACCCGCGGCACCCGGAAGGAGGGCCATGCGGTCAGGCGAGAACGGGTAGGGGTCGTGGCCGTGCGTGTCGTGGTCGCTGTCGACGACGACAAGCGCCACCGCGGCGTGGCGGCGGCCGTCGAGCGGGATGGCCCACCGGTCGTGCCGGCCGAGGTTCTGCTCGAGGTGGACCCGAAGGTCGGGCCCGAACCCGAGCGACTGCTCAGAGATGGCTCGCGGCGGCCTGGGTGACCGCGGCGACGATCGGCTCCCACTCGGCGCCGGGCTGACGGGTGATCGTGACGAAGTCGTTGACGCCGAACACCGATGCGACACCACCGGCGGCGAAGACCTCCTCCGCGAAGGGGTTGCCGGCGGCTTCCGCTTGACTCATCACGTTCATCATCTCGGCCAGCTTGGTGTCGAGTGTGAACTTCATCGCGTCGGGATTGGGCGTCGGGGAGCTCGAGACTTGGGCCACGAGGCGATGCTACGGGGTGCGGCAGCCGAAGCCTCCCAGAGGCGTGTCCGCCTGCGACGGGGGGCGAGCGGTCGGGCTGGCGCCCCACTCCCTGTTCGGGGTGATCCCCATGCGCAGCTCGAGCGTGCCGCCGGGGCGCACGACCTCGTCCCGCAACCAGGCGCGGGTGAGCGGCGCACCGTCGATGCGGGCCGACTGCACGTACTTGCCCAGCAGCGACGCGCCGGGCGCGGTGATGGTGAACGTTCCCGCGCCAGGCTGCTCGCCGAGCCGGATGCGAGCCCGTTCGAACAGCGGGCTGCCGACGATCCAGAACGGCGCGCCGGGCGTGACCGAGCCGAGGCCGATGGCGCTGAGCACGTGCCAGGCCGACAGCGCCGCCGAGGTCGTCGTTGCCGGGCAGGCCCTCCGGCGTGGCGCGGAAGATGCCCTGCACCTGGCGCAGCACGGCTTGCGACTTCCACGGCTGGCCCGCGAACGCGTACATCCACGGCGCCTGCAGGTCGTGCTCGTTGCCGGGCGCGTACTGGTTGGTCCGGTACACGAGGCCGAAGGCGGTGAGCCGGGTCTGCACCTCGGCGACAGCCATCGGCACCGTCGCGGCCGAGGGGAACGAGAAGAACGTGTCGAGCTTGGCCGATCGCCGCGGCGTCGCCACCCATGCGCGTCGAACAGGCCGCGCGGCGTCGTGCGGCAGCGAGCCACGTGTACTGCCAGGCGTTGCCCTCCTGGAAGCCCGTCCTCGCTCGTGGGCGAGAACGGCGTGAGCCACGACCCGTCGGCGTTCCGCGGACGGATGAACCCGGTGGCTCGGGTCGAACAGCCGGCGCCAGCGCTCGGCATCACCGGCGAAGCGCGCCGCGTCGGCGGTCGTGGCCGAGCCGGTCGGCCGCGAGCGCGAGCGCGAAGTCGGCGACGCCGTACTCCAGCGTGGTGCCCGCGCCGCGGCTCGCTGCGGTCGACGGGCAGGTAGCCGAGCGCGCCAGCTCGGGCTCGCGGTGCTCGAGCGCGAGTGCGCGCATCTCGCCGTACAGCCCTTCGAGCGTCGGCCGCATCGAGGCCGTCGAGCGCGCCGCGGCACATGCCGTCGACGATGAACGGGATGGCGGGGTCGCCGCTCATGTGGCCGGCGTCGATGTTCTGCTCGCCCCAGCGCGGCAGCCGCCCGCCCTGCTGCGCGTCGGCGAGCAGCGAGCAGCGCCATGTCGCGGTAGCGCTCGGGCGCGATCAAGCGAGAGCAGCTGGTTCTGCGCCTTGTACGTGTCCCACGACGAGAAGTTGGCGTAGTGCGCCGCGCCCTCGGTGCACGTGGATCTGCGTCGTCGAAGCCGCGGTAGCGACCGTCGACGTCGGAGAAGACGTTCGGATGCAGCAGCGAGTGGTACAGCGCGGTGGTGAACGCGACGCGATCGGTGGGCAGGCCACCGTCGACGGTGATCGCGCCGAGCGCGTGGTTCCACGCCGTCGCGCGCCTGTGGCGCGCACGGCGGCGATGTCCCAGCCGGGCGATCTCGGCGTCGAGGTTGGCGCGCGCGCCGGCGACGTCGACGAACGAGACGCCGACCTTCACGGTGACGGCGCGCGGTGCGAGCGCGGGCGCGAACGTCACCCATCCGCCGGCGCCGTGCCCCGTGCGCGCGGCCGACCGTCCGCGCTGTGAGCGCGGTCCCCTGCCACGTCACCGGTCGCGGCGAACGGCTGCGCTGAAGCGCGCCACGAAGAACACGCGGTAGCGTCCCGTCGACCGAGCCCTGCACCTCACGATCGCCGACCATCGTCGAGCGCGGCGTCGTGACGCCCCTCCTTGTTGCGCGACACGTCCATCAGCACGTTGGCCGGCGAGGCCAGGCGGGAACGTGTAGCGCTGCATGCCCGCACGCGTCGTGGCGGCGAGCTCGACGCCGATGCCACCCCGCTCGAGCAGCACCCGGTAGTCGCCCGGCGCGCGCGCGATCTCGGTGACGTGGTTGAACGGCGACGCATTCAGCAGCGGCTTGCTCGACAGCACCGGCCCGACCGTCGGCATGAACGGCATGTCGCCGCCTTTGCGCACGCCGGGCCCGCTGAGGTGGATGTGGCTGAAGCCCAGTGATGAGCTGGTCGGTCCAGCATAGCCGCTGTAGGCGAACGGTCCCTCGGTGTCGGGCGACACCTGCACCATGCCGAACGGCGTCGCCGCGCCCGGCCGGGACGGTGAAGCCCGGCGCCAGCGTGCCGATGAACGGGTCGACCTCCGATGCGCGGTCATGCGTCGGCAGGGCGGCACGCCCGATTGGCGTCGTCGCCGCCGCGATTGCAGCCACAAGCGCGCCGACCGCCGCCACTGCTCCCCGCCGCCTCATGCTGTGGGATTCGCCCACGGCCCGACCCGCACCTGCGAGGGCGGGTCGGTCACGGTGACATGAACGCGGTTGCCACCGAGGTGCCCACCTGCTTGTGGCGCAACGTGGCGATGCGCCGGCCGGGCTGCACCGCATCCTTTGGCGTGCCGAGGTCGTCGCCGAGCAGCGACCTTGGTGGCGTCGAGGTCGTCGACCGTGAACGCCAACCCGTAGAACACCGCGGGACCGTCGCCGCGGGCTCCGGTGGCCCGATCACCTCGAGGATCACCTCACCGAGGCGGAAGAAGCACTGGCGCATCGGTGCGCCGTATGTGTCGCTGTCGCGGGTGCCCCGCAGGCGCGACGCCGGCCGCGCTCGAGCGCCGCGGTGGTGCGCTCGAGGTCAGGCGTGGCCACCACGACGTGGTCGATGACGCGTGGCGCCGTTGGGATGGCGGGCCGGCACCGCCGGCTCGCGTGTGCTCGCGGTTGTCGCCAGCCCGTCGAGCGTGCCGTCGGGCAGCTGCCGCACCGATGAGCGACCAGCCGACGATGCGCTTGCCTGCTTCGCGCCCGACCAGGCGCAGGCGCACGTGACCAACGGCGTGACATGTCGCCGTCGACGGTGAACCCGGCGGCCCGCCACGCCTCCGGCGGGTCGGCGATGGTGATCTCGTCGATCGTGACGGCCACGGCGCCGACTGTACGACGGCGGCAGCCTTCTAGGAGAGCTTGCGGACCGGGTCGCCGTGGCGCACGACGCCTGGTGTGACCACCTTGGCGTTGGCGCCCCGTAGGCGCAGCGCCCGTCCATCGGGCGAGTTGACGAAGCGCAGCGCGTCCTCGCCGAACCGGGCGGCGAACTTGGCGCACCCGGTGTGGGGCTGCTCGGTGAACTCGATGACCGCGGTGCCGATCTCGACCCGCGTGCCCGGTGGCAGGTTGGCCTCGCTGATGTCGAGGTCGAGGTAGAGCTGGTCGCCGGCCAGCCCCCAGCGCTCGCGCTCACCGGCGATGAGCGCGGCAGCCCGCGCACTCATCACGTTGAGCTGCATGTCTGGATGCGGTGAGCCATCGGGTGTGCGCCGGCTCGGCCGTACGCTCCACGTGTCGCCGACGAGGCCATCGGCACAGTCCAAGCATCCCCTCCTCGAGCACCTCTCGCTCGTCGATGTCGGGCCGGCGCACGATGAGCTCGACCCGCCCGAACTCGATGGGCGCCTGCCTGACGCCGTCGAGTCCAGCCTCGAGGACGTCGGTGCTCTTGTGCTCCATGACCCTGACGATGCCGCGTTTGGTGGCGATGGGCGCCAACGCATTCACGGCCGCGGCGGTGTGGCCTCCTCCGAGGTCCGGGTCTCCTTGTGCGCGTCACTCGCGACTCCGCGGAGCCGGCGCGTGCATCCGACTCGGCCAGGACGGCGCGGGCCTGCGCTGATGCGTCGTCGGTGCCCGCCGCCTCCTCCTCGGGGAGCAGGCCTTCAGCCCGTCGGTTGATTCGTGCGTCGCCTGTCGATGAGTCGGCGGATTCGGCCATGGCGACCCGATGCCCGGTCGCCACCTTCGCCAACCCTCGCGCCGGGCTGCGTACGGTGACCCCAATGGGGTCAGCCCGCGACGCCGCCCGGTGTGAACTCGGCGGGCAGGTGCTTGATGCCGTGGATGAAGTTCGACCGCAGCCTGTCCGGGGGGGCCGTGGCGCGGATGTCGGGGATGCGCCGGAACAGCTCGTGGAACATGACGGTCATCTCGCGGCGGGCGAGGTGGGCGCCGAGGCAGAAGTGCGATCCCGGTCCCGCCGAAGCCGACGTGCTCGTTCGGCGACCGGGTGATGTCGAATGTGTAGGGATCGTCGATCACCGCTTCGTCGCGGTTGGCCGAGTTGTACCAGAGCACCACCTTGTCGCCCTCGTTGAAGGTCTGGTCGCCGATGCGGGCGCCGTCCTCCGCCACGGTGCGCCGGAAGTGGATGACGGGCGTGGCCCAGCGCACGATCTCGTCGACGGCGGTGGGGGCCAGCGCGTCGAAGTCGCTCATCCAGCGCTGGCGCTGATCGGGGTGCTCGGTGAGCACATGGAGGCCGTGGGCGATGGCGTTGCGCGTCGTCTCGTTGCCGGCCACGACGAGGAGGATGAAGAACGAGCCGATCTCCTGGGGGGTGAGGCTGTCGCCGTCGATCTCGGCGTTCACGAGCGCGGTCATGAGGTCGTCTTCGGGATCGCGCTGGCGCTCCTCGGCCAGCTCGGTGACGAGCTGCGCCAGCTCCTGTCCGGCCGTGATGAGCGCGCCGGTGACCGCCATCTCGTCGAGGGTGCCGTCGGGGTTCGTCGGCACGTACTCGCCATCGGTGAACCCGATGATGATGTTGGAGTGGTGGAAGATCGCCTGCTCCTCGCTGCGGGGAATGCCCATGAGGTCGACGATGATGCGCAGTGGCAGCAGCGCGGCGATCTCGTGACACGAAGTCGCACTCGCCCTTGTCGATGATCGCGTCGACGACCTCGGTGGCCGCCCGCTCGACGTCGGCCTTCATCGAGTTGAGCATCTTGGGCGTGAAGCCCTGCGACACGATCCGCCGCAGCCGGGCGTGCTTCGGGTCGTCCATGGCGATCATCGAGCCGAAGAACTCGAGGAGGTCCGGCGGCATGTCGGCGATGTTGACGCCGTGCCCGAGCGGAACAGCTGCGAGTTCTTGCTCGCCTCGAGGATGTGCTCGTGGCGGGTCAGCGAGAAGTAACCGGGACCCTGCGGCAGGAAGGCCGTCTCCGGCTCAGCAAAGAACGGGATCGGCCGCTCTTCACGCAAGGTGGCGAATGCGCCCTCACGCTCTTCCTCGGGCCTGTCCCAGAACTCGAAGTCCGTGAGGTTGATCTCGTCCACGGACAGGTTGCGCACGGGCTGCATCGGATCGTCCCCCTATCGACGGACCGCATCGTAGGAGGCGACCGCTTGATACAGCTCTTCGGCGAAGCGCAGGCGCAGCGAAGGATCGGCGTACGTGCGCAGCCCGAAGGCACGGTTGGCTTGCTGCTCGGCCTCGATGACGGGCCCGCCGGCCAGCACCTCGTCCGCGTGGCCGACGATGTCGTCGGCCGTCCGGTATCGGCGGGCGTGCGGCCCGGCGACCGCTTCGATGCCAGGGCGGTCCGGCACCACGACGCTCGTGCCCGCGCACAAACCCTCGATGATCGACATCGGTACGCCGAAGGGCTCCTCGGGCGCCAGCGTGTACACGAGGACCGCGGTGCGAGCGAGAACCCGGAGCACGTCGGCGCGGGGCACGTTGAGCTGGAGCAGCGGGGCGTGCTCGAACGTGCCCAACAGCCGGGCCAGCTCGGAGGGAACGTGCTCGAGCCCGTAGCTGAACCCGGCGATGGCCCGGGCGTCGACGCCCTCGGCGGTGAGCGTGGCCAGTGCGGTGAGCAGCGTCGGCCAGTCCTTCTTCGGGAGCCCGGCGCTCACCGACATCACGACGTCGCGACGCACGTCGGGGGCCGGCGGGGCCGGTGGCGGCCAGATGAACGGGCGGTAGGGCAGGGCGTGGTCCTCCAGCCCATCCATGCGGTGCTCGTGGACCCACACGGCGACGCACAGTCGATGCGTCCGCGAGCGCACCGACGCGGCCAGGCGAGAAGTCGTACGAGTGCACGCGGACGGCGAACGGCAGGTTGGCCGCGTCGAGCCGGCCGGAGAAGCCAAGTGCGAAATCGGCCCAGTGCATGACGACAACGTCGGGCCGGTGCACCCGGACCGCCTCGTCGAAGTCGGTGAACGGTCGGGAGATGCCGGGCGCTGGCGCGATCGTGGGGAAGTCCCGGTAGACGGCGACGTCGGCGCCCGCGTCGATGAGGGCGCGCCGGTCCTCGTCGATGTAGGTCTCGCTCAGCAAGGGGAACTGGGACGTGACCAGAAGCACGCGGAGCGGGGCGCGGTCGCCGTGCGCGGCGCGCACCTGGGACAGCAGCGCGTCGTGGGCGGCGAGAGTGGTCGCCCGGTCGGGTGCGGAGGTGGTGTAGGCGCAGGCGACGTGCGGCAGCACGCGCGGTGCCTTGACCTGCGTGAGCCGCAGGGCGAAGTCCCAGTCGGCGCCGACGACGAGGGCATCGTCGAAGCGGGCATCGCGCAGCACGCGGCGATGGGCGATGACGTTGAGATCGATGAAGCTGTACCGCTCGAGCTCGGCTCGGTCCCACGGCTGGAGCTCGATCACCGGGACGTCCCGGCCGTCGAACACCATGTCGTCGGAGCGCTCGAAGACGCGGGCACCGTAGACGAAGTCGGTCTCGGGCCAGCGATCGAACGCCCACGCGACCGCCCGCACCCAACCGGGGTGCATGACGTTGTCGTCGTCGAGGTGCACAACGATGTCGCCGCGGGCCGCGGCCATCGCTGCGTTGCGCGCCGCGGCCGCGCCGAGCCCCGCGGTCTGGATGCTCCGGAGGCGGGTGTCCGCGAACGAGGCCAGCGTCACCTTCGCCGAGCCTTCGGGCGAGTCGTCGACCACGATGAGCTCGAGTTGCTCGTGGACCTGGCCGAGCACGGACTCGATCGCACGGGCGAGGAGCGCAGGACGGTCGCGGGTGGCGGTGATGACCGTCACCATCGTGTCGTGCACGGGTGCAACCAGGTCGAGCCATGTCATCGTGGCCCACACCTGCTCGTGGAGCGCGGCCACCTTGACCTTGGCGTCGACCCCGACGAGGTCACCGACACCCTGCGCCAGCGTGGCCCCGAGGCGGTCGACGGTGGCGCGATCCGCCAGTTCGTCGACACCAAGGACGGCGCGCAGGCGCTCGACCGCACCGGCTCGGAGGCCTGAGGTGGCTTGCGCCTGGCGAAGCGATCGCCACTCGTCGCGCAGGTCGCCGGCGAGCGCACGCCAGCGGGAGGTCTCCGTTCCCATCGCCCGCCGACCCTACTGAGCGCTACATGCGGGCGCGGAGGTTGGCGACGCCTTCGCCTTCGAGGTCGTCGAGGGCGGCGGCGCGGCCGGTGGCGGCGACGATGAGGGCCTCGACCGAGCCCCGCACCTGCTGCCCGCCGCCCCATGACCAGTCAAGGTCGGTGGCCTCGAGCCGCAAGCCCTTCAACCGACCCCTTGGCACGAAGCCGAACGTGCGGCCCGTGGTGAGGAAGTCGAGCACGGCACGGCCCCGGTCTTCGGGGATCGTGCGCTCGCGGCCCAGCGGGCGACGGATGTCCTGGCCGTGGACGATGAGGTCGGTGAGCGGGGCGATGGGACCGTTGCCGGGCGGGGTGAAGTGGTGCTTGGCGTTGGCCCGCAGATCGGCGGTGAGGTCGGTGGGCGCGATGGTGGCACCGCGCTCGCGCGACACCTTGTCGCTGACCTTGTTGAAGTCGAAGCCGTTGGTCACCATGCCGACCACCATCCGCGGCAGCGACAGGTGGAACGGCATCGTGAGGTGCCCCGACGACGTCGCGGACCGCCCAACCTCCGCACAGCGACGTCACGCCCCACTCGTCGTCGTCGATGGTGTCGAGAAAGTCCGCCAGCTCGTATCGCTCGGCCGCAACGGCTGCCCAGGTATCCATGGGCGCGAACGCTATGCCTTCGATCACTCGTCGCGGAGCAAGAACGCGATGTTGTCGGTGGCCAGCCCGGCGGATCTAGGCGCCGGCCGCGGCGCTCCGGTCGCGGCGGCGGCGGCCAGGCTGGCCGTCGGCCGCGGCGGTGGTGGCGGCGGCGGCGGTCGGGACAGGAGCCGGAGCCGCGGTCATCGGGCGGGCGGTGTGGGTGTCGGCCAGGGCGAGATCGGCGGCGTCGTGGTAGTGAGCGCCGATGCGGCCCCCGATGGTCGCCGCGCCCAGGAGCAGCAGGATGGCCAGCCCGGCCAGCAGCAGGATCGTCACCTCGTTGCTGCCGTCATGGATCCAGTTCGGAAGGTTGACGTCGCTGAAGACGTCGTAGTCCTCGGTGAGGCCGGTGCCCACCGCGGCCGAGGCCGGCGGCCACGATCAGCGTCCAGATGGCGGCATCGAAGCCGTTGCGGGCACCGTCGTACCGAGCCATACGACCGGCAACCCAACCGCCGACCGTGAAGGCGACCATCAGGATCACCAGCCCGGTGATGAAGCCGCTGATCGACAGCGCCTCGTCGGTGAGGCCCTCCTCGTAGCCGATCACCCCGGCGGCGGCGGCGAGCCCGCCCAACAGGACGGTCAGCCCGATCGTGGCCAGCATCCCGGCGATCGCGGCGGCGTGGTCCGGCCCGCCATAGCGGCGTCGTGTCGCTTCGACCGGGCTCACGCCATCGCTCACGGCGACAGGCTCGGGCTCGGTGTACGGCTCGTCAACGAACAGCGGCCGCTGTACGGGCTCAGCCGCCCGCTTCCCACGGCGAAAGAACTTCATGGGTGTGACCTCCTTGCGTCAGTCCTCACCGCCCCCCGGGCTCACTACCCGCCGTCCAGCCGAGAGCAAACCCGGGAAGGTCCGCGGCCCCGCAGCCGTTCGGTACGGATATGGCCATTCGAGGGATGAACCACGCTGTGCTGTATGTCCGCGACGCCGACCGAACCGCCGGGTTCTACCGCGATGTGCTCGGGTTCCGTGAGGTGACCCGGATGTCGATGGCAGCGGGCCGCACGGGGGTCTTCATGCAGGCGCCCGACTCCACCAACGACCACGACGTCGCGTTCTTCGGGCTCGGGCCAGACCTCGGAGATTCGACCGCGGGGCGCGACCAGGTCGGCCTGTATCACCTGGCCTGGGAGGTGACGACCTTGGGCGACCTCGCCGCACACGCGAAGAAGCTGGCCGATGCGGGCGCGCTCGTTGGCGCCACCGATCACGGCACGACAAAGGCGCTGTACGCCAAGGATCCCGACGGACTCGAGTTCGAGGTGTCGTGGATCGTGCCCATCCGCCTGCTCGACCGATGCCGATGCCGAGCGGACCAAGTTCGCACCGCTCGACATCGAGGCCGAGATGGCCCGCTTCGGCGCCGACACGCCCGGTGGAGTGATGGCCACTCCGTAACTCCATAGTCTCCGGCGTTGTGCCAAAGCTGATCGACGTCGGGGTGGAGGCCAACGGCGTCATCGCCATCGGCGCGATCGCCACCGGCGTGATCGCGATCGGTCAGCTCGCCACCGGCGTGATCGCGATCGGTCAGCTGGCTCGTGGGGTCGTGGCCATCGGCCAGGGAGCGCTCGGCATCCGCGCACTCGGCCAGCTCAGTGTCGGGGTGTGGCGCGGGTCGGGGATGCTTGGCGTTGCCGGGTTCCGTACGAAGGGCATCCTCGTGCCGCTCGATCTGGGGCCCGGGACCTCGACGCGGCGCGCCGGTGTGGCAGACGATCGCTCCGCGGCGTCCTTGTTGCCGGCCTGGCGGTCGGGTGGCTGTTCGGCGCCGGGATCCCCGTCCTGCGCGGCCTCGACCCCACCGACGATCCCCGCCTGCCCGTCCCCACCGATGTGACGACATCGGTGCCGCTGCGCTGATGATCGACGCGGTGGTGTTCGACTGGGGCGGCACGCTCTCGCACTTCGCCGAGGTCGAGATGCTCGACATGTGGCGGCTGGCGGCGCGCCACCTCGCCCCCGATCGCGAGGACGAGCTCACCGCCCGACTCGTGGCGGTCGAGGCCGAGCACTGGGCCACGACCGCGACGACACAGCGGAGCGCGACGCTGGCCAGCTCCTCGGCCGCGCGTCGGAGGAGATCGGCCTCGACGTGGCCGAGGCGGTCCTCGAGGAGGCCGCCGGACGCCACCTCGACGCGTGGACCCCGCACATCCACCACCGCCCCGACGCGGCGACGACGCTCGAGGCGCTGCGCGGCTCGTGGCTTGCGCACGGGACTGCTGTCGAACACGCACTGGCCCCGCGACTTCCACGAGCAGTTCCTCGCCCGCGACGGCCTGGCCGATCTGATCGACGCCCGCCTCTACACCAGCCACATGGAGTTCCAGAAGCCGCATGCCTCAGCGTTCCGGGCCGCGCTGGACGCGCTCGGTGTCACCGATCCCGGCCGCGCCGTGTTCGTCGGCGACCGGCCGTGGGACGACATCACCGGCGCCCGTGACGTCGGCATGCGCACGGTGCTGATCGTCAACACGTGGGCCGAGCCTGCCGATGTGGTGCCCGACGCCACGATCACCGAGCTGGGCGAGCTGGTCGGCGTGATCGATGAATGGGCGGCCGAGCCGGTCCCGTAGAGTCGGGCCATGCAGATCGAAGGAGCAGGCGCCCTGGTGACCGGCGGCGCGTCGGGTCTGGGCGAGGCCACCGTCCGCCTCCTCGGCCGTCGCGCGGGCGCCGTCGTCACGATCGTCGACCGCAACGCCGAGCTGGGCAAGCAGCTGGCCGCCGACATCGGCGGGCAGGCCCGCTTCGCCGAGGCCGACGTCGCCGACCCCGAGCAGGTGCAGGCCGCGGTCGACCACGCCAGCGATGGCGTGCCGCTGCGCTTCGCCATCAACTGTGCGGGCATCGGCTGGGCCCAGCGCACGATCGATCGCAACAACAACCCGGCCGACCTCGCGCCGTTCGAGTTCGTGGTGCGGGTCAACCTCATCGGCACGTTCAACGTGACTCGTCTGGCTGCCGCCCGCATCGGCCAGTCCGCAGCCGCTCGACCGACGGTGAGCGTGGCGCCATCGTCAACACCGCGTCGGTTGCGGCGTTCGACGGTCAGATCGGGCAGGCGTCGTACTCGGCATCGAAGGGCGGGATCGTCGGCATGACGCTGCCACTGGCCCGCGACCTCGCGCCCGCAGGCATCCGGGTGTGCACGATCGCACCGGGCACGTTCGACACGCCGCTCATGGGCAGCGCCGGCGACGACACCAAGGCCGGGCTGGCCGCGTCGATCCCGTTCCCCAAGCGGATGGGCCACCCGGGCGAGTTCGCGGCACTGGCCGTGCACATCTGCGAGAACTCGTACCTCAACGGTGAGGTCATCCGTCTCGACGGCGCCGTTCGCATGCCGCCCAAGTAGGGGGCACATGTCGCGTACGCACTACGAGGTGCTCGGCGTCGCGGTGGACGCGGATGCGGGGCAGGTCCGCGCCGCCTTCCGCACCCGCGCTCGCCTGCTGCACCCCGACGCCGGCGGCGACGCCGAGGAGATGCGGGCGGTCAACGAGGCCTGGCACGTGCTCGGCAACACCGGCCGCCGCGCCGCCTACAACGTCGAGATTGGGCACACGTCGGTGCTCTACACCGACGCGTGCCCGATCCCGACGATGAGGGCCATGATCTGGGCCGACCTCGTGGCGGCGGCGATGGCCGAGGATGAGCCCGCGGCCACGCGGCCCAAGCGATCTCGTTGTCGCTCGTGCCCGCCGGCGTTCTTCGTGCTGGCCATCGCGTCGTTCTCGCTTGGCGTCGCCCTCGGCAGTGCGCCGCTGCTGGCCGTCTTCCTCGGCGCGCTGCTCGTCTCCGGCGCGCGGTTCCTGCTCGCGCCGTTCTTTGCGATGACCCGTGCCCGCCGACGCTGAGGGCGAGCCCACCGGCGAGGTCATCCACCACGGCCGTCCGCCGTGGTGGCTCATCGCCATCGTCGTCGCCGTGATCGCCGTCGCCGTCAGCGGCAACTTCGTCGCCGGCTACATGGAGCGCGAGGAGTCGACCACCACGACCGAGCCGCTTCGCGGCGCTCGGCGACCTGCTGGCGGCGCCGACCACGTGGTCATCGCCCGCGTCGATTCCGTCGAGCTCTTGGGCGACGCGAAGGAGCCCGGGCGTGCTCGCCGACGTCCGCATCGTCGAGGACCTCTCCGGCCGGCTCGACGAGGGTGACGTCCGCTCGCCGTGTTCGATACCGCGTTCGTCGAGGCGTGGAAGGTGGGCGAGCAGGCGTTGCTGTTCCTCGAGCCCGACATCGACCCCACCGCGGACCGCGTTCCGCGACCACGTGCGCGTTGTCCGCCGCGGCCGCTTCCTCCTCGGCGACGACCTCGCCATCCGCCCCGGCTTCACGGTCGAGGACGTGCGAGCCGCCCTGAAACAGCCCAACTGAGGCCAGAAGAGTCGTGCTCGGACACGACTTTCTGGCCTCAGTTCGCTTCAAGCTGCGCTGCCAGTCCTTCCAGACCGGGTCGTAGCCGGCGGCGCGGATGGCGGCGGCGACCTCGTCGGGCGAGCGCGTGTCGCTCACGGAGAACTGCGGCTCGGCGTCGGATCGGCGCGGCGTAGCCGCCGGGCTCGGTGTGCGAGCCGGCCGACACGAGCGTGACCCCCAACGGCAGCAGCGCGTCGCGCAGGTGCTCGTCCTCGCGGGTCGACAGCGTGATGCCGGTGTCGGGCAGGACGAGCCGCAGCGCGCACAGCAGCTGCACGAACTCGGCGTCGCCCACCGGGCGCGGCGGCTCGTAGCCGCCGGCCGCGGGCCGCAGCCGGGGCAGGGCGACGCGACACCTCGCACCGCCACCAGCGGCGGCTCAGCGCGCGGGCATGGGCGGCGAGCGGCGATCGCCTCGCGGCGCCAGTCGGGGTCGAGCCCGAGCAGCGCGCCGATGCCGAGCCGGCGCATGCCCGCCTCGCGCACCGCGGTCGGGTGCCGCCAGCCGCCAGGCGTAGTTGCGCTTCTTGCCCTTGAGGTGCACCGCCTCGTACGTGCCCGGGTCGTACGCCTCCTGGTACACGACGAGGCCGTCGCAGCCGGCGTCGACGAGCCGCCGGTAGGTCTCGGTGTCCCACACCTGCACCTCGAGCGAGACCTGCGGCACCACCGGCGCCACCGCCCGCACGCACTCGACGAGGTAGTCCTTCGATGACGATGCGGGCGTGCTCGCCGGCGACGAGCAGCACGTGGCGGAAGCCGCGGGCCGCGAGCGCCGCGGCCTCCTGCGCCGACCTCCGCCGGGCGTGAGCGTGCGGCGGGCGATCTCGTTGCCGGCCGAGAAGCCGCAGTAGGTGCACACCGACACGCACTCGTTCGAGAGGTACAGCGGGGCGAACAGGTGGATCGTGCGGCCGAAGCGCTGCACCGTGCATCGCGTGGGCCGGCCGGGCCATGTCCTCGAGCCGCTCCGCCGCCGCGGGCGACAGCAGCGCGGCGAAGTCGGCCAGCGACCGGCGGCGGGCGCGCGAGCGCCCGGTCGACGTCGGCCGGCGGTGGCGCGGTCGACGACGCCGCGCAGGCCGTCGAGGTCGGTGGCCAGCGAGATCGGCCGCCGCCGTGCCCGGCGGGCACGCGTTGAGGGCCGGGACTCGAGCTCGACGATCACGGCGCGGGTCGGCGCAGGAAGCCGGTGAGGGGCGACGACGCCGCCGCGGCGCCGGCGGCGGCCGGCAGCCCGGCGAGGAAGCCCGGCCGCCCGGCCTCGGTGGCCAGGCGGAACGCGCCGGCCATGGCGGCCGGGTCGCCGGCCGTGCCGATGGCGGTGTTGACGAGCACGGCGTCGGCGCCGAGCTCCATCGCCTCGGCCGCCTGGGAGGGCGCGCCGATGCCGGCGTCGACGACGACCGGGACGGTGGCCTGCTCGATGATGATCTCGAGCGCGGCGCGTGGTGCGCAGGCCCTGGTTCGACCCGATCCACGATCCGAGCGGCATCACCGTGGCGCAGCCCGACCTCCTCGAGCCGCTTGCACAGCACCGGGTCGGCCGGGCAGTAGGGCAGCACGATGAAGCCCTCGGCGCAGAGCATCTCGGCCGCCCGCAGCGTCTCGATCGGGTCGGGCAGCAGGTAGCGGGGGTCGGGGGTGACCTCGAGCTTGACCCAGTCGGACAGCTCGGCGGCGCGGGCCAGGCGGGCCAGGCGGACGGCCTCGTCGGCGTCGATCGCGCCGCTGGTGTTCGGCAGCAGCATGGACGCGGTCGGTGTCGATGGCGTCGAGGATGTCCTCGTCGGCGGTGGGGTCGACCCGGCGCAGCGCGACGGTCACGAGCTCGGTCCCCGAGGCCTCGATGGCGGCGCGCAGCGAGGCGATCGAGGGGAACTTGCCGGTGCCGAGGAACAGCCGCGACCGGAAGGTCCTCCCGGCGATCACCAACGTGTCTTGCATCGTCCGCTCCCTCGTTCGCATTACCGAACCGGTTCGGAGGGTCGCGAGCTGCCTGCTCGCCTCTCAGCCCGGTGCACCGAGCTCCCCTGCGCGTTGTACAGGGTTCTAGGGTACCGGGCCGTGCCGCTTTCCACGCCGGTGCCGTTGTCCGGCACCTGACAGCCAACTGACGATGTCGACACGCAGGCTCATCATCGCCGCCATGCTCTGTGGCATGGCCATCCTCGTCGCCTTCGCGGTCCAGGTCCTCCTCGCACGTGACGGTCGCGGGATCAAGCAGCGCCTGCGGCTGCGGGGCCGCCGGCGTCGCCAGCGTGAGGAGGGCGGCGTCGTTGACCGGGGCATCGTCGGCCGTGAGGGTGTAGCCCGGATGGCGGGCGACGCCGGTGACAGCATGCTCCGTGCCGGCGCCGCGGTGTTGGAGCCGAGGTAGACGGTGAACGTCGGCTTGATCAGCTCGTCGAACCCGTCGACGCAGTGGCCGGCGGTCAGCACGAGCGAGCGGGTGACGAGCGTGCCGCCGCATTGGAACGTGCCGAGCAGCGACTCGCTGAGGACGAACGCCTGAGCCGGATACTCGCCTTCAGCGGCAGGTGTGCCACCGACGATCTTCGGCTCGGCGGCGCTTGCCGACGTCGCAGTGAGCAGCAGCGCGAGCAGCGCTATGACGGCAGGCAGACCCCTCATCTGCTGTGCAGCGTAAACGGCTAGGCAGCAGCTTGCGGCAGATCGCCTCGAGCGAGCGCTTCTCGTGCTCGTCGAGAACCGCAAAAGCACCCTCGATGCGGGCGCGATGCTCCGGTGCCAGACGGTCGACCAGCTCCGCGCCGAGCGAGGTGAGCGTGACGATCGCGGCACGGCGGTCGTGCTTCATGCGCGAGCGCACGACGTAGCCGCGCAGCTCGAGCGTCGTGACGACCTCGGTGGCGTTCGCCTTCGACGTGCCGATGCGCTCGCGCAGGTCGCGCAGCTCGAGCTGGCCGCCCGCCTGGACGAGCTGGGCGAGGAAGGCAAAGCCCGAGTGGCTGAGGCCCTCGCGCTCGAGGTCGGCAACGAGGCGGCGCCGGACCGTGGCTTCCGCGAGCTGCAACGACTCCAGCGCGCGATGGGCGAGGGGATCCCCCGTCAGAAGCGGCATCTCGCGCGATTCTGCACCGCGCACCGGACGGAAAGCCCTCAACAATGGGGTTCGAGGACCACGAACTACGGGCGCGTAGCATTCAGCTCGATGCAGCCACCTGCGATCCCCGGTGTCCGCCGCGCGCACGTGACGGCGGGCGGCGTGCGCTTCCACGTGACCGAGGCCGGCGCGGGCGAGCCGGTCGTCCTGCTGCACGGCTGGCCGCAGCATCACTACGCCTACCGCGACCTGCTCGCCGACCCGCCGGAGGGGATGCGAATCATCGCGCCCGACCTGCCGGGCTACGGCTGGTCAGGGCCCGCGCCGCACCGCTGGGCCAAGGAGGACGTTGCCACCGACGTGCTCGCGCTGCTGGACGCGCTGGGCCTGGAGCGCGTCGTCCTCGTCGGCCACGACTGGGGCGGCTACGTCGGCTTCCTGATGGTCCTGCGTCAGCCGCCGCGCTTCCGCGCATACGTCCCGATGAACATCGCGCACCCGTGGCAGACGCCGCGCACGTTCCTGCCGCACGCCTGGCGCTCGTTGACCTACATGCCGCCGATGGCCGCGTTCGGCGTCGCTTTGATGCGCCGCACGCCGCTGGTCGAGCGCGTCGTGCTGCGTGCCGGCGTGACGTTGCCGATCGACTCCGTCGCCAAGCGCTCCTACGCCGAGCGCTTCCGCGACCCGGTCTGCGCGCGCGCCGCACGCGACACCTACCGCACGTTCCTGCTGCGTGAGCTTCCCGCGCGGGCGCGCAACGCTGAGACACGGCGCGCGAGCGTGCCGATCCGCGGCCTATTCGGCGTCGACGACTTCGCCGTCCACCACGCGCTTGCGTCGCCGACGACAGCGCAGGCCGACGACTACGCGATGCAGTACGTCGAGAACTGCGGGCACTTCATCGCGGAGGAGCGCCCCGACCTGCTGCGCCTCAGGCTGGCGGACCTGCCTCGATAGCCGCGCGCACCTCGGCCTCGCGCGGTGTCTGCCCGAAGCTCGTCACCAGCCACGTCGCCCCCGCCCGCTCCCACGCCGCGGCGTCGGTGCCCGGCGGATCCATCGCGACGACGTCGAACGGCCGCGCGTCGCCGCGGCGCAGCTCGGCCAGCTCGGCGACGAGCTCGGCGAGCTGCTCGGGCTGCAGATCGATCGGGAAGACGCCGTCGTAGCGCGCGGCGCGGGCGACGGGCTTGCGCTTCGGCCAGCGTGCGGCGAGCCAGAACGGGATCCGCGGGCGCTGCAGCGGGCGCGGCAGCATCGGGCCGGTGTCGACGGTGTAGTGCTCGCCGGCGACGCGTACCGGCTCCCCGGACATGCAGGCGTCCAGCACTGTCAGCGCCTCGTCGAGCATCGCGCCGCGCGTGCGGTCGTCGGCCTCGTCGCCGAAGTCCGAGAACTCGCCGTTGCGGTCGCCGCCGAGGCCGAGGCCGAGCACGACACGGCCACCCGAGAGGTGGTCGAGCGTCACCGCCTCCCGCGCGAGCTTCCACGGCCGCCGGCGCGCTGGTGGCGTCACGAGCGGGCCGATCCGCACGCGCTCGGTCGCACTGGCGATCGCGGCGAGCGCGACCCACGGGTCGGACACCTCGACCGTCGGCTCGCGGTAGCGGATGTGGTCCCAAAGGAAGAAGCCGTCCCAGCCGCACGCCTCGGCACGAGTGGCCAGCTCGGCGAGCAGGCGCGGGTCTGAGCACTCGTCAAACGGCGCGACGAAGATGCCGTGGCGCATCAGGAGGCGACGCGCAGACGGCGCGGCGGGCGCTCGCCGCGCAGCGTGGCCAGCAGGACGTCGCGGGCGGCGAGCGGCTGCTCGCCCAGCGAGGCGATCGTCGAGGCGTCCGTGCCCATCGCGCCGCGGTATTCGAGCACCGGCAGCGCCTCGCCGCTGGTCTGGCGCGCGGTGTAGACGAGGCGGCCGAGCGCGTCGCGCGTCGCGCGTCGGCCGGTCAGGACGACCGCCGCGGGCTGCAGCGCGTGCAGTGCGCGGACGACGCGCGCGGGCTCCAGCGCGACGGTCAGCGACAGCGTGCGCAGGCCCGCGCGGCGCAGAACCAGCTCGAGCGCCTGGGCGTGCAATGCGTCGAGGTCGGGCGGCGCGCTCGCGTCGAAGATCAGGATTCCCTCGGGGCGCGTGGCCGGCGGCGTCAGCCGTGCGTGGGCCGCAAGCCAGCCGGAGGCCCAGCGCCAGGCGAAGCTCAACTCGGCGCCGTCCAGCTGCGCGACCGCTGCCAGGAGGACCTCCTCCACCGCGCGCTCGACGGCGCGCGTGGCGAGCGCCTCCTCCAGCAGGCGGTCGGCAGCCTGCTCGTCGAAGCGCGTGAGGGCGGCTTGCAGCCGCTGCGGCGTCGCGGGACCCGCGCCGCGCTCCTGCGCGACCGCGATCGCCGAGGAGACGTTGCCGGTCTCCTCGAAGGCGCTGCGCAGCGCCTCGATCTCGGTGAGGTCGAACTGCCGGTGTCCACCCTCGCTGCGCCCCGGCGCGGGGAAGCCGTAGCGGCGCTCCCACGAGCGCAGCGTGCTCGGGCTTATCCCGAGCATCGCCGCCGCGGCGTTGGTGCGGATCGCGGACATCCATCGCAGGATCGGGCTCACGCGAGAGCTTCACAATGCGTGCACATCGCCCTGCAAACGGGCACTTTCGCTGCGCCGGAAGGAGTTCAGCGCTTGCCCGCGACGGGCGCGCTACTCGATCGCCAGCGGCGCCGAGCGCGCGACGCCGTTGGCGTTGACGGCGAAGCGGCTTGGAGGGGCACGACGCGCTGGGCGGGGCGCCGAACGTACGTCGTACCCCCACTGCAAGGGGGTAAGACGTACGTTCGGTTCTCTGCGGTCGGATTCGCGGCAGACGAACACCGGCTGGCACCCGGTTAGCGTTGGCACCCGAGGACGTGTCCGACGCGAGGCGCGATTACCGGCCGAGCCGTGTCGGCCCTTGCTGCACGCCTCCCCCTCTATGCCCTGTTGCTCGCGCAGCGGGCTAACCCGACGGCCCAAACAGGCGCGGCACGATGCCAATCCGCACAGCTAGCCCGGCGCGCCGAGCACCGCCCAGCGCTCGCCGGCGAAGCGCGCCGCCATCGTGCCGAGGCGGGCGAGCATCAGCACGTTCAGTGCGACCCAGACGCCCGTGACACCCCAGTCCAGCGCGCCGGCGAGGAGCACGACCGGCGTGAAGATGGCAAACGCGAACGCCATCGCGCCGGCGATGTAGCGCGTGTCGGAGGCGCCGATGAGGATCCCGTCGAGCGCGAAGACGATCGCGCCGATCGGCTGCATCACGACGAACAGCGGCCACAGATCCTGCGCCTGCTGCAGGACGGCGTCGTCGCCGCTGAAGGCCTGCGGGATCAGCGTGCGGCAGACCAGCAGGATCGCCGCGAACACGAGCCCCATGGCAAGCGACCAGCCGATCATCCGCCGCGCCGCAGCACGGGCGGCACCGGCGTCGCCCGCACCGAGCAGGCGCCCGACGAGGATCTGCCCGGCGATCGCGACCGCGTCGAGCACGAGCGCGAGGAAGATGAACAGCTGCATCGCGATCTGGTGTGCGGCGAGCGCGGGCTCGGACTCCCGCGCAAGGACCGCGCTTGCGAGCGTGAACGCCGCCAGCAGCGAGCCGGTGCGCACGAGCAGGTCGCCGCCGACCACCATCAGCGCGCGCAGCAGCGCGAGCTGCGGACGCCATGCCGGCGCGGCACGCAACAGCAGCACCGCGAACGCCGCACCCATGCCGAGCTGGGCGATGACGGTGCCGATCGCGCTGCCGTCGAGGCCGAGGTCGAAGCCGTAGACGAGCACGACTTCGAGCACGATGTTCACGAGATTCGCGCTGACGAGGATGATCAGCGGGACGCGCAGGCGATCGACGCCGCGCAGGTAGCCCTGGCCGGCCAGCGCGATCAGCGCGCACGGGATCCCCAGCGCCGACAGGCGCAGGTAGCGCGCGGCGGCGTCCTTGGCCTCTGAGCCGCCGGCGAGCAGCGACATGATCGGGTCGGCCGCGACGACGCACAGCAGCGCGACAGCGAACCCGATCGCGACGGCAAGCCAGAGCGCCTGCGCGGCGAGCTCGTCGCCGCGCGCGTGCTGGCCGGCGCCGTGCAGGCGCGCGACCTGCGCGGTCGTCCCGTACGCGAGGAAGTTGCACAGGGAGACGAGCACGCTGAGGACCGTCGCGGCGAGCGCGAGCGCGGCCAGCTCACGCGTCCCGAGGTGCCCGACGATCGCCGTGTCGGCGAGCAGGTAGGCAGGCTCGGCGGCCAGCGCCCCGAGCGCGGGCAGCCCGAGGCGCAGGATCTGACGGTCGTATGGCGAGCGAGCCACGGAGGTCAGAGTAGGTTCCGCCGATGCGGAGGGTCCTCCTCGCGCTCGTCTTCGCACTGGCCGCGTGCGGCTCTGACCCGGCTGCGCTGCCGGTGGCGTGCGGCCCCGCGCCCGAGCAGGTCGAGCGCGCGCTCGGGCGGGCGCCGGCGGCGGTGACGCTCGGCGACGCCACCAAGCTCTCGGACTGCGTGCGCGACGCCGACTCCTCGGCAGACCTGCAGAGCGTCGGCGTCGCCTTCCAGGCGGCGGCCGCGCGGCTGCGCGTGCGTGCCGACACCGGGGAGGAGCAGGCGGCAGTCGCCCTGGGCTACCTCGCCGGCGCCGCGCGCAAGGGCGCGGCGACGACGCAGGGCGTCTCCAGTGAGCTCGCGGTGCGCCTGGCGCGGCTGGCCGGGCGGCTCATCGACCGGATGCCGGCGGCGCGGGCCGCCGTGCAACGCGGCCTGCGCGCCGGCGAGCGGCTGGGATGATTCGCGGCCGTGCGGCTGCGGCTCTTTCACCATCGCGACGGCGCCCGCGTCGCCTACCGCGAGGCGGGCACGGGCCGCGCGCTCGTGCTGCTGCACTCCGCGATGCTCAGCCACCGCGAGTTCGAGCCGATCGTCGAGCACCTGACGCACCGCTTCCGGCTCGTGCTGCCCGACCTGCCGCTGCACGGCGACTCCGAGGACCGGCCACGGCACGCCTATACGCCGGACTGGTTTGCCGACGTGATGAGCGACTTCTGCACGGAGACCGCGGGGCCGCGCCCGCTGGTCGCCGGGCACGGCATCGGCGCGGAGATCCTGCTGCGCGCCGTCGTCACGCGACGCCTGACGCCTGAGCGCCTCGTGCTGATGCCCAACCGCATGCACGCCGCCGAGGCCGACGCGCGGCGACGCGTCGCGTGGCGCGCGGCGATGCGCGTCGCCGAGCTGCCCGGGCCTCGATCGCCTGTTGACGCACGCCGCCGCGCGCGCGGTCTTCCGTCCCGAGTTCGGGATGTCGCTGACCGCCCGCGGCAACCCCGCCGCGCGCGACCTCTTCCGCCACGCGTTCGCCGACGTCGGCGGCAACGCGACGCTCGCGCACGCGTGGGCACGGTTTGCACGGCGCTGGCCGTCAGCACCGCAACGCGACCTGCTCGACGCCTACCGGCGCATCGACGTCCCGACGCTGCTGCTGTGGGCCGACGAGGACCTGCTGCACCCGCTGCGCACCGCCGAGGAGACGATCAACCGCCTGCCCGACGGCGACCTTCGCGTCCTGCCCGGCACCGGCTTCCTGATCGCCTACGACGACCCCGTCGGCGTCGCGCGCGAGCTGACGGCGTTCTGCGGCTAGCCGCGCCGCACGCGCAGCGTCGCGCTGGCCGACGCCACCGCGCCACCGGCGCTGGGCGAGAGCGTCGCCGAGATCTGCACGCGCTTCGCGCGGCGCGGGACGACCAGCAGCAGCGAGCGCGCCCCCGCGCGCAGCGTGAGGTTGCGCGTCCCGCGCTTGCCGCCACCGCTCCAGCGCAGCGCGAGGCGCCCGCGCGCAGGGATTCGCAGCGTCAGCCGCACACCGCCGCGGACGGCCCGCACCCGCTCGAGCCGCAGGCGTCCCGTCGCGGTCGGCGTCGGCGCGGGGGGCGGTGTGACCGGAGGGGCACCGCTGGGGAGTCCGGCGTTGTCGTCGATCGCGTCAGGCGCGTTCGCGCGCACCCACTCGCGCAGCGTGCTGTCCGCGACGCGCGCGTAGATCCCGTACTTGCCCGGCTGCGCGCAGCCGTCGCCGTAGCTCGTGACGCCGGCGACCCGCAGCTCGCCCGGCCCGTCACGCACGAGCAGCGGCCCGCCGGAGTCGCCCTGGCACGTGTCCACGCCGCCCTGCGGGAAGCCGGCACACATCTGCGTGCGGTTCTCGAAGCTGCCGTACGCCCCAGCGCACGTCGCGTCGGCGACGATCGGGACCTCGGCCACCTTCATCGTCGCCGGCAGCTCGCCGTTCTCCTCGGTGACCCCGAAGCCCGCGATCGTCGACATCACCCCCGGCTTCCAGAGCGCCGCGCCGTTGGCGCCGACAATCGGCATCGGCACCTCACGCGACGGCGACGCCAGGTGCAGCAGCGCGACGTCGTTGCCGCTCGTCGCGAGGTACGACGGCGACAGCACGATCCGGTCGACGCCGATGCGCTGACCACCCTCGCCGTCGCGGCGCGTCGTCCCCACCGTCGCGACGACCGTGCCCGGCGGCCAGCCGATCGGCGTGCCGATGATCCCGCCTGTGATCGACCCGCAATGCCCCGCGCTGAGCACCCACGACGGCGCGATGAGCGTCCCGCCGCAAACGGAGCCGCCGTTGATCGTCACGCGCGCGACGGCGTCGTACGTGTCGGGCGGCGCATCCTTGCCACCGACGATCGCATCCGCCTGCGCGGGCAGCCCAAACAGGAGCAACAGAGCGAGCACGAGTCGACGCATCGACCCTCAGGACAGCAAAGAACGGCCGAGAGTAGGGTCAGTTCCCTATGGCCAAGAAGACTCTGTACGGCGGCGAAACCAAGAAAGCCGTCGAGAATTTCCCCATCTCCGGCGAGACCGTGCCGATCTCCGTGATCCACTGGCTGGGCCGCATCAAGGGCGCCGCAGCGCGCGTCAACGGCGAGCTCGGGCTGATCGACAAGAGCCTCGCAACGAGGATCGCCGCAGCCGCCGACGAGGTCGCCGCAGGCAACCACGACGCGCAGTTCCCGATCGACGTCTTCCAGACCGGCTCGGGCACGTCGTCGAACATGAACACCAACGAGGTGCTCGGCGCGCTCGCCGAGGCGCACCCCAACGACGACGTCAACTACGGGCAGTCCTCCAACGACGTCTTCCCCAGCGCGGTGCACCTCGCGGCGCTCGACCAGACCGTCAACCAGCTGCTCCCCGCGCTCAAGCAGCTGGAGAAGTCCTTCGACAAGAAGGCGCGCAAGTTCAAGGACGTCGTCAAGTCCGGCCGCACCCACTTGATGGACGCCGTCCCGGTGACGCTCGGCCAGGAGTTCGGCGGCTACGCCGCGCAGATCCACCTCGCGATCGAGCGCGTCGAGGCGACGCTCGTGCACGTCGGCCAGATCCCGCTCGGCGGCACCGCGACCGGCACCGGCCTGAACACGCACCCGAAGTTCGCCGACAAGGTCATCGCGCTGCTGAAGAAGGAGTCAAAGCTCAAGCAGATCGCGCCGCCGCTGGACCGCTTCGAGGCGCAGGCCAACCGCGACGCGCTCGTCGAGCTGTCCGGCGCGCTGAAGGTCGTCGCCGTCAGCCTCACGAAGATCGCCAACGACCTCGCGCTGATGGGCTCCGGCCCGCGCGCCGGCATCGGCGAGATCTTCCTGCCCGAGCTGCAGAAGGGCTCCTCGATCATGCCCGGCAAGGTCAACCCGGTGCTGCCCGAGGTCGTGCTGCAGGTCTCCGCGCAGGTGATCGGCAACGACACCGCGATCACCGTCGGCGGCATGCAGGGCCAGTTCGAGCTGAACGTGCGCATCCCGCTGATCGCGCGCAACCTGCTGCAGTCGATCCACCTGCTGTCGACGACGTCTGTCGCCTTCGCCGAGAAGTGCGTCGACGGGATCGAGGCCAACAAGGCCGGCGCGAAGCGCTCAGCCGGCGCGACGCTCGCGACCGCGACCGCGCTGAACATGGCGATCGGCTACGACAAGGCCGCCGAGATCGTCAAGAAGGCGTCCGCCAGCGGCGAGCCGCTGCGCGACGTCGCGATCGCCGAGGGCGTCGACGCCAAGCTCTACGACGAGACGATCAACCTGCGCAAGATCGCCGCGGGCAACCAGAAGGCATAAGGTCGCGCCCGTGACGCGGGCGCGGCGACGGGCGCTGCTCGGTGCAGCCATCGAGCTCGTGCGCCCCGGCGAGGTGCGCACGAGCGGCCGCACGCTCGCGCGCGCGACGCGTGCGGCCGTCATCGTCACGCTGACCTTCGCCAACGCGCTCGGCGCGTACGCGGCGGTGCTCGTGGTGACGTTCGTCGCGCCGCTGCCCCCCGTGGAGGACGCCGCCGACCTGCGCGTGCTGAACCTGCTCGTCGCGGGCGGGTTCATCGCGCTCGCGGTGCCGTTCGGCGTGCTGTACGGGTCGCGAATGCTGGGCCGCGTGCGCGACTGGCTGGAGTCCGAGCAGCCCGCCGGCCCGGCGGAGTGCCGGCTCGTGCTCGGCGCGCCGCGCCGCCTGCTGTGGCTGCAGCTGACGATCTGGTTCGCCGCCGCGATCGCGTTCGGCATCGTCAACTGGACCGCCGACTCGATCGAGCTCGGCTGGCGCATCGCGCTCGTGGTGGCGCAGACCGGCGTCGTCACCGCCGCCATCGCCTACCTGCTGGCGCAGCGCATCCTGCGCGGCGTCACTGCCCGTGCGCTTGCCGGCGTGAACCCCGAGCGGCTGCGCTCGCGCGGCATCGTCGCGCGCGTGCTGTTGGCCTGGGCCGTCGGGTCGGGCATCGCCGGCACGACGATCGTGGGCACCGGGATCTTCGTGCTCGCCGGCGACGACACGACCCGCCACGAGATGGCGATCGTGATGCTGGTCATCGGCTCGGCCGGTGTCATCGTCGGCCTGATCGCCGAGCTGCTTGCGGCCCGCGCGACCGCCGACCCCGTCAACTCCGTGCGCCGCGCGATGGCGCAGGTGCAGGCCGGCGACCTCAACGTTCGCGTCCCCGTCTACGACGGCACCCAGCTCGGCCAGCTGCAGGTCGGCTTCAACCGCATGGTCGAGCAGCTCGAGGAGCGCGAGCGCCTGCGCGAGGCGTTCGGCACCTACGTCGACCCCGACGTCGCCGACCTGATCCTCGAGGACGGCCCGAGCCTGGAGGGCGAGGAGGTCGAGGCGACGATCGTCTTCGTCGACGTCCGCGACTTCACGGCGTTTGCCGAGCGCACGCCCGCACGCGAGGTCGTCGCAACGATCAATGGGCTCTTCGCGACGGTCGTCCCGCTGATCCACGACTACGGCGGACGCGTCGACAAGTATCTCGGCGACGGCGTGATGGCGGTCTTCGGCACGCCGCGCCCGCAGCGCGACCACGCCGACCAGGCGCTCGCCGCCGCGGTCGCGATCGCGCGCGCGGCGCAGTCCGGGCCGCTGTCGATCGGCATCGGGCTGAACTCCGGGCGCGTGATCGTCGGCAACGTCGGCGTCGACGAGCGCCTGGAGTTCAGCGTCATCGGCAACCCCGTCAACATCGCCGCGCGTGTCGAGGCCGCGACCCGCCAGACCGGCGACCCGATCCTGCTGACCGCCGCCACGAAGGCACTGCTGAACGACCCCGACGTACGCCTCGACGTGCGCCGCGACGTGCAGCTGAAAGGCACCAGCGAGCGCGTGGAGCTGTTTGCGCCTGCGCTCGACTCGTGACAGCATCGAGGGCGATGCGACGGGGGCTGGTCATCCTCACGGTCACCTGCGCCATGGCTATTCCGGCCACGGCGGCGGCGCAGTGCGGGCCGCCGAAGGGCGTCTACATCGCCAACACCGAGCTGGCGAACGCGACCTACCTCTTCAGCGGGCAGACGCTCGACGGCCTCTCGGCGGTGCTTTCAGCGCCGGACAGCGCAGCGCGGCAGGCAGCGCTGCAGGACCTCGTCGGCGCCGGTACGGGCAACGCCGTCGTCTACGCAAGCGTCGTCGCGCAGTACCCGCTCAAGGCGCTGCGCGCACAGCTGACTGAGCCACCGGAGTGCGGGCGTCGAGCGCCCGCACAACGGAAACGGCGAGCTTCGGCCGGCCGTCGTAGGTGAACAGCCCCTTCTGATTGACCCCGCGCACGAGCGCGATGTCCGGCACCTGCCGGCGGATCGAGCCGCCCGCGAACGCCGGTGAGACGGCGAAGTCGCGGATGTTCCAGACGAGGTGCCCGGAGATCTGGGGCAGCGAGTCGTAGACGCTGATGTGGTCGCGCAGCAGGTTGGCCTGGAAGCGGTAGCCGCCGGGCTTGCGCGAGTCGTTGAGCGAGTTGGCCTCGGCGCCGAACTCGGTGACGACGACGACCTTGTCCGCTGAAGGTGTCCGCGAACTCGGTGATGTGCTGGCGGATCAGCGCGCGGCGCTCCTCGCGCGAGACGTGCGTCGCCTCGTACCAGCCGATGTAGTTGGTGTCGCCGACGATGTCGACGTTCCTGTACACCGGCCCGGCGACCTTCGGCGGGTGCGCGCCCCACACGTCGAGCGCGACGAGGCGGCCCGGGTCGCGGCGCTTGAGCTCGCGCGCGACGTCGTCGATGTAGCGCGCCTGCGTCTCGTCGTGGCCGTTGCCGGCGATCTCGTTGGCGAGGTTCCAGGCGATGACCGACGGGTGGATCGCGGCCTGGTGGAAGGACTTGCGTGCGCGGCGCTTGGCGGCCGCGCGCATCTCCGGCGTCACCGACGTCCACGCGCCGGGCGCGTCGGACGGGCCGATGCCGAGGTAGAGCATGATCCCGGCGGCGTCGAGGCGCTCCATGAACGCCGGGTTGAGCGGGTGCTGCGAGCGCGTCGTGTTCGCGCCGATCGCCTTGAGCTGGTTGATGACCTGGTCCATCTCGGCGCCGGTCATCGCGTCGCCCGAGCCGGCCGCGTCCTCGTGCAGCGAAGCGCCGTGCAGCTGGATCGGCTTGCCGTTGAGGTAGATGCGGCGGCCGACCTTGCGCAGCTCGCGCAGGCCGGTGCGGACCTCGTAGCTGGTCTCGTCGGGCACGTCGAGCGCGAGCGTGTAGAGGTTCGGCGCGCCGGGCGCCCAGAGCTTCGGCTTGGGGACCTTGAACTGTCCCCGCAGCACGCCGAAGCCGCCGGCCGGGACGACCTTGGAGCCGAGGTCGAACGTGTGGCGCTCGTCGTCGCGCGAGAGCGCGCCGGTGGCGGCGATCGGGCGCTGGACGGCCGAGCGGTTGCGCACGTGCGCGGTGATGTCCACGAGCGCCGAGCCGTCGCGCAGCAGGCGTGTGCGCAGCGTCGGCGTCGTGATCTCCGAGGCGGCGAGCTTGCGCAGCGTCACCTCGCGGTTGATGCCGCCGAAGTTGAACCACATGCGGTGCCAGCCGGTGCGCTTCATCTCCATCGGGTCGCGCCAGTCGGCGCGCACGACGCAGCGTGTGCGCCACGCCCTTCTTCAGCTGGGCGACGTGCTCGAACGGCATGTATGTGCCGACGTGCGTGCCCATGAACTTGCCGTCGAGGTAGACGCTGGCCTTGTGGTTGACCGACTCGAAGCGGATCGCGTAGACGCCGTCCTCGGGGACGTTGAAGCGCGTGCTGTACCAGCCGACGGTGCCCTTGAAGGACCTGATGCCGGCCTCGCCGGTGATGCGGTCGGCGTTTGCCGCGTTGGGCACGGTCACGACCGAGCCGACGAAGCCGCCGCGCTGCCAGCCGTGCGAGGTGCCGCGCGCCTCGCGGTCTGAGCGCAGCGTCCAGGGGCCGCCGAGCGCCACGCGGCCGGGCGGGCCGCCCTGGATCAGCGGTGGCGCGGCGCCGAACTGGATCGTCGAGTAGTCCGCCGCACCCTGGGCACGGTCGATCCCCACGCGGGGTGCCGCCAGCAACGCGACGACAAGCGTCGCCGAAATGGCGAGAAAGCCCCTGCTGACGTCTGATCTCACGAAGAAACTGGTCTGGCCCGTGGCAGGCCGACGGCGGACGGCACTACGGGAGGGTACCGACGAACCGCGACAGGACGTCAGCTCGTCGGCGGATCGCCGACGTTCATCGCCACGTACTTGGTCTCGACGTACTCGGCGATGCCTTCGGGACCGCCTTCTCGCCCGTAGCCGGACTGCTTGACGCCGCCGAACGGGGCGCCGGCATTGGAGACCATGCCCTGGTTGAGGCCGATCATGCCCGTGTCGAGGTTCTCCATCACGTGCCAGGCGCGCTGCAGGTCGCGGGTGAAGACGTAGGCGACGAGGCCGTACTCGGTGTCGTTGGCGGCGGCGATCGCCTCGTCGTCGTCGGAAAACGTCACGATCGGCGCGACCGGGCCGAAGATCTCCTCCTGCAGCATCCGCGCGCCCTGCGGCGCTTTCAGCACCGTCGGCGCGTAGAAGTAGCCAGGGCCGTCCGGCGCGCTGCCGCCCGTGAGGATCTCGCCCCCGCGCTCGCGCGCGTCCTCCACGAGCTCGGCGACCTTGCTGCGCTGCGCCTCGTCGATCAGCGGGCCGACCTGCACGCCCTCGTCGGTTCCGCGGCCGACCTTCATCGCGCCGATCCGCTCGGCGAGCTTGCGCGCGAACTCGTCGGCGACAGCCTCGTGCACGTAGAAGCGGTTGGCGCTGGTGCACGCCTCGCCGCCGTTGCGCATCTTCGCGACCAGCGCGCCCTCGACGGCGGCGTCGAGATCGGCGTCCTCGAAGACCAGGAACGGCGCATTGCCGCCAAGCTCCATCGAGACGCGCAGGATCTGCTCGGCGGACTGCTCGATCAGCGTGCGCCCGACCTCGGTGGAGCCGGTGAAGGAGAGCTTGCGCGTGCGCGGGTCCTTGATCAGCGGCTCCATCACCTCGCCGGACTTCTTGGCGGTGATGACGTTCAACACGCCGCCGGGGAGCCCGGCCTCCTCGAAGATCTGCGCCAGCGCAAGCATCGACAGCGGCGTCTGCTTGGCGGGCTTGACGACGACCGTGCAGCCCGCGGCAAGCGCCGGGCCGATCTTGCGCGTGCCCATCGCCAGCGGGAAGTTCCAGGGGGTGATGAACAGGCATGGGCCGACGGGCTGGCGCAGCGTCAGCACGCGCCCGTTGCCGTTCTCGTTGGCGGTGTAACGGCCGTCGATGCGCACGGCCTCCTCGGCGTACCAGCGCAGGAAGTTGGCGGCGTAGGTGATCTCGGCCTGCGACTCGGCGACCGGCTTGCCCATCTCCAGCGTCATCAGCAGCGCAAGCTCGTCGCTGCGCTCGACGACGGTGTCGTAGGCGCGGCGCAGGATGTCGCCGCGCTCGCGCGGCGCGGTCAGCCGCCAGCTCGCGAAGGTTTCGTCGGCGGCCGTCAGCGCGGCCTTGGCGTCCTCGACGGTCGCATCGGCGACCTCGCACAGCGTCGCGCCCGTGGACGGGTCCTCGACGGGCAGCGTGGCGCCGGTGCTCGCCGCACGCCATTCGCCCGCGATGAACAGCTCTTTCGCGACGCCGTCGACCACGGCGGACTCTGCGGGGGCGGCCATGTCCCGAGGATACGCTGGCCTGCATGCCAGGCCCCTTGCTCGCCGCAGACACCCCGTCGCTGATGTATCGCGCGTTCTTTGCGCTGCCGTCATCCATCAAGGGGGCGCAGGGACGGCCGGTCAACGCGCTGCTCGGCACCGCCAACCTGCTGCTGCGTGAGCACGAGCGCTACGACCCGCGAGCCGTCGTCCTCTGCTGGGGTGCCGAGGCCGCCGAGTACCGCGCCGCGGCCCTGCCGGCCTACCACGCCGACCGTCCCGAGATGCCCGACGACCTGGCGTGGCAGTGGGAGGTCGCGCCCGCGTTCTTCGCGGCGTTCGGCTGGCCGTCGCTGCACGCCGGCGACCTGGAGGCCGACGATCTGCTCGGTGCGCTGGCGCAGGCCGAGGGTGGCGACGTGCTGCTGTTCACGAGCGACCGCGACATGTACCAGTGCGTCAACGAGCAGGTGCGCGTGCTTGCCCCTGGCGGCAAGGAGGGCCCGGCGGTGATCGACGCCGACGAGGTCGTCGTGCGCTACGGGATTCAGCCCGCGCAGGTGCCCGACTTCATCGCGCTGCGCGGGGATCCGTCGGACGGGATTCCCGGTGCGAAGGGGATCGGCGCGAAGGGTGCGGCCCAGCTGCTGCGCGACCACGGCTCGCTGGAGGCGCTGCTGGAGCTGGCGGCAAAGGACGACCCGCGGCCGCTGAAGGGCCGCGTGATCACGACGCTGCGCGACCAGGCCGACGAGCTGCGCTCGTTCAAGGACATCGCGACGCTGCGGCCGGTGGACATCGAGCGCCCCGCTGACAGCCCGCTCGACCGCGAGGGCGCGGCTGCCGCGGCCCGCGAGTACGGCATGGCACGCCTTGGCGAACGCCTCGAGCAGGGCGCTTCCTGACTGGTTCGTTGCGCGTTTGCGCGTCCGGGGGCGCTGTGAGGCATCATGTCCCACGCCCGTGACTCGTCCCAGCGCAGCGCTTGCGGCAGGGATCGCCGTCCTCGCCGTCGCATGGCTGTCCGCGCCCGCCGGGGCTGCGGACCATCCGCCCGTGCCCACGGCCATCCCGCTGAAGAGCGTCGACGTTCCGCTACGACAACGAGGAGCAGGCCCGCCGCGTCCAGGTTCCGCACGTCTTCGACGCGCGAGCGCGCAAGCCGGACTTCGGCGGGCGCGTCGGCTGGTACAGCCTGAAGTTCACGGCGCCGCGTGCCGTTCAGGGCTTTGGCTGGGGGATTCGCTTCGAGCAATCGCGCCGCGTCACCGAGGCGTGGCTCAACGGCGTGCCGATCGGCGGCAACAAGGATCCCTACGTCGGCTTCACGCTGCCCGCCACCGGGCTGAAGACGGGACGCACGAACACGCTGCTGGTGAAGGTCGACAACCGCAAGGTCCGCGAGCCGCGCGAGGGCTGGTGGAACTGGGGCGGTCTGATCCGTCCCGTCTCGCTGGTGCCGCGCGGCCTGCTGGAGCTGCGCGACGCAGCGTTGCTGCCGAAGGTCAGCTGTCAGCAGGGCGGCGCGGTCTGCCGCGCGTCGGTGCTCGTCGACGGCGTGCTCGTCAACCGCTCGGGGACCGAGCAGGCCGAGCCGAAGCTGACGGTCGCGCTGACGGCGCCCGGCGGGGGCCGCGCGGTGCGTCACACCGAGACCGTGCGGCCGCTGCACGCCGGCGAGTCGGGCCGCGTGCGCTTCGAGATCCCGGTGGCCGACCCCGAGCTGTGGTCGCCCGCGTCGCCGCGGATGTACGACGCGACGATCACGACGCAGAGCGCCGGCGGGCGCCCGACGCAGGTCGACCACCAGCGCGTCGGACTGCGCAGCGTGAAGGTCGTCGGCGGCATGCTCGAGCTCAACGGGCGCCAGCTGGACCTGCGTGGTGCGTCGCTGCAGGAAGACGTGCCCGGCCGCGGCCCGGCGCTGACCGACGCGGACATGGACCGCATCGTCGCCGAGCTGAAGGCGCTGCACGCCAACGTCACGCGTGCGCACTACGCCCTCAACGAGCGCCTGCTCGACCGGCTGGACGAGGCCGGGATCATGGTCTGGGGGCAGGCGCCGATCTACCACCGCGACCGTCTGCTGGAGACCCAGCCACAACGCGACGCGGCGCTGGCGACGCTGCGCGGGTCGGTGCTCGCCGACCGCACGCACCCGTCGGTGATCACGCACTCCGTCGCCAACGAGCTGTCGGTGATCCCGGACGCCGTGCCGGGGACGAAGGCCTACCTGGATGCGGCCGTGCGCCTGACGCGCGACCTCGACCCGACGCTGCCGGTGTCGGTCGACCTGCTCAGCTACCCGGGCTTCGGCGCGCAGAAGACCTATGCGCAGTACGACCTGCTCGGGATCAACTCCTACTTCGGCTGGTACCCGGGCAAGACCGACCACTCGACCGAGAAGCTGTCGGACCTCGCGCCCTACCTCGACCACATGCGCCGGCTGTATCCGCGCCAGGGGCTCGTGCTGACGGAGTTCGGTGCGGAGTCGACGATGGCCGGGCCGGCGTCGACGAAGGAGACGTTCGCGTTCCAGTCGCGCTACGTGCGTGAGGTGCTGGACATCGTCGAGCAGCGGCCGTTCGTCGGCGGGGCGATCTACTGGACGTTGCGTGAGTTCGCGGTCAAGCCCGACTGGGACGGCGGCGCCCAGCGTCGCGGGGTGGTGCGCGACTCGATCCACAACAAGGGCCTGGTGACCTACGCCGGGCGGCGCAAGCCCGCTTGGTCAGTCGCCGCGCGCAACTTTGCCGCGACGCCGCTCTACCGCGAGGTCGACCCGGCGGTCGCGGCAAACGTGCCGCAGGGCCGTGAGGGCGGAAGCGCGCTTGTCGTGTGGGGGATCGTCGCCGCGATCCTGGCGCTGATCCTCGTGGACGCTTGGGCGCTGCGCGGGATCCTCGAGGCGCGGCGGCGCATGCCGGCGCCGGTCGACGAGGTCGCCGCCGCCCGCGAGGCCGCCGCCGCCCGCAGCGCTGCCTAGGGCGTGAACTTGACGGTCATCACGTCGCCGTCGCGCATCACGTAGTCGCGGCCCTCGAGCCTGAGGATGCCCTTGTCGCGCGCGCCGGTGTAGCCGCCGGCGTCGACGAGCTCCTGCCAGCCGATCACCTCGGCGCGCACGAAGCCCTTCTGGATGTCGCCATGGATCTCGCCGGCCGCGTGCCAGGCGCTGAGGCCCTGGCGCAGGTGCCAGCATTGCGCGGGCTTGTCCTCGCCCGCAGCGAAGAACGCGATCAGGCCGAGCAGCTCGAAGGCGCCGTGGACGACGCGCGTCAGCCCTGACTCGGGCGCGCCGAGGTCCGCGCGCATCGCCGCCGCCTCGTCGTCTTCGAGCTCGGACAGCTCGGCCTCGAGGCGGCTGGACACGGCGACGGCCTTCGCGCCCTCGCTCTCGGCCTTCTCGATGACCGCAACGGGTACCGCCTCGTCCCCCTCGTCGATGTTCGCGACGTAGAGCACCGGCTTGGCGGTCAGCGGGTGGACGGTCTGCGAGCGGTCGACCTCAGCCGGCACGGGAACCGACCGCGCCGGGCGTCCGGCTTGCAGCGACGCGATCAGCGCTTCGAGCCAGCCCTGCTCGGCGATCGCCGCCTTGTCGCCGCCACGCGCGGTGCGCACGACGCGCTCCAGGCGCTTCTCGGCCTGCTCGAGGTCAGCGTAGATCAGCTCCGTGTCGATGATCTCGATGTCGGCGGCCGGGTCGACGCGGCCCTCGGAGTGGACGACGTTCTCGTCGTGGTGCGCGCGGACGACGTGGACGATCGCGTCGACCTCGCGGATGTTGGCGAGGAACTGGTTGCCCAGGCCCTCGCCCTCGCTGGCGCCGCGGACGAGGCCGGCGATGTCGTGGAAGGCGATCGTGTCGTACACGACGTTCGAGGCGCCGATCGTCTCGGCGACGGCGTCGAGCCTGTCGTCGGGCACCGGCACGATCGCGACGTTCGGCTCGATCGTCGTGAACGGGTAGTTCGCCGCCTCGGCGCCGGCCCGCGTCAGCGCGTTGAAGAGCGAGGACTTGCCCGCGTTGGGCATGCCGACGATGCCGACCTTCATCGCAGCACGCTCCCAACTGCCGTGCCGAGCGCCGCACCGGCGAGCACGTCGGAGGGGTAGTGGACGCCGAGGTAGACCCGCGAGGCCGCCATCACCGTGGCCGCTGTGGCGAGCGGCGCGCCCGGCATCAGCGGGCGGTAGGCGGCGACAGCGGCGAACGACGCGGCGGCGTGCGACGAGGGAAACGACAGCTGCGTCGGCGTGTCCACCAACGCCGGCAGGCCCTCGACGATCGGGCGCTTGCGCCGCACGACGAGCTTCAGCACGACGTTCGCGGCATACGCCACGCCGACCGCCCGCAGGCCACGCAGCCACGCGTCACGGCGCGGAGCGTCGACCACAGCACCGGCGGCGCCGAGCGCCAGCCAGCACGCCCCGTGCTCGCCGAGCGCCGAGAAGCGCCGCACAGCGCCAACCACGACCGCCGGCCGCGCCGCGCCGCGCACGAGTCGATATCCGCGCTGATCCGCGCGCACCAGGGCCTGCATCGCCGCGCCACGATACGGCGAAGCCGCGGCGGGCCGCAGTTACGCTGCCGACCGTGGCGATCCGTGCTCGAGCGGGACGCGTCCGTCCCTTCGGGGGCGGGCGGTCCTCTCCGGGGCTCCCCCGGGGACACCAGCGATACCTCGGCAGCACATCGCATGCGCTGTGGTCCGGCAGGCAGGACGCCGACGCATGCACGACGAGCACAGTCGAGCCGGATCGCCACACATGACTCGGCTCGGCCCGGCGATCGCGGAGGCGCTGCTCGCCGGACCGTGGGAGTACGGCGCGATGCTCGAACGTGCGCGTGGCGTGCTGGTGCGGGCGCCGCGCAAGCTGCCCGAGCTCGTGCGCGACGTGCGCAGCGCCTACCCCGAACCACCGCTCGACGCGGCCCGCGAGCTCGCTGCCTTCGTCGACGCGGTACTCGTCGTCGGGCCGCGCGAGCGCCCGCGCGTGGTGCGGCGCACGCCCTACCACGCCGACATGGTCCGCCGCGAGTGGCCCGTCGCGCCGTTGGCGACACCACAGGACGTCGCCGCGCTGCTCGGCGTCGACGCCGGCACGCTCGACTGGCTCGCCGACGTCAGGAGCCTCGAGCGGCGCGTCTGCGACGACCGCCTGCGCCACTACCGCTGGACGTTCACCCCGCGCGACGCCGGGCGCCCACCGCGCCCGATCGCGGCGCCCAAGCAGCGCCTGAAGACGGCGCAGCGGCTCGTGCTGCGCGAGATCCTCGACCAGATCCCGGCGCACGACGCGTCGCACGGCTTCGTACGCCGCCGCTCGGCGCTGACCAACGCCGGCGCGCACGTCGGCCGGCGCGTCGTGCTGCATTTCGACCTCGAGGACTTCTTCGCCAATGTCAGCGCCGGCCGTGTCTACGGCATCTTCCGCACCGCCGGCTATCCCGAGGCCGTCGCCCACGTCCTCACGGGTCTCGTGACGACCGTCATCCCGTTGCACGCCTGGGATGCGCTCCCGCGACCGACCGAGCTGCGCGCGATCACCGCACACCACCGCCTCGGCCGCCGCCTCGCCCAGCCACATCTGCCGCAGGGCGCGCCGTCCTCCACGACGCCACCACGAATGGCCCGGACGCCGCAAACCGCGCCGGCGTCCCCGACTTCCGCGGACACCTTCACGGCCGCGTCGCGTGGGTGGCCCAGGTCAACCCCGCCCGCGGCGCGCGGCTGCGCGAGCAGCTCGACGCAATCGTCTGGAGCTAGTGAACGCGAGCCGCTCGGGCCTTCGACAAGACCGAACGTACGTCGTACCCCCGCCAGTGGGGGTACGACGTACGTTCGGCGACGGCGGAGAGCGGCGGCGGTCCGGACCCGGTTAGCGCCGGCGGCCTGGGGCGCGTCGACGCGAGGCGCGACCACCGCCGCGCCCTGCACGACGCAAGAACCCGGCACGCCCTTCCCCCTCGATGCGGCCGTTCCTCGCGAAGCGCCGAACCGTACGGCCCAAGCAGGCGCCGCACGATGACAATCCCCCGCGTTCGCTAGCCGCTGAGCCCGAAGCCGACCTTGTGCTCGTCCTTGTCGACGCGCAGCCAGAGCACGTGCTGCAGGGCGAGCGTGACGTCGCCGTCGTCGGCGGCGACCGTGTGCCAGCCGTCACCGCCGATCGCCTTGCGCAGCTGCTTCAGCTCGTCGTCGGAGACGCGCAGGGCCAGCGGCGGGCTGGCGTGGAAGCCGATCGAAATCCGTGTCATATCAGTGGTCCTCCGCGGGCTGGACGATCTCGGTGAGCACGCCGCCCGAGCTCTTGGGGTGAAGAAACGCAACCCTAGAGTTGCGTATTCCGACCCTCGGCGTCAAGTCGATGAGCTCAACGCCGGCTGCCTTCAGGCGCTGAAGCTCGGCCTCGATGTCGGTCGTCTGGTAGGCGACGTGGTGCAAGCCCGGCCCCTTCTTGGCGAGGAACTTGCCGACCGGCGTGTCGTCGCCGAGCGGCGCGAGCAGCTCGACGTGGTTCTCGCCGACGTCGAGCAGCACCGCCTCGACGCCCTGCTCGGTGACGGTCTCGCGGTGGACGAGCGTCATCTCGTACTCGCGCTCGTACAGCGCGATGGCCGCGTCGAGGTCGGTGACCGCGACGCCGATGTGATCGATGCGGGCGAACATGCCCGCCGCAGATTACGAGACGGGCGTCTTGGGGTCCGCCGCGACGACGCGCAGCCCGCCGCTGCCCGGTCTGCGCGCCATCTGTGGCACGCCGTCCAGGATCCGCACGAGGTCGACGCGCTCGAGCGTCTCGCGCTCCAGCAGCTCGGAGGCAATCGCCTCGAGCTCGTCGCGATGCTGGGTGATCAGCATCCGCGCTGCGCGCTCGGCTTCGAAGGCCAGCTCCTGCTGCTCCTCGTCGCGGATGCGCCGCGTGATGTCCGAGACGACGTTGGCGTCGGTCATCGCCCGCGTCGCGGTGTGGGCGGTGCCCATGCCGTACTCGTGGACCATCTGATGGGTGATCTCGGCAACACGCAGGAGGTCGTTCGCCGCGCCCGTCGTGACCGCACCGAAGACGAGCTCCTCGGCGACACGCCCGCCGAGCAGGACCGTCAGCTGGTCGAGCAGCTCCTCACGCGTCTTCAGGTAGGAGTCCTCATCCGGGAGGTTGACGACGTAGCCGAGCGCCTGGCCACGCGGCACGATCGAGATCTTGTGCACGCGGTCGGTGGTCGCGAGCAGCTCGCGGCACAGCGCGTGGCCGGCCTCGTGGTAGGCGACGACGCGGCGCTCGTGCGCATTCAGCGTCGTGGAGGACTGCACGCCGGCGATCACGCGCTCCAGCGCGTCCTCGAAGTCCTTGTTGGCCAGCGCCGCCCCGGCGCGCCGCGCGCAGAAGATCGCCGCCTCGTTGCAGATGTTCGCGAGGTCGGCGCCGGACAGCCCGCTGGTCTGCGCGGCAAGCGTCGCGAGGTCGACGTGCTCGTCGAGCGGCTTGTTGCGCGTGTGGACCTCGAGCATCTTGCGCCGCCCCGCGACGTCTGGCGGCGAGACCAGCACCTGGCGATCGAAGCGCCCCGGCCGCAGCAGTGCCGGATCGAGCTTCTCCAGCAGGTTCGACGCCGCCATCACGATCACGTTGTCGGTCGAGCCGAACCCGTCCATCTCGACGAGCAGCTGGTTGAGCGTCTGCTCGCGCTCGGAGTTGTTGTCCGAGCCGCGGCGCGCGCCGACCGCGTCGAGCTCGTCGATGAAGAGGATCGACGGCGCGTTCTTGCGCGCCTCGCGGAACAGGCGCCGGATCCGCGCGGCGCCGAGGCCGGCGAACATCTCGACGAACGAGGACGCCGACTGCGAGAAGAACTGCGCGCCCGACTCGTGCGCGACAGCCCTGGCCAGCAGCGTCTTGCCGGTGCCGGGCGGGCCGTGCAGCAGCACGCCCTTGGGAACCGTCGCGCCGAGCGCCTTGAAGCGCGTGGGGTCGCGCAGGAACTCGACGACCTCGATCAGCTCAGCCTTTGCCTCGTCGACGCCCGCGATCTCGCCCCAACCGATCTCATGCGAGGTGTTCGGCTTGATCTGCACCGGCTTGGTCTTCGGCATCAGCCGCATCATCCGCAGCAGCACGTATGCGATCACCGCACTGAGGACGACGGTGATCGTCGCCCCCCAGTCCGAGGTGAAGTTCTGGATGGACGTTCCGAAGCCAGCGAGCAGGGGCACTAAGAGCCCCTATCGGCAGCTAGGCGGAAAACTCGACCCGCAAGATCTCCGTGAGCGCCGCCTGACCGACCTCGAGCTGCGCATCGGTCGGCTCGCGCGTCCCGACGACCCGCTGCAGCGCATCGCCAGGGCGACGCAGAGCGCGCGACAGCGCCGTGTCGGCATTGCGCTCAGACCACGCGAAGACCTCGACGGCGACTCCGACCGCCGCCAGCTGCACCGCGGCGCCGTGCACCGGGCGCGGCTTGGCGACCGCCTGCTTGAGCAGCACCGTGCCCGCCGCGTTGGCCGCCAGCAGCGGCGCCATCAGATGCGAGCCGCAGCGATCGTGCTCCTTGGCGGTATCGCGGGCGTCGGCGTCCGGCTGCTCGTAGGCGCCGATGACCTTGTGCTCGGCACCGTGGTACTCGGCCAGCTCGCCACGCCGCAGCGCGATCAGCGACGGCGCCAGCGACAGTGCGCCGAGCGCCAGCTCGCCGCCCATCCCGCGCACGCGGCGGCGCAGCAGCGCACCGCCGGCCACGGTTGCGGCCATCGTCCCGGCCGTGACCGCGTCCTGGTAAGGCAGCTGCGCGGCAGGCAGCGCGCGCTTGACGAGCGGGATCACGATCATCGCCTCGCTGAGCCGCACGACGCCGCGTGCGCCCGGCACACCGTCGAAGACCTTCGGCGCGCGCGGCTTGCGTCCCGAGGCGACCTCGATCTCGCCGGCGCGGTTGCGCACGGCCGCAGACCAGTGCGTCGGCCCGTGGATCAGCAGGCCGTTGCGCAGCGCCATCCCGCCCAGCCGCAGCTTCTTGTCGTCAGGCACCGAGCAGCTCCTTTGCAATGTGCGCGTAGCCGCGCGTGGCGAAGCCGACGTCGTCGGCGTGAATGCGCTCGTCCTTTCCGTGGACGAGCGGCCATGCTGCGTAGAGGTCGAGCGTGCGCTGGGGGTAGAAGCCGTACGCAACGACGTCCGGGAAGTGGTCGCGGAAGATCCGCGAGTCGGTGTACGCGGGCAGCATCGTCGGGACCACGGTAGCCGCCGGGTCCTCGGCGCCGATAAAGCTCGTGATCGCGTCCATCAGTGGCGACGCGACCGGCGAGCCGTTGCCGACGACCTCCTCGATGTACACCAGCTCGTAGTCGCCGTCGCCGAGCGCCGCGCGCGCCCGCGCCTCCGCGACGTCGCGCCCGAGGCCGGGCGGCACGCGGCAGTCGACCTGCGCGCGTGCCGCCGCCGGGATCACGTTGATCTTCTCCGACGCCCACACGCGCGTCGGCGCAAACGTCACCGCCAGCATCGGCTGCACGTAGGCCGCCAGCGCCGGGTCGCGCGCACGCAGCGCGTCGAGGTCTTCGCAGCCCAGCGCGCGCAGCAGCGTGCGCGGCGCCTCGGTGACGTCCCAGGTCGCCGGCGGCGCGCCGAGCCGCTCGATCAGCGGCGCCAGCTTGAGCAGTGCGTTGTCGCCGATGTTCGGCATCGACGCATGGCCGGCGGTGCCCGTGGTGTGGACCTCGAAGCGAAAGACGCCCTTCTCGGCGCAGCAGACGCCGTAGAGGCGCCCGTCCTCGAACGGCATCGCCGTCCCCGCGCCCTCGTTGACGAGGTAGTCGCAGCGCACGAGCTCCGGGTGGTTCTCGCACAGCCAGATCGCGCCTTCGTAGCCGCCGACTTCCTCGTCGACGACGCTGAGCACGAGCAGGTCGCCGCGCGCCGGGCGCCAGCCGCCGCGCGCCAGCGCACACGCCGCCGCGACCTCCGCCGCCGTCTGCGACTTCATGTCCTGCGCGCCGCGGCCCCAGATGAAGCCGTCCTCGTCGAGGTCGCCGGACCACGGGTCGCGCGTCCAATCCTGCGGCGTCGCGAGCACCGTGTCGACGTGCGACAGCAGGCACAGCACCGGACCCGGCTCGCGGCCACGCAGCCGCGCGACGACGTTGGGGCGCTGCGGCGTCTTGCCGACCAGCTGCACGTCGTCGAACCCGGCGTCGCGCAGGCGCGCCGCGAGATGCTCCTGCAGCGCGCGCTCGTCACCCGGAGGGTTGACGGTGTTGAAGCGCAGCAGCTCGCGCAGCAGCTCGACGGCTTCACTTTCCATGAACAGGCAAGCCTACGAGGCTTGCGTAGGCTCCCGCGGCATGCTCGGCGAGGTTGCCCGCGAGTGGGGCCGGATCGGGGTGACCGGATTCGGCGGTCCCCCGGCGCATGTCGTGCTGCTGCGCGAGCTGGTCGTCGAGCGGCGCAAGTGGATGGGGCAGCAGGACTTCGAGGACGCGAACGCCGCCTGCCAGCTGCTGCCCGGGCCGGCCTCGACGCAGCTGGCGATCTACACCGCCTACCGCACTGCAGGCCGCGCCGGCGCGCTCGTCGGCGGCCTCTGCTTCATCTTGCCGGGCGTCCTCGCGGTGCTCGGCCTGGCGCTCGTGTTCTTCGCGTCCGCGCCGCCAGACTGGATCCGCGGTGCCGGTGCCGGCGCGGCCTCAGCCGTCGCAGCCGTCGCGGTGCACGCGGGGCTGAGCATCCTGCGCCCCGGCTGGGAGCGGACCGCCGGTGAGACGCGCTGGCGCTTTGCGCTGTACGTCGCGCTCGGCGCCGCCGCGGCCGCGCTGCTCGGGACGGTCGTCGTCGTCGTGCTGCTGGCCTGCGGGATCGCCGAGCTGATGCGCCGGCGGCTGTTCGACGGTGCCCCGGTGATCGCGCTGCTGCCGCTCGCGGTTGCGTCGGGCGGCATGCTGGCGCTGAGCTGGACGGCGCTGAAGGTCGGCGCGCTGTCCTACGGCGGAGGCTTCGTGATCGTCCCGCTGATGCAGCACGACGCCGTCGACGTCAACCACTGGATGACCGACACGCAGTTCGCCAACGCCGTCGCCCTGGGCCAGGTCACGCCCGGTCCGGTGACCGCGACGATCACCGCAGTCGGCTACGCCGCGCACGGCATCGCCGGCGCCGCGCTCGCGTCGGCAGTCGCGTTCCTGCCGTCGTTCTTGATCGTCCTGCTCGGCGGTGAGCGCTTCGACGCGCTGCGCGCCGACCCGCGGGCGCGCGCGTTTCTCGACGGTGCCGGCCCGGCGGCCGCCGGCGCGATCCTCGGCGCAGCGATCCCGCTGGCGCTCGTGCTCGAGGAGCTCTGGCAGGGCCTGCTGCTCGCCGCGGCCGCGGTTGCGCTGCTGCTGCTCGGGCGCGGCGTCGTCACGACGCTGCTGACGGCCGCTGCCGCGGGCACCGTCCTGGCGCTCGCCGGAGCTTCGCTTCCGTAGGAAAAGGGGGTCACCCGCCGGCGCCGTCGAAACGGCGCCGGCACGAGAGGTCCGACAGGGGGGCTCGTCGCGCCTCACGCAGACCCACGGCCGGGGGTTCAGGCTCGGCCGTGGCGTGGTGACTGCCCCTGATGCTTGCTTGCGGCGGGCCGCTTGTCGTCACCACTGCGGGTGATCCCGGGGTCCCCCTCGCGGGTGAGACGTTGTCCGAGATCAAGCGTCGCACTAAAGTCCGGTGCGGGGAGGTCAACTGTTTCACTACGTGTGCTGATCACGGACGACCAGCCCTTGGCTCGCACCGGATTGCGGACGATTCTGGATCTCGAGCCTGGGGTGGAGGTCGTGGGGGAAGCGGCCAATGGGGTTGAGGCCGCAATCAGTGCTGCGCGATTGCAGCCAGACGTCGTGATCATGGACCTGCAGATGCCGGGCGGCGACGGCATCACGGCGATCCGCAAGATCCGCGCCGCCGCCGGCGAGGGCCCGCCGCGCGTGCTCGTCCTGACGACGTTCAGCGACGACGAGTCGGTGTTCGCGGCGCTGCAGGCCGGTGCCGGCGGCTTCCTGCTCAAGGACGCCTCACCCGCGCGCCTGCTGGACGCGATCCGCGTCGTCTCCAGCGGGGAGGGCCTGCTCGACCCGGCCGTGACCCGGCGCGTGATCGCCGCCGGCGCGGGGCGCCCCGCGCGTGTCGTCGAGCCATCCGGCTTTGCCGACCTGACCCCGCGCGAGCGCGAGATCTTCTTCCTCATCGCCGCGGGCCACTCCAACGGCGCGATGGCCGACCAGCTGCAGCTCGGCCTCGAGACCGTCCGCACGCACGTCAAGCACGTGCTCTTCAAGCTCGGCCTGCGCGATCGCATCCAGCTTGTGGTGACCGCCTACGAGAGCGGTCTCGTCCGCCCGAACAGCGACGCGCGATGACGCGGCTGGCGGCACTCCTGCGCGACCAGTCGCCGTCGGCGCTGTACGCGCGCTACGGCATCGGCTACATCGAGCGCTACTACCGCGCGCTCTACCTGTCGGTCTTCCTCTTCGCCGCCCCGGCGACGTGGGCGGCGCTCGTGATGGCGACCGAGGGCTCGGTCTGGACCTACCTCGCGCTGTTCACCGCCGGCTCGGCGAGCTCGATCGGCGCGCTGTGGCTGTGCGTGCGCTGGAGCCGGCGCAACCTCGCCCCGGCGACGCGCTGGCGCCCCGACGCCGGCGACGAGCAGACGCTTGCGGCGTGGCGCACCGTCGTGCGTGCGGTGCCCGCCGCGCTCGTGCCGTGCTTCCTGACGTGCCTGCTGGGCAGTGGGCTGCCGTGGGCGGTGCTCGTCGCGGTGACGCTCTCGCTGAGCGCGACCGAGTCGGTGCTTGCCGTCGTGTGCGTCGTGATCTTCGCGCTCTACCCCGTCGTGCTGAACGCGGCGGCCTTCGAGCTGTTCCTCGGCCCGCTGAAGCGCGACATCGCGCGCCACCTGCCCGACGACTACCGGATCGAGCGCCCGTTCCCGTCGATGCGCCAGTGGCTGCTGGCGTCACTGCCGATCGTGACGCTCGTCAACGGCCTGTTCGTCGCGTTCTACGCAAGCTCGGTCGAGGACCTCACGGCCAAGGTCGCCGGCTCGGTGCTCGTCACGCTGTCGTGGACGCTCGCGCCGCTGCTGCTGTTCATCCACCTGCTGATCCGGCCCGTCGAGGAGCTGACCGCGGTGACGGTGCGCATCCGCGGCGGCGAGCTGCGCGCCCGCGCCGTGCCCGAGCGCGAGGACGAGCTCGGCATCCTGCTGCTCGAGTTCAACCGCATGAGCGACGACCTCGTGCGCGCCCGCGAGCACCTGATGGCTGCGCGCGAGGAGGAGCGCCGCCGCCTGCGCCGCGACCTGCACGACGGGCTCGGCGCGGCGATTGCCGCGATCACGGTCCAGCTGCAAGCCGCGATGCACGCGCTGGACCGCGACCCGCAGCGCGTGCGCCCGCTGCTGCAGGGCGCCACCGAGGGCGCCCAGAACGTGCTCGACGACGTGCGCCGCCTCGTCTATGGCCTGCGCCCGCCCGCGCTCGACGCGTTCGGGCTGCTCGGCGCGCTGCGCGACCACGCCACGGCGCTCGACGGCCCCGGCGCGCCGCAGTTCGAGGTCCGCGCCGAGGACCTCGGCGAGCTGCCCGCCGCCGTCGAGGTCGCTGCGCTGCGCATCGCCCAGGAGGCGATGACCAACGTCGTGCGCCACGCCCACGCGAGCTCCTGCCTCGTCGAGCTGTCGGGCAACGGCACGCTGACCGTCTGCGTGCGCGACGACGGCGTCGGCATCAACGGGCAGGCTTACGGTGTCGGGCTGATGTCGATGCGCGAGCGCGCCGTCGAGCTCGGTGGCAGTGTCACGGTGAACGCGACGCCGGGTGGTGGGACCGAGGTCCTCGCGCTGCTCCCGGCCGAGAGGAGCTAGATGGAGATCACGGCGACGTACATCGGCGGTCCGACCGCGCTGCTGACGATCGGCGGCCTGCGCGTGCTGACGGACCCCACGTTCGACACGGCCGGCAAGCGCTACTGGTTCGGCTGGGGGACGTCGTCGCGAAAGCTCCAGAGCCCCGCGATCGCGGCGGCCGACGTCGGCCGCGTGGACGCCGTGCTGCTGAGCCACGACCACCACGACGACAACCTCGACGCGGCGGGGCGCGCGCTGCTGCCGCAGGCAGGCACCGTGATCACGACCGAGGCCGGCGCCGGGCGGCTCGGCGGCAACGCCGTCGGCCTGGCGCCCTGGGCGAGCACGACCGTCCGCCGCGAGGACGGCTTCGAGCTGCGCGTCACGGCGACGCCCGCGCGCCATGGCCCGCCCGGCAGCAAGCCGATCGTCGGGCATGTCGTCGGCTTCCTCTTGGAGTGGGAAGGCCAGGCCAACGGCGCGTTCTGGATGTCGGGCGACAGCGTCTGGTACGACGGCGTCGCCGAGGTCGGCAAGCGCTTCGACGTCGGCACCGCGCTCGTGCACCTCGGCGGCGTGCGCTTCCCCTACCTCACCGGCCCGGCGCGCTACACGATGAACGCGGCGGAGGGCGTACGCGTCGCGCGCGAGTTCGGCGTCAAGACGCTCGTGCCGATCCATTACGAGGGCTGGAAGCACTTCCGCGAAGGGCGCGACGCCGTCGTGCGCACGTTTCGCGAGGAGGGGATCGCCGAGCGCGTGCGCTGGCTGTCTCCCGGCGAGCCTGTGACGCTCGACGTGTGATGCCACACTCGGGCAGTGGAATCGCTGTTCGACCCCGGTGAGGGACAGGCCCAGCCGCAGGCACCGCCCGGCGCACCGCTGGCCGCGCGGCTGCGTCCCGCGGCGCTGACGGATGTCGTCGGCCAGGCGCACCTGCTGCACGAGGGCGCACCGCTGCGCAGCGCGATCGAGTCGGGCCGGCCGCACTCGATGGTGCTCTACGGGCCGCCCGGCACGGGCAAGACGACGCTCGCGCGACTCGTCGCCAGCAGCGCGAACGCGGCGTTCGAGGAGCTCAGCGCCGTCCAGGTCGGCAAGGCCGAGGTCACCAAGGTGCTCGACCGCGCCCGCCACCGCCGCGACATGGGCCAGCTGACGGTCTTCTTCCTCGACGAGATCCACCGCTTCAACAAGGCCCAGCAGGACGCGCTGCTGCCGGCCGTCGAGGAGGGCCTCGTCGTGCTGATCGGCGCGACGACTGAGAACCCCTATTTCGAGGTCAACTCCGCGCTGCTGTCGCGAATGCAGATCTACGAGCTGCAGCAACTGTCGGCCGAGGACGTGCGCGCGGTGCTCGACCGCGGGCTGCAGGAGCTGGAGGGCACCGCCGACGACGACGCGCTCGAGTTCCTCTCGGCGCGTGCCAACGGCGACGCGCGCTCGGCGCTCGCCGCCCTGGAGCTGGCCGTCCGCACCGCCGGGCACATCACGCTCGAGGTCGCCGAGGAGGCGCTGCAGCGCCGCGCGCTGCGCTACGACAAGAAAGCCGACCAGCACTACGACACGATCAGCGCCTGGATCAAGGCGACGCGCGGCTCGGACCCGGATGCGTCGCTGTACTACCTCGCGATCATGCTCGAGGGCGGCGAGGACCCGCGCTTCATCGCCCGGCGCATGGTGATCCTGGCTTCCGAGGACATCAGCAACGCCGACCCGCAGGCGCTTGTCGTCGCGGTCGCGGCGGCGCATGCAGTCGAGCACGTCGGCATGCCCGAGGCGATGCACGCGCTCTCGCAGTGCGCGATCTACCTGTCGCTCGCGCCGAAGTCCAACGCCTCCTACCGCGCGATCAGCGCGGCGCGCCAGTACATCCGCGACCACGGCGCAAAGCTGCCGCCGGACGCGCTGCGCTCCGGGCCGGGCTACCCGATCGGCTACGACTATCCCCACGACCACCCCGGTGGGCTTTCGGACCAGGACCTGCTGCCGCCGGGCGTCGAGAACGCGCGCTTCTACGAGCCCGGGGACAAGGAACCGGCCCTGCGCGACCGCCTCGAAGCGATCAGGCGTGGGCGAAAGCGGTCGTGAGCACGCTCAGACCAACGGGGCCGGCGCGACGCCACGCGCGGCGACACTGCGCTGGATGACGCGTTCGATGGCCGGCGAGACGTTCACGACTCGCGGGTGGAACGCGATCTCGCCAGCTTGCTCTCGCTCGAGCAAACGGCCGACGAACTCGTCGGCGAACGAGTAGCTGACGCTCAAGACATCCGAGAAGTCGACGTCGACCGTCGCCCCATCCCGCGCGACCCTTTCCAACTCAGCGAGCAACTCGGCGCCACGCGGGCGAGTCGAGAAGGCCCGGCCATATGCACTTAGTTGAAATTCCACCACGGGCTCCTTTCTCGTCGTAGCTCCCGGATGTACGTCCCATCGTAGAGCCCGCCTCGGCGTCGCGCGAGCACCTGTAACAAACGCAAGCGACCTACGAGGCGGTCGGTCCAAGCTCGACAGTGACCCAGGTGCCGCGCTTGTACGGGGTGACCTCCGACCTGCGCGTGACTCCACCATCGCGGAACCGGATTGCGAGCCTGCCGTGCCCCGAGCGCACCAGGATCGAGGCCGACGAAACATGGGCAGCTTGGATCTCTTCGATTGTTTGCGAGAACCCGAAGCCGCGGTCAGCGCGCCCAGTGCCCGTGGACCGCTCGCGCGTAGCCAGATCAATGACTGCGTGGTCTTCCTTGATGTCTGGATAGCGCTGGCGGAGATGCTCGGGGATGCCGACGCCAAGATCGGCGATGGCCAGCACAAGACGACTCGTGGGCTTCCGGTAGCGCTGCGCGGCGACGTAGCACCCGGTCGGAGAGGCGCGACCGTGCTCCACCCCGTTCTGCGCAAGCTCAGACATCCCGAGCGCAAACGCGTCGGCCACCGAGGCGATGTCATGGTCCACGTGGTTGAAGATCAGTTCAGCCACCGCCTCGTGCATCCGGTCGACTTCTCGGAGCTCCGACAGGCGAGTTAGCGGGATCAGTACGTCGCGCCGATCACGCTCGCGAACAACCGGCAGGGCGCCGAACGTTTGTGGCGGGAGTTCACTGTGTACGTGCATCCGGGCGATGTAGCGCGCGACGTTCTGATCCTTCGGAAGGACAACGCGAACCGCCCGGCCGTAAAGGCGATGCCAGTCGATGAACGTGCGAAGCCGGAGGAGAAACGTCGGAGTAACAAACTGAAGATTGGTCAGATCGACCAAACGATCACCCGCGTCGTCCTGAAGCGGCAAGGAGCCGCCCCAGCCGTCACCACTGCCGGCGTATGCGGAGAGTCGGACTGTTCGGACCTCGGCCATCTCCAGCACCTTAGGACCGCCTGCGGAGGTGGTCGTCCGCGAGCGCGACCTTCAACGCAGAGCGGCCCGGGTCGTCTTGACCCGGGCCGTCACTGCACTCAGCCGTTCCTTGGCTTAGTTGTCGAACACGATCCAGTTGTAGATCGTGCCGCCTGCGCCGTCCGGGTCGATCGGGGCGGCGGTCGGGTTGCACGTCTTGATCAGGATGAACTCGTTCGGGCCGTTGGTCTCGGCGTGGAAGCTGACCTGGCCGGCGAAGCCGTTGCGCGGCGTCACCGTGAACACGTCGCCCTCGAGGCTCACCGGGTCGCCCGTGTCGATCGTCTGCGAGCTGCAGCCGTTGGCCGGGACCGGCGCGAAGTTCTCCGCGCTGGCGCCGCGGCGCATGCCGACGTCAACCGCGTTGAGCGTGCCGTTCTGGACCTCCGCCGAGCTGACGCCGTCGGTGGCGATCTCGGACTGCGTGACGCTGTTGGGCGCCAGGTCGTCCGCGGTCAGGGTGTTGTCCTGGACCTCGTCGGAGTTGACGCTGTTCGGAGCGAGCTCCTCGTCGCCCACGGCGTCCGGCGCGATCTTCGGCGCCGTCACCGAGTTGTCGGCGAGGTGGTCGGTGACAATGCTGCCGGGCAGCACGCCGCCGCTCTTCATCATGTTCTGGACGCTGACGTCCAGATCCTGGAAGAGGATCGAGCCGTCGGCGATCTTCGGCGAGCTGACCGCGTTGGCGGCGAGCGCGTTCGGACCAACGGCCAGTGCAGCCAGACGCGACGCGTCGACGACACCGAGCGCGAGCTTGCCACGCGTGACCGTGCGGTCACGAAGCGACTTGCCCGAGAGGGTCTTCTGCTTGACGTTCTTGCCGTCGATCTTCGTCGCGGCGGAAGCACCGGACGGCGCGACGCCGGCGGCGAGGACAGAAACCGCGGCGAGCGCGGTGATGGTCTTGCGGTGGATGGACATGTGGTTCTCCTGAGAGGTTTGGTGGTGGGGGGCAATGCGGTTGCCTCCCTTCAAGTCCTCAGGAGCGCGGGACTTACGCGGGCCGCGAAAAACTTTTTCGACGGCGGTTCTAGCGCCGTCGAAGTGCGCGCAGCGTGCGGACGCCCAGCCGCAGCAAAGGGACCGCGCCGTGCTTGAAGGCACGCTCGCGGTCAGCGTCACGCGCGGAGCGCAGCTCGCCGATCGCGCGTGCTGCGCGGGCAAGCGTCGCGTCGTAGGGGAACCACCAGAAGGCCCGTCCGCGTGACGGGTCCCAGGTGATGACCTTCGGCTCGGCGCAGGTGCGCAGCGCGATCGCGCCGCGGGCGCGCCCGATTCCCGACCCGCGCACGCCGCCCCACGGCAGCTGCGGCGCGCTGCGGCTGACGAGGTGGTCGTTCATCCAGACCATCCCGACGCGCAGCTCGCGGGCGATGCGCGCGCCCTTGTAGCGGTCGGCCGTCCAGACCGACGCGCCGAGGCCGAGGTCGCAGTCGTTGGCGCGCGCGATCGCCTCCTCCTCGGAGTCGACGACCGCGATCGCGAGCACCGGGCCGGGGACCTCCTCGCGCCACAACCGCGACGAGGGGTCGACGCCGGTCAGCACGGCAGGTGCGTAGAACGCGCCGCTGAGCCCGGCGGGCGCGACCTGCCCGCCGCAGTGCAGCGTCGCGCCGCCCTCGACTGCCTCGTCGACGAGCGCGATGACGCGCTCGAGCCGCTCACGGCCGACGAGCGGGCCGATCGCGGTCGTGGGATCGCGTGGGTCGCCGACCGGCAGCGCCCGCGCGGCCGCGACGACGCCGTGCAGGAAGCGCTCGTGCGCCTCGCGCATCACGAACGCGCGCTCGACCGAGCCGCCGCACTGCCCGGCGTTCGCGAACGCCGCCCAGACGGCACCGCCGATCGCGCGATCGACGCTGGCATCGGCGCAGACGATCATCGCGTCCTTGCCGCCGAGCTCGAGGATGCTGCGCTTGACGGTGCGCGCGCACGCCTCGTTCACGGCACGGCCGGCCTCATAGGAGCCGGTGAAGCGCACCTGGTCGACGCGCGTCTCGACAAGCGCCGCGCCGGTGGCAGCGTGGCCGTGGACGATTCGCAGCAGGCCCTCGGGCAGGCCGGCGCGCGTGAAGACACGCGCGATCCGCTCAGCCGCCAGCGCCGCGTGCGGTGAAGGCTTGTAGACGACGCCGTTGCCGGCCATCAGCGCGACCGCCACGTCGCCGAGCGGCGTCGCGAACGGCTCGGTCGCCGGTCCCAGCACAGCGACGACGCCGAGCGGCTCGTAGGCCCATCGCGCGCGCGTCAGCGGGCGCAGCGCGCGTGAGAGCGCGACCTTCTCGCCGGCCAGCACGCGCGGCCCGTACTCCGCCAGCCACTGCAGCGTCTCGATCGCCGGCAGCAGCTCCATCACCTCGATCTCGGCGCGCGGGCGCCCCTGCTCGTTGGCGATCAGGTCGGCCAGCTCGCCGGCCTCGTCGATCACGGCCTGCGCGGCGCGCTGCATGTAGCGCGCGCGATCGCGGGCTCGCAGCGCCCACCACAGCGGCTGCACCGCCTGCGCGCCGGCGACGACGGCGCCGACCTCGCCGGGCTCGGTCAGCGCGACGCTGCCGAGTGGCGAGCCGTCGATCGGGCTGAGCGACTCCAGGCGGGCGGCGGTGGTGGCCACCGCCCCAGCCTACGCAGCTCGGGATGCGGCGTGCTCGCGCAGCGCGTCGGCCAGCGCGTCACGCGTGCCGGGTGCGACGGCCTCGTCGCAGACGAGCAAATGCGGCTCCGCGGCGCGGGGGAAGATGGCGCCGTAGCCGACGACGGTCTCGGTCGAGCCGTTCCACATCGACGCACAGCCCACGGTCACCGTGCGCGGGTCGAAGCGCAGCACGCGGGCGATGTCCAGATCCTCGAGGTGCAGGCCGAGGCGATCGTGCAGCGCGCGCAGGCCCTCACGGTCGATGACTTGAGGCATGCGCACGCGCAAGCGGGAGCCGTCGGGAAGGGTGGTTGTCGAGTTGAGCAGCACGAACGTCTGTTCCTGAAGGATATTGTTGCAGCCGCAAGCTTAAGAACTTGTGTTCGAGATGTGTTCTCAGAGAGCTCTCAGGCGAGCACGGGGTCAGACCCGGCACTCGCCCCTCATCCCTAGGCTGTTCACATGCCTGCGGCCGCCTACACGGGCAAGGAGTGCGTCTGCCAGTTCAAGCGCGGAACGTGCGACCAGACGTGCGTGCGCGACATGCTCGACACGCCGTTCTACATCGCCTGCCTGAAGCTCAAGGGCCGCAAGTGCGTGGTCATCGGCGGCGGCGACATCGGCCTGGAGAAGGCCGAGGGCCTGCTTGCCTGCGACGGCGACGTGACGCTGATCGCGCCGACCGCACACCCCGAGCTGCAGCAGCTCGCGCTCGAGGGCTCGATCCGCTGGGAGGCGCGCGAGTACGCCGGCCCGAGCGACCTCGAGGGCGTCTTCATGGTGATCGCCTGCACCGACGACACCGACATCAACATCGGCATCTACGAGGACGCCGAGCAGCGCGCGATGCTCGTCAACGTCGTCGACGTCCCGCCGCTGTGCAACTTCATCCTGCCGGCGATCGTCCGCACCGGCCCGCTGGCGATCGCGATCTCGACCGCCGGTGCCTCGCCCGCGCTGGCCAAGCGCATGAAGCGCGAGATCTCCGAGCTGTTCGGCGCCGAGTACGCGCAGCTGGCGATCCTGCTCAACGAGGTGCGTGGCTGGGCGAAGGGCACGCTGCCGACCTACCAGGACCGCAAGGACTTCTTCGAGGGCATCGTCAACGGCGAGCCCGACCCGATCTCGCTGCTGCGCGCCGGCGACACCGCGGCGGTGCAGGACCTGATCGCCGCCGCCCAGCGCGTGCATGCCTGACAAGCTGACCCATGTCGACGAGTCCGGCACCGCCCGGATGGTCGACGTCTCGGAGAAGGCCGTCACGCAGCGCCGCGCGGTCGCGCAGGCGACGGTCGCGATGAGCCCGCAGACCGCCGCCGCGGTGCAACAGGGCGACACGCCGAAGGGCGACGTGATCGCGACCGCGCGCATCGCCGGCATCCAGGCCGCCAAGCGCACCGGCGAGCTGATCCCGCTGTGCCACCCGCTCGGGCTGGATCACGTCGACGTCGACGCGCAGACCGACGCCGCCGCGGGCACGATCACGATCACCGCGACCGCTTCGGTCCACGGGCGCACCGGCGTGGAGATGGAGGCGATGACCGCCGTCGCCGTCGCCGCGTTGACGATCTACGACATGGTCAAGAGCATCGAGCGCGGCGTCACGATCAGCGGCGTGCGCCTGCTCGAGAAGTCCGGCGGACGCAGCGGGACCTGGACCGCCGAGTGAGGACCGCCGTCATCACCATCTCGACGTCCGTGTCGCGTCGCGAGAGCGAGGACGCCTCCGGTCCGGCGCTCGCGCACCTCGCCGAGGACGCCGGCTGCGAGGTCGAGGCGATGGAGGTCGTCGCTGACGACGCCGCCCTGATCGAGGACCGCCTGCGCCACCACGTCGAGAGCGCGATGCAGCTCGTCCTGACGACGGGCGGCACCGGCTTCACGCCCGACGACGTGACGCCGGAGGCGACGCGGCGCGTGATCGAGCGCGACGCACCCGGCATCGCCGAGGCGATCCGCGCCGAGTCGCTGCGCCACACGCCGATGGGGATGCTCTCGCGCGGCATGTCGGGCATCGCCGGCGGCACGCTGATCGTGAACTTCCCCGGCAGCCCGAAGGCGATCGCGCAGACCTTCCCGGTGATCGCCCCGGTGCTCCGCCACGCCATCGAGACGCTCGGGCGCAGCGATGGCCGCAGCCATTGAGTGCGCAGAGCTCGTCCGGCGCTATGGCGAGCGGACCGCGCTCGACGGCGTCAGCCTGACGGTCGACGCCGGCCAGACGGTTGTCGTGTTTGGCCCCAACGGCGCCGGCAAGACGACGCTGCTGCGCGTGCTCGCGACGCTGCTGCGCCCACATCGCGGCAGCGCGCGCGTGCTCGGCCACGCGCTGCCCGACGACGCCTGGGACGTGCGCGGGCGGATCGGCTTCCTCGGCCACGACCCGCTGCTGTACCGCGACCTCTCCGCGCGCGAGAACCTGACGTTCCACGCGCGCCTGCACGGCGTCGCCACGGCGCGTGTCGACGCGCTGCTGGAGCAGACGAAGCTCAGCATCCGCGCCGACGACCCGGTGCGCACGCTCAGCCGCGGGATGCTGCAGCGCGTCGCCGCCTGCCGCGCGGTGCTGCACGAGCCCGAGGTGCTGCTGCTCGACGAGCCGCGCGCGAACCTCGACCCCGCGGCCGCCGACCTACTCGAGCCGCTCGTCGGGCGCGCCTCGGGGGCCACACGCGTGGTGACGAGCCACGATCCCAGCGGCGGCCTGGCGGAAGCCGACGTCGTGCTCGGTCTGCGCGCCGGGAAGGTGCAGCTGAGCGGCGCAGCTGGCGACGTCGACGTGGCGCTGGTGCGGGAGCTCTACGCGTGATCGCGACCGTCCGCACGCTGCTGTGGAAGGAGCTGCTGCTCGAGCGCCGCGCCCCCAGCGTGCTGCCCGCGATGCTGCTGTTCAGCATCTCGACGTTCGTCGTCTTTCACTTCGCGCTGCAGCGCGGCAGCGTCGACGGCGAGCTTGCCGCCGGCGTGCTCTGCGTGACGCTGCTGTTTGCCGCGATCCTCGGCGCCGGGCGCCTGTTCGTGATCGACGAGGAGGAGGGCGGCTTCGACGCGTTCCTGCTTGCCCCCGCCGACCGCACGGCGATGCTCATCGCCAAGGCGCTGACGTTCCTGACGTTCCTCGTCGCGGTCGAGCTGGTCGCTGTCCCCGCCTTCACGATCCTGCTGCTCGGGCCGACGCTCGATGCGGCCGAGGTTGTGCGCCTCGCGGGTGTCTTCGCGCTCGCGGACATCGGCATCGTCGTCATCGGGACGCTCGTCGCCGGGATGGCGGTGCGGACCCGCGCGCGCGATCTGCTGGTGCCGCTGATCGCGCTGCCGCTGCTGGTGCCGGTGGTGATCGGCGACCGCCCGCTGCATCACCCCGTTGCTGCTGAGCGGGGCTGCACAAGCCGTCCCCGGACGCTGGCTGGCGATCCTCGGCCTCTATGATCTCGTGTTCGCCTTGGTCGCCTTCGCGGTGTTCGACTACCTGCTCGACGACTAGGTCTCTCCGATGTACGGAACCCGTCTGCGCAACCTCTCGATCGCCGCCGCGGTCACCCTCGTCACGGCCTACGTGCTGGCTGCCTTCTCGGCGCCGCTGGATGCCGACCAGGGCTTCAGCCAGAAGATCTTCTACGTCCACGTGCCGCTGGCGATCATCTCGCTGTGCGGCTGGGTCTGGGGCGGGATCATGGGGATGCAGTACCTGCGCACGCGCGACCCGCGCTACGACCTGCGCTCCTACGTCGCGATCCACACCGCCGTCGTCTTCGGCTGCGCCGTCCTGCTGACCGGCGCGATCTGGGCGAAAGCCGCCTGGGGCGTGTGGTTCGAGTGGCGCGAGGCGACGCTCGTCTCCTTCCTGATCGTCTTCCTCCTCTACTGCACCTACCAGCCGCTGCGCTTTGCGATCGAGGACCCTGAGCGCCAGTCGCGCGTCGCGGCGGTGTTCGCGGTCGTCGCGGGCGCGTTCGTCCCGCTGAACTTCCTCGCGGTGCGCCTGGCGGACCCGTACATCCACCCGCGCGTGCTCAACCAGGCCGGCGGCGACCTGCCCGCGGGGATGCGGCCGCCGTTCTACCTTGCGATTCTCGGGATGGCGCTGCTGTTCGCGACCCTCTACAAGTTCGAGCTGACGCACAAGCACTCGCGCGCGCAGCTGCGCAAGCTGCGCCGCAAGCTCGGCGATGACGGCGGCGCACGTGTCGGCCGCACCGCCGCACCCCAGCTGGAGACCTCATGACCCTCGCCGCGACACTCCCCGACAACTCCGGCTACGTCGTCGCCGCGTACCTCGTGTTCTTCGCGATGGTCGTGATCTACCTCGGGATCATGAGCGCGCGCCTGGCGCGCCTGGAACGCGAGCTGGTGGAGCTCAACGAGCTGGCCGAGCAGGAGATCGCGCACGATGAGTAGGCCCAACGAGCTCGTTGCCCTCGGGATCTCACACAAGACGGCGCCTGTCGCGCTGCGCGAGCGCTTGGCGCTGACCGACAGCGCGGCGCGGACGATCTGCGAGGCGCTCGTCGGCGAGGACGCCGTCGACGAGGCCGTGATGATCTCGACCTGCAACCGCACCGAGGCCTACCTCGTCGTGCGCGACTCCGTCCAGGCCGAGACCGACCTGCTCGGGCGCTTCGCGCGCCGCGCGGGCATCCGGCCCACGGAGCTTGCGGGCATCGTCTACTCGCCGCGCAACTGCGACGCCGCGCGCCAGCTGTTCCGCGTCACCAGCGGCCTGGACTCGATGATCGTCGGCGAGTCCGAGGTTCAGGGCCAGGTCAAGCGCGCCTACGAGAACGCGCTTGCCGCCGGCACGACCGGTCCCTTGACGAACCGGATGTTCACCGCGGCGCTGTCGACGGGCAAGCGCGTGCGCTCGGAGACCGAGATCGGCTCGGCGCATGTCAGCGTCTCGACGGTCGCGGTGCGGATGGCGCGCGACGCGGTCGGCGACCTGCGTGGCCGCGACGTCGTCGTGATCGGCGCGGGCGAGACGTCCGAGCTGACGGCCCAGGCACTGGCCGACCACGGCGTCTCGACGATCTTCGTCGCCAACCGCCGCGCCGACCGCGCGCGCTCGCTGGCCGAGCGCTTCGACGGCAGCGTGGTGTCGCTCGACGAGCTGCCGGCGCGCCTGGAGCACGCGGACATCGTCGTCTCCTCGACCGCGTCGCCGCACGCGATCGTCGGCGTCGAGGAGCTCGAGCTCGTGATGGCCGCGCGCAAGGGCCGCCCGCTCGTGCTGATCGACATCGCCGTCCCGCGTGACATCGAGCCGGCGTGCTCGGAGCTGGCGGGCGTGACGCTGCTGGACATCGACGACCTGCAGACCGCCGTCCAGCGCAACATCTCCGTGCGCGAGGGCGAGCGCACGCGCGCCGAGGCCATCGTCGAGGAGGAGATCCAGCGCTTCGCGCGCTGGCTGGGCCAGCTCGACGTGCGCCCGACGATCGCCGCGCTGCGCGAGTCGGGCGACGCGATCGTCGAGCAGGTGCTGACCGAGAACGAGGGCCGCTGGGAGTCGCTGTCGCCGCGCGACCGCGCACGCGTCGAGGCGCTCGCACGCGCCGTCATGCAGCGCGCGCTGCACGAGCCCACGCTGCGGCTGAAGGCGCTTGCGGACGACACGCGCTCGGGCCACGGGCGCCTGCAGATCGCGCGCGAGCTGTTCGGCCTGGACCCCGGCTCTGAGGCGCAGGACGCGACCGGCGATTCCGACGCGACCGTGACGCCGATCGATGCGGCTCGGGACGCGCGGTAGCGCGCTCGCCCTCGCACAGGCGCGGCTCGCCGCGGCGGCGATCGGGGAGGAGTGCGAGATCGTGGTGCTGCAGACCCGCGGCGACCGCGACCGGGCGGCACTCGACAAGTCGAAATGGGTCGCGGAGCTGGAGCGTGCGCTGCTCGAGGGCGAGATCGACGTCGCGGTGCATTCCGCCAAGGACGTGCCCGCCGAGCTTGCTGCCGGCATCGTGCTGGCTGGGTGCCTACCGCGCGAGGACCCGCGCGACGTGTTCGTGCGGCGATCCCGACGGCATGCGAATCGGGACTGCATCGTTGCGCCGCGCGGCACAGCTGCGCGCTGCGCGGCCCGACGTCGAGGTGGTGGCGGTGCGCGGCAACGTCGACACGCGCCTGAGCAAGCTGGCGGCGGGCGAAGTCGACGCGCTCGTGCTGGCGGCCGCCGGTCTTGCGCGGCTCGGCCGCGACGAGGCCGTGACGCCGCTGGACTAGCGTCCCAGCTGCCGGCCAGGGCATCGTCGTGCTGCAGACATGCGCGGGCCTCGAGCTGCCGCGCGATCCCGACGCCTGGCCGCGGCTGCTGGCCGAGCGCGCCTGCGTCGCCGCACTCGGCGCGGACTGCCACAGCGCCGTCGGCGCGCACGCGACGCGCACCGATAGCGGCTTCACCCTCCGCGCCTGGGCGGGCGCGGTCGGACGGCTCGGCGTGGGTTGTGGACGAGGCCCAGGGGGACGACCCCGAGGTGCTCGGGCGCATGGTCGCCGAGCGCATGCTTGCGGCCGGTGCCGCGGAGCTGCTGACGTGACCGGCACCGTCTACCTCGTCGGCGCGGGCCCCGGCGATCCCGGCTTGCTGACGGTCCGCGCGACGGAGCTGCTGCGCACCGCGGACGTCGTGATGCACGACAAGCTGATCCCGCGTGAGCGCGCTGGAGCTGGTGCGCGAGGACGCGGTCGTCGAGGACGTCGGCAAGATCGGCGGCGGCAAGCAGGTGCCCCAGGAGGAGACGACCGCGCGCCTCGTCGAGCACGCGCTGGCGGGCCGCAGCGTGGTGCGGCTGAAGGGCGGCGACCCCTTCGTCTTCGGCCGTGGCGGCGAGGAGGCGCAGGCCTGCGCGGCCGCGGGCATGCCGTTCGAGGTCGTCCCGGGAGTCACCGCGGGCGTCGCAGCGCCGGCCTACGCCGGCATCCCGGTGACGCATCGTGGTGTGTCGACGCGCCGTCGCCTTCGTCACCGGGCACACCCGGAAGTCGGTCGGAGATCGACTGGCCCGCACTGGCTGCCTTCCCGGGGACGCTCGTCTTCTACATGGGCGTGCGCCAGCTGCCGCGCATCGCCGCAGAGCTGATCGCCGGCGGACGTCCGGGCGACCAGCCCGCGGCGATCGTCGAGCGCGGCACGCTGCCGGGCCAGCACGTCATCCGCACGACCCTCGCCGGTCTCGCTGACGCCGTCGCGGCTGCGCCGCGCCATCACCGTGGTCGGCGACGTCGCCGCGCTGGAGCTGGAGTGGCTGGCAGCGGCCGCTTGCCGGCGTGTCGGTTGCGGTGACGCGCGCACGCAAGCAGGCATCGGAGCTGGCGCAGCGGCTGCGCACGCTCGGCGCAAGCGTCGTCGAGGCGCCGACGATCCGCACCGTGCCGCTCGACTTCGCGCTTCCCGACGACCTCGGCGAGATGCTCGTCTTCACGTCGCCCACAGGCGTCGAGCGCCTCTTCACCGCGATCGCACGACGCCCGCGCCCTCGCAGGCCCGCAGATCGCCGCGATCGGCCCCGGCACCGCCGCCGCGCTCGCCACACGCGGGATCGCGGCCGACGTCGTGCCGCAGCGCTCCACCTCGGAGGGCGTGCTGGAGGCGATCGGCTCGCCGCGGCGCGTCGTGGTCGTGCGCGCGCTGGAAGGCCGCGAGCTGCTGCTCGACGAGCTGCGCGCGCGCGGCAGCGAGGTCGCGCTGGTCGCGCCGTACCGCGACCGAGCCGATGACGCTCGACGACGAGCTGCGCGACGCCGCGCTGGCGTGCGACTACGCGCTCTTTACCTCCGCCTCCTCCGCGCGCTCGCTGCACGCCGCCGCCGGCACGCTCGCAGGCCCGAAGATCGTGTCGATCGGCCCCGCGACCAGCGCGGCGCTGCGCGAGCTCGGTGCCGACGTGGCAGTCGAAGCCGACCCGCACACGCCCGCCGGCCTGATCGCCGCGCTGCTCGCCGATATGGTCGGCGGGTGACCTCGCACCGCCCCGTCACGTTCCTCTCCGACTATGGCCTCGACGACGACTTCGTCGGTGTCTGCCACGGCGTCATCCACCGTGTGGCGCCCGGCGCGACGATCGTCGACCTCACGCACGGCGTCCCGCGCCATGACGTGAGGACTGGCGCGCTGACGCTGCGTCGCGCGCTGCCGTTCTGCGCGCCGGGCGTGCACCTCGCGGTCGTCGATCCCGAGGTCGGCGACGCGGCGCCGCGCCGTCGCCCTGCGCACGGCCGAGGAGGAGCGCCTGCTCGTCGGGCCTGACAACGGGCTGCTGTCGCTGGCCGCCGCGCGCTTCGGCGGGATCGTCGAGGCCGTCGACATCAGCCGCTCGCCGCATCGCCTGGAGCCGGTGAGCGCGACCTTCCACGGGCGCGACATCTTCTCCCCGGTCGCCGCCGCGCTCGCCGCCGGTGCCGAGCTGGCCGACGCCGGCGACCCGCTCGACGCCGACGAGGTCGACGCGCCTGCACATGCCGCTCGCCCACGTCGACGGCGACACGCTCATCGCGCACGCGATCAGCTTCGATCGCTTCGGCAACGTCACGCTCGACGTCGAGCACGAGGAGATCGACCGGCGCCGGGCTACGGCTCGGCGGCGCGGTGCAGGTCAACGGCCACGAGGCGCGGTACGCGACGCACGTTCGCCGACGTGCCACCCGGCGAGCTGCTCGTCTACGAGGACGCCTACCGCGCGCTCGCGCTGGCGGTCAACCGCGGCTCGGCGCGCGAGCTGCTCGGCCTCGAGCTCGACGCCGAGCTGACGATCCGCCAGCAGTGATCGGCTCGGCCCCGCCTGCACCTGCGCGAGACGACGTCGACCAACGACCGCGCGCGCGACCTCGCCGCAGCCGGCGCGCCGCACGGCACGCTCGTCACCGCCGGCGCGCAGACCTCCGGGCGCGGCCGCCAGGGCCGCACCTGGTCGGCGCCGCCCGGCCGCGCGCTGCTGATGTCCGTGATCCTGCGCGACCCGCCGCCGCTGCTGCCGCTCGTGGCCGCCGTCGCGGTCGCCGAGGTCTGCGGCGACGACGCGCCGCATCAAGTGGCCCAATGACGTCTTGATCGACGGGCGCAAAGTCGCCGGCATCCTCGCCGAGGGCCGCCCGCAGGAGCAGCTGGGCCGTGCTCGGCATCGGCCTCAACGTCGCGCTGCGCGTCGAGGACCTGCCGCCCGAGCTGCACGCCACCGCGGCGACGCTCGGCCGCGAGCCGGACCGAGCGTCGAGCCCATCCTGATCACGCTCGCTCGCCGCGCTCGAGCGCACGCTTGCGCTCGACCGCCGACGCTGCTGGCGGCCTACCGCGCGCGCGATCGCGCTCCACGGCCGCGAGGTCAGCTGGAGCGGCGGCTCCGGCGTCGCCGACGGCATCGACGGCGCCGGGCGCCTGGTGGTCCGGCTGCCCGACGGCGGCCACACCGCGCTGGACGCCGGCGAGGTCCACCTCGGGCTCAGCGGCTGACCAGCCGCGACATCACGACCTGTGAGCGCGTGCGCTCGAGCACGCCGTCGCGCTGCAGGTCCATGATCACGCGCTCGAGGTCGGCGTTGTCGCGCGTGCGCACGCGTGCGATCGCGTCGGCCTCGCCGGTGATCGATCCACGCCTCGACAACCTCGGGCACGCGCGAGAGACGACCGGCGACCTCGTCCAGCAGCGTGCCCGGCGCGTAGAACAGCTCCACGAGCGCTTCGGTACCCCAGCCCATCGCGACGTCGTCGAGCACCGCGGTGAAGCCGCGCAAGGTGCCGTCACTGCGCAGGCGGTCGACGCGGCGCTTGACGCTCGGGCCGCTCAGCGAGACGTGCGCGGCGATGTCGTCGTACGTCCGCCGGCCGTCCGCGACGAGCAGCGCAAGAATCTTCTGGTCAACGTCGTCCATCGTGCGAATTGTTGCAGCAATTCGAGATGTCCTTGAGATCCGTCGCGGCTACCGTTTGTGATGATGCCCGCACCCGCCGTCGCCCGCGTCCTGTTCGACGAGGCGCACTCCGAGGCGTGGACGATCCGCCCGGAGGTCGCGCGTGAGATCCAGCCGGCCCACCCGGCGGACTCCTCCTACGCGCGGCCGCGGCGGCGTTGCGCGTGCGCGACTTCGCGGTCGCCGCGCACATCGGCGGCCCGCTGACGGCCGCGCTCGACGACGCCGACGTGCTCGTCATCGCCCACCCGTCCGAGCCCGAATGGGAGCGCACCGTGCCCGGCGGCTCGCCGCGCTTCGACGCCCGCCGAGCTCGACGCGATCGAGGCGTGGGTCGAGCGCCGGCGGCGGCCTCGTGATCCTCGGCGAGGAGGAGCAGGAGAAGTACGGCAACAACCTCAACGAGCTCGCGGCGCGCTTCGGCATCGCGCATCGCCAACGACGCTCGTCCAGGACTACGAGCACCACCACAAGGCGCCCGCTGGGTGCTCGCCGACCTTGAGCGCGGGCGCGCGCGCGGCGCCGACCTCCTCGCCCGCGTCGACGCGGCCTGCTTCTACCGCGCACCACGCTCGCGCTCGCCAACGGCGCGCGCGTCGCTCGGCGTGCCACGCGCCCGCGTCGACGCCCGGCGCGCCGCTGCTCGCGTCACCGAGCACGGCGCGGCCGCGTCGTCGTCGTCGCCGACTCCGACCTCTTCGGCGACGACTGCATCGGCGAGCTCGGCCACGCGCGCTGTGGCTGAACCTCGTCTACTGGGCCGCCGGCCCGCGCTTGCCGCACGCCGCCCGCCGCGCGCCGCCCGCCGCCGCAGCGACCCGGCTGGCGCAGCTCAAGCAGGCGACGCGACGCGCTGCGCCTGCGCGCAGCAGCCCGACGGCTCGCTCGACCTGGCGAGCACGACCGCGCTGCCGCGGCGGCGCACGTCGACGACGATGGTCGCCGCGATCGACGGGCTTGCGCCGCGCTTCCCGCACCAGGCCGACTACCTCGCCGCGGTCGCCGAGACCTGCGCGCCTGGGCGCCGGCGGCTTCGCCGTCCCCGACTTCACCCGCTCGCTCGACGCCTTCCGGCCGGACCTCGACCGCGAGGACGGCATCGAGCACCTCGTCGTCTTCCCGATGTACAAGCAGAACGGCTCGCGCGACAAGGTCTTCGAGGCGCTGATCGTGCGCGTGCCTGGCCCGAGTGGCTCGCCGAGCTGGAGCGCGACGCGCTACGACAACGCGAAGTTCGTGCCGGTCACGCTCGTCGACAACACGGCGGCTACGACTCCGAGTGCGCCGTGCTCTTCCCCGAGACCGTCCGTCGCCGGCCTGCCGCCAACCACTTCGGCGGCGATCTTCTGCGACCGCGAGGCCGCGCGCTTCCGCCGCGTCGTCGGCGCCGCCGCCGACCTGCTGCGGCTCAACCTGCCGCCCGACGCCGCCGCGCTGCTGGCCTCCGAGCAGCTGTCGCGCGACGCCTACGAGCTGTGGGACCTGATCCACGACCGCGCGCACAGCCACGGCGACCTGCCGTTCGACCCGTTCATGATCCGCCAGCGGATGCCGTACTGGATGTACTCGCTTGAGGAGCTGCGCTGCGACCTGACCGCGTTCGGCGAGGCGGTGCGCTGGAGCGCGGAGGGCCTCGCGTTCGCGCGCCACGTGCAGTACGCGATCCTCTTCGACCGCCTCTTCCGCTTCCCGATCACCGGCCGCGCGTGCGCAACTACGACGGGCTCGGCGGGCAGCTGCTGTTCGCCTACCTGCACAGACACGGCTCGCGTGCACTGGACCGACAACCGCTGACGATCGAGTGGGAGCGCGTCGCCGACGGCGTGAGGAGCTGCGCGAGCGCGTCGAGGAGCTCTACCGCGCGGGCATCGACCGCACGAAGCTCGCAGCACTGGGCCGCCGCGCACGACCTCGTCACCGACTACGTCCCGCCTGCGACGGGGCTCGCGCTGGGCCGCGGACAGCGCGCGCTCGCGGACGAGAGCGACCCGAACGTGCTCGACCTGGTCGACGACGAGTTCCCGCTGTCGATCTTCTACACGTCGCTGCAGGGCAAGCTCGAGCGGTGCGTGCCGCGTGAGCACCGACGCTGACGGCCGCGTCATCGCGCTCGCCGGGCCGGCGGCCTCGGCCGGTCGTCGCGCGCGCGCTCGCCGACGCCGGCGCGACCTCGCGCTCGCCGACGCGCCGCCGAGCGGCTCGAGCCGCTCGCGGAGCTGGGCTGCCGCCGACCGCCTCGACGCCCACGTCGTCGACCTGCTCGACGCGGACGCCGCGAAGCGCCTGGGCGCCGCTCGTCGAGCGCTTCGGCGCCGTCGACGGGCTCGCGCACCTCGTCGGCGGCTGGCGCGGCGGCACGACCCTCGCGCGAGGCGCCGCTCGAGGACTGGGACGTTCCTCCACGACCTGCTGATCCGCACCGTCCAGCACACGACGCGCGCGTTCCACGACGCGCTCGTCGGCACCGGCGCGGCCGCTTCGTGCTGGTCTCGAGCCAAGCAGGCGCAGCCCCGACGCACGACAACGCCGCGTACGCGGCGGCGAAAGCCGCAGCCGAGGCGTGGACGCTCGCGCTTGCCGACAGCTTCCGCGCGGCCAAGGCCGAGCGACTGCGAACATCGTCGTGGTGAACGCGATCACGACGCCGCAGATGCGCGCGGAGAGCCCGGACAAGGAGTTCCGCACGTTCACCGACGCGTCGAGATCGCCGCGGCGATCCTCTTCCTCGCTTCCGCGACGGCGCGCAAGATGAACGGCCAGCGCCTCCGCCTGCACGGATGAACCCGCGCGGGTTCGCCAGCGACAACTACGCCGGCGCCCATCCCGAGGTGCTCGCAGCGCTTGCCGCGGTGAACCACGGCCACGCGCCGGCCTACGGCGACGACGAGCACACTGCGCGCGCGCACGCGCGCTTCCGCGCGCGCTGCTCGGCTACCGACGCGCGCGCCGTTCCTCGTGTTCAACGGCACCGGCGCCAACATCATCTGCCTCGCTCGCTGTGCCGGCCGTGGGAGGCCGTGATCTGCGCGGCCACCGCGCATCTCAACGTCGACGAGTGCGGCGGCACCCGAGCCGTCGGGGGCTTCAAGCTGCTGACGATCGCCACGCCGGACGGCAAGCTCACGCCAGAGCTCGTGCGCCACGCCTCGTGCGCTTCGGCGACGAGCACGCCGCCCAGCCGCGCGTCGTCTCGATCACCCAGTCCACGGAGCTCGGGCACGCTCTACAGCCCGCCGAGATCCGCGCGCTGGCCGACCGGCGCATGCGCACGACCTCTTCCTGCACGTCGACGGCGCGCGCTGGCCAACGCCGCGGCGGCGTGCGACGTGCCGCTGGGCGCGATGACTACGACGGTGTCGACGCGGTCTCGTTCGGCGGCACCAAGATCGGCGCGCTCGGCGTCGAGGCTGCCGTGTTCCTGCGCCCCGGCCTCGGCGAGCACACGAAGTTCGTCCGCAAGCAGCTGATGCAGCTGGCCTCGAAGCAGCGCTTCCTGGCCGCTCAGTTCGACGCGCTGCTCACCGACGACCTCGCGCCGCGCGCTGCCGCAGCACGCCAACGCGATGGCCGCGCGGCTCGCCGACGCGGTTCGCGACGTCGCCGGCGTCAGCATCACGCAGCCCGCAGGCCAACGCCGTCTTCGCGATCCTCGACCCGGCGGTGACCGAGGCGCTGCAGCGCGACTGGCGCTTCTACGTCTGGGACGAGAACACCGGCGAGGTTCGCTGGATGTGCTCCTGGGACACGACCGAGGACGACGTCGATCGCTTCGCTGCTGCGATTCGCGATGCGGTTGCGGCGGGTACGTTGCCCGTATGAACTTCAAGAGACTTGCCGACCGCGCCAAGGCCGTCGTCGACAAGCGCGGCGGAACCGACGCGCTGAAGGACGATCTCAACGAGCTGAAGGACATCGCCAAGGGCCAGGGCACGGTGAAGGACAAGGCCAAGGCCGCAGCAGACGCGCTGAAGGACCCCGGCGCGAAGGGCGCCGCCCCGACGCCGGCCGCGCCGCCGACGCCGTCGGCCGACCCGCCGGGCACGACCGCGCAGGGTCACACCCCCGCGGGCAGCAGCGGCGAGGGCACCGCTACCTGAGGTCCATCCAGCGAGGGGCGCGGTTCAGGGTCCGTCCCCGATGATCGGCGAGGTCGGCGAGCGCAAGATGGCGCCTATGTCAGCCACCAGCTCCATCCGTCTTGCCATCGCCGTCGCCGCCGTCGCGTTCCTCGCGATGGTCAGCGGTGGGGCGATGCTGATCGTCGATCGCAACGAACGCGACGACGAGGGCTACTTCAACAGCGACGCGGTCGCCGTCAGCTCGAGCGGCTACGCCGTTGCCACCGATCCGCTCGAGATCGGCGATGTCGGCGACGGCGCCGAGCGCTTCGTCGTCGATCACCTGCTTGGCCGCACGCGCATCGAGGCCACCTCGACCGACGGCAAGCCGATCCTCATCGGTGTCGCCAAGCGCGCCGATCTCGATGCTTACCTCGCCAACGTCGCCAGCACCCGGGTGACCGACATCGCCGACGGCCGCACACAGTCGCGCGACGTCAGCGGCAGCGCTCCCTCGGGCGCCGCCGCCGCCCAGCCCTTCTGGACGGCCGTTTCCACGGGAAGCGGCCGACAGGCAATCGACTGGCACGTCGGATCCGGCGACTGGACGGTTGCCGTGCTCAACGCGGACGGCTCGCAAGGCGTCAGCGCGAATGTCGTCGTCGGTGCCGACTCCGACGTCCTGCGCTGGCTGGGCTTCGGCGTGCTCGGCGCCGGCGTGCTGATGCTCGGCGCAGCGGCGGCGCTGGTGCGCCGCGCCGGCCGGTCCTAGTCGAAGTCGACTTGCCGGTACGTCTGGCGCTTGGGCAAGAGGTCGATGGTGCCCTCGCCCAAGATCGCGTAGGCGTCGCCGACATCGAAGATCGCGCGGACCGTGTTCGCGCTGCCGACGTCAGCGACGCCAACAGAGATCTCGCAGTCAGAGCCGCCGCGCCGGCAGCTCAGCTGGAAGATGCGGGTCGGGCGCACAGCCCGGCCCGTCTCCAGTGCAGCGTGCTCGGTGAGATCCTCGTACGCGCGGCTGGTCGGCTTGCCAGGCGGCGTGTCCGGGATGAAGAACGCCGTCATGCGCGCCGGCGCTTCCGCGGAGGAAGGTCGCGCTTCGGATACTTCTCGCGTTCTTCGGGAGTCATCTGACGGATTGTGAGCGACCCGTCGCGAACCTGCTCTGCGACCGCTTCGAGCTTCTCCAGGCGCTTCGCCTCGACGCGCTCACGCTGTGTCGTCACTGGCTTGCGTGGTTCGTCGGGACTTTGCTCAGTACTCACTGCCACCCACGTTACTCCTCGGCGGCTCGCTTTCCCACAGCGCTCGGCGAGTCTCGGTCGGCTACGGTCGCGTCGGGATGAGACGCAGCTTGATCGTTGCGGCGGTGGCCGCCGCGTTCGTGCCAGCCGGCGCGCATGCGGCGGAGCCGACGTGCCTGACGCCGGTCGGCGCGCACGAGCCGCCGTGCAACCCGCACCTGGCGGACTCCGGCTGGGGCGCGTCGCATCGCAGCTCCTACGCGTCGGGCGCCTCGCCCTACCCCGGGCCGAAGCCCGGCGACCGGGTCGCGATGCAGCACGTCTTCCTGCCGGGCAGCCCGCTGCAGGTGCCGATCATCATCGACTTCACGTCGCCCTATCCGGGCGGCGGGCGCGCCGCGTTCATGTCGGTCGCCTCGAGCCCGGACGTGCGCGGCGTGCACAAGGTCGATGTCGCCAGCGGTCGCGTGATCTCGTCCTATACCGAGCCTCCGCGCTTCGGCGGCGCGCTGATCTCGGGCGCGTACAACATGCTCGATCGCGACAACCACCTGATCGTCGGCCGCTCACGCTCGCTCGACGTCTTCGGCGACGTGCGTCCGAATGACCTCAACTCTCCTATCGCCAGGCTCAAGTCGTTCGTGCTGCCCGACGACGCGCTCTGCGGCGCCGACGACCGCATGGTCGGCATCACGATGACCTACGACGGGCACATCGCGTTTGCCAGCGAGGGCGGCGCGATCGGCGTCGTGCCGCGCCAGCTGGAGCGCCTCGATGCCGCGCACCTGAAGACGCTGAAGCTCTGCGGCGAGATCGTGTCCAACTCGATCTCTGCCGACGAGACCGGCGGCATCTACGTGGTCACGTCGAAGCGGATGCACAAGCTGCAGTGGGACGGCAAGACGCTGCGCAGCGCGTGGGCGGCGGGGTATGAGACCGGCGGCCCGGCGACCGGCGTGCGACTCGGCGAGGGGTCGGGCTCGACGCCCGACGTGATGGGCACGAGCCGCGACAAGGACCGCTTCGTCGTCATCACCGACGGCCAGCCGCTGATGCACCTCGTGCTGTTCTGGCGCGACGCGATCCCGAAGGACTGGCAACCGATCGCGCCCGGCAAGGACCGCCGCATCGCGTGCGAGGTTCCGGTGCGCTTCGGCGATCCCAATGCGACGACGTCGGCGTCGGAGCAGTCCGTGCTGACGAGCGGCTACATGAGCATCATCGTCAACAACACCCTCAAGAACGAGGCGCTGCTTGCGACGCTCCCGGCGCAGCAGCGCCAGATCATCGCGGCGCTGCTCGGTGAGGATCCGATCAACGCGCCGTACGGGTTGGAGCGCATCGACTGGGACGCCAAGACGCGGACCTGTCGCTCGGTGTGGGCGAACCGCACGGTCTCGATTCCCAATTCCGTCCCGACGCTGAGCACGGCGAGCGGCTTGGTGTACGGCGATGGCCAGCGCCTCGGGATCTGGGGCCTGGAGGGCGTCGACATCGCCACCGGCAAGTCGACGCTGCGCGTGGATGCGCTGCCCGGGCCGCAGAGCAACTCGCTGTACGCGGCGACCGAGGTCGGTCCGGACGGTGCGATCTGGCAGGGCGTCGGCGGTGGCATCGACATCTACCGCGGGCCCGTGCGCCCCGCGCCGGCGCGTGCGTGCTTCGACCTCGAGCCGCCACGCGTCTCGGGGCTGCGCGTGCGCCGCCGCGTGCTGTCGGGGCGCGCGACGGACACCGCGTGCGGCACGCGCGCCGGCGGCGTGAGCGTGCGCGTGGCGGGGCGGCGCGTGCGCGTCGACCGCGGCGGACGCTGGAAGCTGCGGCTGCGGCGCGGGCTCTATTCGGTGCGCGCGGTCGACGCGGCCGGCTTGCGCTCGCCGGCTCGCCGCAAGCGCGTCTGAGACGCTACGTCGATGGCCCAGATGTTGTGGACGTTCCTGCCTGTCGCGGGCGCGGCTTGCCGTGTCGGCGAGTCGGCCTGGCTCAAGCGCGCGCAGCAGGCCTGCGGCGCGGTGCTCGTCGGGCTCGGTGTCCGCCTGGCGTTCGAGCGACGGTGATAGCGTCGCATGCATGACTGCTAGTCCGTATGTCAGCTATGCGACAGCGGCAGTCGAGAAGCTGACGTCGACGTGGTTCACGCCGCAGACGCCGTTGGACTGGGTGGGCGAGGACTACTGGCGCACGCCGACGATCATCGAGGAGCTCGTCAGGTATGCGGTCGTCAACGGTGGACCACCGAGCGACTATCCGGGCACGCTGCTCACGCTGAAGAACGCGCTCGACGCCGGCGAGACCTGGATCGGCGAGTGCGGCTACTACGACGACGAGACCTGCTGGGGGCGGATGCTCGTCACCGCGAACGAGTGGTCGCCGGCGCAGCGCTACCACGACGACGCGGTCAGGATCTTCGACGACCTCGACGCCGCGTGGAAGACGTCGCTCGACGTGTGTGGCGGCGGCGTGTGGTGGCGCCGCCAGCTCGGCGACGGCAACTTCAAGGCGGCCAACGCGACGCTCGGCTACATGGAGATCGCGCTTGGCCTTGGCGACAGCGCGGCCGCAAGCAACGCGTGGAAGTGGATCCAGGACCACGACCTGATCGATGCGAAGGGCATGGTCTGGGGCGGGCTCGACGGCGCCTGCAAGCCCGACCCGAAGAATCCGCCGGTCGTCGCCCAGCAAGGCAACGCGATCGCGCCGATCTGGCTGCTCTACAAGCTGACCGGCGACGCCACGTTGCTGGACACCGCGCAGCTGATCGTCGACGGCACGCTTGCCACGATGGTCTGGCCGGGCACGCAGATCGTCACGACGCCGGTCGACGCGCATTGGCGCGGGGCCGACGAGCAGTTCCACCTCGACCACGGCAACGAGACGCTCTTCAAGGGCATCTTCGTGTCCTTCCTCGGCGACTTCGCGGCGCACCTCGCGACCGTCGACGACCCCGCGCGCCAGGAGGCGGCGAGGCGCTACGGCGCGGCGCTGCGGGCCAACGCCGACAGCCTGCACGCGGCCTACCCGAAAGGCATCTACGACATGGACTGGCTGCACGGCGATCCGTCCTACAGCGGCGACGGCGACCAGCAGACCCAAGCGTGCCTGCAGTACTCGGCGATCTGCGCGTTCGTCGCGGCCGCGAAGGCACCATGAACGACTACACCGACCTCGCCAAGCGCGCGTACGGGACGCTGACCACGCGCTGGTTCACACCCGAGACACCGAGCTGGTGGGTCCCCGACGACTACTGGAAGACGCCGACGATCATCCGCGAGCTGATCCGATACGCGGTGCTGACCGGCGATCCAGGCAAGACGGGCACGGGCGTGCGGAAGAGCCTCGACAACGCGTTCGCCGCCGGGGAGGGCTACCTCACGAGCAGCCAGTTCCTCGACGACCTCGCCGCCTGGGGCCGGATGTTCGCGGCCGCCGGCGACTGGCTTGCGAGCACCGACCCAACCGCGGCGGCCAAGTACCGCGAGCAAGCTGAAGAGGTCTTCGCCCAGCTCGACGGATCGTGGGACGACGTCTGCAAGGGCGGCATCTGGTGGAAGCGCGACCCCCACGATCCGCAGAACTTCAAGGCCTCGGTCTCGACGATGCAGTACGCCGACATCGGTGGGGCGCTCGGCAAGGCCGTCGCGCGCGCGTGGGAGTGGGAGGTCTCTGCCGGGCTCGTCGACGAGCACCACATCGTCTGGGGCGGGCTGACATCGGACTGCGTGCGCGACCCTGCCAACAAGCCGTTCGCAGCCGACCAGGGCCACTCGCTGGGTGCGCTGTGGGGCCTGTACGCGACGACCCACGACACACGCTGGCTGCAGACGGGCTGCGACGTCGCTGCCGGGACGATCGCGACGATGTCGTGGCCGGGCACGCAGGTGCTGGCGACCGCGGTCGACGGACAGTGGCGCAGCGCAGACGAGGACTTCCGCCAGACGAACATCAACGCCACCCTCTCCAAAGGGCTGTTCGTCGAGAACCTCGGCGACTTCGCGGCCTCCCTCGCCGCGCTCGGCGGCGAGTGGGCCGGCGCGGCCGCGCAGCAGGCCGTGTTCCTGCGCGCCAACGCCGACAGCCTCGCCGCGCAATACCCCCAGGGCGTCTACGACATGGACTGGCTGCATGGCGACGCGTCGTACAACGGCGACAGCGACGACACGCTCAGCGCGTGCCTGCAGTACAGCGCGCTGTCGGCGCTCGTCGCCGCGGCGAAGAACCCGGGCTAGCGGATCGCGAACGCAACGCCGTCGCGCCCCGCGATCACCGCGGGCCGCGGCACCGGCATGTGCGCGAGCGCGTCACTGATCGCGTCGGCGCGCTCGGCCAGCACCGCGCGCGGCGCGCTGAACGCGCTCAAGCGCCGGTGGTGCTCCTCCGGGAACGTGTTCGCGCCGTGGTAGGTGTAGAGCCACAGCTGCCCCTGGCCGTGCAGGTGCGCGACGGGAACGCTGTCGAACAGCGCCGCGAGCAGGACGGAGTCCTCGCCGCGGCGCGCGAACGGCCCGTCCTCCGGGTAGGCCGGCGCGATCTCGCGCGCCATCATCAGCGTGCCGGGCGCGAGCTGGTCCTGCCCCTGGAAGCGGCCGCCGTCGGTCCAGTCCACCCAGTACAGGATGCGGTCGCGCTCGATCAGCTGGAGGTGGTCGGTGAGCAGGCACGCGCCGGCGTCCTGCGCGGCCATGTAGTGGGCCTGGACCGCGAGGCGCTCTGGGTGGCTGTAGTCGTCGTCGTCCCACTGGCAGACGATCGTGCCGCGGGCCTCGGCGATCGCGATGTTGCGCAGCTGCCCGAGCGGGAGGTCGGCCTGGTCGGGCACGACGACGCGGACGCCCTCGATGCCGGCCGCGGCGACGAACCGTGCGAGCGCGTCGCGATAGCGCTCGTCGCCGTCGGTGACGATCACGAGCTCGCGGTTGGGGTGGGTCTGCAGGGCAAAGGACGTGATCGCGGCCTTCGCGAGGCGCAGCCGGTCGCGCGTGACCATGAGGCAGCTGATCAGCGGACCGCTCGCACGGGCCGGGGCAGGCGTCGGTAGCGCTGGAGTGCGCACGGTGAGGACCTCGTCGAGAAAGCGCGTGCCGGCGAGGCCCGCCGTCTCCCAGTCCACGCCGACGCGGGCCGCGACCAGCGACTTACCGGCCAGCGCGGCGCCGCGGGCGGCAAACGTCTCCTGGTCCGGAGCCGGCTCGGCGGTGCCGAGATGCCCGCCGTCGTCGCGGTGCTGGCCGTAGAGCAGCTGACAGCCTCCGTCGATGAACGCCATGCGGATCAGCTCGAGGACGTCGGGGTCGGCAAGCCGGTCGCGTGGATCGAGGATCAGCACGACGTCGTCCTCATCCACCCCCTCGGCGGAGGACATCACACGGAAGTCCTCGCAGCGCTGCGCGTCGAGGCTCTCGATGCAGTCGTCACGCTCGGGGCCCGTCGTCGTCGGCGGCACGACCACCGTCAGCCGCGGTGCGCCGCGCACCGGTCCGCCCACGGTCGCGGCGTCGAGGCTGAGCCGGCGGTTGTGGACGACGTTGACGATCAGGTCGGGCGGCAGGAACGGCGACCGCAGCAGCTCGTTCGCGGTCGCGATCGCGGTCGCGTACTCGCCGACGTGGTAGCAGGCGATGACGTACTCGAACGCTCGCGCGAACTCGTAGATCTGGCGTTCGACGAACAGCCGCCCGAGCCCCGGCTCGGGGATCTCCATCGCCCGTCGCAGGAAGAGGTGGGCCAGCTGGCGCTGGCCCAGCTGCTGGTAGTGCAGCCCGACGCGAAACAACGGGCCGGCGCGATCGGGCGTGTGCTCGTGGGCGTCGAGGTAGGTCTGCATCACGTCGCCCCACGGCCGCCCGAGCTGCTCCTCGAGCTGGGCGGCCTGGTAGAGCGCGTGCCAGGCCTCCTCGCGCCAGCCGCCCATCTCGGCACGGCGCCGGTAGGTCGCCGCGGCAGCTTCGAGGTCACCGGCATCGCGATAGCTCTGCGCGAGGTAGTAGACGTAGCGCGTGTTGCCCGGCTGGTCGATCAGCGCGTGCTCGAGGAGCTCGGCGTCGCGGCGATAGGTCTCGGGGTCGCGTGCGCGCGCGCCGTCGCGGTGCGGGACGGTGCGTACACCGGCGAGGAAGTCCTCGCCGGTCGGCTCGGAGCACTCGAGGTACTCGTGGACGACGCCGCTGTAGCGCCACGGCAGCGCCGCACGGACGAGCTGCTTGCGCAGGTAGGACGACGGGCCGTAGCGCACCTCGAGCTGGTAGGAGTCCGCATCCAGTGCCGGCAGCGCGAAGCCGTCGGCGTACTCGAGCACCTCGTCGGCGTCGATCGTCAGCACGTAGTCGGCGCGCTCGCGCGCGAGGTCGAGCGCTTCGTTGCGGTTGTGCGCGAAATCGACCCACGGACGCTCGGCGAGCGTGCCGGGCAGGTCGCGCATGTGCTCGGCGACGATCTCCTGCGTGCCGTCGGTGGAGCCGGTGTCGACGATTGCCCAGCTGTCGATGATCGGCAGGACCGAATCCAGGCAGCGACGAATCACCGCCGCCTCGTCCTTGACGATCATGCTGAGGCAGATCGTCTGCACGGTGACGACACTAGTGTCTTGCAAGGCACGGCAGCAAGACCTAGGCTGGCGCCCGTGCTCGAGGAGTTCACGAACCAGACGTTCGACCCGCTGCTCGGCCAGCGCTTCGAGGTGGTGCCGACGCACGGTCACCCGTTCGTCATGGAGCTCACGGAGTGCCGGCTGTCGGCCACGCCGCCGCCCGACGTCCTGCATCGCCATCCCTTCAGCCTGCTGTTCCACACGCGCCGCGACGTGATCGTGCCGCAGCAGATCTGCCGGCTGCGCAATCCGCGCCTCGGCGAGTTCCCGCTGTTCATCGTGCCGCTCGGGCCCGACGAGCGCGGGATGCGCTACGAGGCAGTCGTCGCCTAGGGCTGCCAGCGCATCGCGATGTGCGCTCCCTCCACGCCGGTCTCGGTGAATCCGAGCCGTGCGTAGAAGCGCCGCGCGCGGTTGTGCGCGAACACGCTGAGCGTCAGCGGCTGATCCCGCTCGCGCGCTTCGTCCTGCAGCGCGGTCAAGAGCCGCGTCCCGATCCCGCGCGAGCGGTACTCGGGTAGGAGCGAGATGTCGACGAGCCGCAGCTCGGCGGCGGCGCGATCGACCCGCAGCTGCCCGATCGGACGGCCGTCGGCGAGCACGACGTCGTGTGACGCGTCCGGGTAGCCGCCGTCGTAGGCGCGCTCTTGCACCGCGAACTGCTGCGCGGACAGCGGCGCGAGCTCCGCGGCCAGCGTGGTCGCGAACAGCTCCAGCAGGAACGCGCGGTCTGACGCCGCGACGGGCCGCAGCGTCAGGTCGTCTTCTTGGCCCGCGTGGATTTCTTGGCTGTCGATCTCTTCGCGGTCTTCTTGGCCGTCGTCTTCTTGGCCCGCGTCGTCTTCTTCGCCCGTGTCGGCGTAGGCGCCGCCTCGGCCTCCCAAGCCGCCGCCAGCGGCCGCTTCGGATACACGCCTTCCAACGCGATGCAGAAGTTCAGGCTCAGGAACGGCGCCATGTTGTTGTGCGGGGCGCCGTTGCCGACGATGCCCGCCGCTTGCGGTGAGAAGCTCGCAGTCGGGCCGGTCTGGCTCGTGTACATGCCGATGCCCTCACCGACCGCAAACAGCTGCCCAGGAGGTTGGCGCTCGGTTGCGAGCTGTCCGGCGACGTTGAACGAGTGGCCGTGCCTGGCCATCTCCTGCCTGGTCAGCGTGACGGTGGGAACACCGGCTGCCTCGCCGAGCTGGTACGGGCTGAGGCCGGGCCCCTGACCCGCATTCAGCGGCACGCGGCCTAGCATGTTCGGCAACCCGAACGTCGTGCGTCCATCACCGCCATACGTCGTCCCCATGAGCGAGAACAGCGCCGTGTTCTGGGCAATCGACAGCAGCTGGCCGTTGCAGAACGCCCAGCCGCGCGGCGCGAACTGGTAGGGAAAGACCTGAATCTGGGCCTGGTACGGACTGCTCATTCGGTCGCCTCCTGCAGAGCCTCGCCGGGCGGCGGAAAGACGCCGTCGTAGGCGATGATGAAGTTCACGGCCATGTAGGGCTGAATGTTCGTGTGGACCTGGTTCTCGCCGACCAGCTCGACGGTGTTCGCCTCGACCGTGCGATACGGCGCGTCGGTGCCGTACGCCCGTTGTTGTTGCAAGCTTGGCAGCGACGCCGGCACGTTGTTGTTCGGCGAGGATGCCCCGACCTGATCGATCGTGCCGAGGAACGGGTGGTTGTGGCTGGGCAGCTGCGCCTTGGTCAGCGTCACCGTCTCGACGCCGTCGGCCTGGCCGAGAACGTAAGTCATGCCCTGGAAGTTGCCCTGTCCGACGGGCACCCGACCGCGCAGGTCGGGGACGCCAAAGGTCGACTGGCCATCGCCGCCGTAGGTCGTGCCGATGAGGGTGAACAACTCCTCGTACTCAGAGATCGGCAACAACCTGCCGTCACAGGGCTCCCAGCCGAGCGGCGCGAAATTCCCGCCCCACATCCTGATCTCACCAACGTACTGATCGGACATTGCTCAGTTCCTCGAGGGGAAGATGCCAAAGAGACAGATCGAGAAGTTGATCGCGAGAAACGGCTGGCGGTTCTCGTGCGGCCCGCCGTCCCCGGTCGCCCCGATCACCTGGGATGCCATGGCCTGCGTGTTGTTCGCCCCCCCGTAGAGTGGCCCGGGCATTGATACGCCGAGCCGGCTGGTGGGCGACGGCGCTGCCGTCACGCCAGTCGCGCCAGACGCTCGGATCGTGTGCGTGTGCGCCGGCATCTCGGAAACCGAGAGGTAGTGATAGGGCGTGCCGCCGGGCTTGCCGACGCCGGAGCCCGCCCCGACGTGCAGCGGCGCCTGGGTCTGCAGATTGGGCAGCGCGAACGTCGTCGAGCCGTTGCCACCAAACTGCGTGCCGAGGAGCGAGAACAGCGCCAGGTTCTGCTGGATGTTGAGGAGCTGGCCGTTGCAGAACGCCCAGTACCTCGGAGGAAAGTTGAACCCGTAGGTGCCGATCTGGCCGGTGAACGCTTCGGTCACGCCGCCTCCCTTGTGTGTTTTCGCGGCGATCCGAACCTACGCCCCTCCGCGCGCGAAAGTCAAGCCAGCTTTTCCTAGAACGGCAGCGTGCAACTGGTGAAGTTGCTGCCGGAGATGACGCCTGTGCGCTTCCCTGCCCAGAAGCCGGCGCCGAGCGCGCTGTTCGGGTTCTGACCGGTGACGTAGGTCTCCGCCTGCGCCGCCGTCGCCGGCGACGGCGTCAGGCCGGTGATGCCGAACACATAGGTGGTCGAGAGTGTCGAGCGCTTCGTCAGGTTGATCCCAGGTGGCTTGTCGCCGAACGCGTCCGCCGGGCCGGAGTTGGCGGTGTTGCCGGAGATCGTCGCGCAGAGCGTCGGGTTGAACGCCGGATCCGCCGAGCTGCCGTTCTCGACGCGGATGCCGGCGAACGACTGCAGCGGCGAGCTGATGATGTTGTTCTGCAGCTTGAGGTTGAGCGTGCCGTTGGAGTTGCTTTGCAGCACGCGGATGCCGGCGCCCTCGGTGTTGCTGATCGTGTTGTTGCTGACCGTCGCGTTCATCTGCGGGGTGGTCAGCACGCTGGCGTCGCCCTGGATGTTCTTGTCCGTGCTGACGCCGATGCCGGCGCTGTTGAAGATGTTGTTCGGCGCCAGGAAGTTCCCGGTGACGACGACCGTCACGTTCGCGGTGCCGGCGGCGCCGGTGCCGATGGCGACCCCGAGGATGTTCGCCAGCGGGCTGGCGGCGGTGCCGTTGTTCGTGATCGAGAAGTTGCCCACGCCGCGTCCGTCGACGCCGGCCCCGATGGCCACGCCGTTGACCCCCGTCGTCGGATCGCCTTGGACGAGGTTGCCGGTGATGCTGACGACGTTCGCTGTCCCGGGCGTGCCGTACGTGCCCGGAGGCGCGGCCTCACCCACACCGTCGCCGGTGGCGTTGCCGCCCTGGACCACGATGCCGCGGCCGCTCGGGAAGCCGGTGATCGAGTTGTTCTCGATCGTCGCCTTCGTGAGGCTCGCGACGGCGGTCGTCGTCCCCGCCAACTCGAACGCGATGGCATCCTCGGCGGAATCCGCCTGGCTCACCGGCGTCGTGAGCGTGTTGCCCGTGATCACGGCGTCGGAGATCGTCCCGGAGAAGTTGCGGATGTCGATGCCGCCACCGTAGGGGTTGGTGATCGTGTTGTTGGTGATCGTCACCACCCCGTCGAGGTTGTTGGTCGTCGTGCCCCCGAAGCACGACGCGTTCGAGTTGAACGCGAACGCGCCGTGGCAGGCGTTGGTCTTGCTGTCGCCGGCGTTGGCGATGGATCCGTTCGTGTAGCTGAAGCCGGTGACGCCGGTGCCCTGGACCGCGGCCTGGTTGGCGCCGTTGACGGCCATGCGAGCCAGCGAGACCGCGTCGGTGTTCGTCAGCAAGATGCCGGCACCCGTCGTGTTCTGGATGATGCCGCCGGAGTTCGCGGCGCCGGTGCCGGCGACGGTGAGGCCGGCGGTCGTGCCGGTGTTGGCGAGCACGATGCCGTTCGCCGCGCCGTTCGCCGCGATGCTCTGGAAGTTCAGGCCGCCGCTGCCGATCGTCGTGGCGCTGACGGTCAGCGCGGTGCCGGTCGTGGTGGCGAGCGTCTTGCCGGCGCCGACGGCCGCGACCGTGCCGCCATCGGTCGCCGTGAACGCCGGGCTCGTCCCGCTGCTGACGTCGAGGTCGGCGGGGAAGACGACGGTCGTACCCGAGTTGTCATCGAGGAACACGCCGGTGCCGGTGTCGCTGATGGCGCTGTTGAGCGAGACGATGCCGCCGGTGCGGTCCTGGATGTCGACGGAGCGGCCCACGGTGTTCGTGATCGTGGGACCGAAGTTGATCGTGCCGGTGCCGCCGGAGAGCTTGAAGTCCGCGCCGGCGACGCCGGAGATCGTGCTGCTCCCGCCGATGTCGGCGGTGTTGACGTTCGTCCCGCTGATCCCGTCGCCCGAGCTGGTGCCGACGTTGATGCGGCGGATCACGTTGTTGTTGGCGAGCGTGATCGCGGTGCCGGCGGCGTTCTGGACCACCGGATTGGCGCCGGCCGCGGGAACGAGGCTGACGCTGTTGACCGTGAGGCCCTGTGGCTCGCCGGTCAGCAGCTGGTTGGTCTCCAGCGGCAGCCCACCGGTGTAGGCCGTCGCGGAGTCGTAGAGGAAGATGACGTCGTTGGCGCCATCGGAGTCGCCCGCGCCACCGGCGCCGTTGATCCCGGCGAGGTTCTGCAGCGGTGTGTGCGAGCGTCCGTCGCCGTTGCTGACGGCGTCACGATCGACGTACCAGACGAGGTGGTTCGCGATCGCCACGGTCACCGTGCCGGTGGCCTGCAGCGAGCCGTCGGTGGCCTTGTAGGTGAACGTGTCGTTCTGGTTCTTGTCGCCGAGGCCCGGGTTGAAGATGTAGGAGCAGTTGGCGTTGATCGTGGCCGAGCCGCCGCCGGTCGACGCAACCGTCTCCGGGACGCACGTGACGGGGTCGGTCTCGGGGTCGGTGTCGTTGGCGTTGGGGCTGCTGCCCGTGCCGACGACGTGCGCGCCTGTGCCGGCGGTGCCGAGCACGTAGCGCGTGTTGCCGATCGCGCCGGTGTAGCTGTCGTTCGTGGTGACCGGCGCCTCGTTGACGTTCGTGATCGAGATCGTGAACTGCTTCTCGGTCGAGAGGTTGCCCTGGTCGGTCGCGCGCACGCGGATCGAGTAGCTCGAATCCGCCTCGAAGTTGAAGACGGCGTTGGTCCGCAGCGAGTTGCCGGAGATGGTGAACGAGGCGTTGTCCGTGCTGCCGGCACCGGCGACGAGCGAGAACGTGTGCGTGTCGCCGGCGGTGTCGACGGCGGCGAGGTTGCCGACCGGCGTGTTGATCGCCTGATTCTCGTCGACGCTCGCGTCGTTGAGCGTGATGTCCGTCGGCGCGACGTTCTCGACCACGTCGATGATCGTGATCGTCAGCTGCTTCTCGAACGTCTTGTTGTCCAGATCGGTCGTGCGGACGCGGATCGAGTAGCTCGAATCCGCCTCGAAGTCGAAGACGGCGTTGGTCTTCAGCGTGTTACCGGTGATCTGGAAGGACGCGTTGTCCGTGTCGCCGGTGCCGCTGACGAGCGAGTAGGTGTGGCTGTCGCCAAGGTCAGGATCGGTGGTCGAGAACGTGCCGACGTCCGTGGCCGCGGGCTCGTTCTCCAAGACGCTCGCGTCGTCGAGCGCGAGGTCGGTCGGCGGCGAGTCGACGGCCGTCGTGAAGCTGAGGATCGGACCCCAGGTCGTGCCGTCGGTGTTTGTCGCGACAAGCCGGTAGAAGTACGTCGTCTCCGGGTCAAGGCCGGTCACCGGCAGCGTGACGGGCTGGACGACGCCCGCCGAGCCGGCGTTGTCGACGGCGGTGATGTTGCCGAACGTCTCGGTCGGGCCGTACTCGAACGTGAAGGCGGTCTGGCGGCCGTTGGGGTTGACGGTTCCCGCGAGCGTCGCCTGGTAGGCGCCGATCGGGTCGGCGATGCCGGTGGTGACGCTCGGCGGCGCGGGCGGGCCGGTCGTCGTGAACGCGAAGACGACGCCGGTGCTGGTGGACGTGCCGTTGGTGGCGACGAGGCGGAAGTAGTAGGTCGTGTTCGCCGACAGGCCCGTCAGCGGAGCAGTCACCGGGACGGGCGCGTTGCCCGAGCCGGTGAACTCGATCGTCGTGATGTTGCCGAAGCTGAGGTTGGTCCCGTACTCGAAGGTGTAGGCGGTCGCCTCGCCGCCCGGGTTGACTGTGCCGTTCAGCGTCGCGCCATCCGCGGTGATCGTCGTTGCGGCCTGTGTGGTGGCGGTCGGCGCGGCGGCGAGCGCAGGGCTCGCGCCGACAAGGCAGGCAAGTACCACGAACAGTGCGCAGATCGGTCCGGCGCTCTTGCGACCCATCTCTTGCACAACCCCCAGCCTCGATAGCCTCCCGGCACACACGAATGTGCCACAGGCGACCTTAGCGCGGGTCAGTGCCGGTCACAACTGCCATGTCGGTGCCTAGACGGAGGCGGGCGTGACGAAGCTCATCACCGCGCCGTTCGTCGTCCCGTTGCTGTTCGTGGCGACGAGGCGGAAGAAGTACAGCGTGCTCGGACTGAGCCCGCTGACCGGCATGCTCACCGGCTGCGCGAGCGTCGGCGTCGCAAGCATGCCGTCGACGGCGGTGATGCTGCCGAAGCTCGTGCTCGTGCCGTACTCGAACGTGAACGTCGTGAACGCGCCCTTCGGGTTGACCGTGCCCGACAGCGTCGCGCCGGTCGGGGTGATCGCGCTCGCGGCGCCGGTCGTGACCACCGGGGCGGCTGAGCCCGTCGTCGTGAACGAGCCGACCGGGCCGTTCGTCGTGCCGCTCGGATTGGACGCGACCAGCCGGTAGTAGTAGGTGGTCCCCGGCGCGAGCCCGCTGAGGTTTGCCGTGACGGGCAGATCTGCCGTGCTCGAGCCGGCACCGGTCGGCGTGCTGATACTGCCGAAGCTCGTGCTCGTGCCGTACTCGAACACGTATGCGGTGGCCTGGCCGTGGGCGTTGACGGTGCCCGCGACCGTTGCGCCGGTGCCGGTGATCGACGACGCCGCGCCGGTTGCCGCTGCCGGCGCCGTCGGCGCGCCGCCCGTGGTGAATGCGCGCACCTGGCCGAGCGTCTGCGGGTTGGCGCCATGGCGCGCGGCGACGCGGTAGAAGTAGGTCGTGTTGGCCTCGAGCCCGCTGATCGCCTGCGGCTGCGAGGTGTTCGTCGTCCCCGTGCCGGCGCTGAAGGCGCCGATGACCGTGCCGAAGCTGGTCGACTTGCCGTACTCGTACTTGTAGGCCGTCGAGATGGCGTGCGGGTTGACCGTGGCGTTGAGCGTCGCGTCGCTCGCGGTGACGCTCGTCGCGGGATTGGTGTCCGCGAACGGCTGCGTCAACGGCGTCGAGGCGGTCGCGTCGTTGGCGTCCATCAAGCCTGCGCCGACCGCGGTCGGACCGAACGCCCCGACGGCGCGGCCCGAGTCGATCTGCGCCTGCTTGATCTGCGCGACGCTCGCGGTCGGTGAGAGCTCCTTCTGCAGCGCCGCCACACCGGCGGCGTGCGGCGCTGCGGCCGAGGTGCCGCAGAAGCGCCAGGTCGCGACATCGAGCGAGCCGAAGAACGTGTTCGCGCCGCAGTCGGTCGCGGCGAGGTCGGGCTTGGCGAGCACGAGCGGGCTGCCGAGCGCGGGGGCCGGGCTCACGCCGCTGACCGGCCCGAAGTAGTGCGTGACCGGGCCGCGCGAGGAGAAGTCCTCGACGGTGGCGCTGTTGTTGTAGGGCACGGCCGCGGTGCTGACGGCGTTCGCCGCGCCGTTGTGGCCGAAGATCGTCGGCCCGACGATGTCGCCGCCACTGGACGTCGTGTACTCCGTCGGGACGACGTTCGACGCGCCGTTCGTGTTCATTGCCAGCTTGACGCGCGGTGTGCCGCTGTCGCCACCGCCGGTCCCGGTGTAGCGATTGATCGCCACCTGCACCGTCGCCGGCACTGCGCCGTTGTTCGTCGCCGCGAGGAACTCGAACGCCTTGTTGGTGGTGGAGTTGTCGCCCTCGCTCTGGGTGATCAGCGCGCCGCCGCTCAGCAGGTACATGTCGATGTCGGTCGCGACGCCGAACTGCGGCTGCGCCCACTGGAGGTTCAGCCGCAGCGTGCGGCCGGCGCCGACGCTGTAGGACAGCGTGTTGTCGACACCGGCGCCGGGGTCGAAGTCCATGCACTGCGTCGCGTACGCGGGCACGCCCGCCGGGCAGCTGCCGGAGTTGCGGAACGCCGGCGTCTCCCATGAGCCGATGTCGTTGGCGGCGCTGCGGACGTTGTTGTTGCCCGCCGACGAGTAGTAGGTGACGCCTTGGGCCGTGACGTCGTTGACAGCCACCGCGACGGGCCCGTCCTGGAACATCGGCTCGGCGAAGTAGCTGACGTCGTCGACGATCACCTTGGCGCCGGCGTTGGCCAGCGCGCGGATGTTGTCGGCGAAGCTCGTCTCGCTGATGAACGCCGTGGCGAAAGCGACGTTGGCGCCGGGCGCCATGTCATGGACGATCTGGCCCATCGCGCGGCCCTCGTCGACGCCGCTGCCCGGACCCTCCTGGAGCACGCTGACCGCCGTGGTGTGCCCACAGGGGTTGGTCGGGCCGGGAATGTCGCCGCTGGCGATGTCGTTGGATGCGTTGGTGGGGTCGCCGTTCTTGACGTCCCAGGTGTCCGACAGCACGCCGACCGTGACGCCCGCACCGGTGAGGCCGAATGCGCTGCGCGCGGTTGCCGCGAGCAGCTGGGCATCGCCCTCGGAGATGCTGTCGCCCTGCGGACAGCCGTTGAGCTGCGGCTGCAGCACTTCAGTGACCGCGTTGACGCCGGGCGCGCGCGCGAGGTTGCGCAGCCGCGCCGCGGGAACGGCCACGGTGAGCGTGTCGTAGCGCGTGCTGACGTGCAGGACGTCGCCGCCCGCCGCCTTGACGCCGGCAGCGCGATCGCTGGTGTTGCCCGACACCTGCACCTCGACGATGAGGTCGCGGGCGCGGCGATGCAGGCTGCCGGCCCCGCTGCCCGGCAGGCCCGCGGCCTGACTCTGCTGCTGCGGCGATGCGGTAGCCGCGGCAGGTGCCGCGATCACGGCCAGTCGACTCGACAGCTCGGGGTTGTTCGGATCCCCGACCGGCCCGGCGAAAGCAGTCGCCGGAATCACGAGGATCGCGCTGGTCGCGACGGCAACCAGCCCCTTGCTCAGATGTCCCATGGGCTCTGCGCGACGTTACTCCCCGCCCTGGGGTGGGGCAACAGCTACGGCGCGGCGAGCAGCTCGACGGTCAGTCGCCATTTGCCATCGGCGGTCACACGCGCACGCGGGTACTTGCCGGCGACGGCAAACGTCTGTCCGCGCGCACCGCCGTTGACGTTGAGCTTCCCGCTCGGGTCGCTGAGGCGAAAGCGCGTCCCGCCGGTGACGGTCCAGCGCAGCACGGCGTTGCGCTTCAGCTCGAGTGGCAGCGTCTCTGACCCGTCGCCGGAGTAGGTCTTCTTCGCACCGTCGTTCTTGCCGCCCGGCGCGACCGGCTTGCGGCCGGCCTTCCCGGGGGCCGGCACCGTCGTTCCCGGGGCGGGCTCGATCGCGGTCGCGGTCGGGGCGGTCGTCGGCGCCGTCGGGGTCTGCGCCGCTACGGGTGCAGACGCGGCGGGCGGGGAGTCGTCGTCACCGCAGCCCGCAACGGCGATCGCGGCGACCAGCGCCAGCGTGGCTCTGCCGACGGTCATGCGACGGCTGCACCGGGGCCGGCCAACGCAGATGCGACGTCGTCAACCGCCGCGATCACGTGATCGATGAGCGCGTCCTCCATGCCCGTCCAGAGTGGCAGACGCACGAGCCGCTCGCTCTGGTAAGTGGTGACCGCGAGGTCCCCGGACGCGCGGCCGAGCTCGCGGCCAGCCGGCGAGGAGTGCAGCGGCACGTAGTGAAAGACGGCGTCGACGCCGCGCGCGCGCAGCCCGTCGAGGAACGCGGCGCGCGGCACGTGGTCGGCCAGCAGCACGTAGTACATGTGCGCGTTGTGCGTGATGTGCGCGGGCACGACGGGCCGGCGCAGCAGGCCCTGGAGCTCGAGGCCGGCGAGGCCGGCGTGGTAGCGCTCCCAGTGCGCAAGCCGTGCGCGCGTGATCGCCTCGACCTCCTCCAGCTGCGCCCAGAGGAAGGCAGCGCTGACGTCCGAGAGCGCGAACGACGAACCCAGACCGACCCAGGTGTAGCGGTCGACCTCGCCCCGGAAGAACGCGGCACGGTCGGTGCCCTTGTCGCGGATGATCTCGGCGCGGCGCACGAGCGCGGGGTCGGTGAGCACCAGCGCGCCGCCCTCGCCGCACGTGACGTTCTTCGTCTCGTGGAAGCTCAGCGCCGACAGCGCGCCGAAGCTCGCCAGCGGACGGCCGCGATGCGACGACGGCAGCGCCTGCGCGGCGTCCTCGACGAGCGCGATGTCGTGCCGCGCGGCGATCGCGGCGATCGCATCCATCTCGCAGGCGACGCCCGCGTAGTGCACCGGCACGATCACACGCGTCTGCGGGGTGATCGCGGCCTCGACGAGCCGCTCGTCGAGGTTCAGCGTGTCCTCCCGCACGTCGACGAACACCGGGGTCGCACCGCGCAGCGCGAACGCGTTGGCCGTCGAGGGGAAGGTGAACGAGGGCATGATCACCTCGTCGCCCGGCCCGACGTCCAGCAGGATCGCGGCAAGCTCGAGCGCTGCGGTGCCCGACGGCGTCAGCAGCACGCGCGGGACGCCGAGCGTGCGCTCGAGCTCGCTCTCGCAGCGCTGCGTGTAGCCGCCGCTTCCCGACAGATGCCCTGCGGCAAGCGCCGCAAGCACATGCTCTTGCTCGCTGCCGACGTAGTACGGACGGTTGAAGGGGATGCGCTGCAAGCGCGTGATGCTACGGCGCAGCCAGCAACGTGAACAGTGCGGCGACCCCGACGTCGACGCGCCAGTGCCCGCTGCGGCGAAGCGTCACGTCGAGCTTCTGTGTCCGCCGCAAGACCGGGTCGCGCAGCTGCAGCCGCAGCTGGGTGACGGTTGCCTCGGCGCGCGTCGGCGCCGGCGACAGCGGCACGTCGCCCTGCTCGAGGATGCGCGCGCCCTGGAACGCCGCCCTCTGCCCGGGCGCCGTGCGCACGTAGCGCGCGACCGCCGCGAGCGTCTCGCTGCAGTCGTCGCCGCCGAAGTCGCGGGCAAGCTCGGCGACCGCCGCGGGCGTCGCGGTTGCGCAGGCGCCGTTGACGTCGTCAGCGGCCACGTGGGCGAGGAACGTGTCCAGCGCCTCACGCGGCGCGCCGTCGTGCTTGCCGCCGCAACCGGCGAGCAGCAGGAGCGCGCAGACGACGGGGATCGCCCTCATACGGGGAGGTCGTAGCGGATCGTGGTTGCGTCCTGGACGAAGCGACGGCAGTCGGCTTGGCTGTCGAGGCGGTTGGCCCGCTCCTCGGCGACGTCGACGACGTAGACGCGCCGGTACGCGAGGGCATGGCGCACGCCGTCGAGGCCGAGCTGGTAGAGGTGACGCGCCCCGCACGCGGCCTGCGCCGGCTGGAAGGACCAGATCGGGTAGGCGGCCAGGTCGGCGCGGTCGTAGCTGATCTTCACGGCGCTGTCGAGCTCCCACCAGGTGCTGAAGACCGGCACCGGCACGTTGACGGTGCGGTTTGCGACGCGCTGGAAGTTCGTCACGACACCGGGCGCGCCGAGCACGACCAGGGCTGCACCGCGCGGCGGGTCGGGGAGCGTCGCGTGCAACGTGTCCAGCACGACGCGCTGCTGGTCTGCAGCGTCGGCCCACAGGCGGCGATCGGCGCGCAGCGCCCCGAGCGCGCCGACCAGGACGACGACGAACGCCGCCGCGCTGACCGCCAACGCCCCCCGCGACACGAGGCTGCCGAGCGTCCGGACGAGCGCGACGAGCAGCACGCACAGCGGCAGCAGCGCGCCGATGTTGACGCGGTTGCCGACGCCAGGGACGAGCGGCTGGTAGCTGGCGTTGGCGGGGATGTAGATCGCGTAGCTCGCGAGCGCGAGCAGTGCGGCAAGCGCCGCGACGAGCAGCCAGCCCGAGGCGTCGCCGCCGCGCCTGACGCCGAGCGCGATGACGGCGATCACCGCGAGCACGACCCAGCCGCGCTCGAGCGTGAACGGCACGAGCGTGCCCGTCAGCAGCGTCAGTGCCTGGTCGGCCAGCACACGCGCGTGGTCGAGGTACCCGTCCAGGCCCTCCGAGCCGGTCGTCCGCGCCGGTGTGCTGACGGCGTACTGCGCGGCGGCGACGAGGACCAGCGTCGCATCCAGCGCCCAGCGCCGCAGCGCGGGGCGCCACGCGACCTGGGTGCGGTAGAGCACGATCGACAGGCCGATGATCGGCAGCATCGTCTCGGCCAGCAGCGCGGAAAGCGCAAACAGCGCGAGCGAGACGACGTGCAGGCGCCGGTCGCCGCTGCGCAGCGCGCGCAGCGCGAAGACGAAGCCGCCTGCGCAGGCGGCGAGGCAGAGGTGGGCGACGCCCGGCGTCATCCAGAAGCGGATCGAGTCGGCCACCGGCAGCGCGAGCGACAGCGCAACCGCGGCCGCCGCCTCGAGGCGTCCGAAGCGCAGCTCGCGCAGCAGCGCGTAGAAGACCGCCGCGAGCAGCGCCGCCAGCGCGACGTTCAGAGCGCGGTGCAGGTCGTCGTTGAAGCCGAACAGCTCGTAGGTCGCAAGCCAATAGGCGACCGCGCCGGGCCGCGCGCCCGAGTAGAACGTCAGGTAGTCGGCGCTGCTGGCAAACCCCAGCTCGCTGGGGAAGCGCACATAGGCGCCGAGCCACCAGTCGTCGAGGTAGCGCCCGCCGCTGTCGACGAACCCTCCGTACAGCGCCGCCGCGAACGCCGCACAGAGCGCCACAGCGCGCAGCGCACTGGTCCGTCCGGCGCTCATCCGGCGCGCAGCGTACTTGACCCCGAGGAGTATCCTGATCGCGTGCGGTCACGCCGGACAAGGGGTTGGAGCGCGGCTGCGGCGCTTGCCGTCGGCGCCGGCATTGCCGTCTCAACGGCGCTCGGTGCGGCCAACGACACGCCGCCGAGCGGCCCGCCGTCGGCTGAGGCCGTCGCGCGGCAGACCGGCACGCCGACGCTGCCGAACACGCCGCCGCCGCCGCCCACCGGCACGACCGGTCCCGTGCCGACCGTCCCGCCGACCGTGCACCCGAGCGACATCATCAAGCTGTCCTCCGCGGGACGCTGCGTGCGCAGCGTGCGAATCAGGCTGGCGCGCCCGTCCGGCGTGGTGCTGAAGGGCTTCGCGACCCGCGCGGGCGCGCGCGTGATCGTGCGCCGCAACGCGCCGAACCTGCTGACGATCCGCGTCCTGCCGCGCAAGCGCTTCCGCTTGAAGGTCGTCATCAGGGCGAACGGGAAGACGCTCACGCGCACCCGCTACTACCAGCCCTGCGCGCGCCGGCGCTAGTCGTTGAGCTCGACCACTAGCCCGACGCGCTGGCCGTCGCGCGCACCGTAGTCGAACGTTCCGCGCGCGCCTGCGAACTCGCGGGTCCCGCCGACGATCGCGCCGGAGGCGGGGCCATCGTCGCTCGCCAACGCCAGGCCGAAGACGCGACCCTTCGGCAGGACGAAGACGATGTTGCAGTTGTAGACCTCACCGCCGCCGCGCTGCGCGCGCACGCACGTGGCCTGGCTGCGACCCGTCGCCTCGCTGTCGCCGGGCTCGTAGATCTGCCCGACGAGGCGCAGCTGCGTGTCCGCCCCCACCGGCGCGCCGATCGGGACGCGGTTCACTCCCGTGAGCTGACTCTCGAGGCGCAGCGTGCGCTCCCCGTCGCCGCCGTCGTCGTCTCCGCAGCCGGCAAGCAGCGCCGCCGCGGCGAGCGCGAGCAGCGCGCGCCTCACGAGCTCACCCGCTCGCGGTTGCGCAGCAGCCACTCGCGGCTGTGTGCGCCGGTGTTGAACAGCAGATCGATGATGCTCACCTCGTGGACGAACGGGCCATGGAGCTGCGGGTATTCGCGGTACCCCTCGTAGTCGAACCAGCGGACCGCCACGTTCGCGCGAGCGAACGGCTCGACATCGAGGTACGCGCGTGCCGCCGGGCCGGAAACGTACTCGCTCGCGCCGAGCGAGGTGCAGATCGACAGCAGCCGCTCGCTGCGCCCGCCCCCGCCCGGATGCTCGGTCGAGCGCGAGATCGACGTCGTGATGGCGAGCTGTGCGCAGATGTGGCGCAGCAGCGTCTCGTTGACGTCGGAGAGCAGGTCGTCGGCGAAGCCGTCGTAGAGCGGGGCCAGCCCTGCGGCCGTGGCCGCGAACGCGGGCGCCTGGCGATAGGCCTGCTCGATCGTGCTCCAGTGCGAGCGCGCCCAGCCCGGGTCGGCGATGCGCGTCTCGTCGATCCGATGTTCGAACGCGCCCTTCGTGTGGACGGGCACGGTCAGCCAGCGCACGCCGCCGGCAGTCTTGATGCGGTTGCGGTTGCGCCAGTCGCGCCGCGTGTACTGGACCTCGTCGTAGAGGACGAAGTGGTCGACGCTGGCGATCAGGTCGAAGTAGCCCTTCCACGGCAGGTAGTTGGACTGGACGATCGCTACGCGCATTGCGCCACCGCAAGGAGCGAGCCGCCGGCCGGCAGCGAGACGCCGCGCGCGATCAGCGCCGCCTCGGCGTCCAGCGCGCGCTCGAGGATCCGATCGAGCGCCGCGGGCAGCGCGAACTCGCGCGCGGGGTCGTAGGGCGCGCGCGAGACACGCTCCCACGCGCGCGACGCCGCCATCAGCGGCAGCGGGAACGTCACGAACGAAGTCATCGCGCGGACACGCAGGCCCGCGTCGGCGAGCTTGTCGGCAAGCTCGCGACGGCGGTATCGGCGCTGATGGCCGGAGAAGCGGTCGGCCTCGCTCCACAGCCACGGATGCTGCGGGACGCTGACGATCACCCCGCCACCCGGCTTGACGGCTGCCCGCATCGCGCTCAGCACGCGGCGATCGTCGGCGACGTGCTCGACGATGTCAAACGCACCGACGACGTCGAACTCCTGCGCGAACGGAAGCTCGCGCGCATCTGCCTGAACCAGCTGCGCATGCGGGACGCGCTCGCGCGCATGCGCAAGGCCGGCGGCCGACAGATCGCTGCCGGCGACGTGCATGTCCGGGTGCCGGGCGGCGACGCCGGCGAGCACGTGGCCGTTGCCGCAGCCAACCTCCAGGAAGCTCGCTGCGTGTGGGAAGTGGCGGTCGAGCGTCGCCACGAGCAGCCGCCGCCGCGCGCGAAACCAGAAGCTGCGCTCTTCGGCCGCGAGCAGCCGGGCGAACGCGTCGTCGTCCATCAGGCCCACACCGCGCTGCCGATGCCGGTCGCGCCGTAGCCGTTGCCGTTGTAGAGCAGCAGGCGGCGGCCGTCGTGGTCGACGACGTGCGGGTAGGCGGTCATCTGCTCGTCCCAGCCCTCGCCGTGCAGCGCGGTCATGGCGTCGTCGCGCGCCCAGGTCAGCCCGTCGTCCGAGCGCGCGTAGCCGAGCCGGTAGGCGTCGCCGCGGACCGAGAACCACATCTCGTAGCCGGCCTCGCCGCGCAGCACGCAGGGGCGCGAGAACGCGTGCTCACCCTGCTCGAAGTCGAGGCAGACGTGCCCGCCCGACCAGCTGACGCCGTCCTGAGAGGTCGCGTGGCGCAGGTGGTAGTAGTGGCGCTCGGCAGTCCAGCGCACGCCGCTGACGTACCACATGCGAAAGCCGTCGCCGTCGGGCAGCACGTGCGGCGAGGCCGTCAGATATGGGTCGCTTGCCGTGCGTCCGAACACCGGCGCGGCGGAGACGCGCTCGAACGGGCCGCCGTCGCGGCTGACGGCCAGTCCGATCGCGAGATAGAACGGCACCGAGACGCCGAGCGACCATCCTGTGTAGTAGAGCCACCGCTCCTCGCCGCGCGCCACGATGCATGACGGCGTCACGCCCGCGTCGTCGAAAGCACCGAGGGCTCCCGGCGACAGCACCGGCTCAGGATCGACCGCGCCGACCGCGAGCGAGTCGAGGTCCAGCGGCGCGCGTGCGATCGACGAGCGACCTTCAGCGTCGCGGGTGGCGAGGTAGAGCGCGCCGTCGTGCACCGTCGGCAGCGCCGCGTGCGATGCCGACCACGCAACCGGCAACGGCGGCGCGAGGATCAGCCCCTGCCGGCGCCAGCCGCTCAGAAGCCCTCCAGCTCCCAGCTGCGCTTGGGGAAGACCTCGGTGCCGCGGACCGCGTAGACGTCGCCCTCCTGCGTGTCGCGCATGATCACCGCACCGGCGCCGATCACACAGCGCGGCGCGACCGTGACGCCGTCGCGGAACGTCGCGTTGACGCCGATGAAGCACTCGTCGCCGATCGTGCAGTTGCCCGAGATGACGGCGTGCGACGCGACGAAGACGTGGTCGCCGATCGTCGTGTCGTGGCCGATGTGGTTGCCGCTCCAGAGCACGACGTCGTTGCCGATCGTCACGAACGGCTGGATCACGTTTGCCTCGAAGATGAACGTGTTCTCGCCGACCTCGATCTCGCCCCACTGGATCGCGCGCGAGTTGACATAGCTGATCAGCTCGTAGCCGCGCGCCTTGCAGGCGTCGTAGACCTCGGCGCGCGCGCGGTTGACGCGGCTGAAGCCGATCGCGACGAACATCGCGTACGCGTCCGGCGGGTGGGTCTCGGTCAGCGTCTCGGCGGCGACCACCGGCAGCCCGCGCAGCTCGCCACCCTCGGGGATGTACTGCTCGTCCACGGCGAACGCGACGACCTCGTGCGGACTGTCGACGGAGAGGTAGTGCGCAGCCAGGCGCGCGAAGTCGCCGGCGCCGAAGATCACGACGGGCTTGCTCATCGCGTGACCAGCACCGAGAACTCCCACAGCCCGTAGTCGCGGCGCAGCGTCACCTCGCCGAACTCGCGACAGCGCGCGGCGATCGCCTCCGGCTCGGCGTAGTGCAGGTCGGCCCGCGCGCGCTCAGGCGGCGACGCCGGCGGCAGCATGTTGAACGCCAGCCCGCGCCGTGCCAGCGTCCCGAGCCGCGCGATCGTCTCGTCCACGTGTGCCTCCCACGCCGCGGCCGAGGCGTCGAGCTTGACGTTGAAGATGCCACTGGCGATGACGTAGTCGGCCGGCTCCGGCTGCTCGACGAATCGAGAGTCGGGGTGCGCGCGGCGCGCAGCGTCGAGCATCTGCGGCGCGATGTCGAAGCCGACGTAGTCGCAGCGATCGGCGACGACCCCGGCCAGCGCGCCGTAGCCGCAGCCGTAGTCCAGCAGGCTCGGGCGCGGCGACCACGCGACTGCCTCGAGCAGCACAGCGAAGCGCAGCGCTTGCTCGGCCGCAGACGACCAGTCGACACCACGCGCCGTCGGCCCGTGCTCAGCCAGCGCGCGCCCGTAGTACTCCGCGACCGCGTCGATCACTGCACCTTCTCGGTGACCTCGGCGCCGACCGCCTCGTCGATCACGTACAGCGGGCGTTGCTTGACCTGCTCGAAGATCTTGCCGACGTACAGCCCGATCACGCCGGTGCTCGTGATCGCAAAGCCCGACAGCAGCAGGACGAAGATCGCAAGGCTCGTCCACCCCGGTGGCGTCGATCCGCCGATGTGGACGATCACGAAGTAGCACGACAACAGCAGCCCGCCGGCCGCCAGCGCGAAGCCGGCGTAGACGATCCAGCGCAGCACGACGGTCGTCTGGAACACGAGCCCGTCGACGGCGTGACGCAGCAGCGCGCGGACCCCGTAGGCGCTGCGGCCCGAGTGGCGCTCCTGCGACGTGAACTCGATCGTCGCGTGGTTGAACCCCAGCCAGTAGAGGATGAAGAGGTAGTGGCGGTCGCGATCGCGGAACTGCAGGTAGCTGTCGGCGACCTTGCGCGAGATCAGGCTGAAGCTGCCGAAGCTGCGATCGATGTTGGTGCCCGCGACCCAGTTGAGCAGCGCGAAGTAGCCGCGGCCGAGCGTGCGGCGCAGCTGCGAGCCGGGGCGCCCCATGCGCCGCGCGAAGACGATGTCGTGACCCTCCTGCGCCTTGGCGTACAGGCGCGGAATCTGCTCGGGCGGATCCTGCAGGTCGCAGTCCATCACGACGATCCACTCGCCGCGCGCGTGCGCGATCCCGGCGCTGATCGCGACGTGCTGGCCGAAGTTGCGCGACAGCCGATAGGCGCGCACGTGCTGGTCGTCGGCGGCGAGCTGCGCCAGGACATCCCACGAGCCGTCGGTGGCGCGGTCGTCGACGAAAACAAGCTCGTACTCGACCGCCATCTGCGCGAGCGTCGCGGTGAGGCGCTCGTGCAACACGTGCAGGCACGTCGCGCAGGCGTACGTCGGGATGACGACGCTGATCATCCCTGCCCCGCGCGGTAGAGACGCTCGTCAGGCGGCCGGTAGTACTCGTCCAAGCTCGTCACCACGCGCGTGTACCACCCCAGCAGCTGTTGCGTGCGCGGCGACTGGCGCAGCACCGTCTCGTCGCCGAGCGCGCGCACGTAGTCGACCTGCTGCTTGATGAACGACCGCGTGAACTGCTGGTTGACCGCCAGGCGATCACGACCGCAGACGTTAGCGCCGGCGGCGTGCCACAGCGTCGAGTCGAAGACGATCATCGACCCCGCCGGGCACAGCGCCGGCACCGCGTCGGCTTGGGGCTCGGATGCCTGCTGGTGGCTGCCCGGCACCAGCAGCGTCGCGCCGTTCTCAGCGGTGAACTCGTCGATCGCAAGGAACGTGTTGATCGAGGCGACGTAGCCGTTGAGGTAGCGCGGGAAGTCGCGATGCAGGCGCGACTGGAACAGCTCCGTCCCCTCTCCTGAGGGAAGGATCAGCCCGTTCTGCAGGTGCAGGATCGCGGTCGGCGACAGCAGCCGGTCGACGACTGCCAGCACCGGCTCGAGCTCAAGCAGCGCGAAGAAGCAGTCGTCGTAGGCAAGCATCAGCCGCAGCACGCCGCGCTCGCCGGCGGCTTGCAGGCGCTCCTCGCCGACATCCGCGCGGATCCGCTCCTGCGCCGCGTACATCGCCTCGCGCGTGCGCGCGAGAAGCGCGTCGTCGAGCACGCCCTCGACGATCGCGAAGCCGTCGTCGCGCACGCGCGTCGCGACAGCCTCTACCCAGCCCGGGTCGCTCGCCCTCACGGGCGGATGTTCTCACGCGGTCTCGACGCCGCCGACGAACGTCCGCAGGACACGCAGCTCGTCGTCGAGCACGGCGATGTCGGCGGGCGCGCCGACCGCGATCCGCCCGAGGTCCGGGCGGCCGATCAGCAGCGCCGGCGCGCGCGAGGCGGCATGCACGGCCTCGGCAAGCGTCGCGCCGCGGGCGACGAGGGTGGCGAGCGCGCGATCCATCGTCAGCACGCTGCCGGCGAGGCGGCCGTCGGGCAGGCGCGCCTGGCTGTCGTGGACGTAGACGAGCTGCCGCCCGAGGCGGCTCTCGCCGGGGGCCAGCGCCGCGGCGGCGATCGCGTCGGTGACGAGGCAGAAGCGCTCGCCGGCAGCGCGAAACGTCGCGGTCGCCGTCTCGGGCGCGAGGTGCACGTCGTCGAGGATTGCCTGCACGGCGACGTCGTCGCGCGCGAGCGCGGCGCCCGCGATCCCCGGCTCGCGCGCCTGCCAGCGGCGGTGGGCGTTGTAGATGTGCGTGATCGCACGCGCGCCGCGGTCGAACGCGGCGTGGGCGGTGGCGGCGTCGGCGTCGCTGTGACCGATCGAGACGACGACCCCCTCGCTCGTGAGGTGCTCGACGAGATCCAGCGCGCCCGGCAGCTCCGGCGCAAGCGTCATCAGCCGCACCGGCCCAGCGGCGCGCAGCGCGTCGACCAGGCCGCGGTCGGGCTCGCGCACGGCAGCGGGATCATGCGCGCCCGGCCAGCGCGGGGACAGGAACGGTCCCTCGAGGTGGACGCCCAGGACGCGAGGCGTGGCGGCCGTCGCGCCACGCGGCACGGCCGCCAGCGCGCGCTCGTAGTCCTCGACGCTCGAGGAGACGAACGTCGGCAAGTAGGCGGTGACGCCCGTGGCGGCAAGCGCCGCTCCGGCGCGCGCGTAGTCGTCGGCCTGCGCGGTGAGGAAGTCGATGCCGGCGAAGCCGTTGATGTGCAGGTCGACGAAACCTGGGACAGCGATCCCCGTGCCCGCAGTGCCCGTGCCGACGCCGACGGCGACCACCTCGCCACCCTCGATCTCGACGTCGCCGCCGACGAGCGATCCGTCGACGAGCGCTGCGCGCACACCCAGCTGCATAGAGGTCTAGATCATATACGTTGACAGGACTAGACCAGTATGGTTGGGTTCGCTCTGAAACGAGAGGAGTGTGGTGTCGATGAAGGTGCGGACGATGGTCGCGATCGGCGTCGCAGCGCTGGGACTCGCAGCGTGCGGCGACGACGACGACGCGGGTGGCGGCGGCTCGACCGCGGCGAAGGACAGCGGTGGCGCGAAGATCGCGTTCCTGCTGCCCGAGAGCAAGACGACGCGCTACGAGCAGCAGGACCGCCCGGCGTTCGTCGAGAGCGTCAAGAAGCTCTGCCCGGGCTGCGAGATCCTCTACGAGAACGCCAACGGCGACCCGGCGCGCCAGCAGCAGCAGGCCGAGTCGGTGCTGACCAACGGCGCCAAGGCGCTCGTCCTCGACGCCGTCGACGTGAAATCCGCCGCCGCGATCGCCGCCCGCGCCAAGCAGGCCGACGTCCCGGTGATCAGCTACGGCCGCCTGACCTCCGGGCCCCGACGTCGACTACTTCATCTCGATCGACCCCTACCGCGTCGGCCAGCAGCAGGCACGCGCGCTGCTTGCCGCGATCGACGGCGGCAAGGGCAAGCGGATCGTGATGATCAACGGCTCGCCGAGCGACAGCAACTCGGCGCCGTACAAGGAGGGCGCGCAGACGTGCTCGAGAAGGCCGGCGCGAAGATCGTCAAGTAGCTACGACACGCCGGACTGGAGCCCGGACAAGGCCCAGGCAGCAGATGGAGCAGGCGATCACCGGGCTCGGCAAGGACGGCTTCGACGCTGTCTACGTCGCCAACGACGGCATGGCCGGCGGCGTGATCGCGGCGATCAAGGCCGCGGGCATCGACCCGGCGACGCGCCCGGTCACGGGCCAGGACGCCGAGCTCGCGGGCGTGCAGCGGATCCTGGCGGGCGAGCAGCTGATGACCGTCTACCAGCCGATCGCAGAGATCGCAGAGGCCGCCGCCGAGATCGCCGTGCCGCTCGCGCAGGGCAAGCAGCCGCCGGCGATCGCCACGGCGCAGGTCGACAACGGCGCAGGCAAGGTCCCGTCCGTGCTGCTGGACACCGTCGCCGTCGACACGGACAACGTCCAGGACGGTCGTCGACGCCGGCTTCCTGACGGCCGCCGAGATCTGCACCGGCGAATACGCCGCCGCCTGCCAGGAGGCCAGGTCGGGTGAGCCGCAAGTCGTCGACTCCGTCGCTACCCCGGCGTCTCTCGCGCGCCCGCCCGAAGGGCAAGCAGCTGCGCTCGATCATGGAGGACCTGATCGACTCGCTGAAGCCCGGCGACGCCGCTCCCCTCCGAGCGTGAGCTGGCCGAGCGCTACGGCGTCGCGCGGATGACCGTGCGCGCCGAGATCAACCGGCTGGCGGCCGAGGGTCTGGTCGATCGCGCTGCAGGGCCGCGGCACGTTCGTCGCCGAGGCGCGCGTCGCGCAGGCGACGACGCTGAGCTCGTTCACCGAGGACATGCGCGCGCGCGGGTTGAAGCCGGGCTCGCGCGTGCTCGGCCGCGGACGTCGAGCCGGCGACGAGCTCGTCGCGGCGCGGCTCGAGATCAGCGCCGGCACGCCGCGTCGTCCGCATGCGTCGCGTGCGCACCGCCGACGGCGAGCCGATGGCGCTCGAGGAGGCGTTCCTGCCGGCCGAGCGCTTCGCGGGCCTCGACGAGGCCGATCTGGAGCGACGAGTCGCTGTTCACCCTGTTGGAGGAGCGCTGGGGCGTGCGCACGGCCGCGGCCGACCAGCGCGTCGTGGCCGTGACGATCGGTGAGCTGACGCCAACCTGCTGCGCGTCGAGCCCGGGCGTGCCGGCCTGAACTTCCACACCATCTTGCTCGATGCCGACGAGCTGCCCGCTGGCCTACGCGCTCGTCGCTGTTTCGCGGCGACCGCTACGAGATCCGCCTCGCCAGGCAGCGGCGGGCATGACTTCGCCGGTCTCGCAGATGGCGGACGAGATGGCCGAGCAGCCGGCGGTGCTGCGCGCGCCTGATCGACCGCCGCGAGGCGCTGATCGCCGAGCGTCCGCGCGATCTTGCCGCCCGCGCCGGTGCGCGTCGCGATCGTCGCGCGCGGCTCGTCCGACAACGCCGCGGTCTTCGGCCGCTACGTGCTGGAGTCGCGGCCGCGCCACCCGTTGCGCTGCCGGCCCCGAGCCTGGTCACGCGCTACGGCGTCGCCACCGACTACGCGGCTGGCTGGCGATCGCCGTCAGCCAGTCGGGCCGCACGCCGGAGATCGTCTCCGTGCTGGAGCAGCATGCGCGCGCACGGCGCCGCGACGATCGCGATCACCAACGATGCCGACAGCCCGCTGGCGCACGCGGCCGACCTCGCGATCGACCTGTGCGCCGGCACGGAGCGCGCGATTCCCGGCGACGAAGACCGTCACCGCGCAGTTCGCTGCCTTCGCGCTGATCGCCGAGGCGCGTCGGCACGCGTCCCGTGGCAGGCGGACGAGTGGGAGACGGCCGTGCCGGCGGTGGACGCGGTGCTGCACGATCCGGCGCCCGCGCAGCGCGCGGCAGTGAAGATCGGCGACGCGGCCGGTGCCGTCGTGCTCGCGCGTGGGTTCCTCTTCGCCGTCGCGCTCGAGACCGCGCTGAAGCTCAAGGAGATGACGGCGCTGCTCGCCGAGGGCGACTCGGCAGCGGACTTCCTCCACGGGCCGATCGCGGTCGTCGATGCGGCCCTGCCCGTGCTTGCGATCTCGGCTGCGGGACCGTGCGCGGCGGACGTCGCCGACACCGTCGCGGAGATCCGCTCCCGCGGCGGACGCGTGCTCATCGATCGCCGACGATGCCGACGCGCAGCTGCCGTTCGACGCGGCCGTCCCGGAGGCGCTCGCCGTGATCCCGGCAACCGTTCGCGGTCAGCAGCTGGCGCACGCGCTCGCGCTGCGCCGCGGCCTCGACCCCGACGCACCCGCCGGGCTGTCGAAGGTCACGGCAACTCGCTGAGCGGCACGGCGCGCCTGCCGTAGTACGGGTCGCCCGCGCGTACGTAGCGCCCCGTGAGCCGATGCAGCTCGAACGTCTCGCCGGCGATCTCGATCGTGCGCCCGCCGTCGTGCACCGCCTCCACGACGGCCTCCTCGGCGCCGCCGAGCTGCACGATGCGCATCGGCATCCCCACGTACGGCAGCACCCGCATCGGCCACAGGATCGCAGGGTCACAGCACGTGCGGCGCGAACCCCCAAGCTTGCGACGAGAACTCCGTGTACGAGCGCTCGGGCGTCGTCAGCGTGCCCCCTTGCTGGCCGTCGGACGCGATCACCATCGTTGGGTTGCTGCTCTGGACGTACCAGTAGCCGCGCTCGTCGGTGGAGACGAGCGACCACAGCTGACCCTCGAGCGTCTCGCCGGGCGGCGCGACCACGAGACCCGGCTCGAGGCCTGTCGCCGTGAGCACGAAGCCGGTGTCCATGTCCGTGCAGATCATCCACGCGCCCGGCTTGGCCAGCGTGAAGCGCCAGAGCTGGTTTTCGACGCCGACGTCCTTGCGCGCGTAGGCGATCACCGGCGTGTTCTCGGCGGACGAGCCCCCCTGCACGTCCATGACGAGGCCACTTGCGAAGTTGCGCGCGAAGAACGCGCCATGCGGGTCGAAGTCGGTCATGCCGGCTGCTCCTGGGCGACGGTGTCGACGGGCCAGTAGTCGTCTAGCAACTGGATCGCGGCGGAGATGTCGATCTCCTCACCGCGGTCCTGCAGGAGTGCGAGGTCCTGCTCGCTGGTCGAGTTCTCCGGGATGAAGCACGGGAGCTTCGGGTTGAGGTTCGTGTAGCGCGCGCCGAGCATCATCTGCGCGATCAGCGGATAGGCCTCCGTCGACGTGCCGCTGAGCGCCATGTCCAGCGACGGCGTCGGCCCGTCGAGGTTGATGTAGAACGGCGGCGCGGAGGTGAAGGGATTGTCGTTGCCGTCCAGCCACTGCTGCGCGCCCCAGTCGTGCGCGTCAGCTGCGATCCAGGACTCCATGAACCCGGTGCCGATGTTGATCACGACGATGTCTTCTATCGCCACGTCGTTGTGCATCGCCACCGCGATCACCGCAAGCGTCGGATCGTGGTTGAGGAAGGCGCCGTCGACGTTGCCCTCAAGCGCGCCGAACTGCCCGGGCATCGCGCCGCTGGACATCACGGCCTTGGCGACGAGCACGTCCTCGCCGCCGCCGAACAACGTCGGCAGGTTCGAGTACAGCAGCGGCTGCCACGGCTGCGGCGTCACCACGTCGTCCTGCACGGACGCCGAGCCGATGTTGAAAGACGTCATCACCGCCTTCTGCGGCTTGTCGGACAGGCGCGCGTCGCCGTGGAGCGCAACCTGCGCGGCGTACGCCTCGTCGATGCTGTAGGCGGGCGCGTCGGGATCGGTCTTCTGGTTCCCGTAGAACCCGACCATCGAGCCCATGTACGAGTCGATGATCTCCGGCGGCGTCTTGCCGGCGAGCAGGTCGCCGACGATGACCGAGCCGGTCGATGTGCCCGCGAACAGGTCGGTGTCGGTGAGGATGCTCGGGCGGTGCTCCCAGAGCCGGTTGAGGATCGTCGCGGACATGAGGCCGCGAATTCCGCCGCCCACGAACGAGACGATCTTGTAGCCATTCCCAGCCATGTGGTCCCCTTGCTGCGTTTTGCGTACTGCGCAGACACTGCCACACGTCATGACACACCTGTCGGGGGTGTGTTTCTGCGGTGACCGGTACGGCGTCTTCCCTCAGTTCGGTTGCGTCAGCTCCAGAAGCGTCGCGTGAGTGCCGGTGCTCGTCCTCGTCGTCACACCGTGGATCCGTGCCGCGCACTGAATCGCGTCCGCGCACCGCGCAGCGCCAACGGCCGTTCCGGCATCCGTTCGGAAGCGGAAGACTCCTGCGTCAGACGATTCGGAGACGGGCCAGACCCATCCCGCGTTGCGCACCGCGGCCAACCAGACACCGACGAGACCCGGCGGCACCAGCGTGTACCGCGCGCGCGTCCCGCTTCCGATCTCCGCGCGGACGAGGACGAACGACCCGGTCGTGGTGTCGACGATTTGGAGGTCTCCGCCCTTGACGCGAGCGCGCGCGGATGCGCGTTCGAGAGTGCCGTCGAGCGCTCGCGTCAGAGCAACGCGAGCTGCGTCGCCGAGGAGGAGGGCGCTACTGCCATCTGCGCCGGCGACGCCGACGCTCTGGAGAACGCCGTCCCGTCGCCCGACGACGTACCAGGCGCCGGCTCCAGACCTGACCTGGCGGGCGCGCTCGGCGCAGCCGCCAACGCGTCCGCCGACACCGGCTGGCCCGAGCCAGAGGTCGTACAGGCGCCCGGCAATCGACGCGGGGGCGCCGCGTCCCGGCCTGCTGCCTCGGCCACAGCGCGTGGCGTACGAGATCTCCGTCGGCTTGCCTACGGGCGGCATCGCTGCGGGCTGGGTCAACGGCGCGACAGGGGTCGATTGGCGGCCGGGAGGCGACTGCCGCGACGGCGGCGGCCCACCGTCCTTCGCTGCGACGATGCCACCAGCGAGCGAGCCGGCCGAGTCGATCGCCGCCCCGGCGTTGGCGACCACGACGGTCGCGAGGAGCGTCGCGACAAAGCCCATCGCGGCACTCGTCTTGCCGACCTCCGGGAGGGAGCCGAGTCGCTGCGCGGCAACGTCGACTCCCGGCGGCGACGACGGCGCGTCGTTGCGTCCGCGCCACGCATCGAGTGCCGTGCGCAGGTCGTCGGCAGCCGGCGAGGTGAGCAACGCTCCAGTGATGCTCACGAGCTCGAGCCGCTCGGCGAGATGGTGTACCCGGCCGTAGATCACGAGCATCGCTGCGTAGCCCAGCGCGGCGAGCGCGCATTCCCACGCCTCGGCCGGCCACTCGCGCATGGCGAGGAACGCCGCGACGAAGTACACGGCCAGGCAAGCTTCGTACGTCACGGCGCGCGCGAGGGCCACAGCATCGCGTCGTTGGCGCTTGGTTTGCGCTTGTGCTGTGTAACCGAGGAGGCGGTGGAGTGCCGTCGAACCCGCGAGCGCAACCGCCACACCGAGGAAGATCAGCGCGAGCGGGCGCGCTCGGTCCGGCGTCTCCATCACGCCGGAGCGGTCCAGGCCTGCGGCGATGACACCCCCGCACGCAACGGTCGCGAGCACGTACCAGGGCCCGCGTCGCACGACCTACCCGCCCTTCAGACGAATGACGGGCGCTGCGGCGCCCTTCGCTGGCCGGCCACGCCTGCGCGCCGTCGGCGCCACACCGCGATTGGCCTCGTTGCGGAACACCTCCATCGCCGCCGCAAGCGGCGGACCCAACGGCACGACGACGCTCTCGCGCGGCCCGTGTGGATCACGAACCGCACGTGCGAGCTCGCGCGCTGAGAGGCACAGCTGCATCGCGCTTCTGTCCTTGTTGACGACGAGGTCGACGACGGCAAGCGTCTCGGGATCGCGCACGAGATCGACGATCCGCTCCAGAGCCTCCGGCTCGCGCAGCCGGTGCATGCCAGTGCGCGTTGCGTTGACAGAGAGCTGCGCGCGCGCGTGCCGGCAGATGATGCCCTCGACGACGTGGATCTCCGTGCAGGCGCCCGAGGCCGGACGGCGCACAAGACCCTCCTTGTCCCACGACAAGTACGTCGAGCGCGGGACGCCGACGATCCCGGCCAGCGTGACCTCCGGTACCCACATCATGCCGTCCGACGCGGCGGTCATAGTCCCGGAGTTTTACCGGTTTATTGTCTACTAGTCGAGCCGCCGAATTGTCGAATGCAGGATTCCCGTCGACTTTTCTGGATCGCTCATCGCGGCTGCGGCCGGCCGGTAAGACCCAGCAGCCAGACGTACGCCAGCGCCTCCGCCGACTCGGCGGTCGTGTCGCCCGTGGTGCGCACGGCCTGGGCAGTGAGCTCCCATGACGCCGCGACCACCGCGCGCCCGACGAACGGCGGCGGTGAGGGCAGGTCCGGATCGACGCTGCGCATCCAGGCCGCGACGAGGTCGAAGCGCTCCGCGGCACGCTTCATCGCACGGTCGCGGTGCTTGAGGCCGTCCTTGCCGACGGCGTAGATCTCGACGAGGAAGGCGCGGCACGCGAGCGGCCGGTCGCGGCCGAGGCCGACCAGCCGCTCGGCTGCTACGGCGATGACGTCGGCCGGCGTCGCTGCCGTCGGCACGGCCGCGAGGTCGGCGAGGAAGTGCTGGCCGAACGCGTCGTAGGCGGTGAGGAAGGCCGCCTGCTTGCTGCGGAACTGCTCGTAGAACGTCGTCCGAGAGACCCCCGCGACCGTCGTGATGTCGGCCACCGTCGTCGCGGCATAGCCGCGCTCGCCGACCGCGTCGAGGACGGCGTCGAGGATCCGCTGGCGCTGCGACGCCTGCACCTGCTTGCGGGAGAGGCCGTGCGGGCCTTTCGGAAGACGATCCTGCACAGTCATGTACGGACATGGTACGTTACTTCATGTACCGGTCGCGTTACATCACTTTTGGAGGAGAGATGGCCAGGACTCGACTCGCATTGCTGCTGTCCGTGCTGCTCGCATCGCTTGCGATTCCGGCAGGGGCGGCCGCGGACGCGCCCAACATGGCGTCGGGCAGCGGCATCACCGTGTCCGGCTGGCGCTGGATCACGCCGCGCACGCTGGAGGTCGACGTTGCGACCGCGAAGGTCGCCGCGAACGCCGTCAACGGCCCGCACCGCGTGCGCATCACGCTGCCGAGCAACTACTTCAGCAACGGTTCCACGCGCTTCCCCGTCCTCTACCTGCTGCACGGCGGCGCCGGCGGCAACTCGGCGCAGTGGACCACCGGCGGCGGCATCGTCGAGGCGCAGACCAGCGGGCGTGCCCTGATCACCGTCATGCCCGACGGCGGCAAGGTCGGCTGGTACACCAACTGGGCCGACGGCTCCGCGCAGAAGTGGGCGGACTTCCACCTCACGCAGCTCGTGCCATGGATCGACGCGAACCTGCGCACGGTCGCGAGCAAGAGCGGGCGCGCGATCGCCGGCCTCTCGATGGGCGGCTTCGGCGCCGTGCGCTACGCGCAGGACCGGCCCGACATGTTCACCTACGTCGCGAGCTTCTCGGGCGCCGTCGACCTCGGTGACTCGGGCACGCGCGCAGTCGTCACCGAGCAGGCCGGGCAGAACGGCTTCAACCCGTACGGGCCGTTCGGCAACCCGTTCTGGCCGTTCGACGGCACGTGGAACGCGCTCAACCCGCTCAACCGCGCGCCGCGCCTGCACGGCGTCGGAGTCGCGCTGTACGCGGGCGGCGGCAGCAACGACCAGGACGTGCTCGAGGGCACGATGCGCGCGTCGGCCGACCGCTTCTCCGGTGCGCTCAACGCCGCGGGCGTGCCGCACTTCTACTGGATGTACGGGCGACCCGGCGGCGGCTGCGACGGCGGCCACAACTTCGGCTGCTGGAACTTCGCGCTGAACGACGCGCTGCCGAAGATCATGGCGGCGTTCGGCAGTCCCCCGCCGCCTCCGCCGGCCTTCAGCAACGGCGGCTTCGAGTCGCCCGGCCTCGCGCCATGGGTCTGCCAGGGCCAGTGCGGTGCAGACCAGGGCGCCGGCCTGGCGCGGACCGGAACGGGCAACGGCTGGGTGCGCCATAACACCGGCTTCAACGCGCTGACGCAGACGATCGGCGTGCAGGCGGGCCGCACCTACCGCGTGTCCGCGTGGATCCGCACGTCGGCAAACAACGCTGACGGCTATGTGGGGTTGCGGACCACCGGCGGGCAGGTCGTCGGCGAGACGAAGTTCACCCGCCTGGACAGCTACACCCAGGTGTCGGCAACCGTCAGCACGGGATCGAACACGACGCTCGTGATGTTCGCTGGCCTCTGGGCCAACGGGGACACCTGGGCGCAGGTCGACGACGTCAGCGTCACGTTGCTGTAGGAGCGTCGGCCGCGGCGGCCTCGCGTGCGGGGTCGTCGAGGTCAACGTAGGACGGCCGTACGTCGAGGATCTTCAGCCAGGCGCTCGCGAGCGCGCGCGTCTGAGTGGCGCTGAGCTTGTCCAGGAAGCGCGATTGCACGCCCGCGAAGTGCGTCTCGTCGGCGGCGGCGAGGCGCTCGCGGCCGTGGTCGGTGATCGCCGCGTAGATCTGGCGAGAGTCCGACTCGCAACGCCGGCGCGCGACGAGGCCGTCGCGTTCGAGGCGCTCGATCAAGCGTGTCATCCCAGGGCGCGAGATCAGCACGCGATCGGCGAGCTCGGACATCCGCAGCTCCCCGCCGGGATCGCGGATCAGCGTGGCGAGGACCGAGAACGTGCTCAGCGAGAGGCGATGCTCGCGCTCGAGGTCCTGGTCGAGCTCCTTGACGACGCGGTTGTGGACCTCGAGCAGACCGAGCCAGGCGGTGCGCTCGTCGCTGGTCATCTCACGCATCAGCTCGAGGTGGCGGTGCATGGCGTCAGCCTAGCAACAGAGTTGCTTGCGCAAATAATCGTGAGCGCTAGGGTTAGTTGCGCATTAACTCAAAGGGAAGGAGAGATCCCATGCGCACCCCGCCCCGCTACAAGCTCGCACTCGTCACCTGGATCGGCGCCTACTCCGTGATCACGGCAATCCTCGCCCTCCTCGGGCCAACAACGGCGACGTGGCCGCTCGTGCTGCGGACGCTGCTGCTCAGCGTGCTGATGGTCGTCGCAATGACCTGGCTCGTGGTGCCGACACTCACGCGCGTGTTTCGCGACTGGCTGTGACGCCGGAGGGTTCGCCGACCCAGGCGACATAGCCGTCTGGGCGGATCCGCACTGCAGTGGGAGCTGCGACCGTCCCGAGGACCGGCAGCTCCCACTCCCCTTCGTAGCGTGCCTCGACCAGGCGCACCCCGCCCTCGTCGAGGCTGCCTGGGCTCGCCGAAGTTGAGCAGCACAGGCTCGGCGCGGTGCAGCAGCTCGAAGACGCGGCGCGGGCCGTCAGCGGTCACGAGGTCCAGATCGGGCATGCGGCGGCCCAGCAGCGGATCTCCCTCGCCGAGGTCGTAGCGGATGTCCAGCCCGGAGATGAGGCCGGCGAGCTGCTTGCGCACGTCGTCCACGGCAGCCAGCTCGGCGACCACGTCGACGACCGCCTTGATGCGATCGTCGTGACGCTGCAGCGCGGTCTCC